>JAFYKY010000010.1 GCA_017537345.1 Clostridia bacterium | reverse complement strand
TTTACCTGAACAAAGTTCATAGTCAGTGTCTTTAACAGCGAGGGTCCACCCGTTCCCATCCCGAACACGGAAGTTAAGCTCGTTTGTGCCCACAATACTTGGCTGGAAGCGGCCCGGGAAGATAGGTCGATGCTGACACGCAAAAAACCGAGGTTTTTCCTCGGTTTTTTTGCGCTCGGTTTTCGCTCGTCTAAATAACACAGACCGAAAAACGCAAATATTATGTACCGTAATTAAAAAGCGAGAGATTTTAAATTATCTCTCGCATTGTTGTTTTTATTTAGGTAAAAATCCTTAAACGGATTTCTTATATTTTTGCGTTTTTCTATAAATTTTCAGTCGGTGGGCAGTAGGTTACTACAGCACCACGCGCCTGAAAATTCATTATGTGTCATTTATACATCGCTCACTTCAAGACGTTGCTTTCGCTCACTACAGCCTTTAGTTTCGGCGTATTGTAGGGAAGAGGCTTGCCTCTTCCGTTATAGGCATTAGTATAGTGCGGACAGCATCCGTGGGGTAAATCCCCGACCGCCCGCAAGTTTCCAATCCAATTTATAATAAAAAGCTTCCGTAAAAAATAAATTCTACGGAAGTTTTTGTAGGTTAATGACATTTTTTACACGGTGAATAGCCCATCTCAATTGCTTTTTCTTTTGTAACTTGTCTCGGATTTTTCATGTTGCTACAGTCAGCGCGGCTGTGGTACTTTTTACCACCGTTTGTTGGAATCCAAACCATTTCTTGGCTTGTAGACGGTTGATCGGGCTGTTTTGTTTCTTCTTCTGGAGACGTAACATTTGGTGTACTATTTTCTGGAGGCGATGTTTCTTCACTCTGTTCTTCGTTCGTGTTCGAAGTGTTGTCGTTAGAAATATCTTGCAACGCATTTGATGGCTCGCTATTGCTTTGTTCTGGTGCCTCTAAGATTATTTGTAATTCATTTGAATCAACGTTATAGATTACTATCACTCGATATCCGGAGCTGTTAGAGGCGGAGAAATAGTAACTTTCGCTATCAATATCATTTGAATAACCGTGTTCGTTCATACACTTATCTACATATGCAGGGTATTCGTGTGATGGAACGTTGTACAAAATTAAGCTCAACTTTGTACTCGTATTTTCAAGAGTTGTGCCAGACCGATATATCGGGTCGGGTATTTGGTCTTTTAATATTATCGAATACCAATTAATTGTGTCTGTAAACAGGTTACAGGAAAACAATGTAACTACAAGTAATGTGACAATTGCAAGCGTTAATGCTTTTTTCATACATTCCTCCGTGAATTAAAAATGCGCAGCCGAAGCTGCGCACGAAAAACGCACCTCCGATTGCTGCGACACAATTTCCACAACTGCTACAAGTATGCGAAAAAGAGTATGCGTTTTTACCTAAATAAAAACACACACTTATAGCATAGTGGGAATATCAATTTGTGTCGCAAACTGATTATAGCATAACAAAAAATAAAAGTAAATATTTAATATAAAAAATTATGCGATGCACTACATATTGTGAACTTACTGCTATTTCTTTGCACATTTACTTGCTTTTTTGTCTTTTGTGCGGTATGATAATAAAGCTGTCGACTCTTTCCGGCGGGAAGGAGGTGGCTTTGTGGAAATTCTTGTTACCTTCATTCTCTCCGTATTGGCAGGTGTAGCGGCAAACTACATATGCAAGTGGTTGGACGGAGATGATGACAGCACCGACCCACCGGTTTGTCCCCGTTAAAAGACAAAAAACTCGGAAGCGGCAACTTCCGAGTTTTTGCTTTTTTGACTTTGTGGCTAACTTGTTACCTTCAGCCTATAATCATTATATACCCCGCGGGGTGTTTTGTCAACAGTTTTTGTCAACTTTCTTTTTCCAGCATGTATTCGGCTGTTTTTGTAAAACCTATGTTTTTATGGTGACTCCCAACCCGTCCGATATGGTAACAGATTTGTTCTTTACAAATTACTATTTGTATGGTAATATGTAATAAAGAGGTGAAATTATATGAAAAAATCCATGTTTTCTGCTGTAATTGCTCTGTTTTTGTCTTGTTTTTTGATTTTACCCGCTTTGTGCGCTTGCGTTGCGGGGGATGAAATTTCCGAAATTTTCCTAGAAAGTGAAGAAAGCATCACACCCGTACAGCTTGACGTTATCAGCTGGATTTCTCTTTCGGGGGACGACGCTGCGCGCAAGGAATACTCCAAAACTCCGGCGGAATATACTCTGCCCGAGCTTGATACGGTTACTGTGCGCTTTGACGGAAAACGTATGCAATGCCTCTATGAACAGGACGAAGTGTACGAGCTGCCACTTCAAGAGCTTATAAACGCATATTTTGCCGATCTCAACGGCGACGGTGTCCGCGAGCTGTGCTGTACCGCAAAAGCCACCGAGAGATCAAGCGATGAATACGATACCTTGTCCTACCGCGGATGGGCGTACGATCTTGTGAGCAAACAGCTTTATTCCACCGCGCCCTCCTCCGAGCAAGGCTTCGGCTGGGTACTGCGAACATACGATAACGAAATGTATGCCTTCCCTTGGAGTTATGTTCAGTACGTATATGCCGAACCCTGCAAAATTGTGTTAAACGAAGAGAAAAAGGTGCTTGAATGCGAAAGCGTCACGCTCCCTCACGAGGTCGTGGAATCCTTTTGCTATTGGCCGGTGAATCCCTATAATCTTTTGACCTTCAACACAAAGGAAGACGGCGAAGAAAACGTGTATTACGTGTTGCTTGAAGAAAATGAGGTAAAAGCCTTCGAGCAGATCCTCGCCGCTTATGAATACGAAAAAACAACAGATCCCGTGAAATCTCCTCTTGCCGACCTTATTGTTTACGATGCGTGTGCGAACATAAGATCCTGCAAGGCCCGTTTTCGGTTCGGACGCGATCTGCATCTGTTTGAGGAATACGCAAGCGGGGATTGGTATCTCGCCGAGGATCATACTGCTGCCGAAGATTATATAAAGGGCTTTGCGGAAGACGCGCTTCCGTATTACCAATAAATTATTATCCGCCCGAAAGGAGTGGTTTCCGTGAGCGCGAAACGGCGCAAGTGGGTTTTGATTTCTCTTTTTACCGTATACGTTACCCTGCTTGCCTATTGGGTGCTGTTTGACGGAAGCTTTGGCAGGACGGGGATATCCAATCTCCAAAACGCGAATTTTGAACTTTACCGCAGGTATTTTTCTGCCCACGGAAATCTCGTTCCCTTTGCCACCGTGTGGGAATTCGTAAAGGGCGTTTTTACGGGGGACGTGTCCTTCAAGGCGTTTGCGGTAAATATATTCGGAAATATCGCCGTTTTTGCCCCGTTCGGCTTTTTTCTGCCCAAGCTGTTCAAGCGTCAGCGCAGGTTACTCACGTTCGTTTGCACCGTTGCTCTCATAGTCGTGTGCATAGAGGCGCTACAGTTTTTATTGCTTACCGGCTCGCCTGATATTGACGATCTGCTTTTAAACCTTTTCGGCGGGTGGACGGGATACGTTATTACCCGCGCCGCATTTAAAAAAATGTAAATTTTCGGTTTTTCCCGTAACCTTTTTGCGTTTTGAAAAGTATTATATATAAAATCCGAAAGGAGCAAAAAGATATGAAAAAAGCATTCTTGGTTTTTATATTGTTGATTTTCGTTTTGCTTTGCGGTTGCGTAGGGGAGGATAGCGGAAACGCCGTTTCTTATTCTTTCGAATCTTCTGCCCCGTCGGACTATACGCTTGAGGCGGTTGCTTGGGTGGATTGCCTTAAAAATTCCGAAGAGCTTTCCGAATACGCTGTTTCCCCCGTGGAGTATACCTTGCCCGAATATCCCGATATCACCTTTGTTTTTGACGGACAGCTCAAAGCAACGTATAACGACGGCGGCAGTGAGGTGCTTCCTCTCGGTTCACCCCACAATATTATATTCGCAGATCTAACCGGCGACGGAATACGGGACGTTTGCGTTACCGTTTTTGAAAGCCTGACACAGCCTCCGGAGATATCGTCTATGTGGATGGGATATAAAATAAGAGTATACGATCCGGTTACAAAGACGAGCGGTACGGCGGAAAATACGCAAACAGAAAGAGGAAGAATTATTTTCCGTATAGAAGACGAGGAGTTGTACGCTGTAGCTTTTAGCGGGTTTAATAGTCCGGCAAGTTTTTATACCGCAATTCGATTTGAACCGGAAAGCGGAGAAATAAGTATGGACGCCGTTAACCCCGATTATCAGACAAAGGTCAAGCTTGTTCGTTCGCCGGTTGTAATGGATCGTTGTGTGTATATGTACGAACCCGATAACGCAGGTGCGATCGAAACATACTTTTTGCTCACCGAAGAGGACTTGGAACAGATAATGCGAATAAACGAAAACGTTTCGTGGGAAGAACATAAAGATTCGATGTTTTTTTCCTGTTGTTCCGGTGAAGTAATTGGCTTTGTGTTTTTCAATGAGGAAAACGGGTGTCTTAATATTCGATCAAACGGGAGTCTGACGGTGCCGTTTGACAATCATCACTACAGTATAGATAAATCCGAAAGTGCCCTGTATGATTATATTACCGCTCTTAACGAAGACGCCCTGCCGTACAAATAATTACCGTATAATCACCACAACAAAAAAACCGCAGATATTATCTGCGGTTTTTTCATAGCATTTTATTCTTCTTCGTTGTAATATCCGGCGTTGTAGCCGTCGCAATAGCCGTTGTAGTAGCCATCCGAATATGAGGTTCCGTCATATTCATAGGTGGGCGAGGTGTAATCCAGACCCTTTTCCGCATCGGCGGTTCCGAGGGAAAAGCCCTCCTCGTAGCCCTTGTTGTAGCCTTCAGTGTAGGGATCGCCGTAAACGGAATAGCCTTCCTCGTAGCCGATAATAAATCCATCGTAAAAGCCTTGATCATAAAGCTGGGAGGAATAACGGTATTCGTCCAGATCGGGAAGCTTGTAGGGGAGATCCTCCGAAGCGGCGAGCTTGCCCTTCTCGTAGCCCGCGTCATAGCCCTGCTTGTTGCCCTTTGCGTAATCCTCGTTGGCATCGTAGCCGTGTTCGGTGTTGCTGAAGACGCCTACGGTATCGGAAGACGTGGGGGTAAGGGAACTTGCGGAGATCAAAGCAAGGGTCTTTTCAAAGGAAGGATAAACGGGAACCGTCGCAACCCTCTGCTCGCTGGAGGACTGGTAAGAATAGAACCGCGCCGAGCAGTAAATATCGATAGTACCCAGTGAAGGTTCGGAGTAATCCTCGGGGGTGGAGTTTTTAATATCCTCTGCCAGAGCGTTGTATACCTGCTCCATCTTTTCCGCAGAAGGAAGCTTTGCGGAGGGACGGAAGGTAAAGTGGGAAGCCTTTGTGTCTATCTGTGCAAGGGCGTATTCGGCGTAAGCCTTTTTAGCCCCTTCGGAATTTGCAAAGGCTTTAACCGCCTTCAGCATATCCGATCTGGGCTCGCAACGGAAGGAGTAATAACGGGTATAAGAGCCGAACTTGGTGTTTACCGTTACGTTAAGAGATATTCGCGCGGAATCTTCGCCCAAATCGGCCGTATATACGCTGTTGCCGGACCGTATTCCGCCTGTAACAGCCTGCTTCGCGCCCTGACGGATAATGGTGTTAAGCGCCTTTATGGCTTCTTCGCCTTCGATCTCATGCAGCGAATCGTAGGTGCTGTACTGGGTACCGCCGTCCTTGGTTTCGTAGTAATGAAGATTTGAAAGGTCGATAGAGATAATGTTTGAATCCTTGGTTACTCGTTTATCAAACACAACCGTTCCCGCAAAAAGTGTAAGCAGGAAGGAAAGGAACACGCCGCCGCACACAAGCAGCTTCCACATACCGCGGAATGCGTTGCGGAACTCAAACTTTTCAAGTCCGCTTACGATACACCAGGTAATAATACCGAAGGTTACAAATCCGAACAGAAGCCATATAATATTTTCGTCCCCCATAGCTTCAAACAGAATACCGCCCACCCAAGCGGAAAATACCGTAAGGGGATATTTTATAAACAGAATGGCTTTGGGGAAGGAAAGGGGCTTGCCTGCGGTTTCGCTCTTTCTGCGGAGATAAAGGAAGCGTGCAAGGAACACGATACCGAAAGAAACCGCCGTCCAGCCGACCGTCCACCACATCGTATTCGAAAAGAATTTTGCGGATTCTTTAAACCCGATCAGATCGAGCATATAGGATACGGGCGTAATTCCGCTTAAAATATCGTACATTTGGCTTGTATAGGTAAAGGTTTGGGAAAAGTTTTCCACATAGTACCAGAACATACCGAATATCATTGCGGGAGCGCCGCACAGATATACGCCGGTAATCAGTGAAATAAATCTGTTTCCGCACAGCATTACCGCAAGTATGCACAAAGCGTTTACCGAAAAATAGGTGCCGATACAAGCGAAAAAGCCTTTGAACAAAAGCAGGAAATTATCCCAGGCTATACCGGGAAGCAGCATTATTATACCTATTTCGGTAAAAAAGCCTGCGATAAGGGGAAGCAAAAAGCTTGCCCAGCCTACAAAATAATTGCGCCAGAACAGCTCTTTTCTGGTTACGGGCTGTGAATGGTAAAAATCCAACTGTTTTCGGGAATTAAGGTAATTAAACACGTTGGGTGTGAGTATTGCCACCAGAATTGCGGCGCCGCACACAAAGCACAGCTGTATAAGCAGAGTGCTGTTCACACGTTCTACCGTCCAGTAGTTTTCGCGGC
Organism: Clostridia bacterium; assembly: GCA_017537345.1. GTDB lineage: Bacteria > Bacillota > Clostridia > Oscillospirales > CAG-382 > SFLA01. The sequence continues at coordinate 231,277 of JAFYKY010000010.1, read as the reverse complement.
GGGAAACAGAAAAAACCAAAGCCCCCGCAACGGGAAAAGCAAAAAACAAATATACAGACCAAAGGGCGGTAAGCCAGTTGAACTGGTTAAACCGTCTGAAAAAACGCGTAAGGAACGCTTTAGAAAATAAGCTTTTTAATGTCATAACCCTTAACCTCCGTTTCGCTAATGAATATCTCCTCCAAAGAGAGGGGCAAAAGCTCCGCAAACAAGGGCATTCTTGCCTGAACGGAACGCATAATATCTTCGGAATTTCCCCGCACCGTCATAGTGACCAGCGAGCCGCGCTGTTCCAGCTTTATAATATCCAGCTCGGAAAAATCTTCCCTTAAATACTGTCTGTTAAAAGCGGCGTGGAGCTTGTGTATGCCTAATTTCATATCGTCAAGATCCTTGGAAAAAAGTATGCCGCCCTTGTGAAGCAGTCCCACATGGTCGCATATATCCTCAAGCTCGCGTAAGTTGTGGGATGCGATAATGGGTGTCATATTCCGTTCCTGCATATCGTTAATAAATATGCTTTTTATGGTTTGTCTTGCAACGGGGTCCAAGCCGTCAAAGGCTTCGTCGCAAAAGATGTAGTCCGCCCCCGAGCAGACCGCAAGTATGAGGGCGGTCTGTCTGCGCATACCCTTGGAAAAAGTACCGATACGGCGGTTTCCCTTAAGGTCAAAGCCTTTTATAAGGTGGTCAAACCTTGCTTTATCAAACTTGGGGTAAATGGAGGCGTAATACGCCGCCATACTGTTGGGCGTTGCGCCGGAAAGAAAGTACAGATCATCGGGCACAAGGAAGCACCGTCTTTTAAGGGGGATGTTTTCCCAAACGTCCTCGCCGTCGATCTGAACGTAACCCTCGTCGGGCTTAAGTACTCCTGCAAGCATACGCAGGAAGGTGGATTTGCCGGCGCCGTTGGAGCCGATCAGCCCGAACACGCTTCCGTCGCGCATAACGGTGTCTATATGGTCAACTGCCACTATATCGTCAAAAACTTTGGTAATCTTTTCGGTAACAATCATTTTTGGGTTGCCTCCTCTTCAAGTACTTTTGAAAATTCGCTGTAAATTCTGTCCTTGCTCCAGCCTGCAAGGGCGGCTTTGGTAATGACCTCCCGCAACATAGAATCGATGTTTTTTGTGTAAATGCGATCTATTGCCGAAAGATCGGGGGAAACAAAGGAGCCTCTGCCCTTTACGGAAACAATAACTCCCTTTTCTTCCAAAGAAGCGTAAGCTCTCTGTACCGTGTTGGGGTTAATGGAAATATCCGTGGCAAGCTGGCGCACGGAGGGAAGCCAATCGTTGGGGCGCAGTATCCCCGTGGCGATAAGGGAGCATATCTGCTCTTCTATCTGCTGGTGTAAGGGCTGGGATGCGGTGTAATCAATATGGAGCAAAATAAATACATCTCCTTTCTTAAGTGTATTATCCGTACTAACACAGTTAGGGTAGCACAGAATAAAGGATTTGTCAATAGGGAATTTCAATTTTTTCGGGCGGGGCAAAGGGGAGGCAAAGCCCAAATGTTGACAAAATCGACATATTATTATATAATGTAGGAAACGTAAGATTATTACAGACGAGAAGGATATATATGAACAAAAAATTTTTTGCGTTGTTTTTGGGAACGGTAATGCTGTTTGCGGCGTTTGCCTCCTCCTGCGAAACCGAAACGCCTCCTCAGGAGAGCGTTCCTCAGGAATCCGTGGGCGGCGTTGTAACCAACCCCACTTATACTTATAACGATTATCTGGAGGAGGCGCCTTCCACTTGGAGCCCCTTCAACTGGAAGACGGACGAGGATAAATATATACTTTCCCTTACCCAGATGGGACTTTACGATTTTATTCTCGATGAAAGCGGCGAAGGCTACGAGATGGTTTGGGAAATGGCGGCTTCCGACCCTGTTGACGTTACGGAGCAGTATGCCAAGAGCGGAAAATGGCCTATCCCTGCGGATGCAACGGCGGGTTATGCATACAAAATTGCCCTCAATTCCGCCGCCTGCTGGGAGGACGGCACCCCCATAAACGCGGATACCTATCTGTACTCTATGCAGCAGCTTCTGGACAGCGGCAGTAAGAACTACCGCGCATCCGATTACACCACGGGCACTCTTGCCCTCATAAACGGCTACGAATATTATAACAACGATAAAGCGGGCACACCTATCTACCGCGATAATATGGTAAACGGAGAATACGTCCACCCCTTCGATACCTGGGAAAAGGGAGAGGACGGGGTATACACCGCCGAGGGAACTCCTATAGTCTTTACGCTGGACAGCCCCTTAACAAGCCTTAACGGATATTCAATTCAGGGCTGGTACGAAGAATCGGGCAAAAAGGACTTTGCTTCCTGCATAGTGGATCTGCGTGAGCTGGCGGATGAAAACGGTTACGTTCCCGTTACGGATAAAAGCATATCTCTGCTGTTTTCCTTCACCGGCAGCGCGAAATGGGGCTACGAAGCCAGAAAGCATCTTGCCGCCTACGTTTATTACGGGGACGGAGTGTATTCTTCGGTAGATTGGTCCAAGGTAGGATTTTTAAAAACCGGCGAATACGAAATAACACTTATACTTAAAAACCACGTAGAGCCTTTTTTGGTAAAATACAACCTTACCACCAATTTTATAGTAAAAAAGGATATTTACGAAAAAGACAGATCAGCCTACGCCACCACGGGAGCATCCTATTCTTCCTATGGGCCTTACAAGCTGGTGACCTACGCTTCGGGCAAGGTCTTTGTGCTTGAGCGCAACGAAAATTGGTACGGCTATTCCGACGGAAACCACGAGGGACAGTTTGCCGCCACCACGGTAAACTGCGCCGTTATAACTGATTCCGCGCAGGCGCTGGCGGATTTTACCGCAGGCAAGTTAGACAGAGTTTCTCTTTCCGCAAGCGATATGGAAAAATACGAAAACTCCAAATATCTGCTTTTCACTCCTCAGGATTTCACATCCAAGCTTTCTTTTAACGGCAGTATAGAAGCGCTCAAAAAAAGAGAGAGCGAGGGAATAAACAAATCCATTCTGGCGTACAAGGATTTCCGCAAGGCGATCTCTCTTGCCATTAACAGAGAAGAATTTTGCGAAGAATGTACCGCCACCCACGAAGCAGGGTACGGTCTTTATAACTATATGTACGTTTGCAATCCCGAAACGGGAGCGCTCTACCGCGAAAACGCCGCCGCAAAGGATGCTCTGTGCAAATTTTACGGGGTAAACAACGTGGCGGAAATAACGGGATACGACCTTGATCAGGCAAAGAAACTGCTTGAATCCGCATACAAAAGCTGTCTTAAGGACGAAAATATCTCCGAAACGGATAATATCGTTCTTGAGCTTTCCGTAGCCCGTGACGATGAAGCAAACAGAAACGTGGTTGCGTTTATTAATACCGCAGTGCAGAACGCCGCCATGGGCACTCCGCTGGAGGGCAGAATAAGCATAGTTTTAAAGGCAGACAGTAATTTTTACGAAAACTGCAAGCGTGGGCTTACGGATATAATCGTTTCCACTTGGGGCGGCAACGCTATGGACCCCTTCTCCCTTATGGAATGTTATTGCGTAAACGATAAGCATTATGAATACGGCTTTGACGGGGAAAAGGAATTTTTAACCGTAACCGTAGAGGAAGAGGAGATAACCAAAACCTTTACCGATTGGTATATCGCCCTTTCCGCAGGCGAATACGCATCCGCGCCTCTGCAGACCCGCATAGATATCCTTGCGGCGTTGGAAAGAGGTATTCTGGAGCAGTGCTTTACCACACCGCTGTATTACCGCGTTTCCGCTTCTCTTAACGGCAGAAAAACCGAAAACGCCACCCAGACCTACGTACAGAATATCGGCTTCGGCGGCATGCGCTATATGAAGTTTGTGTATAATGATGAGGAGTGGAGTGTGTATGTATCGGAAAGCGACAATAACTTCAATTACTAATGGCGCTCGGTAAAATAACACAGACCAAAAACGCGACAGTTGAAATAATGGTTTTCGTTCACCCGTAGGGACAGACGTCCTCGAAGGCACCCCACAAAACCTGCGGTTTTGCGGGGAACCCCGCCGTCTGTCCGCATCAAATTAAAAAGGAAAGGAATTCGCAAAAAACGAATTCCTTTTTTTGTTTTTATCGCGTTTTTTAGACGTTTTTACTCGGGGGGCAGTAGGATACTACAGCTCCCCACTCCTAAAAACGCCTTCTGTGCCGTTTTACCATCGCTCATTCCAAACCACAGCTGCTATAGACGTTACACATCAATAACAATTATTTTGTTTTTTGCGTCACGCAAAAAACTACCATAGTTTCTCGTTTTTCGTTCATCGTTCCTCGTTGAACGTATACTCTACGTATTTACAAAACTCTTCTCCCTTTTTAAGCAGGGGGGATAGGAATTCGGGTCTGTTTGGGCTGTCGGGGCAATATTCCGGTTCTGCGGCAAAGCCGGAATTTTTTGAAAATCCGTCCTTTAAAAATTCGCCGGTATAAAGCTGCAATGCGGGAAAGTCTGTATCAAAGCTCATTTTTATTCCCCCTGCCTCTGCGGAAAATGCGTTTTCGCCTCCCCGCAATATAAAGCAGTGGTCATAGTTTTCTTCCAAAACTTTTCCCTTTTTAAAATCAAACGTTCCTTCTGTTTTTTTCACTTCCGTGGGGATAAGCTCATCGTCCACCGCCACGTATTTGTCTGCATTTATCTTTATCGCCGTGCCGTGTACGGTAGGGGTGCCCCCAAGGTTAAAATAGGTGTGGGTGGTGGGTGCGTATATTGTATCCTCGTCGCACACGCCGTAAAAATCTATACGCAGGGTGTTGCTTTTTACTGTATATTTAACCCCCATTTTAAGGTTTCCGGGGTATCCGCATTCACCGTCTTTAAGCAAGCATTCCATAAAAACGCTGTTATCATCGGTATTTACAACATCCCACCGCTTTTTGTCGCTTCCGTTAAAGCCCCCGTGCAGGTGGTTTGCGCCGTTGTTTTTATCAAGGGAATATTCCTTGCCGTTTATATTTATTTTTCCTTCTTTAATTCTGTTTGCATATCTGCCCACCAGCGCGCCGGGGTAGCAGGTGGTGGTTAAATATTCCTCCGCCGTGTCATATCCCAAAACAATATTTCTGTTTTTAAAAACAATTTTTCTTACCGCCGCGCCGAGGGTGATCACAGAAACAGACAAGCAGTCTGTTTCAAGGGTGTATTCATCGTATCCGAAAAAATCTCTTTTTGTTACCATATTATATATCCCTCCGTTTAGGGTATTTTACACCAAGCAAAAAAACGTGTCAATAAAAAGTTGCTTTTAAGCGGGGTATGGTGTATAATAAAAAATGAAGAATGAAGAATGAAGGAACTTCGGAAGATTTTTGTTCGCAGAACAAAAATCAACCATTAGTTCATAGTTCATAGTTCCTCGTTCATAGTTCTCCTAAGGAGGGATATTTATGGATATAAACGGCATACAAAAGCTCACACTTTTGGATTACCCCGGTCATTGCGCCTGCACGGTTTTTCTGGCAGGGTGCAACCTGCGGTGCCCCTTTTGCCACAATTCCTCACTCGTGCTTGAAAAGCCGGAAATTTTAATGACGGAGGAAAAATTCTTTTCCTTCCTTTCCACCCGTGGCGGTCTTTTGGACGGAGTCTGCGTTACGGGGGGCGAGCCTCTGCTCAGAGGGGATATCATCCCATTCCTTTCAAAGATAAAGGAAGCGGGATTTAAAGTCAAATTGGATACAAACGGATTTTTCCCCGCAAAATTAAAAGAGATTTTGCGCTTAGGTCTTGCAGATTACGTGGCAATGGATATTAAAAACAGTCTGCCTCTGTATTCTCTCACCTGCGGCGTTAAAGCGGATACGGAAAAGGTGCGTGAAAGCATAGAAATCCTGCGCACTTCGGTTATCGACCACGAGTTCCGCACCACCTGTGTAAAGGGCTATCATACGGAAGAAAGTATAAAAGAGCTTGCGTCCCTTATTAGCGGGGAGGAAAAATATTTTCTGCAAAACTTTGTGGATTCCAGCGCCCTTATCGACCCTGCCTGCCAAGGTCTTTCGGGGGAGGAAATGAACCTTCTTTTGCAAGCCGCAAGAGAATTCGTCCCGAACGCACAATTAAGAGGAGTATAACGGTAAAACGAAAACCCGCAAGCTCGATACGAGATCAAAATATTTAGCACATCCGTTATGAACAATGGGTGTGGGTCACCTTTGACGAAACAAACACCTGCACGCGAGCCGTAACGAAAAACAATTCTGTTTGGTGATCTCGTTAACTATACAACAATTCTCCCCGAACAAACATCGGGGAGAAATTTTTGCCCAAAATTTTTGCAAAAACACAATATATAGTGTGTTTGCCTATTGACAAACACGAAATCGTGTGATATACTCAATCTCGCTGACAAATAAAAAAGAAACTAAAAAGGAGCAGGAAAATGTATCAGGTTATTAAAAGAGACGGAAAAATCAACGATTTTGATATTTCCAAGATCACTCACGCTATAAAAGCGGCTTTTGACGCACAGGAAAAGAACTACAACATATCGGTTATCGATTTTATCGCACTTAAGGTTACCGCAGATTTTGAAAGCAAGATAGTAGACGATCTTGTATCTGTAGAGGATATTCAGGATAGCGTAGAATCCGTACTTATCCAGTCCGGCTACGGCGACGTTGCAAAGGCATACATTCTCTACCGCCGCAACAGAGAAAAGCTCCGTCAGGTAAAGAGCTCTGTTCTCGACTATAAAAAGCTGGTTGACGATTACGTAAAGGTTGCGGACTGGCGCGTTAAGGAAAATTCCACCGTTACCTATTCCGTAGGCGGTCTTATCCTTCACAACTCCGGTTCTATCACCGCAAACTACTGGCTCAGCGAAGTTTACGACGATGAAGTTGCTGCTGCTCACATTAATGCGGATATTCATATTCACGATCTTTCCATGCTTACCGGCTACTGCGCAGGCTGGTCCTTAAAGCAGCTTATTCAGGAAGGCTTGGGCGGCGTTCCCGGCAAGATCACCTCTTCTCCCGCAAGCCACCTTGCAACCCTCTGCAACCAGATGGTAAACTTCCTGGGCATTATGCAGAACGAATGGGCAGGTGCGCAGGCGTTCTCCTCCTTCGATACCTATCTCGCTCCCTTCGTTAAGGTAGATAACCTGAGCTACGATCAGGTTAAAAAGTGTATCGAATCCTTCATCTACGGTGTAAATACTCCCTCCCGCTGGGGTACTCAGGCTCCCTTCTCCAACATCACGTTGGACTGGACCGTACCCGCAGACCTTGCAGAGCTTCCCGCAATAGTAGGCGGCAAGGAAATGGACTTTAAGTACAAGGATTGCAAAGCGGAAATGGATATGATAAACAAAGCGTTTATCGAAATTATGATCGAAGGCGATGCCAACGGCAGAGGCTTCCAGTATCCTATTCCCACATACTCCATCACCGCAGATTTCGATTGGTCCGAAACCGAAAACAACCGTCTGTTGTTTGAGATGACCTCCAAATACGGCACTCCTTATTTCTCCAACTACGTAAACAGCGATATGGAACCCAGCGACGTACGCTCCATGTGCTGCAGACTCCGTCTTGACCTCCGCGAACTCCGCAAAAAGTCCGGCGGCTTCTTCGGCAGCGGTGAATCCACCGGTTCCGTTGGCGTTGTTACCATAAACATTCCCCGTATCGCATATCTTTCCAAGGACGAAAAGGAATTCTATTCCCGTCTTAACAAGGTAATGGATATCGCCGCACGTTCTCTCAAGGTAAAGCGTACCGTTATCACCAAGCTTATGAACGAGGGACTTTATCCCTATACCAAGCGTTATCTGGGCACCTTCAACAACCACTTCTCCACCATCGGTCTTGTTGGTATGAACGAAGCCTGCCTTAACGCAAACTGGATAAAAGCAGACCTTACCACCGAAAAGGCGCAGGAGTTCACCAAGGACGTGCTTAACCACATGCGCGAACGTCTTTCCGATTATCAGGAAAAATACGGCGATCTTTACAACCTTGAAGCAACTCCCGCAGAATCCACCTCTTACCGTCTTGCAAAGCACGACCTCAAGCACTATCCCAACATCATTACCGCAGGCGGCGGAAACGAAACTCCTTATTACACCAATTCCTCCCACCTGCCCGTTGGCTATACCGACGATATCTTCACCGCGCTTGACGTTCAGGACGAACTGCAGACTCTCTATACCTCCGGTACCGTATTCCACGCATTCTTGGGCGAAAAGCTTCCCGATTGGAAAGCGGCGGCAGACCTTGTACGCAAGATTTCCGCAAACTACAAGCTTCCTTATTACACCCTTTCTCCCGTATATTCCGTATGCCGCAGCCACGGCTACATTGCAGGTGAAGAGTGGAAGTGCCCCATCTGCGGCGAGGATACCGAGGTTTACTCCCGTATCACCGGCTACTACCGTCCCGTACAGAACTGGAACGTTGGTAAGACTCAGGAATACAAAGAAAGAAAATCCTATAATATCGAAAAGAGCATGGCACGTGTTGACGGCGTAGAGATACCCGAAGAACAGCCCTGCGTATGCGAAGAACAGCCCGTAGCACAAGCGGCTCCTCAGGGCACCGCAGTTCTGTTTGCTACCGCAACCTGCCCCAACTGTAAAATAGCGGCAGCTTTGCTTGAAAAAGCAGGCGTAGGCTTTGAAAAGCTGTTGGCAGAGGAAAACGCCGAGCTTGCTACCGAACTTGGTATAAAGCAGGCTCCCACTCTGGTTATCACCACCGATGCGGGTGAGGTTACCAAGTACGTGGGCGTAGGCAGCATCCGCAAATATATCGATATGGTGAAATAAATGACAGATATTCTGGTAATCGGGGCGGGCCCTGCGGGGCTCACCGCCGCCCTTTACGCCCGCCGCGGTGAAAAAGAAGTAACCGTTGTGGAAAAAGGGGCTTTCGGCGGGCAGATGACATTCTCCCCCAGAATCGAAAACTATCCCGGTTTTGAAACCGTTTCCGGCACCGCCTTGGCAGATGCTATGGTAAGTCAGGTCCTTAATCAGGGCGCAAACCTTGAACCGGACGAGATAACCCGTATCGAAAAGATAAAGGACGGCTTCCGTGCTATCGGCGAATACGGTGTGTACGAAGCAAAAACCGTAATTATCGCCGCAGGCGCAAAGCACAGACAGCTTGGCGTGGAGGGTGAAAACCGCTTCACCGGCGAAGGAATTTCATACTGTGCCGTGTGCGACGGAGCTTTTTATAAAGGAAAGCGGGTTGCGGTTATCGGCGGCGGTAACTCCGCACTTCAGGAAGCAGTGCTTCTTTCCGAAGGCTGTGAAAAGGTAACCTTGGTTCAAAACCTTGATTATTTCACAGGCGAGCAAAAGCTTATAGATACTCTCAAAGCAAAGCCCAACGTGGAATTTATCACCGGCGCGGTGGTTACGGGCCTTGTAGGCGAAACCGAGCTTGAGGGAATCCGTATTTCCGGCAAGGACGGCACCAAGGTATTGCCTGTTGACGGTATGTTTGTTGCTATCGGTCTGGTGCCCCAGAACGAATTTGCCGCAAACCTTATAAATCTTGACGAGAGGGGATACGTACCCTCCGGCGAGGATACCGCCACATCCTGCAAGGGAGTGTTCGTGGCAGGGGATTGCAGAAGCAAAAACATCCGTCAGATCGCCACCGCCGTTGCGGACGGAGCTTCCGCGGCGCTGGCAGCTATCCGCTATATAGACGGAATGTAATGAAACCCTTTCTCTTTATAATATATTTTTGCTTTTCGTTGCTTGCGGTCTGCCTTACGGTGTACGATAAATACGCCGCAAAGCGCAAAAAAGCACGTATTCCCGAAAAAACGCTTTTTATAACAGCCCTTTTCGGCGGAAGCCTTGCTATGTATATCACAATGCTTGTCATTCGCCACAAAACCAAGCATAAACGGTTTATGATAGGCTTGCCGTTAATGGCGTTAGCGCAAGCGGTTTTGCTTGCAATTATACCTTAACTTATTAAAAACCCGTGAATTTTCACGGGTTTTTTAATGAGCTTTGATTTTCCCGTTATTCATTATCCTTGACATACCCGTTTATTTATACTATAATACCCAAAACTTCACGAAAGGAGGACACCGTTTTGATAAAGCTTTCCGAGCATTTTACATACAAGAAGCTTTTGCGTTTTACCATGCCGTCGGTTATTATGATGATCTTTACATCGGTTTACGGCGTGGTGGACGGATATTTTGTGTCCAACTTCGTGGGCAAAACTCCTTTTGCGGCGGTAAACTTTATATATCCTTTCATAATGGTGCTGGGCGCCTTTGGATTTATGCTTGGCACGGGAGGATGCGCACTTATCGCAAAAACTCTGGGCGAGGGTGACACCGTAAAAGCAAACAAGCTGTTTTCAATGCTCGTCTATATCACCGTAATAGGCGGTGTTGTTATCGGCTTGGCGGGAATACTGCTTCTTCGTCCCGTAGCGTCCCTTTTGGGCGCAGAGGGAGAGCTGCTTAAAAACTGCGTTTCCTACGGCAGAATAATCCTTTTTGTACTGCCTGCCTTTATGCTCCAGATCGAATTCCAAAGCTTTTTCTCTCTGGCGGAAAAGCCCTCTATGGGACTTTGGATGACAGTTGCCGCAGGTGTTACCAATATGGCGCTGGATGCTTTGTTCGTCCACCCAAAGCTTTTGAATTTGGGACTTTCCGGCGCGGCGTATGCCACGGCGGTGAGCCAGCTTGTGGGCGGAATAGTACCTCTTATATATTTTATTTGCAAAAATCCCACGGTTTTGCGTGTGGGAAAACCATATTTTCATTTAGCTTCCTTTTTAAGTATATGCACCAACGGATTTTCCGAGCTTTTGGGGAATATATCAATGTCCCTTGTGGGAATGCTGTATAATTATCAGCTTTACAAGTTTGCGGGAGAGGACGGAGTTTCCGCCTACGGCGTGCTTATGTACGTTAATTTCGTGTTCCTTTCTGCGTTTATCGGTTATTCCGTGGGCGTCGCTCCCGTTATCGGCTTCCATTTCGGGGCAGATAATAAAAAAGAGCTTCGCTCCATTCTTAAAAAGAGCCTGGTCATCATATCCGTTTCCTCCGCTTTAATGCTGGCGGCAGGGGAGGGGTTGGCATACCCGCTGTCCGTCTTTTTCGTCGGGTACGATAAGGGTTTGCTCCAACTCACTTTGGAAGGCTTCCGAGTTTTCTCATTTTCCTTTTTGTTTGCGGGGTTTGCCATTTTCGGTTCATCCTTCTTTACCGCTTTAAACGATGGCTTAACCTCCGCCGTAATGTCATTTTTGCGCACCGCGGTGTTTCAGGTTGCGGCAGTGCTTTTGCTTCCCCTTTTCTTCGATACGGACGGTATCTGGTGGTCTGTGGTGGTCGCCGAGCTCGCCGCCGCATCCCTTTCGGTTGTGTTCATAGCTGTTAAAAAGAAAAAGTATAAATATTAGCAAAAACCCGTGAGTTTTCACGGGTTTTTGTAATTTAACCATTGACACGGTACGTGTTGTATGATAGAATGTTAATAGAAGAAACGCATTTTTTCAAAATCAACCCCCAAAAAACAAGGAGGCATCTTTATGAAAACAACAAAACGCATTTTTTGCATTTTTCTTGCGTTGCTCTTCGCTTTGCTCGTAGGTTGCAAAGATAACTCCTTGCCTGTGGATAGGGTGGTTGCGGAAACCGATACGCACCGCGTTTTCTATTCAAACGAAAAATGCTATATAGAGTTTTTTGAAGACTTAAAATACAGCGGCAAAAGCAATCTTTTATCAATAGAGGAGGTTACCGCGGTTAAGGTTCAAAATGCCGATGAATTATGCAAAAAAATTGTAGAAAATGATTTTACTTTTAAAGAAAAACAGATGATATATTATGCGACTACCGACGAAAACGGAAATTTGGAACGTTGCATTTTTGATATCGAAAAAATGTATCAGCCTGTTTTCCCCGAAAATACAGAGCTTAAACATCTTGTGTGGCACGGATTACCGTATTACCTCTATGTCGCCCGATATGCGGAAAGCTTCCTTGTGTATGTTTCTTATTATGAGAAGGATTATTATTCGGAAGTTTATAAGCGTGAGATTACAGATGAAATTGCAAAACTTGAAACAAGCGATTCGTATACCGTTACACAGTTAAAAGATAAAAACGCAGTTGAATATCGCAGTGACATTAATAAATACGTCATATATGATATTGAAAAAGACGGAAAAGATATAACCGTAAAAGAGGAATACCATATTTCCGATATTTATATTGATGTTGTTTCGGAAACCGTACCTTATAACATCAATATATACGTTACAGAGGGCGACTTATGCTATACTGTGTGTGTAGCTGATTGCTATTTCCTCTTTGACGAGCATCCTACCGAAGAATGGCTGCTTTCTTTTGGAGTGGAACCCTATGTTCCCGCAGGGGAATAAACCTTTAAACCGCATAAAGTATTTTCTCCCCGAAAAATTTTCGGGGAGATTTTTTGTCGGGGTGATTTTTTTACACAGACATCGGTTCCGTGCGAACAGTTCGCGGCGGAGGCAAGCCATCCGCCCTACGGTTTGATATTTCCCACGGCTGTTCGATGACCGTAGGGAAGGGGCTTGCCCCTTCCGCAAACCGCCTCTTTGCCCTAAAAATAAAAAATGTAAAAATTTTGAAAATAGTTCTTGACAACTCTTGATTTTACTGCTATAATTGTAAACTGCACTATAATGACCGTAATATGCGAAAAAATATGTTTTTTTCGGGCGAGGCGGTTAGTTTTACGCGGTAAAACGCAAAAAAAAGAATGGAGTGACAGGTTGAATGGTTAAGCAGCAACAGCTCGGCACCAACGTAAGAATGTCGTTTTCCAAGAACCGTGAAGTTCTTGAAATGCCCAATCTTATCGAGATCCAGAAAAAGTCGTTCAAGGAACTTATCGAACGCGATATAAGCGACGTATTGCGTGATATTTCTCCGATGACCGATTATTCCGGTAATCTTGTAATTGAATTTGTGGATTATTCTTTGAGCGATGCTCCCAAATTCACAATCGAAGAATGTAAGGATAGGGATGTAAACTACGCAGTTCCTTTTAAGGTTACTGTTCGTCTTACCAACAAGGCAACAGGCGAAGTTAAGGAACAGGAAATCTACATGGGCGATTTCCCCATGATGACCGACAGCGGCACCTTTATTATAAACGGTGCAGAGCGCGTAGTCGTAAGCCAGATAGTTCGTTCCCCCGGTATATATTATGAAGGAACCGACGATAAGAGCGGCAAACGCCTTTATTCCGCAACGGTTATTCCTTACCGCGGAGCATGGCTGGAGTATGAAACAGACGCTTCCGACGCTTTCTTTGTGCGTATAGATAAAAACCGCAAAATTCCCATAACCGTACTTTTGCGCGCATTCGGTCTTGATACCGATAAAAAGATATACGAACTGTTCGGCGACGAACATATCTTAAAGGCAACTCTTGAAAAGGATACCATGAATGCCGAAGCTGAAAAGAACGGCACAAATCCTCAGGACGAAGCGTATAAAGAAATATACAGAAAGCTCCGTCCCGGCGATCCTCCTTTGGTAGAGAGCGCCCAGACCCTTTTGAACAATCTGTTCTTTGACCCCAAGAGATACGATATCTCTCCCGTGGGTAGATATAAATTCAACAAAAAATTGGCTCTCGCCAGAAGAATAGCAGGCTGCGTACTCGCCCGCCCCGCAGTTTCTCCTATCACCGGCGAAGTTCTGTTCGAAGCAGGCAGCAAGCTTTCCAGAACAGACGCAGAGCATATCGAAGCGGCAGGTATCTGGTCCGTTTACGTTAACGTTGAGGAAGACGAAAGCACCGAAAGAGAAGTGCGCGTATTCTCCAACAAGATGGTAGACGCTTCCAAGATCTGCGGCATAGCAAACGAAGAGCTGGGACTTTCCGAAATGGTTCAGCAGGACGTGCTTATGGAGATCATAGGCGAAGTCGGCGTTTCGGATATCAAGGCGCTCCGCAAGGCTATTGCCAACCGTATCGAAGAGCTTATCCCCAAGCATATTACCGTTGACGATATATTCGCATCCGTAAACTACCTGCTTGCACTCTCTCACGGAGTGGGCTCGGTAGACGATATTGACCATCTGGGCAACCGCCGTCTCCGTTCCGTAGGCGAACTGCTTTTAAACCAGCTTCGCATCGGCTTCTCCAGAATGGACAAGATCGTAAAAGAAAAGATGACCACACAGGATATTGAAACAGTAACTCCTCAGTCTCTTATCAATATCCGTCCCATCGTTTCTTCTTTGCGTGATTTCTTCGGCTCTTCTCCTCTGTCCCAGTTCATGGACCAGACCAACCCTCTTTCCGAGCTTACCCACAAGCGCCGTCTTTCCGCGCTGGGTCCCGGCGGTCTTTCCAGAGACAGAGCATCCTTCGAGGTGCGTGACGTACACTATACCCACTACGGTCGTATGTGTCCTATCGAAACCCCCGAAGGTCCCAATATAGGTCTTATTTCCTACCTCTCCTCTTATGCGAGAGTAAATAACTTCGGCTTTATCGAAGCGCCTTACCGTGTTGTTAAAAACGGCGTTGTTACCGATAAAACCGTATATCTCACCGCCGATGCGGAGGATGAATTCACCGTTGCCACCGGTAACGAGCCTATCAATGAGGACGGCACCTTCGTAAACCGCAAGATCGTTGCCCGCCGCAGAGATGAAATTCTTGAATTCGAGCCTACCGAGATCGACCTTATGGACGTTTCGCCCAAGATGGTTGTATCCGTTGCCACCGCTATGATCCCCTTCCTTGAGAACGACGATAACACCCGTGCGCTCATGGGATCAAACATGCAGAAGCAGGCAGTTCCTCTTATGGTTACCGAATCTCCTATCGTTGCAACCGGTATGGAGTATAAGGCAGCATACGATTCCGGCGTAATAGTTATCTGTAAACGTACCGGTGTTGTTGAATCCGTTACCGCAGACGAAGTTATCGTCCGCGCAGAGGATGGCACCGTAGACAGATATCCCCTTATTAAATTCCAGCGCTCCAACCAGTCCACCTGCGTAAACCAGCGTCCCGTTGTTACCAAGGGACAGTATATCAAGGCAGGCGACGTTGTGGCTGACGGCGCTGCTACCGATAACGGCGAGGTTGCTCTCGGTAAGAACGTGCTTATCGGCTTTATGACCTGGGAAGGTTATAACTACGAGGACGCAGTTCTGCTTAACGAGCGCCTTGTAAGAGACGATCTCTATACCTCGATACATATCGAGGAGTACTACTGCGAATCCAGAGATACCAAGCTGGGTCCGGAAGAGATCACCCGCGATATCCCCAACGTTGGCGACGATATGCTTAAAAACCTTGATGCAGACGGCGTAGTTTGTATCGGTGCAGAGGTCGGCGCAGGCGATATTCTGGTAGGTAAGGTTACTCCCAAGGGCGAAACCGAGCTTACCGCAGAAGAAAGATTGCTCCGTGCGATCTTCGGCGAAAAGGCTCGTGAGGTAAGAGATACTTCTCTCCGTCTGCCCCACGGCGAAAGCGGTATCGTTATCGATGTAAAAGAATTCTCCCGCGATGATTGCGATGTGCTTCAGCCCGGCGTTATCAAGGCTGTCCGCGTATACGTTGCTCAGAAGAGAAAGATCTCTGTGGGCGATAAGATGGCAGGTAGACACGGTAACAAGGGTGTTATTTCCCGCATACTTCCCAGTGAGGACATGCCCTTCCTTCCCGACGGCACTCCTCTGGATATAGTTCTTAACCCTCTGGGCGTACCTTCCCGTATGAATATCGGTCAGGTGCTTGAAGTCCACTTGGGTATCGCCGCAAAGAAGCTGGGCTGGAAGGTTATGACCCCGGTATTCGACGGCGCAAACGAAAAAGATATTATCGAATGCATGAAGATGGCGGATATGTGGCGTGACGTATATCCCGGCGAAAACATTGCCGGTAAGGAAACCCGCACTATCGTTGACCCCGAAACCGGTGTTGAAAAGACTCAGGTTGTGGACGGTAAGACCGTTCTTTATGACGGACGTACCGGTCTGCCCTTTGATAACCCCGTTACCGTGGGCTATATGTACTTCCTTAAGCTCCACCATCTGGTTGACGATAAGATTCACGCACGTTCCACCGGTCCTTACTCTCTCGTTACCCAGCAGCCCTTGGGCGGTAAAGCTCAGTTCGGCGGCCAGCGTTTCGGTGAAATGGAAGTTTGGGCACTGGAAGCATACGGCGCGGCTTACACTCTGCAGGAAATCCTCACTGTTAAGTCCGACGATATCAAGGGCCGTGTAAAGGCATACGAGGCTATCGTAAAGGGACAGAATATCCCCGATCCCGGTGTGCCCGCCTCCTTCAAGGTATTGGTAAAAGAGCTTCAGTCTCTCGGTCTGGATATCAGAGTGCTGGATAAGGATGATCAGGAGATCAACCTTAAGGATTACAGCGATGATGATGACGGTGACGAGCGCAAGTTCTCCGAAGAAGAGCTTGGCAAGTCCATACTTGAGGATGCATCCGATATTATGTACGACGATGAAGAAGGCGTTGTAAGAGAAGATTCCGAAGACGACGACTTCAGCTACATCGACACCACGGACTACGGTTTTGACACCGAAGACGACGATGAATAGAAAGAGGGAACGATAAATGGAAAAAAATATAGAATTTGAATCCATACAAATCGGTCTTGCCTCTCCCGAAATGATCAGAAGCTGGTCTTACGGTGAGGTCAAAAAGCCCGAAACTATCAATTACCGTACCCTTAAGCCGGAGCGCGACGGTCTGTTCTGCGAGCGCATCTTTGGTCCCAATAAGGACTGGGAATGCCATTGCGGTAAGTATAAACGCGGCGCGCGCTACAAGGGCAAGATATGTGAAAAGTGCGGCGTAGAAATTACCACCAACAAGGTACGCCGTGAAAGAATGGGCCACGTAGAGCTTGCGGCTCCCGTTTCCCATATATGGTATTTCAGAGCGATCCCCTCCAAGATGGGTCTGCTTCTGGATATGTCCCCCAAGGTGCTGGAAAAGGTGCTTTACTTCGCTCAGTATATCGTTATCGATCCGGGCGATACACCTCTCGCAAAGAAGCAGCTTCTTACCGAGCAGCAGCACAGAGATTTCCATGAAAAATACGAAAACGACTTCCGTGACGGTATCGGCGCGGAAGCCGTTAAGGAACTCCTTGCGGAGATCGACCTTGAAGCGGAAAGCGCAAAGCTCAAAAACGAGCTGCTCACCGCACAGGGTCAGCGTAAGGTAAGAGCTATCAAGCGTCTTGAGGTTGTGGAAGCATTCCGTCTTTCCGGCAACCGTCCCGAATGGATGATTCTGGAAGCACTTCCCGTTATCCCTCCGGATATCCGCCCCATGGTTCAGCTTGACGGCGGCAGATTCGCTACCAGCGACCTTAACGATCTCTACCGCAGAGTTATTAACAGAAACAACCGTCTTAAGAGACTTCTGGAGCTTCAGGCTCCCGAAATAATCATCCGCAACGAAAAGCGTATGCTTCAGGAAGCGGTTGACGCACTTATAGATAACGGCAGAAGAGGCCGTCCCGTAACCGGACCCAACAACCGCGCTCTTAAATCTCTTTCCGAGATGCTCCGCGGTAAGCAGGGCCGTTTCAGACAGAACCTGCTGGGTAAGCGTGTTGACTATTCCGGACGTTCCGTTATCGTTGTAGGACCCGAATTAAAGATTTACCAGTGCGGTCTGCCCAAGGAAATGGCGCTTGAATTGTTCAAGCCCTTCGTAATGAAGACCCTTGTGGCTACCGGTAAATCCACCAATATAAAGGACGCAAAGAAGAAGGTTGAAAGAGCAAACGCAGAGGTTTGGGACGCACTTGACAGCGTTATCAAGGAACATCCCGTTCTTCTTAACCGTGCGCCTACCCTCCACAGACTTTCCATTCAGGCGTTCGAGCCTATCCTCGTAGAAGGCAGAGCTATCAAGCTCCATCCTCTGGTATGTTCCGCATTCAACGCCGACTTCGACGGCGACCAGATGCCTGTTCACGTACCCCTTTCCGCAGAGGCGCAGGCAGAAGCCCGCTTCCTCATGCTTTCCGCAAACAACCTGCTCAAGCCCGTTAACGGCCGTGCAGTTGCGGTTCCTTCTCAGGATATGGTACTCGGTTCTTACTTCCTTACCATGGATAAACCCGGCGAACCCGGCGAAGGCAAGTCTTTCCGCAACTTCGATGAAGCTGTTATGGCTTACGAAAACGGCGAACTGGGACTCCACGCAAAGATCAAGATCCGTGTTTCCAAGGTTGTTGACGGCGTAGAAAAGTTCGGCATGACCGAAACTACTCTGGGCAGACTTATCTTCAACCGTCCCATTCCTCAGGATCTGGGCTTTGTAGACAGAACCGACCCCAAGAACGAATTCAAGCTTGAAATAGACTTCACCACCACCAAGGATGAATTGGGTCAGATCGTTGACCGTTGTATCAAGTACCACGGCAACGCTGTTACCTGTGAAGTTCTGGATAACCTTAAATCTCAGGGCTTCAAGTACTCTACCAAGGGTGCTATCACCATCTGCGTTTACGATATGACTATTCCTCCCGAAAAGCAGGAACTTATCGCAAAGGGTGACGAAAAGGTAGATAAAATCTCCGATTTCTACCGCCGCGGCTTGCTTTCCGACGAAGAACGCAGCGAACGCGTTATCAAGGTTTGGGAAGGCTGCACCAAAGAGGTTGCAGACGCTCTGCAGAAGAACCTTGATAAATACAACCCCATTAACATGATGGCGGTTTCCGGTGCCCGTGGTTCTATCAAGCAGATCAGACAGCTTGCAGGTATGCGTGGTCTTATGGCTTCCGCAACCGGTAAAACAATAGAAATGCCCATTAAAGCGAACTTCCGTGAGGGCATGAAGATACTGGAATACTTTACCGCTGCCCGTGGTGCGCGTAAAGGTCTGGCAGATACGGCTCTCCGTACCGCAGACTCCGGTTACCTTACCAGACGTCTTGTTGACGTTTCTCAGGACGTTATCGTACGTGAAAACGACTGTGGCGATACCAGAGGCTTGTGGGTAAGCAAAATTGTGGACGTACTTCCCGGCGGCAAGGAAGCTGTTATCGAACCCTTCGAAGACAGACTTCTCGGCAGATACGTTGTGGGTGATCTTTGCGATCCCGCAACCGGCGAAGTTATCGTTCCTCACAACACTATGATAAACGAGGATCAGATCGCAAAGATCGTTGCTGCAGGCATCGACAGAGTAAAGATCCGTTCCGTTATCAACTGTCAGGCAAAGCACGGCACCTGCGCACACTGCTACGGCGCAGACCTTGCTTCCGGCTTGAAGGTAAGCATCGGCGAATCCGTTGGTATTATCGCCGCACAGTCTATCGGTGAACCCGGTACACAGCTTACCATGAGAACCTTCCACTCGGGCGGTGTCGCCGGCGGCGATATTACCCAGGGTCTTCCCCGTGTTGAAGAAATCTTCGAGGCACGCAGACCCAAGAGAACCGCGATTCTCGCAGATTTCAACGGTACCGTTCGTATCGAAGAAACCAAGAAAACAAAGCAGATCTTCGTCCGTGACGACGAAACCGGTGAAGAATCCGTTACCGCAGTTCCCATAGTTACCAAGATAATTGTGGAAAACGGCGCAAAGGTAGTGAAGTGCCAGAAGCTTACCGAAGGCACCGAATGCCCTGCGGATATTCTCCGTATTTCCGGACTTGATGCGGTTTATTCCTACATTATCAAGGAAATCCAGCGTGTATACCGTCTGCAGGCGGTTGAAATTTCCGATAAGCATATCGAAATCATCGCACGTCAGATGACCAGAAGAATAAGAATAGACAACCCCGGTGATACAGATCTGTTGGTTGGCTCCAGCGTAGATATTTCCGAATTCACTACCGAAAACGAAAAGATCCGCGCAAAGAACGCTCTGCTTGGAGAGAACGAAGTTCCTCTTATGGAAGCAGAGGGCGAAGCCACCCTGCTGGGTATTACCAAGGCGTCCCTTTCTACCGATAGCTTCCTTTCTGCTGCTTCCTTCCAGGAAACCACAAAGGTTCTTACCGATGCGGCTATCAAGGGCAAGAGAGACCCGCTGCTCGGTCTTAAAGAAAACGTGCTCATCGGTAAGCTCATCCCCGCAGGTACCGGTATGGGTATGTACCGCAACGTAAAGGTGGATCTGGGCGAAGCAAAAGAAGGAGTCTACGATGCAGCAGAGTAGTGAGGGCGGCAGTACGATGGCGGTCGGCTTTAATCAATCCGTAAAGCTTATCAGAAGCGGAAAGGCTGTAAAGGTCTATCTTGCTTCCGATGCGGACCGTTTGTTTACCGCAAAGGTAAAGGACGAGATACGCAAAGCAGGCTACGTTGAACTTGATGAAAGCATGGCTGCATACCGCCTCGGCGAAATGGCAGGGATAGACGTTCCCGCCGCAATTATAACAATTTACTAATAACCAAACGGTTTCACGGCAATAATTATTCGTGTTTACCATAAAAAACCCCTTGACAACAAGGGGTTTTTTTGATATAATCATTATTCGGGCGCATAAGCCCGTTTAAGAAATGTTTAAGTTTTCCGGAAAGGAGGAAACAAAAGAGTGCCTACATTCAATCAGCTGGTAAAGCACGGCAGACAGGACAAGACCTATAAGTCCAAGTCCCCCGCACTGCACAGCAACATCAACAGCATTCGCAAGGTTACCGTAAATAACCCCAACCCTCAGAAGAGAGGCGTTTGCACCAAGGTTGCTATCAAGACTCCTAAGAAGCCTAACTCCGCACAGAGAAAGGTTGCCAGAGTAAGACTTACCAACGGTATCGAAGTATGGGGCTACATTCCCGGTATCGGTCACAACCTGCAGGAACACTCCGTGGTTCTTATCCGCGGCGGCAGAGTAAAGGACCTTCCCGGTGTACGTTACCACATCATTCGCGGTAAGCTTGATACCCAGGGCGTTGCCAAGAGAAACCAGAGCCGTTCCAAGTACGGCGCAAAGGCTGCAAAGAAATAAAATCTTTGCTTTCTTTAGTCCTTTATCCGCATAGGACAGCTTAAAAAACATGCGGTAAAAACAAACGGAAAGAAATATTCTTTTTGTTCGTGCTTATAATGAAATGTTCGACGGTATAAAACCGTATTAATATAGATTTAGAGCACTGACGGAAGTAATTTTCGAGTACCTGTGAACTCATAAGCGTAAAATACGCTATCTTTATGAAGGAGGGAAGTAAAGTGCCCAGAAGAGTACATGGATTCAAGAGAGAAGTTCTGCCTGATCCTATCTACAATTCCGTGCTTGTTACCAAGCTGGTAAACAACGTAATGCTTGACGGTAAGAAGGGTGTAGCCCAGAAGATCGTTTACGATGCATTCGCAATCGTAGAAAACAAGACCGGCGCAAACGCACTGGAACAGTTCCAGAAGGCTCTCAACAATGTAATGCCCGAACTCGAGGTTAAGGCGGTTCGCCGCGGCGGTTCCAACTATCAGGTTCCTATGGAAGTACGCCCCGAGAGAAGACAGACACTTGGTCTCCGCTGGCTGGTTAATTTCGCAAGACAAAGAGGCGAACGTACCATGTCCGAGCGTCTCGCTGCGGAAATTATGGATGCTGTAAACAGCACCGGCGGCTCTGTAAAGAGAAAAGACGATATGCACAGAATGGCAGAAGCAAACAAGGCTTTTGCACACTACAGATGGTAATTTTACCAAATCTCAAAGGAGAAATTTATGGCAAGGACATACCCGCTTGAGCGTTACCGCAATATCGGCATAATGGCTCATATAGATGCAGGTAAGACCACTACGACCGAACGTATACTTTTCTATACCGGAAAGACACACAGACTCGGCGAAACACATGAGGGCGCTGCCACCATGGACTGGATGGAGCAGGAGCAGGAAAGAGGTATAACCATTACCTCCGCAGCTACCACCTGCTACTGGAAAGACCACCGCATCAATATAATTGATACCCCCGGCCACGTTGACTTTACTGTTGAAGTTGAGCGTTCGCTCCGCGTACTCGACGGTTCGGTTACGGTTCTTTGTGCAAAGGGCGGTGTCGAACCCCAGTCTGAAACCGTATGGCGTCAGGCTGATAAATACAAGGTTCCCCGTATGGCGTATATCAACAAGATGGACGTTACCGGTGCAAACTTCTACCGCGTTGTGGAAATGATGCACGAGCGTCTCAACGCCAACGCAGTTCCTCTTCAGCTTCCTATCGGTGCTGAAGCAGATTTCAAGGGAATTATCGACCTTGTAAAAATGAAGGCTTATATCTATACCAACGATCTCGGTACCGACGTTCTCGAACAGGACATCCCCGCAGATATGGCAGATAAGGCAGAAGAATACCGTGCAAACCTTCTTGAAAACGTTTCCGATTTCGACGAAGAGATCATGGAACTCGTTCTTGAAGAGGAGCCCGTTCCCGAAGCAAAGCTTAAGGCGGCTATCCGTGCGGCTACCATAGCAAACGATATGGTTCCCGTAGTTTGCGGTACTTCCTATAAGAACAAGGGCGTTCAGAAGCTTCTGGATGCAGTTGTAGATTATCTTCCTTCTCCTCTCGATATCCCCGCTATCAAGGGTATCGACGTAGAGACCGAGGAAGAAACCGTACGTCTCGCTTCCGATGACGAAGCATTCTCCGCGCTCGGCTTCAAGATTATGACCGACCCTTACGTTGGAAGACTTTGCTTCACACGTATATACTCCGGTGTCCTCAAATCCGGTACCGCAGTATATAACTCTGTTAAGGGCAAGCGTGAAAGAATCGGACGTATCGTGCTTATGCACGCGAACCACAGAGAGGATCTGGATGAAGCCCATGCAGGTGATATCGTTGCAGTAGTTGGTCTTAAGAACACTACCACCGGTGATACCCTCTGCGATGAAAACAAGGCTGTAATCCTGGAATCCATGCAGTTCCCCGAACCCGTTATCCGCGTTGCTATCGAACCCAAGACCAAAGCAGGCGAAGAAAAGATGTCTATCGCTCTCGGCAAGCTGGCTGAAGAAGATCCTACCTTCAAGGCTTATACCGATGAAGAAACCGGACAGACCATCATCGCAGGTATGGGTGAGTTGCACCTGGAAATTATCGTAGACAGACTTCTCCGTGAATTCAAGGTAGAAGCAAACGTAGGTAAGCCTCAGGTTTCCTACCGCGAAGCTATCCGCCGCGAAGCAAGCGCAGACACCAAGTTTGTACGTCAGTCCGGCGGTAAGGGTCAGTACGCTCACGTTAAGCTTACTATCGAACCCAACGAAAACGGCAAGGGCTACGAATTTATCAATAAGGTTACCGGCGGTGATATTCCCAAGGAATACATTCCCGCTGTTGACGAAGGTATCCGCGGCGCAATGCTCAACGGTGTTCTCGCAGGATACAACGTACTGGATGTTAAGGCTACCCTTACCGGTGGTTCTTTCCACGAAGTAGACTCTTCCGAAATCGCGTTCAAGATCGCAGGTTCTATGGCGTTCAAGGAAGCGATGAAGAAGGCAGACCCCGTTCTTACCGAGCCTATAATGAAGGTTACCGTTATCACTCCCGATGATTACATGGGCGCGATCCTTGGCGACCTTACCTCCCGCAGAGGTTCCATTCTCGGTATGGAGCAGACTGCATCCGGCAGCGAAGTAAATGCAGAAGTTCCTCTTTCCAACATGTTCGGTTACGCTACCGCAATGCGTTCCGCAACTCAGGGCAGAGCAAACTACAGCATGGAGCCCAGCCACTATGCAGAAGTGCCCAAGTCCATAAGCGAACAGCTTTTCGCTGAAAAAGGCTTCGGCAGAAACAAGTAATTTTTATAAAAAAACTTGACAAGCGCGTAATTTTTTATATAATAAATTATGTGCGAACAAATAAAATAAAAATAAAAAATAAAAAGACACATTTTTTGGAGGAATAACAATGGCAAAAGCTAAATTTGAAAGAACTAAGCCCCATGTTAACATTGGTACCATTGGTCACGTTGACCACGGTAAGACCACTCTTACTGCTGCTATCACCAAGACCCTTTCTCTTAACGACGCTAACATCGAATTCTTGGCATACGACCAGATCGATAACGCTCCCGAAGAGAAGGCAAGAGGTATCACGATCAACACCAGACACGTTGAATACGAAACCGAAACCCGTCACTATGCACACGTTGACTGTCCCGGCCACGCCGACTACGTTAAGAACATGGTTACTGGTGCTGCTCAGATGGACGGCGCTATCCTCGTTGTTGCTGCTACCGATGGTCCTATGCAGCAGACTCGTGAGCACATCCTGCTCGCTCGTCAGGTTGGCGTTCCCGCAATGGTAGTATTCCTTAACAAGTGCGACCTCGTAGACGACGAAGAACTCGTAGAAATCGTTGAAATGGAAGTTCGCGAACTTCTCTCCGAGTACGACTTCCCCGGCGATGACATTCCCATCGTTAAGGGTTCTGCAAGAGAAGCTCTCCTTTCCGAAAACAAGGATCAGTCCGCTCCCGAATACGCTCCTATCGTTGAGCTTATGAACGAAGTTGACGCATATATCCCCACTCCCGATCGTCTTTCCGATCTTCCCTTCCTTATGCCCGTAGAAGACGTATTCTCCATCACCGGTCGTGGTACCGTTGCAACCGGTAGAGTAGAGCGTGGTACTGTTAAGCTTTCTGACGAAATCGAAATCGTTGGTCTCGCTGAAAAGGCAAGAAAGACCGTTGTTACCGGTATCGAAATGTTCCGTAAGCTTCTTGATTCCGCAGAAGCAGGCGACAACATCGGTGTTCTTCTCCGTGGTATCGCTAAGGACGAGATCGAGCGTGGTCAGGTTCTTGCTAAGCCCGGCTCCATCAATCCTCACACCAAGTTCGTAGGCCAGGTTTACGTTCTTACCGAAAAGGAAGGCGGCCGTCATAAGCCCTTCTTCTCCAACTATCGTCCTCAGTTCTACTTCAGAACTACCGACGTTACCGGCGTTATCACTCTTCCCGAAGGCACCGAAATGTGCCGTCCCGGCGACCACGTTGATATGACCGTTGAACTCATCTCCTCCATCGCTATCGAAAAGGGTCTCCGTTTCGCTATCCGCGAAGGCGGCAGAACCGTTGGTTCCGGCGTTGTTGCAGAGATCATTGCATAAGTTAATATAACTTAATATATTAAGCTTCGGGGCAGGGTGTAATTCCCTACCGGCGGTTAAAGTCCGCGAGCCGAAAGGCACGAACGGGTGGAATTCCCGTACCGACGGTTAGAGTCCGGATAAAAGAAGCAAAAATGCAAAAATATGCGCCCCCAGAGTTTCTGGGGGCGTTGTTTTTACAAAAAACACCCCGATAATTTTTATCGGGGCTTTATTTTTCGAGGTTTTTATGAAAAGCAAAAAATACTTACTCTCTCTTTGTCTTTGCGGAATAATGTCGGCGATATCGGTGGTTTTACAGCTTCCGATTTTCGAAATATCCTTGCCTTTTCTCATTCCGGAGTTTATAGTATTGGATTTTTCCGACCTTCCCGCCCTGCTTACCGCATTTACGGCAGGTCCTGTCTGGGGCGGAATAGTGTGTATTATAAAAAATATCGTTCACTTTGCCTTCACTACCACCGGCGGTATCGGCGAACTGGCAAACGGGCTTATGGGCGTGGCTTTCGTTGTCCCTGCAGGACTTATATATAAATACCGCCATACAAAATCCGGCGCATTCATCGGCGGTTCCGTGGGCGCGGCGGCGGGCGCTGTTGTGTCCTTCCCCGTGAATATGATCATAACCTATCCCTTTTATATCGGGGTTTTCTTCGGCGGTCAGGTCGAACCGCTCTTGGATACGTATAACGTCATCTTCGGCACGAATTTCGGACTTACTGAAGTCCTGCTCGTCTTCAACCTGCCCTTTACCTTTGCAAAATATATGCTGTCCGTACTCATAGCGTTGCTGATATACAAACCCTTGTCCCCCATATTCAAAAAATTCAAATAAACCTTGACAAACCGCGGATTTTATGTTATTATATCTCCGCTAAAAATAAATAGAGTATCATCAAGAGTGGTGGAGGGAACTGCCCTGCGAAGCCCGACAACCTGCGTGAGCGAAAGCTTTAAGCAAGGTGTTAAATCAGTGAAAGAAATTTCGAAGATGAGAAGCCGCAAGATTTTTCAAAACGCCTTCTCGCAAGGCGTTTTTTGTTGTTCTTGTGGTAAAAAAGAAAGGAAGTAAAATTATGGTAAAATATTTTTCCAGCGAATCCGTAACCGAGGGACATCCCGATAAAGTGTGCGACCGCATTTCCGATAGCGTGCTTGACGCTATCCTTGCACAGGATCCTACTGCCCGTGTAGCTTGCGAAACCGCCTGCACCACCGGTCTTGTTCTGGTTATGGGTGAAATAACCACCACCGCTCAGGTGGATATTCCCGCTATCGCAAGAAACGCCGTTCGCGAGATCGGCTTTGACAGAGCGAAAATGGGCTTCGATTGCGACACCTGCTCCGTGCTCACCTCTCTGGATAAGCAGTCCCCCGATATTGCTATGGGTGTAGACAGATCTCTTGAATCCAAGACCGGTGAAGACGACAGCGAGTACGATACCGGCGCGGGCGATCAGGGTATGATGTTCGGCTACGCCTGCGACGAAACCGAAACCCTTATGCCCCTTCCCATATATCTTGCCCACCGCCTTGCATACCGTCTTACCGAGGTAAGAAAGCAGGGAATTATTAAAGGGCTTTACCCCGACGGAAAGACTCAGGTAACCGTTCAGTACGAGGACGATATCCCCGTGCGTGTGGATTCCGTTGTAGTTTCCACCCAGCATTCCGAGGATACCGACCTTGATTTCTTGCGCGTTCTTCTCGAAAAAGAGGTTATCCGCGCAATTATCCCTGCAAATTTGCTTGATGAAAACACAAAAATATACATAAACCCCACGGGACGCTTTGTTGTAGGCGGTCCTCACGGGGACAGCGGTCTCACCGGCAGAAAGATAATCGTAGATACCTACGGCGGTTACGCACGCCACGGCGGCGGCGCATTCTCCGGCAAGGACCCCACAAAGGTAGACCGCTCTGCGGCATATATGTGCCGTTATCTTGCAAAGAACGTGGTTGCATCCGGTATCGCAAAGCGTTGCGAGATTCAGCTTGCGTACGCTATCGGCGTGGCAAAGCCCCTTTCCGTTCTGGTAGATACCTTCGGCACCGGCAAGGTTAGCGACGAAGTTATTGCAAACCTGCTTAAAGAGGTAGTGGACCTCCGTCCCGCCGCTATTATAGAGCGTCTTGACCTCCGCCGTCCCCAGTATACCGCCCTTTCCTCCTACGGCCACTTCGGCAGAGAGGACCTTGGCGTTAAGTGGGAAGAAACCGACCTTGCGGACCTTATCGCCGCAAAAATAGGTTAAACGTATATGAAAATAAAACGCGTTATAATTTATACCGTTGTTCTGTCGGTCCTCGTTGCCGCCTTCGCCTTCTGCGCCCTTAATGCAGACGCGGCGGAAGAAACAAGCGGCACTTGCGGCGAAACCTTGAATTGGACCTATAATCCCGAGGATAACAGCCTTGTTATCTACGGCTCCGGCGCTATTGCGGATTACGCTCGGGGTGAATACCCTTGGTCTGTGTACGCCGAAGAGGTAACGAGCCTTGTTTTCACCGTTGACCTTACCTATATTCCTGATTACGCTTTTGAAAATATGCCTATAGACGATATCTATATACCCGATGGTGTTACGCATATCGGCTACAGTGCTTTTGCGGGTACTGCATTAAAAAGCCTGCGTTTAAGCGGAAATCTGGAGCATATCGGCGCCTATGCCTTTGCTCGCACCGAACTTCAAAGCGTGGATATTCCCGATACGGTTATAAAGCTTGGAAACAGCGCGTTTAGCGGTTGTAAAAATCTGGAATCGGTACGTATCGGCAGCGGTATCGATAAGATATCCCCAAATTGCTTTGATGGCTGTTCCCGTCTGGAAAGCATCACTATTCCCGATACAGTAACCGAAATAGGGCGTTGGGCGTTCAACGATTGCGGTTTACTCCAAATCGATTTCGGTAACGGTGTTGAAATTATAAAAGATAGCGCCTTCAGAAAGTGCGGATCTATCGAGTCATTGGAACTGCCCGATTCTCTGGTAGAGATTGAAATGAGCGCTTTTTCGGAGTGCAAAAGCCTTAGACGCGTAACTTTCGGAAATGGATGCGAAAGAGTAAATAACTTCGCCTTCTCCGAATGTGAAAAATTATCCGTGGTAACCCTCAACGAAGGACTTGCATTTTTGAGCGCGGGCGCTTTTCGCGATTGCACCGCTTTAAAAACTCTTACAGTTCCCGAAGGCGTAGAGCGGTTCGTGTATACGGAATTCGGCTGGAGTATCGAAACTTTGTACGTTAATTCCGCTTCCGCAATAGCGGAAATGGTAAAGGAATGGGATATAACGGAATTTAAAGCCCTGAAATACGTATACTTCGCCTGTGATAAGACCGAAGGTATTTCCTGCATAAACCTGAGCAAAAGCGTTGCCAACGTGTATACGAAACGCGGCGTTTCCTATTACGAATACAACCTGCAGGACGGCAAGGAATTTCCTTTTTCCCATACTCTTGAGCAATCCTTTGATGAATACGGTCATTTCGACGTGTGCTCGGTGTGCGGATACGAATCCAACGATGATCTGCACAAGTACGTGGATTACAAGATCGTAAGGTTTTCCACCCCCTTCAGACGAGGCTTGAAGCAGGATATCTGCGAATGCGGTTATGCCACCACCGTCGTCTTGCCCATTCTGAAGATCAGCCCCGTAATAACCGTAGTGGTTTTGGTGGTTTTGGCGGCTTCCGTTGCGGGACTCATATTGGCGGTAAAGAGAAAAAGGAGCAAAACGAAAAATGTATGCGATCAGTAAAACGGCAAAACATATAGTTGTTTGTGTGGCGATGCTTCTTTCCATCTTCGCCTTCTGTGCCCTTAATGCAGACGCGGCGGAAGAAACAAGCGGCACCTGCGGGGAAAATCTTACTTGGAATTACGATCCCGCAACGAAAACTCTCTATATAGACGGCTACGGCGAAATGACAGAGTATTTTATAGGCTTTCCGTGGGACGGCTTAACAATTGAAAACATTGTTTTGCCGGATGGACTCACCACCATAGCCGCTTCTGCTTTTGAAAACTCCATCGTAAGAAGCGTTGTCATTCCCGATAGTGTTACTATTATTGGTCATAGTGCATTCGATGGCTGCTTCAGACTTATGACGGTGGAAATCGGCAGCGGTGTCACTGAAATACGCGGGGAAGCATTTCGCGGCTGTAATATGTTGGAATCGGTGGTAATTCCCGGTAATGTAAAGATAATAGACTACTTTGCTTTTGCTAACTGTGAAATGTTAAATAGCGTTACTATCAGCGATGGGGTTGAGGTTATTGGCGATTACGCCTTTAATCGGTGCTTCAGACTTAAACAGGCATATATCGGTAACCAAGTAACCACTATCGGTCAAAAGGCATTCGAGGCTTGCGCTTTGAAAAACGTCGTTATTCCCGAATCCGTCACCACTTTTTATATGGATTCGTTTGACTCTTGCAACGTCTTAGAAACGGTAACGGTTGAATCGGTAGAGGCTATAAGATTGATTGTAAAAGAATCGGAAGCAGAACTTCCTTGGGGAATAGAAAGCTTGGTCTTGGACGGAAGGACGCTTCAGCAAGTGCCTTGTATCGCTACCGATATTTCCGGAATAACCACCATATTGGGAGATACGATAAGCTACGTATATGATTCCGATGTCTGGGAACAGGCTATACAGGCCCACCGCTATTCCGAGGATTATAATATGGACAGCCAATGTCATTGGAGATATTGCTTGGATTGCGGAAAAAGCAGCGAAAACGAATGTCACAGCTATTCAATAGAGATAATAACTCCTCCTACTTATGAATCGAAAGGACAAGGAAAGTACTACTGCCAATGCGGTTGGCATTATTACGGCACGATACCTGTACTTGTTCCCGAAGAAAGCGAAGAAGATATTATTATCGAAGTTCCCGTTCCCGTGTATCCGGATACAGAAGAGGAAGCATCCTCTTTTGCACCTGTAACGCTGATCATTATTGTCTGCGCTGTTGTTGCGGGTGTGGGCGGACTTTTGGTAAACGCCGCCATAGTCGTGCTTATAATAGTACTTGTTAAAAAGAAGAAAAACAATAAAAAAACCTCCGAGTAGAGGCACACTCCGTAAGGAAGTGTGCCTTTATATTGTTTTGTTCTCTTTGCTAAAAAGAATATCATATCTTAAAATTTAATCATTGTATAAATAATATACATCCATAAAAATGTAGAAAATGTAGAAGTTATATCTACATTGACGATTCTTTCTGAAATCAGTATAATAAGGTTGTCTAGACAAGAAATATATTTTGGAGGAGAAAAAATGAGTGTTAGTAAAAATTTAAAAGTTTTTGAATACAAAAATAAATCTTATCAATTTGATACTAAAAAATTTGATGTTATAACAAAACAATATAAAAACAAAAAAAGAATGACGCTAATAGAGATAGAATGGTTAATTGCAAGAAAAATAAATATTTCAGAAGATGCAGTTCGTAATTGGCGATATGGTAAAAATGGGCCGAGCAGTTTGGAAATCATAGAAGGAATTAGCGAGGTTTTAGGACTTAAGGATTTGACAAGCCTATTGGTTGAATTTGAAGGAGAAAAAAAGATGGTTGTAATAAGCGATAGAGAGAAGATTGCACTTAAAAAAATTTATGATAGTATTGTTGATTTTCTGTACGAGTTTGCAGAGACAGATGGATTTGAACTTGTCATGGATGATATAAAAAATGGAAATAAATGCGAATTTACCGAAAATATGTATGATGAAATTTCAAAAAAATTATCAAATGTTTATAGAACATATAACAAAGAATACTTTGACCTTGGAAAGCACAAAGTATATAATGAATTAAATGAATATATTAACAACTATGTTTACGATATGTTTGATGGTAAAATTATTTTTGAAAATGGAAAAACAGTGGTAAAACCTAGCGAATTAACTGCTGATGAAGAATACGCAAACGCTTTATCTGCATTAAACTGCATTATTGATAAATACGTTTAAAAAGGAGTTGTTAACATTGCAAGACAAACTTTTTAGAGAATTTCTTGAACAGTCAGGACAATTTACTGAAAAAGCAGTCACATCACGCATTGCAAAAGCGAATGCTGCAGAACGCATTATTGGTTATTCTTTAGATACGGTTGTAGCTGATGACAATAAAATGTTTGATGCACTTGTTCTTTTACGACCTCACGAAAATCCAAAGCATAACCCTATGCAAAATGCGGTAAGAAAATACTATATTTTCAAAAATGGAAAAGAATTCCCACAATTACGATATTATAAGAGATAACTTTGCAGAAGTTCGTTGCTTTCTCTTTGAGAAACAAGAAATTATATTATAAAACCTCATCACAATATCATTTATTATTGGTTTTGAGCTAGGTTAATTTTAATATAGTTACGCACCCTTTGAAAGTGCGTAACCCACTATGACACTTTCAAACCGAAAGTGTCAATTTTTATGCAAAAAGAAAGTAGGGAGAAACTTCTTTATGAAGTGTCTCCCTAATCGGAGGTTTTGTTTTGAGTCGTTTTTGAATTTTCTCGGGGTCCCCGAAAAATCGTTTTCCGTGGAACGCGCCGTTTTTTACAAACGCAACCGGAAAACATTTTTTGGGGAGTTATTCTTCTTTTTCTTTTATCAGCTCTGCCATTTCGGACATTATATCGGCGATCTTTATGTTCTGGGGGCAGACCGCTTCGCAGGCGCGGCAGCCGATGCAGGCAGAGGGCTTTTTGTCCTCTTCCAGCTTTTTCACGCCGTAAAGTCCTTCAAAATCCTTACGGTTGTAAGCCTTTATCAAATCGGGAATATCAAGGGAAGCAGGACATCCCTCGGTGCAGTAACGGCAGGCGGTGCAGGGAACGGAATTGAGCATTCCTTCCGCTATCTTTGCCAGCGTTGCGTTTTCCTCCTCGCTTAAAGGCTTAAAGGAAGAGAAGGTGTTTATATTATCGGTGATCTGCTGCATATTGGACATACCGGAAAGCACCATGGTTACACCCTTTATGCTTTGCAGATATCTGAACGCCCAAGCGGGAATGCCCTCATCGGGACGGAGCGCTTTTAAGGTTTCTTCGTCATTGGGTGCAAGGGAAGCCAGCTTTCCGCCGCGCACGGGCTCCATTACCCAGATGGGAATGTTGCGCTCGTTCAGTAATTCTACCTTTGCCTTTGCGTCCTGCAAGGTCCAGTCCAGCCAGTTAAGCTGAATCTGTACAAACTCAATGTCTTTTCCGTATTTATCAAGGAAAGCACGCAAGGTTTCCAGGTCGCAGTGGCAGGAAACACCAAGATGCTTTATTCTGCCCGCATCTCTCTGCTTGCACAGATATGTATAAAGCCCGTATTTTTCGTCATCCAGATACCAGCCTGCGTTGCGGGAGAACAGATTGTGGAAAAGATAAAAATCAAAATATTCCACATCGCATTTTTTAAGCTGTTTTTCAAATATCTCTTCGTGGTTAATAACGTTTTCTTCGGAAAATCCGGGGAATTTGGATGCCAGATAAAAGCTGTCGCGGGGGTAATTTTTAAGCATCTGTCCGCAGACTATCTCGCTGTTTCCGTTGTGGTAACCGAAAGCGGTGTCGAAATAATTTATTCCGTTTTTGGTTGCGTAATCAAAAATCTCTCTGGTTTTTTCAATATCTATATTGGCGTAATCATCGCCGACAACGGGAAACCGCATAGTTCCCAAACCCAAAGCGGAAAGCTTTTTGTCCTTAAAAGTGTTGTAAAGCATATTATTAACCTCGCTTTTGTTTAACTTATAATTTATTATACAATATACAACAGCAAAAAAGCAATAGAAAGCTATTCTTTTAATTAAAAGTTTTTACAATTTATCCGTAAAAAACATATTAACATACATTTTTCGATATGATATATTTTATATAACGCTACGAAAAAGGGGGTGAATAGAAGATAACTGCATGTTTCCTTAATATGCCGATCCTATTCGCCTTTGTGCAATGTGCATAAAAATATTTATATAAAATATGCAAATTGAACAAATGTTAATCTTGCAAAACCTTTCAAAAAGAATATAATATAGTGAACAGAGGAGATAAGCTCCTCGCATAGAAAAGGAGGTGCAAGATTAATGATTACTTGCAACAAAAGATATCTTTATAAAATCAATTTGGACACTGCCGCACAAGTAACGGAGTTCAACCGTATTGCGTCAAAATGCGATGGAGACGTTTTTCTTGTAAGCGGAACAGAAATGAAGCTTGATGCAAAGAGCTTTTTGGGTGCCCATCTTGCACGGATCGCGTGGAACGATATTTGGCTGGAGACTGAAAAAGACCACTATGAAGTGTTCAAGCAGTTTATGGCTGAATAGCCGTTTCCCCAGACGACCGGTATTGATAATATTTTGATATATAAAAATCCGCCTTGGGGCGGATTTTTTCATAGTTTCTCGTTTGGCTGTCGATTTCAAGTGTATCGCGTCACGAGTTTTTCCCGAAAATGCTGTGCGCTTCAAGGCGGTTTACTCGTTTTTTATTTTATCAGTCTGCATCCGGAATATAATCCGCGGCGCTTTGTGCTTTAACGGGGATCGCATCGCCGTGGCGGACGAGTATCATAGTGATAAGCGCCAGCCCCACGAACACCGTTGCGTAGGGGAACAGGGTGCGCATACCGAAATTATCCATACAAAATCCGCTCAGAACGGGGGTCAGCGTTTGCGCCGCCATAGACGCGGTGTAATAAAATCCCGTGTATCTGCCCACGTTTCCGCCCTTGGCAAGTTCAACCACCATAGGGAAGGAGTTTACGTTTATGGTTGCCCAGCCGATACCTGCCAGCGCGAATATCGCCATCATTACGGCGGCGGGAGTGCCGCTGCTCATAAACGCGGCAACAAGGAACGCCGTTCCCAGCATAACCACGCCTGCAATAACCATTTTCTTTCTGCCCAGCTTGGTGGAGATTATACCAACGGGAATAAAAGCGATAAGGGCGGCGATATTTGCCACCAGAAGGGTGCTGTTGTAATCCAGATCCAGAATATTTCCCGCATAAACGGAATATTTGCTTATAACCGCGTTGTATCCGAAGTACCAGAAGATAACGGACGCAAGCAAAAGAAGAAAAGATCTTTTTTCGGCTTTGGTCAGCTTTTTATTGCCGCTTGTCTGTTCTTCGCTTTCGTCAATACCGTACTGCTTGGAGGTTTCCTCCATTTCCTTAACAAACTTGTTTTCCTTTACCGTAAGCATAAACAGCGCGAGGCATATAACCATAAGTCCCGCAACCGCAAGATAATATCCGGTATAGTTCATAAAGGTGTTTTCGGTCTTGCCCGTGCCCATAACTATACCCAATCCCAGTATGCAGGAGCCGCCGATAGTACCCATAAGATTTATAACCGCATTACCCTTGGAGCGCAGAGGCTTGGGGGTAACGTCGGGCATAAGGGCGACTGCGGGGGTGCGGAACACCGCCATTGATATAAGCACCGCAAGAAGCAGACCTATAAAGAATATTATATTCGAAGGGTCTTTTTCCGTTATTTCAAATCGTATATACGCCTGCCGCGCGGGCACCATATAATCGGTATAACCCTCGGTCACCGTGCCGTCCTTGTAGGTGGCGGGCATATTTATAAAATCTTCTTTTGTAAACTTTTCCGTAAGCACGAACTCTTCGCCGTCGGGAGACACTATCTTTTCGGGATATTCGTAATCGTAAAGTATCTCTCTTACCTCCGCCGAATTGATATCGGTAACGGCGTTTATCTTTTTAAGCTGTACTGTATCAACAATAGAAAGGGCAGAGAAGGTCAATACCGCCGCAAGAGTACCTGCGATGATAAAGGGTGTGCGCTTGCCCAGCCTGCTCTTGCATTTATCGGATATTACGCCGAAAATGGGAAGCAAAAACAGAGCCAGCACGTTGTCCAGCGCCATAATAATTCCCGAAACTGTCTGGGACATACCGAACCTATCGGTAAGCACCTTGGGGATAATGGTATCGTACGCCTGCCAGAAGGCGGTTATAAGGAAAAAAGCAAAGCCAACGCATAGTGTGCGTTTGTAATTAAGCTTCATTTATATATCATCCTTTCCTGCGGTATAGTATTACCAAAATTCATTTTAACATATTCTTTTTGATTTTTCAACTACCTGCCGCACTTGATTTTCGGTGCTTCATATAGTATAATTAAATAAATACTTAAAAAGGAGTATTTTTTATGAAGAAAATAGTTTCAATATTTCTTTTAGCGTTACTCATATTGGGCTTTTCCGCCTGCGACAGCGGTGAAACGCAGAATAATTCCTCTGCAGACGATATAAGCGGTCAACAGAGCGAGCAAAGCGAGGAGGTATCTATCGACTATATGGAAAAAGCAGAGAAGGTAATTTCCTCTTTGGATTATGAAAACACCGGCAAAATGGGAGATGTGGACGGTCCCGCCTTCGCCGTATATTCAAACACGGGCTATTCCGGCGCATCCGCCACCCTTGACCTTGAGGGTATGGAAATAAAAACCCTTATGGACGACGGCAAGTTCTTAAACGGCTACGTCTTTTTGGGCATCGACGTATACGAAGGCTCTTGGTGGCAAAACTGTGTGGACGTGGGCCTTTGCTGGTCCGGCACTTCCGGCGGCTGGCATATATTCTATAATATGTACGAGCCCGTAAACCAAAACACCCCCACCTGGTATGAATCGAGCAAAAAACTGCCCAAAAACGATACGTACGTTATGACACTTAAGCTTATCGAGGACGAAAAAGCCTTGCTCACCATAGAAGCGGCTAACAGCAACTTTAAGGATTCCGTAGAGGTAGAGGTCAAGGGCGCAAAGAAGGACGGAAGCAACACCGCTTTCCTTTTCAACGTAGCTCTTGATTACCCCCAGAACACCAAGGTGGACGTAAACGGCAATCCCAGCGAGGACTGGAAGGACATTACATACGGCAACACCGATAAGGGTGTGTATCTTAAATCCTTCCGCGCCTACGATCTTACCTTGTATAACGGGGAAACCGCAACCGATTGGACAAACGATAAAAACGCCGCAGTAAGCATCTGGCCCGATAAAAAGATAGGCTTCGATTACGCTCCCACGGAGGTAGGCTTGTTTGACGGCACGGAATACTATATTAATCTTGATATGAACCGTAAGTAAGGATCAATTTATGAAAAAGATATTTTTAATAACCGCTCTTGCCTTGTCCCTTGTTCTCTGCGCTTGCGGAGGAGATGAAGTATCGAACGCTCCTTCCGAAAGCAAGCCCGATGCTCCCGCGGTGTCCGTTGATCCGGAGCAATCCGTTCCCGAGGATATTTCACAGCCCGAACAAAGCGCAGATGATATTTCTCTCCCCGCAGAAACGGATTACGAAACCGCGCAGGTAAACGCCAGCGGACATTTCCTTTCCGATTACGGATGCGGAATAGATATAGAGGTCATCTGGACATTGGAATCCGTTTCCGAGGGCAAAGTGCTTTATACGGCAGAGGTGTTTTTGATATCCTATTCCGTTAAGGTGGGCGCCCGATTCAGCGATTGCTACGTTGCCGTAAACGAAGAAAAGGTTTATTTTACATCTCCCGTTCTTGACGTGGAGGATTGCGATAAGCCCGTCCGCACTCATCTTGCAACGGTGGAAAAGGAATTGGAATTAAGCTACGATACCCATACCTATGCGGTTTCCGTTTCCTTCCCCTTCAGAGGAACCTACAACGGCGTTGCACTTCCCAAATTGGAGGCGGTTACCGTTATCAACGTGCAATCCGACGGAACCGTTGAAAGCTGAATTACCCCGGGAAGCCTTGCGGCAAATAACAAAACACCCTGAAATTCAGGGTGTTTTTTGATCTTTATTTTACTTTTGCCGCGTAAACGCGCAACAGGATCCCGTCGAATTCGGCAACAAAATCTCCGTCAAGACATTTCGTGGTGTTGTATATCATTCCGTGGCGGTCGGATATGGCGGTGTAAAGCCGCAAGCCGGAGCCGTTATCCGCAGAAAATGTGACCACAAATCCGCCCTCCGGAATGTATACCTTTTCGTTCCAATCGCGTATGCTGCCGTCGTCCAGATTATTTCCGTATTCCTTTATATAATATTTTCCATCCTCTGTGGGAGCAAACACAAGAATATATCTGTAACGCAGATTGTAGGTTTTGGAATCTATATATTCCA
The DNA here is from genome assembly GCA_017537345.1 of Clostridia bacterium. Lineage (GTDB taxonomy): Bacteria > Bacillota > Clostridia > Oscillospirales > CAG-382 > SFLA01. The sequence continues at coordinate 193,977 of JAFYKY010000010.1, read as the reverse complement.
TACCCTCGTACTTTTCTACGGGGCTCATATCCAGAAGGAACGAAGACGCGCCTTCAAAATCATATACGGTCTTTTCCTTTTCGGCAATACCGAAGATATTGTCTTCTATAATAAAATTGTTGCCGTATAAAAATCTGTATTCGTAACTTTCCTCGGGGTAGATAACAATGTTGTGCTTAAATAAAGAGTATTCCGTGGGAGTTCCCCTTTTTCTGTAAGGAATGCGATCGGAAAGGAATACGTTGTTTGTCATTTCCACCTTGTCGCAGGCGGTGTCTGTTCCGTCCCCTCTGTCCGAACCGCCGTGGGCATCGAAGATGTGATATATCGCGGTGCCCATATGGATATTATCGTGGGCGTAATAGGAAGAACCGGCAGAGCCGTCCGCCGCTATGGCGTGGCGGTCAAAATTGAAAAGGTTTCCGCATATTTCCACCTCGGCTTGACGGTACAGCACTACGCCGTATCCGAATCCGTTGCGCTGGTTGTGGTGAATATAGCAGTGGGAAACTTTTGCGCCTTTAAATCCTTCCACCAGCACTGCCGCTTCGGAAAAACCGCTTATTTCGCAGTTGGAAACGGTTACGCCCTCTCCCCGCACCACAAGTCCGCGGGTAAGGGTAAGAGAATAATAATAATCGGTGTAAGAATTTCCCGCATCGTTAAGTCCGCGCTGAAGGTGAGTCATGTGCCTTTCCGTGTCCGCGCCCGCAAGGGTAATTCCCGTAAACACAGAGTTTTGGGAAAGCACAAGACATTCCGTTTGCCGTGTTGCCACGTATATCATACCGCCGGTGGAAACGGTGCCGTCTTCAAGCACTCTGCCTCTGTCGGAAGCCAGCGTTACTCCTTCGGGTACCGTAAGGGTAAGACCTGCAATACCTATCTTTACACCGTTTGGTATAAACACCGTTTCACCGCTTTTTGCGGTTTTCAGCGCATTCATAAGAGAAGCTGTGTCGGTAGCGGTGTAATCGCCCTCAGTTATAATATCGGAATATCCTTTTCCTCCGCCGAGAGGGTTTGAAAAATCCTTAATACCGTAAACCGTTCCGTCTTTGGTAATGGAAATTTTGTCCTTGTAATAATAGTAATTGGTAGTTCCGCTGTAAAGCGCCAGCGCGTCGATAATACGCTCCGTTTCCCCTGCGGCAATTCTTTCAAGCAAAACGCAGGTTTCGTAAACGTCTGCGGGGAACAAAGCGCTTGTAATATCGGGCTGTACCTGCTCTACCAAGGGTGCTTCTGCCTGCTTTTCGGTTGCAATATAGTTTCCTTCGGGCAGGGCGGGGGAATCGTCTTTGTCTGTGTTATAATGGCAGTTGTTTGCAAAAAACAAATTGTCTTCAAGGGTTATGTCTGCCTTTTCTCTGTCTGCAAAGCCCGTTTCGCAGTTATGTATAAAGCAATGGGAAACAGTGGCTTGGGCCTGAGGGAAAACGGTAATACCGCTTTTGCTGAAGGATGCGATCTCGCAGTTGGAAATTTCAATTCCCGTTCCGTCCAGACGTATGCCGTTATCTCCACGGTTGGTGTCTGTCTTTCCGTAAAGGGAAACCACTCCAAGCAGGTTTATTCCCGTAACGGTAACGTTATCGGCGCACACCAGCAGAGTTCCGGATTGGTGGGAAAACTTCAATACACCGCCTTCGTTTATGCCTCTGTCGGAAGCAATAATAACTCCCGCGGGGATCTTCGCCGTGTAGGATTCGGTTTCGTAAAGGTCCGCAAGGTCGATAGTCACGCCGGAGGGAATGAATATCACCTCGCCGGATACGGCTTTTTCCACCGCCGCCTTGAATTCATCATCGGTGGTTACGGTGTAATCTCCCCCTGCGTATATTTCTCCGTCAAACTCTGCGCCGCCAGCAGGCTTGCCGGTATATTCAAAGCCTTTAATGCTTTTTAAAATATTCTCCGCTTCCTTTTTCACGGTTTCCTCGTCCGCCTCGGAAACGTAAAGGGAATACAGACGCTTGTACAGCGCGCTTCCGTCGGTTATATATAACCGCTGGGGCGTGTTCACCGCCTCCGTCTGTTCCCTGCAGGCAAAAAGCAGGGGAAGAAGTATCAATATACATAAAATTAATGCTAAACTTTTTTTCATTGTGTTACCGTCCTGTGTTTTATACCTTATTATATAACGAACCTCGGCAAAAGGTCAACTGTTTTTTTGTAAACGCTGATCAGCTTTTGGAAAGCGGCAATAAAAAAACAGCTTATCTGTAAACAAGCTGTTTTTATTTTAAATTTCTCGGATAATCAATAAGCCCCAACAGGTAATCGACAGAAATGTTATAATATTCTGCCAATTTTGCATATTTGTCAGCGCCCATCATCTGCGCGCCCGTTTCCCACTTGCTTACCTGCTGTCTGGTTGTGCCGAGAAGCTTTGCTATATCGCTTTGGGAAAGATCGCGGTCTTCACGAACATCTTTTAATCTTTGATACATATTCATCTTCTCGCCTCCCTCGCCCACGATTATATCACGCACTCTATAAGATGCGCTTGACACGCACCTTAAAAGGTGCTAAAATGTATTGTGTACATAAAGAAACCAAACAATACGGAGGCAATATGGAAAATATACTTGATGATTTGTGGGATTTGTATTTGTCTGAAAAAGATCCGCAGGCAAGCGACGAAGAAGTGTTTGTAACAGATATGATGGAGCAGGACGAGGAGATGTTGCGAGCAGACTTAAATGAGAAGCAAGAGATGCTGCTCGGGGTTTTGATTTCCAACAGAGAGCATTTTGCGGAAATATACGGCAAGAAGTGCTTTAAAAAAGGCGTGCAGTTTGCAACAAAATACTTGCTGGAAGCACTTAAAGCAGACGAACGATAAGCAGTTTTTGGTAAGCCTACCAAAAACTTCCTATTGTATCAAACGCACAGTGGTAAAATCAGCGAAGAGCGCATTGAAGCATTTAGATGCAGAATGAATTTTCGCTAGCGGTAGCTGTAGTAACCTACAGCGAGCGACGCGAAAATTTATAGAAACGCAAATTAAAAAGAAAATTCCGTAGGCGATTTTCGTCTACGGAATTTTTACCTTGTTTGGTTGCTGTGGAATTCGGCGGGGGCAAGCCGCCCGCCCTACATTAGGAAACACGAAAAACAAAAATTTTTAAATAATTTTGCGTTTCGTTCTGCGGGGTCCCCACAAAACCGCAGGTTTTGAGGGGTGCTTATGCGCCGAATGCTAAATGCGCATCAAATTATTCCCAGTTGTGCCAAACCTGCGTCACATCATCATTATCGTCGAGCGCATCAAGAAGCTTTTGCATCTTCACAAGATGCTCTTCTTCCGTAAGGGTGACGTAGTTTGCGGGAATCTTTTCAACCTCCGCGCTTTCGTATTTATATCCCTTTTCGGTAAGTGCGTCCGCAACGGAGCGAAGGTCTGCAGGGTCGGTATAAACCTCAAACATTTCTTCCTCGGGCACAAAGTCCTCTGCGCCGCATTCAAGTGCGTCTTCCATCGCCTTATCCTCGTCCAGACCCTCTGCGGGGATGTAAATAACGCCCTTGGAGGAGAACATAAAGGAAACGCATCCCGTGGTGCCAAGGTTTCCGCCGAATTTATCGAAATAATGTCTTACGTCTGCGGCGGTACGGTTACGGGAATCGGTAGCGGCTTCAACAATAACCGCAACACCGCCGGGGCCGTAGCCTTCGTAAACCATTTCTTCATATTCAACCGCATCTGCGCCGGAAGCCTTTTTAATAACTCTGTCAATATTATCGTTGGGCACGTTAAGAGACTTTGCTTTCTGTATAAGATCTCTCAGCTTGCTGTTGGACGTGGGGTCGGGACCGCCCTCACGTACGGCGATAGTCATTTCCTTTCCTATTTTTGTAAAGACCTTTGCACGGGCGGAATCGGTCTTTTCTTTTTTGTGCATTATATTTTTCCATTTGGAATGTCCGGACATAACTTAAATCTCCTCCGTACGGCGCATACCCAGCATATCAAGGCAGTCGCCCAAAATTTGTTTTGTTGCGGCAGTAAGCTTAATTCTGAATCTGCGTGTTGCGCCGCTTTCACGCAGTATGGAACAGTTGTGGTAGAATTTATTAAACGCAGAGCAGGTGTCCAGCATAAAGCGTGCCACGTAAGAGGGTTCGTTGTCCCCGCACGCCGCCTTTACACGCTCGGGGAATGCGTAAAGCTGTTTAATAAGGTTGATCTCGTCTTCGTTGGGAGCGTAAGCACCGTCTTCGCCCTCGTCGCCTTCGGTTTTGCGCAAAACGGATGCGGCTCTTGCATAGGTGTACTGAACGTAAGGACCGGTGTTGCCCTCAAAGGACAAAGCGCCTTCCCAGGTGAAATCTGTATCCTTAATACGGCTGTTGGAAAGAGCACCGAATATTACCGCACCGATACCAACCGCTTCGGAAACACCGTCTTTGTCTGTAAGGTTCGCGTTTTTTTCTTCTATGATCGCCTTTGCCTTTGCCACCGCTTCGTCAAACACGTCGTTAAGCAGTATAATGTTGCCGGTACGGCTTGCCAGCTTTTCGCCGCCAAAGCTCATGGTTCCGTAGGGAATGTGAACCAGCTTTTTCGCCCATTCCTTGCCCATAAGCTCGGTAACCTTAAACCACTGTGCAAAGTGCAGGGATTGTCCCGCGCTGGTAACGTATGCGCAAACGTCAAAGTTATAGGTATTAAATCTGTAATTCGCCGCCGCAATGTCACGGGTGGGGTAGAGCGTGCTTCCGTCTCTCTTGAGTATAAGCGCGGGAGGCATATTCCATTCGGAAAGATCAACTATCGAAGCGCCGTCGTCTATCTTTAACAGATCTTTATCTCTGAGCTCCTGAACGATAGCGGGCATTTTGTCGGTATAAAGGCTTTCGCCGTCCCATACGTCAAATTCAATGCCCAGTCTTTTGTAAGTCTGGGTGTATTCACGCAGGGATATATCCTTAAAAAGCTGCCATATTTCAAGGTATTCCTTGTTTCCGTTTTCCAGCTCGCGGAAAGCGGCACGGGCTTGGTCGTTCAGGGAAGGATCTTTTTCCGCTTCCTTGCCAAATAGCACGTAAATACGCTCAAGCTCCTTTATTCCCTCGGATTCTAATCTTTCACGGCTTGACCACTTTTTGTAAGCAACTATCTGCTTACCGTTCTGTGTGCCCCAGTCGCCAAGGTAGTTAATGGCAACGGTATCGTAACCGCAGAATTTGTAAATATTGCGCACCGCGTTACCGATAACGGTGGTGCCCAGGTGTCCCAGATGGAATCTCTTTGCAATATTGGGGGAGGAAAAATCTATAACCAGTCTTTTTCCTTTGCCTATATCGGTCTTGCCGAAATCTTTGCCGATCCCCTCAAGCATTTGGGAATAAATGTCCGCTCCCGCAAAGAAATTAAGATAACCGCCAACCGCTTCCGCTTTTTCAATTCCTGCGGGGAGCGTTAGGTTTTCTTTTATCTTTGCCGCAATAACGGGAGGCGCCGCGCGCAGCGTTTTTGCAAGACGGAAGCAGGGCAGTGCAATGTCGCCGTTCTTTGTGTCTGCGGGAGTTTCAAAATATCCGCACAGATCTTCGGGCACAGCCATTTCCGCTTTTATAAGGGCTTCCTTCACCGCTTCAAAAACAGTGGTTTTAATGTCCATAACAACTAACTTTCCTTTTTTAAAGTCTATCTTTAATAACATCATATTTTATCACATTTTTTCATACTTTTCAACCCCTGTTCACATTATGTTTAAAATTTTCCATAAACTATTGACAATTTGTTCAAAATTTGTATAATGGTAATTAGGAACTAAACAAGCCACCTTTATCACCTTGCATTTGTGCATTTTCAACAAATCCAATGCCGTGCTTTTGTTCAAACTGTTCTTTGCAGGGTGGCGGAGGCGATGCTTGTAAATCAAAAATTTCCAAATTCAGAAAGGATGTCACTATGAAATTCAAGAAAAGTATTTCATTTGTACTCACACTTTGTATGGTCCTTTCCTTGTTTGCAACGTTTGTAATCCCTGCATCCGCAGAAGCAACAAACGTAGCTCTGGGAAAAGATTACACTATTTCCGGTTGCGGTAAAGCTTATGCTCAGTACACCGCTTCCCTTACCGACGGTGCCGCACAGGCAAACCTTACTTATGACGGCAACTGGTTTACCTTCTATTGCAACGGAACCGACGCATCTATTATCAATGCTCCCGATCATTTGGGCTATGTTATAATCGACCTTGAAGGTCTTTATGACATTACCTCTGTTAAGGCAAACTGCTATGATGCAAAGGGCGGCTCCGGTATTCTCGGTCCCAAGGCTATCAATGTATATCTTTCCGAAGACGGTGAAAATTGGAGCGAAGCAACAGCGGCTGAAATTCCCGCTCTCGAAACCGCTTCCAACTTTATCGTAGAAGTAACTGTTTCCGGTAAAGCTCAGTATGTTAAGTTTGAAATGGAAACTCAGGGCACCTTCGGCTTTGTAAACGAAGTTGAAGTATACGGCACCGCAGCTGCTGAAGAAGCTCCCGTTACCTCCAAGGTAGTTACCGACTGGAACCCTGTATCCTACAAGGAATCCGTTGGCGGCGCAACCGGCGCGTTTATCTATGACGATGCAGATGTTTACGCAAACTGCGGCAACTACTGGTGGATACACGCAGCATTCGCTCCTTCCGCAACAGTTGAAGGCGGCTACGAAGTTGTGGCTCTCAGACCTTCTTCCGGCGATACCGTTCCCTTCCTCACAATTCCCGAAAATGGATTTGTATGGATGGCATGGTCCAGCGCAGGCGATACTCCCGAATCTTCCGGCGCATACGCTCTTGCATTTATGAGCGAACTCGCAGTTGGCGACGTGGTATTCTTCAAAGGCGTTGATTTCGCAAACAAGGCCACTGCTGCAGATGCTACCGCAGAACTTTGGGTAGACCCCAACGCTCCCGTTAACGTAGCTCTTAATAAAGATTACACTCTTTCCGGCGAAGAAAATGGTACTTATAACGCTAAGCTTACCGATGGTAACGCTTACGGCGCAATGACCTATGACAACAGATGGTTTGCTTTCACAGGCGCAAACACCGTTGATAAGATTGGTACCGTAGTTGTCGATCTCGGCGCTCTTTATGATATTACCGCTATTCAGGTAAATCTCGTTAACGATACCGGCGCAGGCGTTGCTGTTCCCGAATACGCTAATCTCTACGTATCCGAAGACGGCGAAACCTGGAGCGAAGCAATCGCTCTTACTGTTTCCGATGCAAACCAGGTTGCTTACTGGGCAAAGGCAGAAGAACTTGCAGTTTCCGCACAGTATGTAAAATTCGAAGTTAAACTTGGCGGCACCTTCGCTTTCCTTAACGAAATCGAAGTTTACGGCACCGAAGTTCCCGAAGAGCTTCCCGAAGGCGCAACCGGACTTGATTATCTCGGCTATATCCATGATGCGTATAGCATGGTTGCTTATGCTGATGTCGATATGACCCTCGGCGAACTCGTTAATAAGTATCTTGGCGCAGTTAAAGACCTTAACTACTGCAAGGTTGCTGTTTGTGATGAAGACGGTACCGTAACGGCTGTTTACCTCACTCTCGGCAGAGAGCCTGCTGAAGGTCCTAACGGCATTAAGACCGATCTTACCATCGCTGCAGGTCAGTTTGCTGTTATTTTCAATGCAAACAAGGCAGGTCACGAGGTTATGGACACCATCAACGTTGGCGATACCATCACTCTTTACAACGTTGGCGATCTTAAGACTCACACCGGCACCGCAGTTGCTCTTGAAAACGCAGGCTTCACCGTAGAAGCAGCTCCCGTTGAAGAAGACGACGAATCCTACAAGGATACTTACACTCACGTAGACGGCGTTAATGTTGGTACAATCCAGCAGCTCGGTGATGCTTGGGCAGATAAACTCACTCTTGATTTCTGGTATCTCGTTGAAGACGGTGAAACCACCGTTACCGTTAACTACGCAGTTGACAATAAGGTTGTTCTTGATGACGACACTATGTTCCGCGTTTGGGTAGACGCTGATATCACCGATACTGCTCGTACCACCCTTTATGACTATAAGGTTAGTGCAGGCGAAGCTTACAACGCAAAGCATGCTTCTTCTATCAACGAAGCAATTGTAAGTGCTGAATACACTGTAGTTGGTAACGACTACTTCTTCACCCTCGTACTTGATAAGGCTACTCTCGGTATCGACGGCGAATACCGTCTCAACCTCCAGCTTGGTCAGAGCAACTCTACCACTATGCACAGCATTAAGTACGATAACGTTACCGGCGAAGGCGCAACCTACGCTCCTTGGAACACCACCGAATTCTACGAAGTATTCGGCAAGGCTCCCGAAGCTCCCGTTACCTCTCAGGTAGTTACCGATTGGAACGTATCCGATTGGAGCACCTCTGCAAACGGCGCAAACGGCGCATACTTGTTCACCGATCAAGAAGCATATCTTGCTTGTACTCACACTTGGTGGTCTCACATTTCCTTCAAGCCCACCACCATCGCAGGCGTATATGAAGTAGCGGCAATCAGAGGTGCTACCGGCGAAGCTGCATCCTTCGAAATTGCTGAAGGCGGCTTTGTATTGGCAGCTCACGATACTGCAGCAGCAGGCACCGCAGGCGCATACGTTCACGCTCTTATTAAGTCTCTCGCAGTTGGCGACCGTGTAATATTCAACGGTCTTAACATAGCAGACCTCACCACCACCGCAGACGCTACCGCAGTTTTGGTTCCTACCGCTGAAGATATGGATCTTATCGTATCTCACAACTACAACTACAGCTGGCACTGCTTCGAAACCCAGATCATCACCATGGCAGTTGGTGAAGCAGGACTCAAGAAGGCTGGCGACGCTCCCAATATGACAGCTGAAGATACCGACATCCTCTACATCGTAGAAAATGTTGACGGCGCATATCTCGTAACCGGCGTTGTTGGCGGCAAGGCACTCCTTGACGTAGAGATCCCCGAAAACGGCTTCCTCTACTACGTAACCAAGAACTGCACCGGCTACGATAAGATCTGCCACGGCGAACTCGTTGGCAAGTATCTCCTCCTCGGCGATATCGACCTTGCTACCAAGTTTGCTATCGACCCCAAGGTTAACCCCGCATACACCATGCAGGCAGTTTCCGGCTTCAAGACCGGCGACGCTGACCTCGATGGCAAGATCACCGCTACCGACTACGCAATCATCAGAAAGCTCGTTCTCGGCACTCTTACCGCTGAAGACGTTGGCGAACTCGTTCTCAAGACAGCAGACGTAAATGGCAACGGTAAGGTTGATGCACGTGACTACTATCTCGCTAAGCGTGCATTCCTCGGCACTTACGTAATTCCCGGCTGGGAAGCAGAAGACGCAGAATAATCGTTCCTTTCTGAATTATATTTAATGTCTCCCCTTTGACGGAAGAGCCTCGGCTAAATCAGCCGAGGCTTTTTCGCGCCCGTTTTGTCTGCAAAGCAAAGCTTTGAAAAACGCAGATAAAACGGGCGTTTTCTACTATGTGTAGAGCCGATTTTCGAAAACTCTACCGCCAAAAAATAACAGTAGGTTGAGTTTTCTTGGTTTACGGGGTAAAATACAGGGGTAAAATACCTATGGAGGTCAGTTTTAAATGTCATTACCCGTCATCCCCGTTTTCTTTGCCGTGGACGATAATTATGCACCCTTTCTCGGCGTTGCGCTTAAATCCATTACACAAAACGCTTCCCGCGATCATATATACAACGTACATATTCTTACAGAGGGCTTAAACCAAACAAACATTTCCCGCCTGCAGGCTTATTCTGATAAAAACTTCAACATACTTATAAGCGATGTGTCAGAGGGTATGCGTTCTATGAACCACCGTATCCACGTGCGTGATTATTATACCAAAGCCACCTACTACCGCTTCCTTATTGCGGATATGTTCCCCGAATACGATAAGGGCTTGTATCTGGATTGCGATATTGCCGTAAACGGTGATATAAGCGAATTGTATAATTGCCCTCTTGAGGACCGTTTTGCCGCCGTTATGCGCGAAGAGGTTATGACAGCATACGACGTTTACGGCACCTATGTGGAAACGGTTTTGGGCATAAACAGAGAGGATTACTTTAACGCAGGTGTTATGGTTATGAACCTTGCTCTTTTGCGCGAAGTGGATATACAAGCCCGACTTATGGAAATAATGGCGGAATACACCTTCACCACCACACAGGATCAGGATTACCTTAACGTGCTGTTTTACGGCAACGTGCTCGCACTTCCCCAGCATTGGAATAAAAACGCATTCCCAGGCTGTGAAGACGAAAACGACCGCGCAAAGATAGTTCATTACAAGATCAACTGGAAGCCTTGGCATTACGAAGGCGTTGGATACGAAAAGGATTTCTGGTACTACGCCAAGCAGACGGAATATTTTGAAGATATCTTAAAGATAAAAGAAAATTATTCCCCCGCAGATATGGTCAGGGATGCACAGCAGTTTGAACAGCTTGCCGTAACCGCAAGCAGAGATACCGCCTTGGCGCAGTCCCCCGAATACCTGCTTCCCTTAAGATTTGCAGTAAAAATTCCCGCAGAGGTATAAAATATGGAGCAATCATTAGAACGTTTACTGGTGCTTGAACGCATAAAAGAATACGAGAAAAAAGGATATTTTGACCGTGACGTGGAAAACGATCCCCCCACTACGCCTTTAAAACCCGGTCAGGTGGATTACACCTTAAAAAAGCTTTCTTCAAAAATATCCTCGGAAATAGCAAACCGCGTGGCGAAAAACTATTTCGATAAGCTTATAAAAGAAGGTCAGCTTATTATCAAAGAGGTAAGGGGGCTGGAAAACTATCTTTCCGTGGCGGATAAAGGGGCGATGATCACCTGCAACCACTTTAACGCTTTTGATAACTATGCGGTTTTTAAGGCTATCGAAAAATCTCTCGGCAGAAAAAGACTTTATAAAGTGATCCGCGAAGGAAACTATACCTCCTTCCCGGGTCTGTACGGATATTTCTTCCGCCATTGCAACACTCTGCCCTTGGGAAGCAATATAGCCGTCCTCCGCGAGCTTATGGTAGCGGTGGATACCCTTTTGAAGCGGGGCGAAAAGATACTCATTTACCCCGAGCAGGGTATGTGGTGGAACTACCGCAAGCCCCGTCCTTTAAAGGAAGGCGCGTTTCGGTTTGCCGCCCGCGCAAACGCCCCCGTGGTGCCATTCTTTATCACTATGGAAGATACGGAAACCTACGGTGCAGACGGTTTCCCTCTGCAGGCGTACACCGTGCATATATTAAAGCCCATTTATCCCGATGCAAGTAAAAACGTAAAGCAAAACGCTTTGGAAATGAAACAAAAAAATTACCTTGCGTGGAAAAAGGTATACGAAGAAACCTACGGTATACCTTTAACCTATACCACGGTTACGGAGAATAAATGTTTTACACAGCAACCATCGCAGCAGCAAATGTAATAATAATCCTTGTGAATACTCTTTCGGCAGGCGATTTTTGGTTAACAGCCCTTTTTTCTGTGCTGGGCACCGTGTCCGTTATCGCATACGACGGTATAACCGCATTTCTTATACGCCGTCTGCCGAAAAAATGGTTCGCGCCGGAAAAAAAGGTGTTTGGTGTCTCCCGCTTTGAAAAACGGATTTATTCCAAATTAAAGGTAAAGCGTCTTGCATCCGTTGTGCCGGAGCTGGGGGGATTCACAAATTTCCACAAGGACAAGCTGGAAAGCGCCACAGACGGTGAATATCTTTCCCGCTTTTTGCTGGAATCCAATTACGGCGTTGCGATACATATCGTAAACGCGGCGGGCGGATTCGTTATCGGCTTTTTGCCCTTTTGCGGGGGCGTGGGGATATGGCTTCCCGTGGCGTGTGTCAACTTTGTGTTGAGTATGCTTCCCGTGTTTATTCTCCGCAATAATACTCCGTCTTTATTGTTTTTATATAAACGCACCAAAAAACAAAGATAAATTTTCTCCTTGAAAGTTCCGCCGTAATGTGTTATACTTTGGTATAAACGTTACGGCGGAGATTTTTTATGGAGCTTAAAAGTATTATTGCAAAAAATATAATAAGCTTACGTCAGATGTCGGGAATGACCCAATCCGAGCTTGCCGAAAAGATCAATTATTCGGACAAAGCGGTTTCCAAATGGGAAAGGGGAGAGTCATTGCCGGATATCGCCGTGCTCAAGAACATCTCCCTTTTGTTCGGCGTTTCTTTGGATTGGCTTACGGAGGAAGAGCATAACGTGCCCGCCCCCGTTTCCGAGGACGCGGAGGCGCGTTTAAAGCGCAAGCGGGTAAACCGTATCGCCATCACCTCAATGAGCGTGCTTTTGGTGTGGCTTATCGCAACCGCCGTGTTCGTAATTTTGCAGGCGGTGCCCGCCATAACCCGTTTGCATTGGCTTTCCTTTGTTTACGCTATGCCCGTTTCCGCCATCGTGTGGCTGGTGTTCAATTCCACTTGGTTTTCCCGCCGTACCAATTACCCCATAGTTTCTCTGCTTATGTGGTCCCTTATCGCCGCCTTGTATATAAATTTAAAGCTGTGCGGTATCGGTATATGGCAGTTGTTTTTGGTGGGAATTCCCGGTCAGATAATCATAATAATGTGGTCTGCTTTAAGATTCAGAAAGAAAAAGTAAATTTAATCACAGGAGGAAAACATGAAAACACGAACAATGATTTTTGCTTTGATTATTGCTTTCTCTTTTCTTTTTGCGGGATGCGATTTTTCCCAATGCGACCACGCATGGGAACGCACCAATGATTATGAGAGCGGCAGCATTCTTGAAAAATGCTTAAAATGTGATGAGGAGAGGACGATTACTATTACGGGTAACACCTCCTCGGCGGAAAGCGTTTTGGATGACCAATCTTGGGAAGAAAGCTTAACGCCGAATACTGAATCGAAATTCCCCGCAAACCCTTCTTCCTTTTTGATAACCGGTGCAAACTCTGCCGTTTATGGGTCTAAGTGCACGTATTCGTGGACGGCAAAGCAAGAGGACGGCACTGCAATGGGCATAGAAGCAGATAGCGAACATCCCCTCGAGCTTATTGAATATATTAATGCTATAAAGGTGTCCGAAGGGGAGACTCTCACCTTTACTTTTGAAGCTTTGCCTACAAATATAACCGTAAAAAGATATGAGCTTACAGCTTCCGATTACTCGGATTACGTGAATATTCCGGTTAACGACGGCTGTATTGTGGCTTCGGAAGGCGATTATCTTTATGAAGTGGTAGTACGTTGGGAAGGCGATGCCTCCTATGGAGGAATCGTATATTATGCCTTCCGCACCGAAAAATAGGTATGTATAAAAACGATGCAGTTGCATCCCACGATTATTGCTCAAACAACAAAAGACTTTTATCAACAGATCACAAATGCTGTGCTTCGTATAAATCTATGAGAAAAGTAAGGTAAAGGCACTTATGGCAAGTAATTTGCATAAGTGCTTTTTGCTATCTGTCGTAAGGTTTATATTGCGGTAATGGTTGAATATTTGTAAAAAATTCGCTTGTAAAGCGAACCGTTTCTAATGCGCAGTTATTGACCAACACTTTTGCAAGGCGTATAATATAGGTGTCAGCTGATAAAATATTTGAAATACGGAGGTATCCATATGGAACTCAAATTGGGTACTATTATAAAAAAGCTTCGTACTGAGCGTGGAATCACACAAGAAGAACTCGCAAATAAAATAGGCGTTTCCTATCAAGCTGTTTCCAAGTGGGAAACAAATACCACCACCCCGGATATTGCCATCCTTCCGCAACTCGCATTGTTTTTCGGCGTCAGTATGGACGCATTGTTTTCTATGGATCAAGATGACTATATAGAAAGAATTAGCAAAATGATTCGTGACGAGTATTCAATAACTCCCGAAAACTTTGTGTGGGCTGAAAGATATTTGAAGGGCTTGCTAAGCGAAGAAAAGCAAAATAACATTGCACGTACTCTACTCGTGGAATTATACGAGCATCGAGAAAACAGAGATTCACTCGCAGGCGGACGGCTATGCGAAGAAGGATTGCTTATCGAGCCGTCCAATATTGCTCTGATCGGCAAACTAACACGTATCAGAGAAAAGCGGAACGAAGCAGATCGTCTTATAAAATTCCTTGAAACTCTTTATTCCAAGAACACACAGAATGTTGTTGTAATCGATGCATTAATATCCGCTTATATTAAATACGGAAAGTATGCTGATGCAGAGAATTTGATGAATTCATCGAAAAAAAGGGCAATTTTCAATGTATATGAGGGGGACATAGCGCTTGCGTTTGGACACCACGAAAAAGCAAAAGATATTTGGCTCTCCGCTGCATCTTCAAATTATAACGATAGTCATTTGCTTTTTGAAATTGCCGAACGTTTCAATAAAATCAATGATGCGGAAACAGCTCTGAAATTATATCAACAGTCATATGACGTTGCACCTTCTCCCAAAGAAATGGATGCTCTGTATGCACAAGCGTTTTTATATACCAACATTGGTATGAAGGATAAAGCCATTCAAATGTGGCAAAGCATTATAAAAGCTCTTGCTGATGATTACGATATAAAAAACGGTGAATGTGTAGATTGGGCGAACAGGGAAATTCAAAACTTAAGACAATAATATATTAACCGCAAAGTATACCTGCGCGGTACAATACACTATACCTTGCAGTGCAACAAAAGGACAGAGAAAATCTCTGTCCTTTTGTTCTTGGAGTGAATCGCCCCCTGCCGGATTGATTTTCTCACGGCAGGTTCTCGGCTTTTATTACTTATACATTTCGGGAGTTAAGAAAAATACGTTTGTTTCGCCTCTGCCGTCAAAGGACAGGGTGAATTCGGATGTGTACGCTTCGGTTTTAAGCGAGATCTTGTATGCGGGCATTCCTTCGGGAATGGCGCAGTTTACAAACAGACGCTGACCCGCCTTCAAGGTTATCTCTTCGGACGCCGCTTTGTCCGTTTCGCTGTCAATAAACGTAATAACGCAGTCCTCGCGGGCGGTCACAGAAACCGCTTCTCTGTTTTCGTTCAGGTTAAGAACGGTATCCTCCTCCCGCATCTCGTCATAATAAACAACGTAGCCCAAAACCATATCCTTTAAGGAAACGGGGCTGTCCATAGAACCGTCGCGGTAGGGGATAACCAGATATTCGCCGGCTTCAATAACGCCGTAATCGGTTACGGATAAAGGCGAAAAGCTGTTTTTAACTCCCTCTTTAATATATACGGGATCGTTTTCCGTATCCCAGAACACAATGGTGTCCTTTTCTCCCGTAAAGGTTATGTATATTCCGTCCTCGCTCCACAGGGCTGCGGAAGCAGAGGTGTTTTCGGGGCAGAGGGTCAGATCAAGCGTCTTTTTACCGCCCTCTTCGTCGGTTACGTATATCTCATCTTCGGACAGGGTGAGTGTAAGCTTTCCGTCGGGAGATACAACAGGGTCAATTATCGTTATATCATCAGACGTATCTTCAGGTAAGTCGCTTTCGTTTTCGGGAACGCTTTGTTCTGTCTGGGGCTTGCTGTTGTCCGCGTTGCTTTCTTCGGGCGTGGGAAGACTTCCCGTGCAGGCAGAAAACATAAACAATACCGCAAACAAGAGTAATAATAATTTTTCCATTTGTTTTTTCCTCCTTTTGTTTTGCAAGAAAATGGTAACAAAGATTTTTCAACGTTTTGTTGTATTATTGTTACCAAATTGTAAATATCGGGCATAAAAACACACAGTTTACAAATGCGCAAACGTACATTTTATATTCGTTCATAAATTTTTCCGGCAGATCAGCGCAAAAAACAATTCTGGGTGTAGTTCAACGCTTTATTCCATAAAACGTGGAACAGTAAACTATAAATTTCTTGACTCGTTGTGTCTTTGGCGGTATTATAAGGGTGTAGCTACGAAATATATCTTCAGGAGCATTCGTATGAACAATTTAAACGCAAAATTAAAAGAGCTAAGAATAAACAGCGGTTTAACACAAGCTGAACTCGGAACAAAGCTTAATATTAACCCTAAGGTTATTTCAAAATGGGAAAACGGCGAATCACTGCCATCGGCAGACCTGCTGCCCGCAATCGCAGACGTATATGAAATCGGTATTGACGAGCTGTTTGGAAGAATATCCGAAAAGAGCGTTGATATAAAAGCTATTGTCAGAAAATACGGTTATGACCACGCATACCATATCCCCGACGTTCAACACTTGTTTTCGTATATGGTTTTGGGAATGCAGGAGAGGGATAACAGTGACAGCGGGTGCTATTCCGATGAGGCGTTAAAAGAAATTTCCGATGAACTCATTTCCTTGATCGAAAATGACGACGATCGTCCACAATGCCATTTGATAAACAGAGCATACGGCGCAATAAATTACTTGTGCGAAAATTTTTATATAAGCACTATGACGCATTGCGAATCCGATAAGTTTGATGAACTTGTTGAAGCCTGTTATCCGAAAGCGCGTATTCTTTTCGAGGTCTTGTGTCTTGACGGGGCAGACAGACTGGTAAAATTCTTTTTAAACACCAACGAAAACGTTTCGTTCACGCTGGATCATCTGGTTGCAAAAACAGAAACCGAAAATGAAAACGCAAAACGCTTTGTTGAATTCTTGTTTTCAATGAATTACGCCTCACGGGAAACGGTGATTCAGAAAGAAACCGTAATGTTAAACGGAAAAGAAACCGAAATGTACAGTTATTTTCCTTATAATGAAACCAATATGTTAAAAAACGTGGTGCTTTCGGCAATTCTTTTGTTTAAAGAAAGGGGAGGTTACCGATGAGCGATAGTATCGGAAAAAGCATAAAAAATATTCGCAAACGTCTCGGCTTTACGCAAACAGAGGTTGCGGAAAAGCTTTTTACCACGCCCCAAAACATTTCCCGCGTGGAAAGCGGCGAAGGCGAGCCTACCGCCGAAATGTTGATCGGTTTGGCTGACTTGTTTAACGTTTCTGTGGATACGCTTATGGGCAGAACGGGAATGCCGGAAAAAGACTTGATGGAAAAACTGCAAACGTATTTTGAATTTGGCGAAAAAGAAGAGGTGTCCGAAAGAGTCTTTCGCGTGTGCGAAAGCATCCTGATCGGCAGATATCGAAAATATTTCGAAAACGTAAGTTTTGAAGGCAGAGAAACCTATTCAACGCTACTCAAAAGAAACCTCACGGCTGTTTTTTCAAACAGATCAAATCACCCACGCGTGTTTGCCGCGGTAGATACCGATACGGTGGTTCTATGCGAAGAATCGCAAGGTTCGCTCAACGAGGTGTTCAAAGAATTGTCAAAGCCGTCTGTGATGAGCTTTATCAATAATATGTCAAAAATCCCAAATAACCAAGCTATGACGTATGACAGAATTTCTTTTTGCTCAACGTTCGGTATCGGCGATCAAAGCTTTGAAGATATGATATCTTCGTTACGGCTACTCGGTCTTGTTACGGTAAAGACGGTTGCTCTGAATGACGGCAGTGTTACCGTGTATCAGCCGCATACAAACAAAAACATTGTTTTGCTGTTATCCCTTGCCGATCTGCTGTATAACTCAACGCCGGACGGAAACGCCCATTAATATGCCCTGCCGCCGAGCCGGTTTTTGCTCGGCGGCGACGCTATGTTCAACCGCAGATAGAAAAATTCTCTCCAAACGAGTTATTGTTTTTGTTTGTAAATGCGTTATAATAGCATCAGGATAAGCGCTGATCCAAAAATGTTTTGGAGGAATTAAAATGATTAAACTCGGAGAAAAAATAAAATCCTTAAGAAAAGAGAAAAACATATCTCAAGAAATATTCGCAAATTATCTTGGCGTATCTTTTCAGGCGGTTTCCAAATGGGAAAACGGAAACACTATGCCCGACGTAACGATGATACCTGCGATTGCTTCTTTCTTTAGCGTTTCTACAGACGAGCTTTTTGATTTCAATCTTTACGAGATTGAGAAAAATGTCGATGCAATCGTTGATGAATACAGCAAGTATTGGTATGCCGATAAGGCAAAGGCAGAGCAGGTAATACGTGACGGATTGAAAAAATATCCGGGCAATGATATTTTACTTAACTGTCTTATTGGTGTGCTTTCGGAGTTGGGCAAGAATGACGAAGTCATCACCGTCGGAAAGGCACTTGTAGAAAGCACAAAACATGATGACGTGCGCTTCGATGCATATCGTATTATGGCTGAAGCATACAAGGCAAAGGGTGAATATCAATTAGCAAAAGACGCTATTGAACACATCCCCGAAATATACTTTTCAAAGCTTGGTGTGGCTGCACATCTTCTTGAAGACGATGAAATGTACGAAGCGGCGCAAAAGCACAAAAACATTTCCGCAGAAGATTTGATAGATATGCTCATCATTGCGGGCAAACACTTGAAAGATAACGGAGAAAACGAAAAGGCGGATTCGCAATTCAGAATCGCGCTTAAAATAATCGATGCTTTCAAGGAAGATTTTGTGGAAACAAAATATTTTAAATCAACGATATACGAATACACACAGGAACAGCGTAAGGAGCTTGGAGCGCTGCTGGGTGAATAAGCCAAAACCCCGCGTATGCGGGGATTTTGTTTTGCTTAAGTTGTGCGGTAAAAACGGTTGCGTATTTCTTGTAAATAAACTGTGAAAGCTATTGACGGGGGGAGAAAGATTTGGTATAATCACAAGCGAAATTGTTTGATATGCGACAATCCGATTTCCTACAAGGAGAAAATATATGAAACCAAAGCTCAGAGAAGGCGTTACCCCGCCCGATGACGGTATAAGCACCGCGGGGAAGGAGATACGCTCCCTTTCCAACCTCATAATGAGGTTTATAACCTTAAAATTAAACAAAAGCTTTGTGGAAACCGCAACCGGTTCAAATGCGTGGATACTTTTGTATCTTTCCTGCCACGATAATGTTTTTCAAAGAGATCTTGAAAAAGAATTCTGCATAACCCGTTCCACCGCCTCAAAGGTGGTAATACTTATGGAGAAAAAAGGTTTTATCCGCCGCGAAAGCGTAGAAGGGGACGCAAGACTGAAAAGACTTGTGCTCACGGAAAAGGGCAAACAGATAGTGGATCTTGTGAAAGACGATAAATACGTGGTGGAGCAAACCTTGGTAAAAGGATTTACCGGGGAGGAGCTTGATCTGTTCTGCAGTTATATAGAGCGTATGAAAAACAACATTCAAGGAGAATTGACAAAATAAAATGTTCAGAAGATTAGGTCAGAAATTATATAATTTTATGCTGGGCAGAAACGGACCGGATAACCTTTTCCGCGTATGCGTGTGGGCATCCTTTGCCGTGGCGGTGGTCGCCATTTTTGTCCGCAATTTTTGGGTGTCCTCCGCCCTTTCCCTCATTTATTACGCTCTGCTGGGCTATGCGGTGTTCCGTGTGCTTTCCAGAAACGTATATAAAAGACGGGCGGAAAACGCAAAATACCTTGCTTTCCGAGGAAAGATAGTTTCCTTCTTCAAGCGCAAAAAAGCCCAGTTCAGGGATCGCAAGACCCACGTTTACAAAAAATGCCCCCATTGTAAAGCAACCCTGCGCCTTCCCAAAAAGAAGGGCAGACACACCGTTTCCTGCCCCAAGTGCAGAAAAAGATTTGAAACCAAGATATAGAGGTATAATATGATAAAAAGACTCGCCGCGTGTATACGGGAATTCAAAAAGCCGTCCCTGCTTACCTCGGTTACCGTTTCTCTGGAAGTGGTAATGGAGGTGCTCATTCCCTATATTACAGCAACCCTCATAGATAAAGGCATAGAGCAGGCGAATATGCCTGTCATACTTAAATACGGAATTATCCTTGTAGTAAGCGCGTTTTTGGTAATGCTTTTTGGTTTTCTCGCCGCAAAATACGCCGCAACCGCTTCTGCAGGTCTTGCCCGCAACCTGCGCCACGATATGTATTATAACATACAGAATTTCTCTTTTACCAATATAGACAAATATTCCACCGGCGGTATCGTTACCCGTCTTACTACGGACGTAAACAACGTAACCATGGCGTACCAGATGATCATCCGTATGGCTGTCCGCAGCCCTATGATGATAATATGGTCCTTTGTCTTTGCGGCGCGTATCAGCTTTAAGCTTTCTCTCATTTTCTTTATAACCATTCCCGTGCTTGCGGGTGCGCTTTTGTTAATAATGAAGTTTGCCCACCCCATTTTTCAGCGGGTGTTCAAAACCTACGACAAGCTTAACGAAGTGGTGGAAGAAGATCTGCGGGGCATAAGAGTTGTAAAATCCTTTACCCGTGAAGAGACGGAAAAACAAAAATTCGGCGCAATTTCAAACCGCATTTATTCGGATTTCACCCGTGCGGAAAAGATACTTGCCTTCAATAACCCCGTAATGCAGGGCTGTATGTACGCAACCGTGCTGGTTCTCGCCTGGTTCGGCGCAAAGGTTATCGCCCAAAGCGGCGGCAACGGGGATATAGCGGGGGGACTTTCCGTAGGTCAGCTCACCTCTCTCATCACCTACGCATCCCAGATACTCACCTCTCTTATGATGGTTTCTATGGCGTTCGTAATGATCACGATGTCCAAAGCCTCTGCAGAGCGCGTGGTTGAGATACTTAACGAAAAAAGCGATATCGTCAACCCCGAATCCCCCCTTTACGAGGTTAAAGACGGCTCTGTAGAGTTCGAAAACGTAAGCTTTTCCTATTCAAAGAATGCGGACAAAAAGTGTCTTGAAAACGTTTCCGTTAAGATAAATTCAGGCGAAACCGTGGGAATTATCGGCGGTACCGGTTCTTCCAAATCCACCTTCGTTTCCCTTATCCCCCGCCTTTACGACGTACTTTCAGGCTCCGTTAAGGTTGGCGGCGAGGATGTGCGCAATTACGATATAACCACCCTGCGTGATAACGTGGCGATGGTGCTTCAGAAAAACGAGTTGTTTTCCGGTACTATAAAAGAAAACCTGCGCTGGGGCAACCCGCAAGCAACGGACGAGGAATTGGAGCGTGTATGCCGTCTTGCCTGCGCAGACGAATTTATACAGACCTTCCCCGAAAAGTACGATACTATGATCGAGCAAGGAGGCGCAAACGTTTCCGGCGGACAAAAGCAGCGTCTTTGTATCGCCCGCGCCCTGCTCAAAAAGCCCAAAATACTTATTCTGGATGATTCCACCTCTGCGGTGGACACCCGTACGGATGCGCTTATCCGCAAAGCCTTCCGCGAAGAAATTCCCCATACCACCAAGCTTATTATCGCCCAGCGTATAAGCTCGGTGCAGGATGCGGATAAGATAATCGTCCTTGATGACGGTAAAATTTCCGCTTGCGGCAACCACGAATATCTTATGGAAAACAGCGAAGTTTACCGCGAGGTATACAATTCTCAGGTAAAAGGAGGGGACAAAGAATGAGCAAGCAGGAACAATCCCGTCCCGTTCACGGTCCCGGACCCAGAGGCAGAGCTATGGGCGGCAAAAAGGTCCCTCTGGATAAGACCACCGCAAAGCGTCTTATAAAATATTTTCGTCCTTATTGGGGCAGAGTAGCGCTGGTACTGTTTTTTGTAATACTTTCCGCGGCGGTTTCCGTTGCATCCGCCTTGTTTTTAAAGACTCTGGTGGATGAATATATAGGCCCTCTTGCCAAAAACCCCACAGAGGAGCTGTTTGCCGCACTGCTTACCGCGTTAATGGGTATGGCGGTAATATACGGCGTGGGTCTGGTTTCGGGATTTTTGCAAAGCTTTATAATGGCAAAGGTTTCTCAGGGCATACTCAAGACTATACGTGACGATATGTTCAACCATATGCAGACACTGCCCGTCAAGTATTTCGATACCCATTCCTTCGGCGAGGTTATGAGCCATTATACCAACGATACGGATACTATCCGCCAGTTGGTTTCCCAGACTATCCCCCAAACCATATCCTCTGTGTTCACCATAATTTCCGTGGTGTTCTCTATGCTGTATAATTCCGTTTGGCTCACTCTGCTTTCTGTTTTACTGCTCCTGCTTTCCACGGGCGTTATCGGCAAGATAGGCAAAAACGCGGGCAAATACTTTATGCGCCAGCAGGAATCATTGGGTAAAGAAAACGGATTTATAGAAGAAATGGTAAACGGCCAGAAGGTTGTAAAGGTCTTCAACCGCGAGGAGATATGCAAAGAGCAGTTCGATAAAATAAACGATGAGCTTTGCAAAAACGCTACCGAGGCAAACAAGTTCGGTAATATGATGGGACCGCTTATGAACGCATTTTCCCATCTGCTTTACGTTGTTATCGCTATCGCAGGCGGCGCTATCGCCATTTACTGTATAAACAAGGATATAAGCCTCAATTTCTCCATAGAAAGTCTTTTTAAGTTTATCACAAAGGAAAATCCCTCTGTGTTCAACGCGCTTTCTTTGGGTATGATCGTTTCCTTCCTCACTCTCACCAAATCCTTTATGCGCCCCATTTCCCAGATATCCAATCAGGTAAACTCCATCGCCATGGCAATGGCGGGCGCAAAGCGCGTGTTCGCCCTGCTTGACGAAAAGCCCGAAGCCGACGATGGCTACGTAACCCTCGTCAACGCAAAATACGTGGACGGCGTGCTTACGGAAACAGAAGAAAAAACAGGTCTGTGGGCTTGGAAGCATCCTCATCAGGCAGACGGAACGGTTACTTATACCGAGCTTAAGGGCAACGTGGTGCTGGAAAACGTGGATTTCGGCTATGTGGAAGAAAAGCAGGTGCTTTACGATATTTCCCTTTATGCCGAACCCGGTCAGAAGGTAGCGTTTGTAGGCGCAACGGGTGCAGGCAAAACCACTATCACCAACCTTATCAACCGCTTTTACGATATTGCCGACGGCAAGATACGTTACGACGGCATAAATATCAATAAGATACGCAAAAACGATCTCCGCCGTTCTTTGGGTGTGGTGCTTCAGGATGTAAATCTGTTCACCGGCACGGTTATGGAAAATATCCGTTACGGCAGACCCGATGCTACCGATGAAGAGTGTATCGCCGCCGCGCGTCTTGCCAACGCGGACGGATTTATCCGTATGCTTCCCAAGGGGTACGATACAATGCTTTCCGGTGACGGAAGCGGACTTTCCCAAGGTCAGCGCCAGCTTCTTTCAATAGCCCGCGCCGCCGTGGCAGATCCGCCCGTTATGATACTGGACGAGGCTACCTCCTCCATAGATACCCGTACGGAGGCTATCGTTCAAAGGGGTATGGATGCCCTTATGCACGGCAGAACCGTGTTCGTTATCGCCCACCGCCTTTCCACCGTAAGAAACTCCGACGTTATTATGGTGCTGGATAAGGGCAGGATCATCGAACGGGGCAACCACGAAAAGCTTATCGCCGAAAAAGGCACCTATTACCGCCTTTATACCGGCGCGTTCGAGCTTGAATAACATCACACAAAAAGCTCCCGATTTTTCGGGAGCTTTTGGTTTTGTATAGGGTTGATTTCTATTCTGCTTCTTCGGGAACGTAAGGCTCGGTTTTAATTTCCATAAGCTGTTCCAAGGTGTATCTTTCGGTAGGACTGCCAATAGTAACACGATAAGCCACGCCGTTATACATCGCTGCTACGAAAATATAAGGGGGAACATCCGATTCCACATCAACATGGTCTGCATGATATTCTTCATGAACGTAAAACTGCTTTCCGTTTTCTTCGTGCTTGTAAAACACAAGTTTGCATAAGGCTTATTTCAATTGTATGATGTGTAGAAAAGAGCGCACAGATTTTGTGTAAAAAAACAAACAAGTTTTTTGCTTTTTGCAAGCATAAATTCTTTACAAAAAGGTTGTATTTTTATTCCTTTTGTGCTAAACTCAAAGCGTAAAAACAATAAATTTTTCTTATATAAAAAGGAGATTATGTATTATGAAATTTCCCGTAGCGTTACAGCTTTATTCCATAAGAACGGATATGGAAAAAGACGTTCTTTCCACCCTTAAAGCGGTAAAGGAAATGGGCTATGACGGCGTAGAGCTGGCAGGCCTTTACGGTGTTGAACCTGCGCAGATGAAGGCGTATCTGAACGAGGTTGGGCTTACCCCCATTTCTGCCCACGTTCCTATTTCCGCGCTTCTTGCAGACACAGACAAGATCATTGAAGATTACAAAACGGTAGGCGTTCAGTACATAGTAGTTCCTTATCTTGAAGAGGAGCGCCGTCCCGGCAACGCGGGCTTTGCAAAGTGCGTGGAGGACGTTAAAAAACTCGCCAAAAAGTGCGCGGAAAACGGACTTCCTCTCCAGTACCACAACCACGATTTTGAATTCAAGAAGGTAGACGGCGAATACGGCTTGGATATCTTCCTTGCTTCCGCCCCCGAGCTGGGCTTGGAGCTGGATACCTGCTGGGCGGCTGTCGCAGGGGTAAACGTAGGTAAATACCTCCGTTCCTACAAGGGCAGAACCCCCGTACTGCATCTTAAGGATTATTATAAATCCGAAGGCAAGGCAGGTAAGCTGTACAACCTTATCGGTATCGACGATAACGCTTCTCCGGAAGAGGAAAGCTCCTTTGAATTCCGTCCTCTGGGCAAGGGCTTGCAGGATATAGATTCTCTCCTTTGCGCCGCAAGACACAGCGGAGTTGAATGGATAGTTATCGAGCAGGACGAACCCTCTATGGGACTTTCCCGCCTTGAATGCGCAAGACAGAGCATAGAATATTTCAAGACCCTTAACCCCCAGACCACTTTGCGTATGGGCGTTGTGGGCGCAGGTAATATATACACAAACGGCCACGCAGGCGGTTACGCAAAGATAAACAACGCGCGCGTCGTTGCTATTGCGGATATTAACGAAGAAAGATCACGTGTTGCCGCAGAAAAATTAGGCGTACCTTACTTTACCTCCGTAGAAGAGATGTGCGCAGAAGCAGAGATCGACGCTGTAGATATCTGCACCTGGAACAACGGCCACGCTCCCGTATGTATCGCCGCCGCAAACGCAGGCAAGCACGTTCTGTGCGAAAAGCCTATGGCTCGCAGCGCAGATGAAGCAAGAGCAATGGAAAAGGCTGTTAAGGATGCGGGCGTAAGATTTATGCTGGCAGTTCCCGGCAGATTCGGCAACGCAAACTGCTATATCCGCGAACTGTACGAAAAAGGCGAGCTGGGCGACGTTTACTACGGCAAGACCGCATACGTACGCCGCAGAGGAACTCCCACCGGCTGGTTTACCGATCTTGAGCACGCAGGCGGCGGTCCCGTTTATGATATCGGTATCCACGGCATAGACGCGGCTTGGTATCTTATGGGCACTCCCAAGCCTACCCGTGTAAGCGCTATCGTAAACACCAAGATAGGCGATTACCAGACCAAGGGCGTAACCAAGTGGAAGGGCACTCCTTGCCCCGATAATCAGTTCAACGTAGAAGATTCCGGTATGGGCGTTATTCACTTCGAAAACGGCGCAATGCTTTCCTTTGAAGCAACTTGGGCTATAAACGCTCCCGACGGAAGCTCCACTCTTGTTTGCGGTTCAAAGGCAGGCGCAACCGTAAGCCCCCTCACCATTTACGGCGAGCGTGAAGGCTATCTTTCCACAGACAGCATTAAGGTTTTGGATAACGACCGTTTCGCTTCCGAGATCGAGCATTTTGCAGACAAGGTGCTTAACGGCGGCGAAGTAAGATATCCTATCGAGCAGGCTATCCAGATGCAGGAAATGCTGGATGCAATATATCTTTCCGGTAAAGAAGGCAGAGAGGTTATTATATGAAAACAGCTATAAGCTCTTGGAGCTATCACAGATTACTTGATACAGGCGCGCTTTCTTGGGAAGGCGCCGTTGACCACGCGGCATCTATCGGCGCTAGCGGTTTTGAGTGCGTTCTTAACGAGCTCGACCCCGAATTTGCAAAGCGTATCTTTAAATACATAAGAGAAAAAGGGCTTGAGGCCCCCATATACACCACCGGCGCAAACTTCCTTGTTCCCAACCCCGAAGCGGAGGTTGAGCGTGTAAAGAAGCATATCGACGTTGCCGCAGAAAACGGCGTTACCATGATGCGTCACGACGTGGCTTGGGGATTTTACGAAGGCTACGAGGGCGAAAAGACTATCGAAGCCGCAGTAGAGATAATGGCGCCCGCTATACGTGAGGTTGCTTCTTACGGCGAAAGCAAGGGCGTTATGACCTGCAGCGAAAACCACGGCAGACTGTTTCAGGATAGCGACCGTGTCCGCAAGGTATACAATGCGGTAAACCACAAAAACTACCGTTTTCTTTGCGATATCGGCAATTTCGGCGGAGTTGACGAAAACTGCGCCAACGCAACCGCCGCACTTTCCGATCTTATCTGCCACGTTCACTGCAAGGACAGCTTGTTCAGAAGCGGTATGGCTCGCAACCCCGGCGCATTCTGGAACCTTTCCCGCGGGGGCAACTACCGCCGTGCCACCATCTTCGGTCAGGGCGATAACCCCACCTTCCAGTGCCTTAACGTAATTTGCTCTACCGGATACGACGGATATTTCTCTATCGAGTTCGAGGGTATCGAAGACACTCTCCCCGCTATTCAGGCAGGCCACGATAACCTTGTTAAGATGTTAAAGGAACTTGGTAAATGAAAATAACGGGCGGAGCAGTTTTCTGCTCGGACAAAACCTTAAAAACAAAAGACCTTTGCTTTGAAAACGGCGTTATTACCGAAAATTCGGAAAACGGCGTGTTTGACGCAAGCGGCTGTTACGTGCTTCCCGGCTTTATAGATACCCACAACCACGGTGCGTTCGGCACGGAGTTTTCTTCACCCGATCAGGATTTTTCCGTAGGGCTTGATAAGCTTTGTACTCTGGGTGTTACCGCCGTGCTGGCAACTACACGCTCTCTTTTCGAGGAGGAGCTGTACGCCGCGGCACGTAATATAAAAAAACAAAACGATGAGCGTGTGCTGGGCATTCATATGGAGGGGCCCTTCGTAAACCCTGCCCGTATCGGTGCCATGAACAGACAAAAGCTCCGTAATCCCGATATAAACGTAATAAAAAATTTCCAAAAAGAGAGTGGGGGAATGTTAAAGATAGTTTCCCTCGCTCCCGAAACGGAGAACGGGTTTGAAACCGTAAAATACTGCGCCGAAAACGGCATAACCGTTTCTATGGCGCATACGGATGCCACCTTTGAGCAGGCAGAAAAAGCCCATTCTCTCGGCGCAACACGGCTCACCCATACGTATAACGGTATGCGCCCCTTCACTCATCGGGACCCCGGTGTGTTGGGCTATGCCCTCACCACCCCCGAAATACAGTGCGAGCTTATCTGCGATCTTTACCACGTTTCCTCCGCCGCAATAAAGGTGGCGGTTAAGTGCAAGGGAACGGGTAATATCACCATGATAAGCGATAGCGGCGTGTTTGCGGGACTTGGGGACGGTGAATATATCGTTGACGGCAGAGTGCGTTACGTAAAGGACGGTCTGTGCCTTGCGGACGATAAAAAAACTATTGCGGGAAGCACCAAAACTCTGTATGACGGGGTTAAAAATATGTTTTCTCTGGGCTTTTCTCCCGCAGAGATAGCCGTTATGGCATCCCTTAATCCTGCCCGCGCCTGCGGAGATACCACCCGCGGCTCTTTGGATACGGGCAAACGGGCAGATATAGTTGTGCTTGATAAAAACTTTGATATTACCGCTGTTTTTTACGGCGGCGAAAGGATAGTTTAAAAATGTCATATTTTTTGGGAATAGATATCGGCGGCACAAAGGTAAAATTAGGTGTCGTTGACAGCGAAAAAAGAGAAATCGTATACGATACCTCGGTGCGCACCCGCGTTACCGCAGGTCAGGACGCTATCGTAGAGGATATTATCGCCGTTTCCAAGGAGATAATGGAAAAATACCCTATCGAGCGTGTAGGTATCGGCTCTGCAGGACGTATCGACCGTGAAAACGGTATAGTTATCACCGCAGGCAACCTTCCTTTCCGCAATCTGCCCTTGGCAAAGCTTATTTCCGATGCTCTGGGTATCCCCGCAATGCTGGATAACGATGGAAACTGCGCCGTTATCGGCGAATATCTTGCAGGTGTTGCGAGAGGGAAAAAGGACGTTGTAATGATCACTGTCGGCACGGGTATCGGCGGCGGTATTATATGTAACGGAAAACTGCTTGTGGGCAAAAACGGCAGAGCAGGGGAGTTGGGACATTTTGTAATCAATATTTACGATCCCAAGCCTTGCGCTTGCGGACTTCACGGCTGTTTCGAGCAGTATTGCTCCACCAAGGCGCTTACCGCCAACACCGCAGAGGCTACGGTGTTCCATCCCGCCTCCATACTTGCGGCTGTGGCAGAAGAGCGGGGCGGCGTTGACGGACAAACTGCCTTTATTGCGGCTGAAAGAGGCTGTAATATAGCACAGCATCTTTTGAACAAATATTTCGAAACCTTTGCACTGGCATTGGATAGTATAGTAAAAATCTTTATGCCCGAGCTGGTCATCATCGCAGGCGGCATCACCAACGAAGGCGAAGGCTTCCTTTCCCGCCTCCGTCCCCATCTGCTCCCCGAAGCGGAAGTGGTAATATCACCGCTTAAAGGCGACTGCGGGCTCTTCGGAGCCGCCCTCCAGTGGCTTCTCTGATTGGAACTGCCTAAACTTCGCAGATCGAAACGCAAAAGAATTTGATACGTAATTACAAATGCGAGAGATTTTATTGTATCTCTCGCATTGTTGTTTCTTATTATGTAGGAATTTGTTTTTCACAAATTCCTTTTAATTTTGCGTTTCTATAAATTTTCACGCGGTAGGCAGTAGGTTACTACAGCTCTACGCGCGTGAAAATTCATTCTGCTTTGTTTATACAGTTCCTCGCTTCAGCGAAACTTTTTGTACTACAGACATTAGTCCCTGCAGACTTTTAGTTTTATAGACGTGAGTTTTTCGAATTTTTTGTTTTTTAACACACGTTTTCGTTTATGGTATCTATCCACAAAACAAATTCTTCGCCGTTAACGAAAACACGCTCCGAATCGGGCAGGTATTCTTTAAAACAGGGTTCGCCTTGCACGCGGGAGGATGTGCCGCGGTCAAACCTGCGGAACAGCACAGAATTACCGTGGGGGTCTATATATTCCTCTGTCAAAACGCCGTCATCTATACAACTAACGTTGATCACCAAAACCGTGTCATATTCCTTTCCGTTTATCGCAACCGTATATCTTCCCACCGCATCTGAGCAAACGCCACTTTCGGAAAAGGAAATGCTGTTACCGCATTTGCATATCAACCCTCTGTTTTCTATAATCAGAGGCATAGCATACCCCCAATCCTCGAAAAAAGGTTCGCCTTCAAGAAATGTGTGAATCTGCGTTACGCCGTTTTCTCGGGTTTCGCAGGCAAGATTTTTGCAGGTATCTCCGTTTATTTGGGAGATCACCGCAAATCGGTTTTCGTATTCCGCTTCGCCCTTGTTCCATATAACCTCTATTCGCATTCCTTTTTCACCGTGCACCTCCGTTTCATTTATAACGGCGGCTTCGGTTATGTCCGCAATGCTCCTGTAAGGGTATGGATACGATGCAAAGCGCGCTGTTGCGCCTGCCTTGAATTCCACATCGTATACGGGGTGTCTGTCTAAACGGATAACGGGTACGGGCGCATCCGACGGGGTTATTGTGTAATCAAACATTGTTTCGGGAAATTGTCTGTTTTCCATTTTCTTCTCCTTCGCATAAACAATTTTTTTAATGGTTTCGGGAGTAAGAAAATATTCGTTTGCCAATACTTCAACCGCTTTTCCTTTTGAAAATCCTGCTTTTATTGCATTGTTTCTGGCGGAATATCCTGCCCGCGCACCGCTCTTTTCGCCCCACGCCTTCTTTTCCGTGTCTGCGGGAATATATAACAACTTTCCCGCAGCAAAGACTTTTATTTGGTTAAGCAGCTCTTTCGGAAGTATTTCGCTTGCATTAATATATTTCATATTTTTCTCCTCCTGTGTGCTTAGCATAACAAAGCCAAAAAACATTTGCAATTCCCAAAACAATTATAACGGTTTTATCCAGAAACCGCAATAAAAACATTCGCAAAACTCACGGCTGTAGTAGTGAGAGTATTGCTGAAGCGGGGAACTGTATAAACAAAGCAGAAAACGTCTTTTACGCGCGTAGAGCTGTACGATTGTACTGCCTACCGCGTAAAAGCGTTAAGAAACGCAAAATGAAAAGGAATTTGTTTTTTGACAAATTCCTACATATTAAAAAAACAACAATGCGAGAGATAAACTAAGATCTCTCGCATTTGTAATTACGTATTAAACTCTTTTGCGTTTCGCTCTGCGCAGTTTAGGCAGTTTCAATTACCAAACGGGTTTTTCGTCTTTGGAGTGCTTAACGGGCTGCAACTCCTTGGGCTGAATATCGCCTGCTTTGGTGAGTGCTATCTTGGTCATAAGAGGACCGAACAGCTCGTAAACCAATACGGCAAACAATACTATATTACGGATGATCGCGCCGTCTGCGCCCAATTCTGCGGCAACGGTAACGGACATACCCAAAGCAACGCCTGCCTGGGGAAGAAGGGTGATACCCAGATATTTCTGAATACTGGGAACACATTTCATAAACTTGGAGCTTATGTTTGCACCGAAGATCTTACCCGCGCTTCTGAATGCTATATAAACTACGCCGATAACGATAACCGCCCAATCGGTAAATACGCTCAGATCAAGCTCTGCACCGGAGATAACGAAGAACAGTACGAAGAGGGGTGCGGTCCATCTGTCAACCTTTGCCATAAGTTCTTCGGAGAATACGCACAGGTTGCAGAATACAGTGCCCAGCATCATACAAACGAGAAGGGGAGAGAAGCCGATCTCCAATTCCGTTCCGGGAACGTGGAAATGAAGCATGGATATTGCCACCGCCAGAAATACGTAAGTAATGGAAATACACATACGCTTGGAACGGGAGAAGAAGAACTTTTCGGAAAAGTTAAACAGAATACCGATAAGAGTACCCAAAAGCAGAGAACCAATGATCTCTATAAGGGGATTTATTGCAACGGTAAAGATACTTAAAGCCGCGCCGGAGTTAAGCGCCTTTGCAATACCGAAGGATACCGCAAACACGATAAGTCCCACCGCATCGTCCAACGCAACTATGGGAAGCAAAATATCTGTAAGCTTACCCTTTGCTTTGTACTGGTTAACAACCATCAGGGTTGCGGCAGGGGCGGTAGCGGTAGCGATAGCGCCCAGCGTGATAGCGGTAGCGATAGAAAGCTTATCGGGCATAAGGAAGTGAAGTCCTATAAGCGCCGCATCAACGAATAGGGTGGCGGTAACAGCCTGGAATATGGCAATAACGGTAGCTTGCTTGCCTATCTGCTTAAGCTGGGAAACACGGAATTCATTACCGATAGCAAAAGCGATAAAGCCCAAAGCCACGTCGGAAATAATTCCAAGACTTTCCACGTGTTCGCTTGTGGTAAAGCCCAGACCTTCTATGCCAAGCTGTCCCAAAACAAAGGGGCCGATAAGCAGACCTGCGATAAGATAACCGGTTACTGCAGGCAGACCAAGCTTCTTTGCGGGACGGGACATTAAAAGTCCTGCAAAAAGGGCAACTGCTATTTCAAACAAAATTATCATAGTATATTTTCTCTCTTTTCTGTCATAATTTCAACCAAACAATTATACTCCATATAATCATATTTTTCAACGGTAAAATACATAATAAATATAAAGATTATAAGGATTTATTGTTTGTTTTTATGTTTTTTCGCCTCTGCTTGACAAATTGTTATATGGGTAGTATAATACTGAATAAGCTCGAATGTAAAAATTTGTGTTTTCGTTTTTTAAAACGGAGGGAATAAATGGAATATTACAGCATAGAAACCAAAAAGGTAATAGAAACCCTGCAGACAGACGGAGCAAACGGACTTTCCGCAAAAGAGGTCGCGTCCCGTCAGGCGCAGTACGGCGCAAACGTCCTTAAGGGCAAAAAGAAAAAAGGTACGTTTTTAAAATTTCTCGATCAGTTCAAGGACGTAATGATCCTCATTCTTCTTGCCGCGGCGGCGGTTTCCTTCGTCGTTGCCATTCTTGAAGGGGAGGCGAAGGGATTTTTCGAACCTGCCCTTATCCTCGTTATCGTTGTGGTAAACGCCATTTTAGGTGTTTTTCAGGAAAACAAGGCAGAAAAAGCCTTGGAGGCGCTCAAAAATATGTCCGCCCCCCATTCCCGCGTCATACGTGACGGAAAAGAACAGATCGTAATGGCGTCCGCTCTGGTGCCCGGCGATATTATTAAACTGGAAGCGGGGGATTTCGTTCCCGCAGACGCCCGCCTTATTACTTCCGCATCCCTTAAGAGCGAAGAATCCGCCCTCACCGGCGAATCCGTCCCCTCGGAAAAGGACGCAGGCGCGGTAGTGGAGGAAAACGCCCCTATCGGCGACAGAAGCAATATGGTCTATTCCGGCTGCTGCATTACCTATGGTACAGCTTTAGCGGTCGTAACCGCTATCGGTATGGATACGGAAATGGGCAAAATAGCAGCCCTGCTCAGCGGTGAAGGGGATACACAGACACCCTTGCAGAAAAAGCTTGCAAAACTTGGCAAATACCTTGGTCTGCTTGCCATAGGTATATGCGTGGTAATATTTGTTGTAGGTCTTATTAACGATCTTAAGCCCTTGGAAATCTTTATGACAGCGGTTTCCCTTGCGGTATCCGCTATCCCCGAAGGCTTGCCTGCCATAGTAACTATCGTGCTTTCCATCGGCGTACAGCGCCTTGCAAAGAAAAACGCGGTTATCCGCAGTCTTCCCGCAGTAGAAACTCTTGGCGGCGCTTCTATTATCTGTTCGGATAAAACCGGTACGCTCACCCAAAACCGTATGACACTGGTAAAAGGCTGGGTAGAAGGTGAAGAGAATTCCGAGGATATATCTCTTAACAACAGCGAGCAAATGAAAAAGCTTCTTGCGTACGCTACCCTTTGCTCCGATGGTTCCGTTCTGGTGGAAGCTGATAAGGTTACCCATATCGGCGACCCTACGGAAACTTCCATAGTCCTTGCGGCGTATAATAACGGTATGTCCAAGGAAGAGCTTAATTCCGCTTATCCCCGCTTGGCGACAATTCCCTTCGATTCAGACAGAAAGTTAATGACTTCCGTTAACAATATAGACGGAAAGATAACCGTTATCGTAAAAGGCGCTTTTGACGTAATGGCATCCCGTTGCGTAAGCGGCAATATTGACGAAGCAAAACGGTTTACAGAACTGCTCAGCGCAGATGCTTTGCGTGTTTTGGCGGTGGGATATAAGGTTATAGATGAGCTTCCTTCGGAAATAACCACCGAAACCTTGGAAAACGGACTCACCTTTATGGGTATTCTGGGTATGATCGACCCGCCCCGTCCCGAAGCAAAAGCGGCGGTTGCCACCTGCCTCCGTGCAGGCATACGCCCCGTTATGATCACCGGTGACCACATTATCACCGCGTCTGCCATAGCAAGAGAACTGGGCATACTCCGTCCCGGTCAGCGCGCCATTACCGGCACCGAGCTGGACGAAATGACAGAAGCACAGCTTGACGCCTGCGTAGAGGACATTTCGGTTTACGCCCGCGTTTCCCCCGAAAACAAGATACGTATTGTAAAGGCTTGGCAAAAGAAGGGCCACGTTGTTTCTATGACGGGCGACGGCGTAAATGACGCTCCCGCACTCAAAGCCGCCGATATCGGCTGTGCAATGGGTATTACGGGCACGGACGTTGCCAAGGGCGCTTCGGATATGACTCTTTCCGACGATAACTTTGCCACTATTGTTGACGCAGTAAAAGAGGGCAGAGGCATATACACAAATATCAAAAAGGTAGTTGGCTTCCTTTTGGGCACCAACTTCGGCGAAGTTGTGGCAGTATTCACAGCAATGCTTATCTGGCACAAATCCCCCTTTATGTCTATGCAGCTCCTCTGGATAAACCTTATCACAGACGGACTTCCTGCCATCGCTCTGGGTATGGAGCCTACGGAAAAGGATATTATGGACGTTCCTCCCAGACCCAAAAACGAAGGCCTGTTTGCCCACGGCTACGGTGTGCGTATCGTGCTTCAGGGTATAATGTTCGGTATTCTCGCTTTGGCTGCATACGCTATCGGTAATCACTACGTTGGCGAAACCGCAGGTCAGACCATGGCGTTTATGGTGCTTGCATTCTCTCAGATCGTTCAGGCATATAATATGCGGTCCGATCGTTCTCTGTTCCGTATCGGATTCTTCGGCAACAAAAAGCTTAATCAGGCGGCGGCTGTTGCTATCGTTTTAATGGCAATAGTTCTGTTTACCCCCGTTTCCGTTGCATTTAATCTGGTTATGCTTCCCTGGTATCTGTATGCGGTATCTCTGGGACTCATTCTCGTGCCCCTGGTGGTAATGGAATTTGTAAAAGCACTGGGACTTTTAAAGAATCATAAATAATCATATTTAAACGAAAAGGCTCTGCGTATGCAGAGCCTTTTTTGTCGGTTTTTCTTTACCCACACCGTCAGTCTAAAAAAATATAGTATAATTATAATGGTAATGCGTTGAAATTCCGTGTTACCGCAGGTATAATAAAGATATGGAAGAGGTGTGGCAAAAATGAAACTTGCAGATAATATAAAACGTTTAAGAAAAGAGAGAGGGATCACTCAGGAGAAGCTCGCCGAGGCGTTGGGCGTTACCGTTGGCGCGGCGTACAAATGGGAAAACGGAAAAAGCATTCCCGAACTGGGCGTGCTCCTTAGTATGGCACAACTGTTTAATATTTCCCTTGATGTTCTCGTAGGGTATGAAGTGATGAACAGCGGAGCCAAAACCGGCGAAGAAAGAATACACCGCCTTCAAAGCGACAAAAACTACGCCGAAGCAATGCGTGAAGCGGAAATCGCCGTTTTGCGTTATCCAAACGATTTTGGTATTATCTACCGTGCAGGTGAATTATACTCGATGGCAGGTATGGAAGACAAGAACGAAAGATACATAAACCGAGGTATCGAACTGGCAGAACGGTCTATACTCCTTTTGTCCCAAAACACAGACTCTGACATAAGCGAACCCTTTATCCGCAACTTGATCGCCCGATGCTATATCTCGTTGGGCAAAAAGGAAAAAGGGCTGGAAATACTCAAAAAATACAACGTGTGCGGTGTAAACGACCCGATTATCGCCATGACCCATGCGTTGGACGATTTTTCTTCCAAGGAAGCGGAGCCCTATTCGGACCGCGCTTTGATGGGGATAGTTAATGCGTCTGCCCATACTATGATAGCGTACGGCAATTATTACAATAAAAACGGCAATTATTTGTTGGCAAAGGAAGCTTTTTTGTGGCTTGCCCACACTCTTGAAGGGCTTAAAATACAAAAGGATTCCGTGTGTTGTCTTGATCGTATTATAGCCCCCTGCTACGGAACCTGCGCCGTGTTGGCGCAAAAAGCGGGAAACGGGGAAGAAGTTTATCATTACCTGCGCATAGCATACGATATGGCTCGTGCCTTTGATGATGCACCTGTCTATAAGCTTGAAAATATCAAGTTTTTATTCAAGATATCCGAAACCGTCGCCGCCTATGATGACCTGGATAAATCTGCGGTAGCGACGGTAGAAGCAGAAGTTGAACAAAACGATGTTTGTGCCCGAATATGGCAGGATATTAAAGGAGAGAGAAAATGAACAAAACCAATACACGCCCTTTCGTAAAGCAATTTTATAAAGGGAACAAGGGCTTGCTGGTGTTTATGATCTGTGTTTCGCTGTTGACATCTGTCGGAAACCTTGCGGTGGCGTGGCTCATACAGCAGATAACCGATCTTGTCGGCGGGAACGATACGGGTTATACAATTACAGAGATTGCCCTTGTCACCGCTTGCCTTATTGCGGGCACGGCGTTTGCGTATTTTATCATATATCATACCAAGCCGAAATTCGTTGCCAGAGGGATCGCACAGTATAAAGAATACATATTCGGTATTCTTGCCGAAAAGAAAATATCCGCTTTTTCAAACGAAAGCTCATCTCTTTACGTATCCGCCCTTACAAACGATATCGCTGCGGTGGAGAAGGGGTATCTTTTAAATATTTTTGTCATAACCGAATGTGTACCCACCCTTATCGGCGCAATCATAATGATGATATGGTACAGCCCTATGCTCACGCTTATTGCGGTTTTGCTTTCCTTTATGCCTGTTCTGGCGGCTATTCTTACGGGCGGAAGAGCATCGGCGGCGGAAAAAATGGTTTCGGATACAAACCAGAAGTATACTGCTTCGTTAAAGGATTTTATAGGCGGTTTTACAGTGGTAAAATCCTTTAAAGCAGAGACGCAAATGTGCCGTATGTTTACCGAAAACGTACAAAGCCTTGCAAAAGCCAAGTGCAAAAAAGATAAAATATTGGTTTTGGTAGAAATGTTTGCCGCTATCGCAGGTCTTATTGCACAGCTCGGCGTGTTTTTGGCAGGCGCATATCTGGCTCTTTCCGGAAAAGGCGTTACTGCGGGTACCGTAATGGTTTTCGTTCAGATGATGAACTATATCATAAGTCCCGTTTCGGTAATCCCCACCTGCCTTGCGGAATACAATTCCGCCCGTGCGCTGGTTGAAAAGATTTCCGCAGCTCTTGCCG
Source organism: Clostridia bacterium (assembly GCA_017537345.1). Classification (GTDB taxonomy): domain Bacteria; phylum Bacillota; class Clostridia; order Oscillospirales; family CAG-382; genus SFLA01. The sequence goes on along the minus strand of JAFYKY010000010.1, from coordinate 157,352 downwards.
AAAACCGTCCCGACCAAGGCAAAGAAACTGTTAACGCTCTTAAAAAGGGAATAACCCTCAAAAGCCTCACCTTTGGCTACGAGCCCGAAAAGACGGTGCTGAACAACCTTAACATTACCTTTGAAGCAGGCAAAAAATACGCTGTCGTAGGCACATCGGGAAGCGGAAAATCCACTCTGCTTAACCTGCTTATGGCATCCTACCACAATTATGACGGTGGCATTTATTACGATGATACCGAACTTAATTGTATAAACAGCGATGCGCTTTACGATATGCAGAGCATTGTTCAGCAAAACGTGTTCGTGTTCAACGCTTCTTTGAAAGATAACATAACCATGTTCGGTGACTTTTCGGAATCGGAGGTGGATAACGCTATACAGCTGTCCGGCTTGAGCCCGCTTGTGCAGGAAAAGGGAAAGAATTATATTTGCGGCGAAAATGGATGCTTCCTTTCGGGAGGAGAAAAGCAAAGGGTTTCCATTGCCCGCAGCCTTTTAAAAAAAGCAAGCGTGCTTTTGGTCGATGAGGCTACTGCTTCTCTGGATGCGGAAACTGCGTTTCAGGTGTCTTCGTCCATTCTGGGGCTCGAGGGCATCACCTGCATAACTGTCACCCACGACCTTGATGAATCCCTTTTAAAACAATACGATAGCATTATTACTCTTAAAAACGGCACCCTTAAGGAGCAGGGCTCCTTTGATACGCTAATTTCCCAAAAAGGATATTTTTATTCTCTGTATACCGTTTCACAATAAACAAAAGACAAAGGCTCTGCGTGCGCAGAGCCTTTTGTTTTATTTTGCTAAAACTTCAAATATCTTTTCCCAGACCTTTTCGTCCTGCTCGGTAATTTTATCCCAGTCAAAAGAATTTTTAAAGTTTTCTTTTTGTTCTGCCGTTTGCAGAGCATCGTTCTCTGTTGCCCGTCTTTTTGCATCTGCAAATTCGCCCAAAAGCTTAACTGCTTCCTGCGTGTAATTGGGGTTGTGTCCCTTGCTTTCTACCAAAAGAAATTCTATATTTTCTTTACCCGCAAGTGCGTTTTTAAGAGCATCAAAGTGTATTTCCTTTTTCACCAAAGCGTCGTCGGTAGAATACACAAGCAAAACCTTTGCATTTGTTTTTGAAAGGGTGTTTACACCGTTAAAGTGCACGTAATCGGGATTTGCTTTTTGTTCAACGCCGAAAATGTGCTTTCTGTAGCCTTTGAGCAGACCTGCAAAGTTTTGTTTAACCATTTCCTCCACAGAAACGAAACCGCTTATCACAACAATATGGGTAATATCGGGATGAAAAGCGGCGATATTCATTGTGGAAAATCCGCCCCAGCTATGACCTATAACCGAAATATCCGCCGTGTTCACGCTACCGTCCTTTTTCAAAGCTGTAATGCAATCGTCAAGGTCGCGGAGTGATTGTGCAAAGCCGTTTGTGTTGTCCCCCTCGGATTCCATACAGCCGGTGTGGTCATAGGAAAACACCTTGTAACCCCGTCTGCACAGCATTTCTATTTCCTTCATATAAGAGCGGTGACCGCCGCCAAAACCGTGGTCGAAGATTATAAGTCTGTCTTCATTCGGGTTTTCGTATGAATAAAAATACCCTTTAAGTGTGTTTCCCATAGAAGAAACAAAGGTGTAAGGCTGTGCGGATAACCCTTTAAAATTCTTATGGGAAAAATAAAATGTGCTTCCGTCATCATCGCATCTGCGGTAAAGAGTGGAACGGAACACTTTTTCTATCTGCTTTTCAAAAATCATTATACGTACTTCCTTTTAATGGGGTAGACCCATTATACACCAAATTTAACGTGTTTTCAAGTATTACAGTGCGCAGGATATTACGGTCATAAGAGAGATCCCCAAAGCGAAAAACGCAGTGCCTATATGGGAATTTTCCTTTAACAGCTCCTCCGCCACCACGTAAAACATAGCTCCTGCGGCGAAGGACAAAAAGTAGGGGATAAGAGGCACTACCAACCCCGCAAGCAAAAGAGTGCATACCGCCGCCACCGGCTCTGCCGCACCGGATAATGCGCCCCACAAAAACGCTTTAAATCTTCCTTTTCCCTGTGCCCGCAGAGGCAGGGAAATGATCGCCCCTTCGGGAAAATTCTGAAACGCTATTCCCAAAGCCAGCGCCAATGCCGAAGCAGAGGTTATCTGCGGATTTTCTGCCGCAAGCCCTGCCAGCACCACGCCTACTGCCATTCCTTCGGGTATATTGTGTAGGGTTACTGCCAAAAACAGCATAGAGGGGCGGTTGGAAGCCCCACAGCCTTCGGTTATGGGGGGTATAACAATATCAAGTAAAAGTAAAAAACCAAAGCCCGCAAGAAGCCCCAAAACCGCAGGGAAAAAGCAAAAGGCCCCAAGGCTTTCCGATTGTTCGATAGAGGGCAGCAAAAGACTGAAAAAGGATGCCGCTACCATAACTCCTGCGGCAAATCCGTTAAACGCTTTTCGTAAAGTGTCTTTAAGCGTGCCTTTTAAAAAGAATACGCAGGCGGCACCCAAAGCCGTGCCCACAAAGGGAATTAAAATTCCGTTTATTATTTCTGCCAAAAAATATCAACCTCCGTAATATCAATATATTACTCGGTTCGACGTTAAGACACAAAAAAACACACCAAGAAGCTTCTCGGTGTGTTTTTCTTATCGGGGTCCCCAAGAAGCCGTTAGGCTTCTTGGGGTGATTGAAGTGAATTTTATGAAAGAAGTAATTTATCGTTTGCGATCTCGCTTCCGCTTGTTTTGGAGAAAAGTCCCATAAGCTGTTCAACAGTAAGGTTTTTCTTTTCCTCGCCGCAAACGTCTACAACCACTCTGCCTTCGTGCATCATAATAAGACGGTTGCCGTATGCAATGGCGTCCTTCATATTATGGGTTATCATAAGGGTGGTAAGGTTGTTTTTTGTTACAATTTTTTCTGTAGTTTCAAGTACCTTTGCCGCGGTCTTGGGGTCAAGAGCTGCCGTATGCTCGTCAAGAAGCAAAAGCTTGGGCTGTTTCATCGTAGCCATAAGCAAAGTAAGCGCTTGTCTTTGTCCGCCGGAGAGCAGACCAACTTTGGCAGTCATACGGTCCTCCAGACCAAGCCCCAAAATTTTAAGCTGTTCGCGGTATGCTTCTCTTTCCTTTTTGGTAATACCGGGGCCCAGCAGGCGGATTTTGCCGCGTCTGGAAGCCAGTGCCAGATTTTCTTCTATCTGCATCGTAGCGGCAGTGCCCATCATGGGGTCCTGAAAAACTCTGCCTATATATTTTGCCCTTTTGTGCTCGGGCAGGAAAGTAACGTCGACTCCGTCGATCAGAATATTGCCCGCGTCGGTTATATACGCACCGGAAACGCAGTTAAGCAATGTGCTTTTTCCCGCTCCGTTACCGCCGATAACCGTAACAAAATCGCCCTTTTTAAGTTCAAGAGAAAGGTCGTTAATGGCAACCTTTTCGTTAACCGTTCCGGCATTGAATACCTTGCATATATTTTGTACTTTAAGCATTGGTCTTATCCTTTCCGGCTTTAGCGGGCTTTGAACGCTTGCCTCTGAAGCTGTGGCGCAGATAAGGCACTGCAAGGAATATTGCAACGATGACTGCGGAAATAAGCTTCATATAGTTGGAGTTGATATCCAACAGACTTATTACTGCCTGAATAACTATATAGTATATTATTGCGCCCAGACTTACCGAAAGCAGCTTGAGAGCAAAGTTGCGGAATATTTTGCTAAACAAAACTTCACCGATAATAACTGCGGCAAGACCTATAACTATTGCGCCTCTGCCCATATTGATATCTGCAAAGCTTTGATACTGCGCCAGCAGCGCGCCGGACAAAGCAACAAGACCGTTGGAGATCATAAGTCCCAAAACCTTGTTGAAATTGGTATTGATACCCTGTGCGCGGGACATATTTTCGTTTGCTCCCGTAGCGCGGAGTGAAGCGCCTAATTCGGTACCGAAGAACCAGTAAAGCAAAGCGATAATTCCCACAGTAAACAGACCTACCGTGAACAAGGGGTGCATATAGAAGGGCTTTTGTCCCTTTGCAACGTCTTGCAGGTAACGGAGAGAAACCAATAATTTAAAGTTGCCGGCATTTATGGGCTGGTTTGCTTTCATAGCCATTATAGCAAGGTTGACCGACCACAATGCAAGCTGTGTAAGGATGCCGGCGAGAATAGCGGGGATTCCCAACTTTGTGTGAAGTATTCCCGTTACCCAACCGGTAAGCATACCCACAACAAAGGCTACCAGCATGGATACCCACACGTTGTGGCCTGCAACTATCATCATAGCGCAAACCGCACCGCCGGTACAGAAGGAACCGTCAACCGTAAGGTCCGCCACGTCAAGAAGTCTGTACGTAATATATACGCCAATCGCCATTATGCCCCATATAAGTCCTTGCGCTACTGCGCTGGGAAGGGCATTGATAAAACTGCTCATATGTAAATCCTCTATAAACCGATTTTTGTCTTTACGATAATGCAGGCGAGGTGGTTTTCCATCTCGCCTTCAAAATATTATGTTTTAGTCAGCTTTTTCTATTGCAACGTAGCCTTCGGGAGGAGTGATACCCAATTCGTCGCAAATTTCTTTGTTGTACTTTTTGGAAAGCTTTGCCTGTTCAACGTACTGTACTTCCATAGTGGAAATGTCTGCTTCGCCCTTGAGTATCTGAACTGCCATTTTGCCGGTGGTTACACCGAGGTCGTAGTAGTTGATAGAAAGGGTTGCAACACCGCAGCCGGAACAAATTCCTTCTTCGCCAGCAATAACGGGAACCTTCATGGGACGGCAGATACCGTCGATAATACCGGTAGCGTTTGCAACGGTGTTATCGGTGGGAAGGTAGATAACGTCAGATTCGTCAGCCGCTTTCTGTACAACGGACTGCATTTCGTTGGAATCTGCAAAAGCGTACTGCTTGCAGGTAAAGCCAAGCTTTTCAAGCTCTTTCTGAACCTCGTCTACCTGATACTGAGAGTTAGCTTCTGCAGAACAGTAAACAAGGCCAACAGTTTTAGCTTCGGGGAACCATTCTTTAACCATAGCCGCCTGCTGGTCAAGAGGAGCAAGGTCGGAGGTGCCGGAAACGTTTCCGCCAACAATTCCGCTAAAATCCTTTATGCCCAGTGCAACGCCGTATTCGGTAACAGAGGTGCCGAGAATGGGAATATCTGTAGTAGCAGCAACAGCAGACTGAAGTGCGGGAGTAGCGTTTGCCATAATAAGGTCTACGCCTTCGGAAACGAAAGAACTTACGATAGGAGCGCAGGTAGCGGTATCGCCTGCTGCGATCTCAACTTTAACAACAACGTTTTCTTCTCCAAGCTCTGCCTTAACGGTATCAATAAAACCTTGTGTAGCGGCGTCCAACGCAGGGTGAGGAGCAAGCTGAACAACGCCGATAACAAACTTGCCGTCATCTTCGCCGGGAGTATCACACGCAGTGAATGCTGTAACCATAAGCAAGGTTAATAATAATGCAATAATCTTCTTCATTTTCTTTTGCCTTTCTGAACCATAAATAAAAGATGCTATTAATATACCACTTTACAGCTCGTATGTCAATGAAAATTTATAAATTTTTTTGCACAATTATACACTTTTTGCTTTTATTTATGCATTTTGAAATTCCGCTTGCTTATTCTATTGTAAATTCGTTGGAATATGCAACTACCGTTATGGTATCCACGTGCACTTCTTTTTCTATTCGGTATTTGGGGTAATCCTCCAAGGGGAAACGGGAAAGGTCAATATTCTGGCTGCAGGAGCCCTTGGAAACGCCAAGCTCCTCGGTAAAATCACCGTTGCCGCCAAGCGCACTTACCCATTCGCCCGTTTCTTCATCCCAGCCCTGAATGTCACAATAGTTTCCGTATGCCAAAAACGTATCCTCTCTGGCAACTACTATGCGTAGTCTTAAAACGTCATCCGAGGAATAAGCAGTCTTATCGGTTTCAAGATAGGTTTTTTCGGCGTCCGCCCGTATCTCGTCGGTAATCTCCTTGGGCGGCTGAGGCTCCGGAAAATATTCGCGGCTTTCGTTATCGTCTGCGGTGCTGGTAACCACGTCAAGGTTATCGTCCGTACCGTCCTTGCTTTCGGTCTGTCCCGCGCCCACGGGGGGATTACTTTGGGTAGCAAGACTGTTGCAGGCGGAAAACACGGTTACCGCCGCCAGCAAAAATATAATTAAAATGCGTGTTTTCATTTACTTTTTCTCCTTTATTCTGTATTCAAACAGATCAAAACGGGTCACACCCATTCGGGCAAGCAATTCTTTGCTTTTCTGCCTGTCCTCATCGGTGTTGTATTCGGGGATAAGGGGTATGCGTACCACTATCCGCTCGCTTCCCACCTTGTCCAGCAGTATACGCAGGTTTTCCAGCATAAGGGCGTTGCCCTTGCCCGTGTAGGAAAAATATATTTCGGGGCTTGTGTCCTTGCAGTCCACGTAAAAAACGTCAATACACTCCGCCGCCTTCAACACGTTTTCCGCAGGCACGTTCAAAGAGGTTTCGGCGCAGAGATGCCATTCATTGCCGCAGACCTGACGAAACTCCTTTAAAAAATCCGCATACAACAAAGGCTCTCCTCCGCCAAAGGTAACACCGCCTCCCGTTGCAAGAAAATACAAAGAGTCTATCTTGGTTTTTTGGTACAGCTCTGCGGGGGTCAGCATATTCTTTTTGGTGTCTTCCGCAAAGGAAAAAGGGTTTATGCACCAAACGCACCGCAAGGGACAGCCGTGAAAGCACACCAGCGTTGTCACACCGTCCCCGTCGGTCTTCATTCTGTGGCGGGAAATGGCAATTATCGGGGCTTTATTCATAGTATCCGGGAGCCGGATCTCCCATGGTGTGCTCTACTTCGGAAACCTCTTGGGAAGCCTCTTCCGCGGGCAGTTCTCCCATTTCCACAACTTCATCCGGATTTTCGCTTTCCTCGGGCAGAGTTTCTCCGGGGACCAATTCTCCTTCGGTTACTATATCGTCGGAATCGTCCGTAATAACCGGCTGTGATACAGACGGCATTTCCCCGTCCACCGTTTCGTAGGATGGCTCTGCTTCGGGCGCCATATCACCTTGAGTAGTGAATATGCTGTCTATTATTTCGCAAGAAGACGAGCCTACCACAAAAGCGGCGGCTATTCCCGCAACGGCGATTCTTTTTCCCGCCTGCTTTCTCTTTTTCAGCGCCTCTTCAAGATACCGCACCTCTGCCTCGCATTTGGGGCAGGTACCAAGACAATCTCCTTGGTATTTACATTCGCTGGTTATAAATTCAATATCGTTTTCCTTTGCTATCTGCTTGCGGATATCTTTAAGTATTTTGCACTTGCTCTTGCCTTTCATATATATGCTCCTTTCGTTTTGTGCCTTCACATATAATACCGTCAAAAAAACCGTTTGGTTTCAAAAAACAGAGAAATTTTTTTAAATTTTTCCTCGATCAAAGCTTTTTCTTTGCAAAAAGATAGGTTTTATCGTACATTTCGCGGTATATGGGATTTTTACTGCAATATCCCTTGGGAATTATACTGCCGATAGCGCTTCCGTGGTAATATATTTTCGGAGCAAGCATATACCCCGTTTCCTTGCCCGCCTCCAGATACCGAATATATCTTTTTATATTCTCCACGCCCGCGGCGTCAATGCTTCTGTCCGCGCCTTCCCGCACCTTCCATATCTCAAGCTCCACGCACATTCCCATGCGTAAAGCCTGAGCAGCGGTTTCGTAAAGTCTGCTTTGGGGAATACCGTAATCAAACATATAGTTGGGCTGCATACAAGCGCAGTCAAAGCCGTAGCTTTGCCAGTCTTCATATCCCAGAGCGCAAAAATAGGGTATCCATAAGCATTTGTATCCCTTGGAATGAATATACTCGCAGGTATCCCGTATAATTTCTTTTTCGTATCTGTCCGTAGGGTTCAGAGCCTCCTCAAACCAATAAAAACCGCCCACCTCGGTGTTGGAATATCCGCCCTTTTCGTATTCCGCCAGCATATAGTCGATAAGCCAGCGTATCGCTTTTTTACGGCTTTCGGGGTTATCGAAAATCAGCTTTTCGCCGTTTACGGTACCGAATTCATCGTGGCGGGTATAGGTATACAGCAGGGTAAAAAATACCTTTACCTTGTGCTCGGGCTTACCCAAAGCGTCCCCCGTCTTTTTTGCGGCGGAGTTCAAAGCATCTAAATTTTTGCCCTTCACAAACACGCTGTCCATATATTCCTGCCACCCGTCCGCAAACTGACCGCGGGGGGTGTAATCCATAGATACGTCGGGCAAAAACAAAAATCCGTCCATAAACGTGTCTTTAATGCTTCCGTCCCCGTCCAGATACGCGGTAAGGGGAAGGTAGTCCTGCTCGGTCAGCAAGCCCTTGTCCTCGGCGGCAGGGCGGAAATTGTACGTAAGGGCAATATTTTTTGCCCCCAGAACGTCTTCACTGGGGTATTTGTTGATCTCTGCGGGAAGGGGATGTTCGTTGAACACGGGTAACCCGTCGGCAACGGGCATCAGGGCGCCGCTAGTGTCCGTGCAACCGAAAACCTCGAATTCATCGATATAAACGTGGTGCACAACGTCTATTGCAAGCTGAACGTACAAAGCAAGCGTTTTTTCAAAATCCCCTTTTATTATAAAATTCCGTCTGTCAATATGGGAACGGGTGTCCCCGTTATCGTAAACGGTTTTAAAGTTTTCTCCGTCGGCAGATACGCGTATCTTCACGTATGTGGGCGTGCGTACGGCAACCTCGTCGTTTCTGCAGGTGCTCAAGAGAAACCCGTCCACAGCGCACAGGCAGGGAAGCTTAAAGGTTATAAGCCGTCCTCCCCCTCTGTTTATATGGAACCATTCCTTGTTTTTATAATTTTCGTCGGGGCTGTATATCCCGTCGGTAAGCAAAAGGGAATCCGTATCGTAATTGGCGTGGGGGCGGTCCCCTTTTTCGGAAAAGAACACCTTTTCTTCAATAGAATGTATGGGCAGACCTAAAATAAGGTTTTTCCTCTCCGTATTTACCTCCTCTGCAGGAAGCGCCGCAACCTTTACAATGGGCTTGTTTGTGTAATACGCACTCATAGCTTATACCTTCTTTCGTTATGAGTATATCACAAACGGCGGTCATTTGCAAGAAATCAAAACTTACAGCAAACAATAATTCCATAAAAAAGTGTTGCAAACTACTTGAAAAACCGTATAAAGTGTGCTATACTGCTTTACGCACTAAATGCCGGTGTGATGGAATTGGCAGACGTGCTGGACTCAAAATCCAGTGGTAGCGATACCGTGCGGGTTCGACCCCCGCCACCGGCACCAAAAAATCCGACAAGTTTCGACTTGTCGGATTTTTTATCCAAGCCGCAAGCTTGGATTTTTTGTTTTTTGCTTTTGTTTTACTGTAAAAAACCAAAGTTTTTGTGTCAAAACTGTCAAAAGATATGGCAATATTGCCGTTTCTGCGGTGAAAAATTTAAAAAAACATTGACAACGCCTTGCTTTTTGGTATAATATACCATTATCCTAACGAAACTGAACCGTGTTTTATCTTTTAAAGGAGAATAAAATGCTTTTTAAATTTGCTGCGGGAACGCGGGCGATCGCCTTCCTTGCGCTTCTTTTGCTGTGCGGTGCGGTAGCTTTTTCCGCTGTTTCCTGCGTGGATGATAGCGGTACTTCGGAAGCGGATTCGCAGATACCGGAAATATCACAGTACGAAGAAAGCAGGGAAACCGTGTATGCGGAGTTTGAGGCGCCTGCTTTTACCGTTCTTCCGTTGCGTCCCGAGCAGGAGGACCGATCTCCTACCGTGGACGTGGGTTTGAGCTACGGGAATCGCGCCCTTAAAAAGCTTGAACTTTCTGCCGAAGGCGGCGCTATGCTTGTCTGCGGCGGAAGCGTATACAAAAACCTTGCGGTTGTGTGGGAAAACGGTGTTATGTACGTGGACGGTCAGCCCTGCGTTAAGGCTTGCGTCCGTTCAGAAGCTCCCATCGCTCTTTCTTCTACCGGCTGGTCATACGAAGGGGAAATTCTGCTTACCTGCGGTAGATACGGCATAACCGTGGTAAACCGCGTGGATATAGAAGCCTACGTAAAAGGGGTAATTTCTGCGGAAATTGGGGCGGACGGTTCTTATGAAAGCAGAAAAGCGTTTTCTGTGATCTGCCGCACTCTCGTTTACGTGGCAAAGGATCACGGAGAGGATTTTGATCTTTGCAACCGCAACTGCTGTCAATCCTACAGAGGCACCTACCACAGAGATGAAACCAACGATAAAGCTGTGGACGAAACCAAGGGAATGGTGCTTACCTATAACGGCGCTCCCTGCCTTGTGGCGTACAGCTCCAGCCACGGCTATAACTCCTGCTCCAGCTTTGCGGCTTGGGTAGGGGCGGATATACCTTATCTCCGTGTGGTAAGATACGAAAACGAGCCCCTTGATTACGGCGGACAGTGGGAAGTCACCTATACCTACGAGCAGCTCAGCAAGCGTCTTAAAAACTACACCGTAACGGGACAGGTAAAAAGCGTTTCCATTGCGGAAACAGACCCTTACGGAAGCTCATACGTTTACCGTATCAATATTACGGATACCGCAGGCAACGTGCGTGAAATAAAGTACGGCGGGAATATTATGGACGTTTTGGGCATACGGTGCGCAAATTTCACCATAGAAAACGTTTCGGGAGGAATAATCATCCACGGCATCGGAAACGGACACGGCGTCGGCTACAGCCAGCGCGGCGGACACCAGCTCGGCGTGGAGGGGTATTCCTTTGAGGATATACTGTATTTTTATTTTCCCGGTACGGCAATAGCGCCCTGCTATGATTTTTAATAATTTAAATTTTTAACAAAGTGCAAATTAATCCCGTTTTATATTTACATTTACAAAGAAACATTGTATAATTGTTTATACGTTACGGGAAGGAAAAACACGTATGGCGTCAAATATAAAAAATTATAAAATATTCGTGCTTGTGTCTGTGCTTACCTCCGTTTGTATGGCGGTGGCGCGTTTGCAGGTTATTACAAACAATATAGAAATGAACTCTCTGGCATCTACAGACGGGCTGTATTATCTCGAGGGGTCCAACGCTCCTCTGGTGTACGCCGCGTTTTGTATAGGCGTGGGAATACTCTTTTTTGCCGGCGCAGTATTTTTTGCGGGCAAAATAAATTATCATCCCGAAAAGGATTCGGTGCTCACCACGTTTGCTTCCGTTTTGCTGGGAATGATGCTTTTAACACAGGTGATCTATTATCTGTACGTTTTTGTTTTTGAACAGAAGGCGTTGAACTTCCGATTCATAGCGGTGCTTGCGCTTTCCGTTGTTTCCGCTGTATATTTCCTTATAATTTCTTCCCGCAGAGCAAAAGCGCGGATGCGCCGTATCATTCCCGTGCTTTCCATCGCGCCCGTATTGCTTACCGCGGTAAGATTGCTTAACGATTTTATGGAGCGCAGCTTGACAGTTACCGCTTCTTCCTACGTATATCATCTGCTGGGCTTGGTCATACTTATGCTGTTCTGGTGCTGTGAGGGAAGAACCACCGTAGGCTACAGCCGCAAAAGACTGTACGTGTTCTTGGGACTTACTGCAATAATGCTCCTTCTGGTGTACTGTATTCCCGCTTTGTACCTTTCGTTGTTCTGGCCCATAAAGTTTACGGACGTAACCGTTTTCTGTATGGCAGATATAGTAACCGTGCTGTATATCGCCTGCCGTATGGTAATGCTTCCCGCGCCCAACGGGGAAGAACCGGAGCAAGAGCCCGCAGCGCAGGAATAATATTTTTAAAACCGAATATAATTGAAGCAGAAAGGACAGCTTTTGTATGCGTAATTTTCTGCTTCTTTTTTTATTTACGTTCGTTCTCGTGGCTCTGGTGCCCTTTTATCCGTCGGCGGTGGAAAAGGAAACCCATCCTCTGCCGGAGGATGAATATATTTTAAATGTAATGCTGGGTATGGGCACGGATATTCTGCCCGATGAAGCGTTAAAAGCCATCGCCGTGACCTTGCGTACCTATACCGCGTTTCACGGAAAGGTACTGCCGGAGGGAAGCTACGAAGACGTTTGCGCTTCCACCTCCGAAGATCACGGTCAGCAGGTGTATAACGCTATGCGGGAGGCGGTTTACGCTACCTCGGGGGAATATATAACATACGGCGGAAAAATAATAAACGCCTGCTTCCACGCAAGCTCAAACCAATTTACCGCAGAGGGAAACGAACCCTATCTCAGATCCGTTTCCACTCCCGATGAGCGCGCGTACCCCGCGTTTTACGGCGAAACGGTCATCACGCGGGAAAAGATGCTTTCTTTCGGCAAGGGGGAGGTAAAAGGAGTTTCCTACGGGGCGGACGGAAAAGCAAAGCAGGTAATATTCGAAAAAGAGGAAACCGACGTTTTGGAATTTATAAAATATTTTTCGGTACCCTCCGTGGATTTTACTTTACATCTTAACTCCGACGGCGGCTACACCGTTTTGACCAAAGGCGAAGGAAACGGTCTGGGGCTTTCTCTTTACGGCGCGTATCTTCTTTCTCTGAAAGGGAATACGTACAAGCAGATAATCTGCAAATACTTTGCCGGCGCCGAAATTACTTGTATAATATGAATATATCCTCTTTTATATGGGCAGAATATAAGCGAAATATAAAAGGGGGATTTCTTTATTATGAAGGAAAAAAAGGGTTTTAAATTTAAAAAGATACCTGCCGCAAAGGTTTTCAAGCGGTATTCGGCGTACGTGTATATGACGGCGGCTGTGGTCACCGTGGCGGTTATGGCAATAAGTATTTATTCCATAAACCAAGCGGATGATATTTCTCTGCCCGAAATATCCGTACCTTCGGTTCAGCTTCCCGATATTTCGGATACTCCCGTGGGAAACAATCCCAACGATATCCCTGCGGATATCATTCCCGCGCCCGTATACTACGCGCCCGTTTCGGGAAATATCGTAACTGCACATTCGGTAACGGAGCTTGTGTTTTCGCCCACGATGCAGGATTACCGCACCCACACGGGTGTTGATATCGCCGCAGAAAAGGGCGCTTCCGTGGTAAGCTATACCGACGGCACCGTGTCCGCAGTCTATAACGATGCTTTTTACGGCACCGTGGTGGAAGTGACCCACGCAAACAACGTGGTTACAGTCTATGCAAACCTTGAAGAGCTTTTACCCGAAGGAATTTCCGTGGGCAGTACAGTTAAGGCAGGGCAGGAGATCGGCACCGTGGGAACCACCGCCATTATCGAATCCGCAACCGTACCTCATCTTCACTTTGAAGTAAAGATAGGGGAAAGAAATGTGGATCCCCAGATTTATCTGGATAAGGTAAAATAGAAAAATGCCCGAGTTATCGGGCATTTTTTAATGAGGAATGATGAATGAGGAATGACGGAAGATTTTTGTCCCAAGGGACAAAAATCCACCACAGTTTCTCGTTCATCGTTCATAGTTCATCGTTATATTACTTCTATTTCATCTCCTATAGAGAATGAGTAAATAACCGCTTTGGATACGGGTTTGCCCGTCATACGTTCTGCGGCGGCGCAGTAAAAGCTTATCTGTGCGCCGTGGCGGGAAATAAGCTCGTTTTTATCTGTGGTTCGGTCGGTCTTGTAGTCCACCACGGTGTAGGTTCCGTCGGGATTTTGGAAAAAGCAGTCAATAACTCCCTGCACCAATATCTTTTCCTCTCCCGCGCCGCCTACCACTGCGTCGCTTTCCTCAACGGAAAAACGCTTTTCGCGGTACACAGCCTTCGAACCGCACATACGCTTGTAAAGGGAAGATACAAAGAATTTATCAAGAGCTTTAAAGTTCATCATATCAAGCTGCTCTTTTGTAATAAACCCTTTTTCCGCAAGCCTTTCCGCTTCTGCTTTTGCGCCGAAGGAGGATGCGTTTTCAAAATCCGCAAACTGCATAAACAAATGGTTTGCAGTGCCCTTGTCTGCGGCGGTGGCGCTTTCCGCGCCCAAAAACGCAGGCTTTCGCAAAACACTGCTTTGCCGTACAGTGCGGGTGTATTCTTCTTCCTCCAGAAGACCGGGGCGTATTTCGGAAACGGATATCTTTGCAGGCGTATCCCAACCCTTTTTGGGGTATACGAATTCGAGATACGAACGTATATCCTCTTCGGGCGGTAAAAATACGCGTTTTTCCGTTTTTGCGCTTGCTTCTTGGGTGTCTTTTGCAAAAACGGTTTTAAATACGTAAAAGGGTGTGTCCTCCGTCCCCAGCGAATATATCATCCAATCCGCGTGGCATTCGCCGGTGCGCATATCTCCGCCAAGCTCGGATACGTCCAAAGCCTTTGCGGTTATAAAAAGCCGTTCTCTGCTTCTTGTAAGGGCAACGTAAAGCTTTCGTGCTTCTTCGGAGGTGCTGTCGTACATTTCCTTTATAAGCAGACTGTCGGTCACACAGTTGTTTTTGGTAAGCATACCGTCCGCCTGTGAAAACCTTAAACCTATTCCGTCCTTTCTTAAAACGAAATCCACGCCGTCCTTTCCTCTGAACCTTCTGTCCGTATCCGCCAGAAATACTACGGGGAATTCAAGCCCTTTGGAACGGTGTATCGTCATCAGCTTAACGGTGTTGCCTCCGTCATCGGGGGCTTTTGCTTCTTCAAGATTTTCGGTTTCGTCAAGATATTTCAAAAACGCGTTAAGCCCTTTGTATGAGCTTTCCTCGTATCTTCGGGCGAAATCGTACAAAAGCATAAGATTGCGGTGCTTTTTTTCCCCGCCTTTTTCGCTCAGCACGGCGGAGATCAAGCCGCTTTCATTGTAAAACTGCCATATAAATCTGTGGGCGGGCGTTCCTTCCGCCCCAAGACGCCACAGATGCAGTGCGGAAAGCAGTTTTTTGCATTTTTCGGAAACCTCTTTGGAAATATATCCTTTTTCCGCTTTTGCGATCCGTCGGGGCAAGGAGGTCGCGCCAAGCACGGAGGGGAAACAGCGGTAGCGCTTTCCTTTTTCTCTGTCTTCTTTATACGCGTTTGCCGCGCCCTGCACGCAATCGTACAAGCAATCGCTTTTTACACAGCGGCGTATCTTAAGCATTTCGTCTGCTTTGAAATTAAAGAGAGGGGAACGCATTATGCTTGCCAGGGGAATATCCGCGGTGGGATTATCCACTGCCTTTAATCCTGCAACGGCAAGAAGAATTTCCTGCTTATCCAGAAAGCTTTCGCTTTTTTCCGCTTTAAAGGGAATTCCCGCTTTTTCAAACACCTTTTTATATATGCTTATGTTACTTTTCAGCGCGGTAAAAAGCACGGCGATATCGCCGTATTTTATAGGTGTGCCGTCATTTTTCGGAAACCCTGCCAGCTCGTTTATGCAAGAAGCGATATATTCCGCCTCCGCAGTCTGCTTTTCTTCGGCGGTCATATCCTCGTCCCCTTTTATAAAGGTAAAGCAAACGGGGTGGGCGCCGTGGTTTTCTTTTTTTGCAAAGATAAGGGCTTCTTCGGAATAGTTCATACTGTCGCTCAGTTCTTTTATTCCCAAAAAAACCTTGTTGCAAAACTTAATAATATTCTCGTCGCAACGGAAATTTTCACGCAATATCACTTTTTCGGTGTTTTTCGTTTTTCCGAAAGCGGCGCAGTAGCTCCTGAAAATATCGGGATGGGCGCTTCTGAAGCGGTAAATGCTCTGTTTTACGTCCCCCACCATAAATCTGTTATCGGAAGAAAGCAGGGTAAAAATTCTGTCCTGCAAGGGGTTGGTGTCCTGATATTCGTCAACGTATATTTCGTCAAACCTTTTTTTCATTTCAAGACACAAAGGGGTGGGCTCGCCGTCCTTTTCCAGCAGAGAAAGCATTAAATGCTCCTGATCCGAAAAATCTATAACTCCGTTTTTTTCTTTTAAACGGGTGTAGTTACGGTCAAATTCCAAAAGAAGCTCCTTTGCGTCCTTTACAAGCGCAAGAGTTTCCCGCATATCCGCAAGGTTGGTCTCTCCGTCAAAAATGAAATACCTTCCGCGGATATCCTTTATTTCGTCAAAAACAGCGTTTTTGGCGGCGAATATTTTTTCTTTTTCAGCTTCGCTTTTGTATCCCTTTACGGGCAGGCGGGGATTTTTCAAAGCGTTTATGTATTCCCGCACCGCTTCGTACCCTGCGGGGAAAAGGGATAAAAGGGTGTCGGTCTCCTCGGTAAAGGAGTACAGCGCGGAAAGATATATTTCTTCGTTTACGTCAGATGCGTATTTGCAAAGGCTTTCCAGATTTTCTCTTGCCGTAAGAATACACTCTCTCGCTTCGCTTAATATTACTCTGCAAACCGCCGTATCGGAATAATCTTCTTTTCGGCAATCGTCTTCAAGGTCTTTTATAAGCTTATCCAGAAAATCAAAATAATTGGGATAAACTCTCAACTCCTTGTAAAGCCCCAGCATAATGTCCGCAAAGCGTTTGTCGCTTCTTCTGCCGGAAAAAGCGTCAGCAAGGCGCATAAAGCCCTCCGCCTGCTTTTCGTAGCCTTCGTTCAGAGTCTTTTCCATACTTTCCTGCAAAAGAAGCTGCGCTTCCGTTTCGTCGGCGGCGCGTACGTCGGGGGTTATTCCTAAAACCGAAAAATACTGCTTTATGCGGGAAAAGCAAAAGGCGTGTACCGTGGAAATATCCGCGGCGGGCAGGGACATAAGCTGTCCTGCAATACGTCGGTCGGATGGGTTTTCCGCCTGCGCCTTCATAAGCCCTTTGTAAAGCTTTTCTCTTACGTCGGATGCGGCGGCTTTGGTAAAGGTCACTATAAGATATCTGTTGATATCGCTTCCTTCAAGCAGGGAACTCAGTATGCGCTGTGTCATAACGGTGGTCTTACCGCTTCCCGCGCCTGCGGAAACGACCATACTTACGTTTTTCGTTTCTATGGCTTTGTTTTGCGCCGCTGTGAATTCCGGCATAAAGCAATTCCTCCTTTTCGGTGTATTTTTGGGACGATTTTTTGGGGTATTATTCTTTTCTGCAGAATGATTTATATTCGCAATATCTGCAGGCGTTTATACTGCCTTCTTTGAGAGGGGATATACACATATCTCCCGAAATAAGTCTTTCTCCCATATTGCGCAGGGTGGTTTTAAGACGGTCTTCCAAAGCGTCAAATTCTTCCAGCGTCTTTGCGCTTACGCTTCTTGCGGAAACGGTGCCGTCCTTGTTCAGCTTTGCGGGGATAAACACTCCGCCTCCCTCCGCTTCCATAGCTCGGATAACCTCGGGATCTGCCAAAACAAGACCGCTTTTCTTAAATCCGTAAACCGCTTCTTCATCGGGGTTGGGGTGTTCCTTTTCCCCGTCAAGCTTTGGGGCGGATGCGGGCATATACAGCACGCCCGCAGGGAGAGTATTGCCCGTTTTGTCTGCGGAACAGCAGGCAAAAAGATACATAAGAAGCTGAAGATCCAAGCCCTTTTCCACTCTTTCTTCGGAAAAACGCTTGTCCCCCGTTTTGTAATCTATGACACGCAGGTAGGTCTTTCCGTCAATAACGCAGGTGTCCGTGCGGTCAACGATACCCCGCAGGAATATTTTGCCTTTTTCCGTTTTGATCTCTACGGGAGGCAGGTCGCCCATACCGATCTTTACCTCAAAACCGCTGGGGCAGAACCTGCTTTGCTCAAACTCCGCAGAAATATTTTTAATAATAAGGTTAAGCGTCTTTTTAAAACGGCTTACCGCGTAAGCAAAGCGTTTATCGTAAGCATATTCACCCGCCACGGAAAGAATATAGGTTTCCGTAAGACGGTCCACCTCTTTTTCCCGCTCGCCGTCGGGCAGGGGAACAAACTTTCCATCTTCCACACGGGCGGAAACGAATTCTTCCAGTATGCTGTGAACGAAGGTGCCTATTTCGGGGGCGGAAAACGCGGCTTTTTTGTTCTCTTTAAGCTTTAAAAGATATTTTACAAAGAACGAAAAGGGGCAGGATGCGTATTTGTCGGTACGGCTGGGGGTAAGGGTAAATGCGGTTTGCTCAAGCTCAACCGTTGCTTCGGGTTGGTATAAGCCGGTCTCCCCGTCTTTTTCCTCCCACAAGCCGTAAAGCGCCTTTTGGATATAGGGGTTTTGTATTCCGCCTCCGTAACGCTTTGCGGAGGGAAGGCAATACAGCATATCCGTTTCCTTTTCCAAAAACTTGGTCTCTTTTATGCCCAACAGCTCCTTTACGCGCATGACCGCAACGGAGGGGCGCAGGGTGTTTCCGGAAAGATCGCCCGCAGGGTAGGTAATATACAGCTTTTCCGCCGGCGCGCTTACCGCCGCGGTAAAATAAAACCGCTGTTCGTTTTGCTGTCTTAAAAGGGGAAGTGCCAAAGGAATTCCCGCCTGCTCCAAAAGTCTGTTTTCCGGTTCGTCAAACAATCCGTGTCTGCGTACCGCCTTGGGAAACTCACCGTCGTTCACACCCATAAGTATGCAGGCGCGGCAGTTTTCGGGGCGGATAAGGGAAGCGTTACCGATAGTTACGCTGTCGTTAAGGGCGGGTATCGCCCCCACCTTGCGGGAGGATATCATAAGGGAGAGATAACGGTGCAGTTTTTCGGGAGTGGTCTTTTCCTCTCCGCACACCGAAACCAGTCTGTCAAAAATATCGATAAGGGTGTCCCATACCTGTGCGGTCACGTCGCTTTCCCGTTCCTTGCCGCTGTCCATCAGAACGCGGGCGCGGGCAAGCAGACGCTTATCCGCCTTTGCGGAAATAAGCAGTCCATACAGCGCCTCCACACCGCTTTTAACGGTAAGATCCTTGGAGATCAGGGTTTCGTATACCGGCAAAAGAATATCTGTCATTTTTTCCTTTGCCGTATTTACCGTGTTAAGCACGTGGGCGGAATGTTCGGTAAGTGCGCCGGTATATCCTTCGGGATTCATCATCCACGGATTTCCGTCCCGCCACCGTTTTCCTCTTATTCCCCAGGTGTCGGCATAACGGGAAAGCATATCTCTTTCTCTTGCGTTAAGGTCGCAATAGCTGTTTTTTATGTACTTGCTCACGGCGTAGGGCGCAAAATCCGTAACGGCTATCTCCAGCGCGGCAAGAACAAACGCCACCACGGGCTTTGTGGTAAGCTCGTCCTTTACCGACATATAGCAGGGTATTCCGTCGGAAGCAAGGACCGTGTCTATAATTCCGTCGTATTTTTCCGCGCCTTCGGTTATCACCGTAATATCGCGGTAACGGTATCCTTTTCGTATAAGGGAATGTATTATACTGCTTACTGCCGCCGCTTCCTCAAACACGTCGGAAGCGGAAACTATCTTCACGTTATCCGCGTTGCCTTCAAAACGGGGCGCGGAATGATCCCACAGAAAATCCTGCAGGTATTCAATGCTTTTTTCCTTTGCCCGCTTGTTGTCCGTAAGCACGATATCTTCGCACAGAGGGGAAAATTCCTTTATTTTTTCACTGCAAAGGGTGGTTTCTCTGTATAATTCCGGTTCTTCTCCTATAAGGAAGGATATATAAGCGTCCTTTGCGCTTTGCAGTATTATCTTTATTATTTCTTCTTCTTGGGGCGTGTAGGTGTAACAGCTGTCAATAAACACCGTTTTCCCTTCAAAAAACAGGGGCGTATCTTCCCGCAGGGCAAGACGTGTAAGCCCGTCGTTGGGGTCGTACAGACTTTCGGGCGTCTTTTTTTCGTATTCTTTTAATATAATTCCTATATCCGTAAGCTTTTGGGCAAGGGAGGATGAGGGTATCTTTTCCTTCGCTTCCAAAAGCATATCGGGCGTAATGCCCCGCATTTTAAGGTTTGCGGCGGTCTGCCCCAGCTTTTTAATAAAATCGTTGTCCTCTGCGGAAAGGGCGTATTGGGTAAGGGAATCCTTCACATCGTATAAAGCGGATGCAAGCAGCACGTTTCTGCAGCCAATATCCATATATTCCGCGTTAAGCCCGCCGAACTGTCTTGCAATACGGTTGGGCAGACGCTCAAAGTTAAGTACCTCGCAGTACATATTAAAGGTATCGCCCAAGGCGGAGGAAAGCTTTCTTTCGTACGCCACGGATTGCTGTTCGGGCACGATAACGATACACTGCTGACCGACGGATATACATTCTTTTATTTTATTTAAAATTATCTGGGTTTTTCCGCTTCCGCTTTTTCCTATAATACGGTGCAGCATATCTTTTTTTCACTCCTTTTTCAGATTTCCCAAAAATTCAAGTATTTTAAACCTGAACTTGTATTTTACCTTTTCCGTTTTTGTAAATACGTTTACCGCGTCCTCGCTCATACCCGTGTCTTCCAATGCGTCCTGCGCCGTGGCGGCAGAAAGACACAACGGGGGAAACAGCACGCACCACCAGTTTTTTCCTTCACCTTCGCCGATAATTATGCGGAGCGAAGTATACGTCCCCGCAGGGAACATCACCCCGTCGTATTCACGGGTTTCGTAATATTCCTCGCCAAACTCGGCGCGCACGTCCCAGCCCGCCGCCGTTTCTTCGGCAATACGTATTATTTCGTTTTTAAGCTCTTCCGTGTCGGTTATCATTTCAAGATAAGGGCTGTTTTCTATAATAGCGTCCCTTACTTCAAGCTTCAGCTTTTGATCCTCTGCAGAATCGCTGTTTGCAAGTATGTGCAGTCTTACCGTGGTATCGTAAATGCTTTTTTCGCCTCTCGGCAGGGTAAGGTCGGATATTATTACGGTCAGCATCACTGCCGCAATACAGGTAATAAGCTTTGTTTTTGTAATCATTTTTGTTTTTCCTCCGTTTCCCGTAGATTATGTACGGCAAAGGAAGATTATATACAGAGTTTACACTATTATTTCCGTTCCGTCAAGGTAATTTTGAGCGTTTTGACTCTTGACAAAACTCTCTAAATGTTGTTTACTGTATACAGTAATATTTACAGAGGTGTAATTAAATTATGACCATCAGAAATTCCGTAAAAGGCATTATTATAAAGGGCAACAAGCTTTTGGTTGCCGAAATGGAAAATAACGGAACGTACTATACTCTCCCCGGCGGAAAACAGCGTCCCGATGAGCTTATTTTCGATACATTAAAGCGCGAAATGGCAGAAGAAGCGGGCTATGATATCGACCCCAAGGAGATAATGTTCATCCGCGAGACATTCGATGAATACGAAGATATCCACCGCGTAGAATTTATGGTTCTCTGCGACATAAAGGAAAAGCTGGAAAACAACGTATACGAATACGATGAATTTCAGGTTGGCACCACTTGGCTCAATATAGATAATATTTCCGCAGAGCCTTTGTATCCTCTGGAGATCCGCAAGCTTATAAAGAATTATTATCTCGGCAATACCGGCGATGTATATCAGGGCGTAATGAACCAGCGCTCCGTGTCCTTCGGCGGAGAAGAATAATGTTTACCCCAAGAAAGGTTTTCTTGCGGCGTTTCGAGCAGACGATAGATTTCACGGAAAACGCTTTCTCGGGGACCCCAAAAATATTAGTCAAAAAAACCGCAGTTTTTCGAAAATTTCGACAAAACGGCGGATTTTTGTATGGAGAACAAAAAATGAAAAGAGTAATTATATTTATGCTTTGTTTTTCCCTTTTGTTTTGCTCCTGCGCGCAGGAGAGCGAAAATTCGCAAACCGTTTCAGACCTGTCCGAAACCGTTTCGGAGGATGTGTTTACCCCCGCTCCTCTGGATAACGCTATGCTGGTGGTGTTCGGCGATTCCATCACCGCTTTGGGCGCATGGGGCAAGACCGTGGCTCAAAACTGCAATATGCGCTATTTTAACGGCGCCAAGGGCGCGATAACCAGCGAAGAAGGGCTTGCCCGCTTTGATGCCTTCGTCGCCTCCCGCAATCCCGATTACGTCACCCTTTGCTTCGGTATGAACGATCTGCTTATGGTTTCCGCCAATACCCCCAAGGTAACGCCGGAGCAGTTCAAGCTGAATATGAAAAAGCTGGTGGAAAAAACGGTGGAAGCAGGGGCGGTACCCATACTTCTTACCACCAACAGTATAGATTACGCAAAGTTTTATTCCGCACAAGGGCAAAGCGAAGCTATGTACGGCGGCAGAGATATCAAAGAATGGCTGAACACCTATAACGAAATGACCCGTGAAGTTGCGGCGGAAACGGGATATCCCCTTATAGATCTGTTTGCCGAATGTTCAAAGCACCCCGAAAAGCAGGTGGTATGCTCCGACGGAATCCATCTCGGCGATCTGGGCAACCGCATTTTTGCAGAGCAGATATCGGCTTTCCTTTTGGAAAACTATGTTTCCGATCCCGATGCGCCTAAAGTTGATTACGATACCTCGGTGCTTCTCGCTTCCGGCGAAAAGGCGGATATAGCTCCCAAGCAAAAGAATTTGTGGTATATAGAGGGAACTACAATGACGGCGCAGGAGACCGATACTGCCATTCTGTTCAAAAACACCAACGGTCTGTGGCCCGATGCCCAGTGCGCCTTAACAAACGGTATTAAGGTTCCCGTAAAGGATTCGGTTTTAAAGGTAAAAATATCCACCGCCAACGTAAACGCAAGTATACTTTTGTTCTTCGATGGCGCCTTCCCCCACGCATATACGGAAGGGCAGTATCTTTGCATAAATTCCAAGCTTAATTGCAGTACCGATTCCTATACCGGGGATATCACCGCAAACCAGAGTATAGATATAGAAATTCCCCTTTCCTCTCTGGGTATCCCTTCACAAAATATACACGATGGTTACGTTATCTTTTCGGGCATAAAGCTTTACGTGGCAGGAAACGCGTATCAGCCTGTAACCGTGGAAGAAATATCCGTTTACGTAAAATAAAAAACGCAGAAAACACAAAAAATAATCACGGCGGGGGCTTGCCCCCGCCGTTTGTTATTGTATAAAATTTATTCTTTGTTTAAAGGATGTACCTTGAAGTATTCCTCCTGCATTTCCGGCGTACCGAAAAGGTAATCGGGGTTATAGGGGAGCAAGCTCCATTTATCATACCACTCTGAATAGCAGGTTTCCCGGTATATATCCTCGTAAATTTCGCGGGTTATACGAAAATCATTAATGAACATAGCAATATTTTGCTCTGCATCTTCTTTGTTTTCAAGCCATTGTTCAAACGCATCCGGTCCTACGTATTCAATGAGCAGACGGTCTATTAAATAATAGTCCTTCATATATCCGTTTCGGTCTTCCAATTCTGTATAATGATCATCTATCGCAGGCGGAGTGTAGTTGAGCGCCAGAAAATCGGGATGATTCCAGGGAGTTTCCGAAAAAATCGCATCAAACCGATAACGATCCAGATTGGCGGCCAAAATAAAAGGAATTTCTCCGTACGGTGCTGTATACTCTTCAAAAGTATACAAAGCCATATATTCATCTTTTGTAATACCGAAATATTCACAAATGGAAGCTGTGTTAATTCGCTTTGTGTCTTTTGTTAACTCAATGTATCGATCGGAGGCGCCTCTTTGGAGATCGTTAATAAAATCCATTAGGACGCCGTCTATACTATAATAATAATCCACATGCTTGCCATCCTTCTTAGCGCTGCTTGACTCTTTGATTTGTTTGTACCAAGCGTCAAGCTCTTCCTGCCCGTACCATACGTATTCTTCGGGTTCGCTCACTTCGGGCTCGCTTTCCTCGGGCACACTTGCTTCCGGTTCGCTTGTTTCCGGCAGGCTTTCATCCGGCACGCTGTCTTCCGGCAAGCTGTTTTCGGGCATACTCTCGGCTTCGGATATATCCGAAGTTTCAATTATAGATTCTTCCGGCGGCTCCGGTGTGTCGCACGCGGTAAAAATTAAAATAACTGCAAAAATACTCAAAACTGCAAAAAGTGTTTTTTTCATCGTTTTTCCCTCCTTTAATTAAATTTCAAAATAAGTATTTAATACGGAGTTCCGTAAAAGGTCACATCATTATAGTATATTTCGTAAGGGTTGACTAACCATTCGACATAAGGCGATTTTATATTATTGGCAGCAACGCATTCCGAGAAAGTTCTCGACGTTGAATAAACTTCGAAATGAAGGTGTCCACCAGAGCTATTGCCAGTATTTCCGGAAACTCCAATTTCGGTTCCTTTTTGCACGGGGGTATTGGGGTTAATATATTCTTTAATGGAGGATAAGTGCATATACACAATAACGAGATGTTTACTGCTGTCGTGCGGATCAACTGTGTTCGTGTATATACAAATATGATTTCCGGCACTACTATCATAACCTTTTTTTATCACAGCACCGTCGGCAACTGATTTAAGCGTGGTTTCGCCAATACTTAT
Source organism: Clostridia bacterium (assembly GCA_017537345.1). Lineage (GTDB taxonomy): Bacteria > Bacillota > Clostridia > Oscillospirales > CAG-382 > SFLA01. The sequence continues at coordinate 133,063 of JAFYKY010000010.1, read as the reverse complement.
ATCCATTCCTTGATGATATTCGTTTGTTCTGTATCCCACGGGGGAAGAAACATTTGTAATTTCGTTAATCTGTATGGAGTTCAGCGTGCTTTGCGTTCCGGCAATGGGATATATCCACCCAAGATTAGTATATGATGCACTATATCTGACATTCAACGTGTAATCCGGTGCGTTTGCATTAGAAGTTGAAACACATATATAGTATGTTATGTTGGGTGAAACTTCATCATCACCATACTCAGGTTCATATACTGCGGCATCGGTTGCGGTAAAAGCAGTACTGCCACGACTTCGTGCATTACTTAGCGGTAAAGGCTCGGTTACAAAGCTTCCGAGTGTTGTTGTGCCATATGTGCTGACGGACGAAATGCTTACGTTATAGTCATAATCACCCCAGCAAAATAGAGAAACTATTATTTTGCCATGTCTTGGAACGGTGAATTTAAAATAATCGTAATCAATATGCGTTCTGGGAACAGTCGAACTGCCTCCTTGTATAGCAGTGGTTGTTTCGGGAATAGGCGAAATGTCAATTTCGTCGGCAGTAGCAACAGTATCGTTGCTTTCGCTTTCAGATTGTAAAGAATATACAATTGTCAATTTTGGATGCATTGCTGAATTTGTATGTTCGTTGGAATAAACTACGTTATAATCATTATACGTTTCATCATGGTATTTTATTACAAATCCATAACGAGCTTGTGTGTTTGCGTAATAGGATTGGTAGTACGAAAGCAAGTTGAACGAAAGAATATCTCTGTAAAGATTAGCGGCAAGAACATTTGATTCTATAATTGTATAAGCGCCGGCGTTGTTATATGTTATAGAGTTCACATTCCACCCGGAGTTTATCTGTGCAATATCGAATGTTCCTGCTGTGGTTGAGTCGTACACCATAGACATATCAAGACGTGCATTTAATATTTGAGCTCCGATAGGTACAGTAGGTGGTTGAATATATAGATAAATTCTATTGATTGAACTATTCCAGTTTCCAACATAGAGTTTATTTTCATTGCCGTAATTCGTATTAGGATATGCAGAACTTACGTATGTGTCCATATAAGTGGAGGAATAGTTTGACGTTGTAACGGTAGGATCAATAATTACTGGATAAGAACGCTCTTTACTGTTAAGCCATTCTTTGTCCGGGGTAACCTTTACATAACAAACTTCATCTTGTTGGGTCAAAGAAACGTTAAACGAACCACTTCCCGCACCATTTTTGTCGTACATATACGGCGCATGGACGGTATATACTTCTTCTCCGTATTCGTTAAAGAATGATATTGTGTTATCTTCATTCAATGTCGCAGAAAGCATTCCGCAGTTATATGTGTAATAAATTACGTTTGCATCCTTAGGAGAATATATCGTTATGTTTTCTTTAACTTTGTATTGTGAAATAATATAATCTACCGTTACAAGTTTTCCTCCTGTAAACGGATTCGAATATTTCAACCCGCTTGTTGTTTTGGAAAGTGCGAATTTGTCGCCTCTTTCTTCGGATTCTGTAATACTGGCAATTAGCGTATCTTTAAGTGTGTCCTTGGTGCCCAGCACATTTTGTATTTCAACAGACCAAGAAAGGGTATAATCTTCGTCCGTTACGCGCACCATTTCTTCACTTTTGTTATCTGCTCGGAAAGATGCATAAAAACCACCATTATTTGGGGTTGAGTATCTTCCTTTGCTTAAAGTCAATGTGTTGTCAACATCTTCCCATGACATAGTAGCAGAATCATAATAGTGGACGGATTCGCTATAGGTGGTCGCTGTAATCGTACCGTCTGACATAAGGAAATGCTTTTCATATTCGTTTCGCATTTCCGGCATTTCGTAAGCGATGTCGGGTCCATCGCTGGTGGCTTTTTCATCCTGCGCTGCGGCAAATACCATAAACGGTAAAGTAAGGGTAATGGCAAGGATGAAAGCTGTGAACTTTTTAACAGAAGTTTTCATGGTTGTAATTATCCTTTCTTTTTTTTATTGTATTTTTCGGGTGTTGTTTTCGGCGCCGGACAGTTTAATAAATAACCTCCTTTCCAGACTTCCTTTTGCCGTTCTGCTTTGTCATATACATATTACCACAATATGGGCGAAATGTCTATAAATATTTTGTAAACAATGACATTTTCGTGAAAATGCACAAGATCAATACAAGCACAACAAATGCACAGACTTGTTTTTTGGTTGTATTGGTGAAAAACAGCATGTAGGATTTGGCGTATCTCACAGCCTGCAGAACTCATTTCTCCCACCTTGACATTTTTTCATAAAGGGAGTACAATATAATTAATAAACAGATCATCGGGAGGTTTTTGCAGTGAAAAAGATAATAGCGGCATTGGTGGTAAGCGCATTTTTGTTGATATCCGTCTGCGCCTGCCAAAGCGGAGTAGGCAACGGTTCTTCTTTGCCCGAGCTTTCGGATTTTGATGATTTTGTAAGTATGATGGAGCAAAGCGGGTTCGAACCGCAGGTTTCATTTACGGAAACAAGCGACGATGAATCTGAGTCAGAGAGCAGCGTTTCCGAAGAAAGTAAACTCGAAGAAAGTAAACTCGAAGAAAGCAAGCCGGAGGAAAGCAAGCCGGAGGAGAGCAAACCCGAGGAGAGCAAACCCGAGGAGAGCAAGCCCGAGGAAAGTAAACCCGAAGAAAGCAAACCCGAGGAGAGCAAACCCGAGGAGAGCAAACCCGAGGAAAGCAAACCGGAGGAGAGCAAACCCGAGGAGAGCAAACCCGAGGAAAGCAAGCCCGAGGAAAGCAAACCCGAAGTAAGCAAACCGGAGGAAAGCAAGCCCGAAGTAAGCAAACCCGAGGAGAGCAAGCCCGAAGTAAGCAAGCCCGAATACGGCTACACCACGGGACAAAAGCACACTGCACTTAAAAACACAGACAGATATTTATATTCCATTCTTAATTCCAAGCAAAAAGAGTGGTACCGCAAAATAGACGCGGCAGTAAAAAATCTTGAAGAAAAAGTTGCTCTGGACGAGGAAGTTGCAGACGGCACGAATTATTATATTTTCTATCTGTACGCGGCAGATAACCCCGAGCATTTTTATCTGGGCGCCCAGATCGGTATAGAATGGGGCGGAGGCACCGCAAACCTGCTTCTCACCTATTCCGACGGCACTTCAAGCAGCGGTCTTGATTACGGCGAAACGACCCCCGAATTAAAGCAAAGCATCCTTGCAAAAAAAGCCCGTTTCGATGCAGAGGTACAGCGTATAGTAAGCACCATACCCGCCAACGCGCCCGACGTTGTTAAGGAAAAGCTTATATACGACCGTATCCTTATAGATTCAAGCTATAAGCAGGGAGCCGTATGGGACAGCGCCGCGCCCGATCATTGGAGCGCATACGGTGTAATTATCAACCACACCGGCGTATGTGAATCCTATGCGGAAGCGTTCCACACCTTATGCTTTATGGTAGGCATAAACTGTGTGGAGGTCGTTGGCACGGGCAACGGCGAAAACCATAAATGGAGCGCAGTCCGCCTTGACGATGAATGGTATATGTGCGATATCACCTTTGATGACCCCACAAACGGAAAACCCGGTGAAACCCGCCACGATTATTTTAATCTTACCACCGCGCAAATGCAGGCAAAGAAGCACGCCATATTGGATATGTACTGGAAAGCCCCTTCCTGCAACGGCACAAAATACAGCTACGAAAATTATTTCGGTAAATAACTGTATACAAAAGAACGGAGAACGGCTCTTGTAGTCTGAATTCGTTGGCTTTAAAAACTGTGCTTTTTGTGTTTTATGAAATAGTGAGGTGCTTATATGAAAAAAAGACCTGATGAAGGAGTAAAAAAAACCATAAAACGCAGTGCATTGCGGGCAAAGCTGGGTATGTGGTATTACAGCGGTCTGCGCCGTCTTTATTGGCTTACCCACAGAAAAATGTTTGCTAAAACAAAAAAAGAATATTTCGGCGAAATACAGTTTTCCCACAAAACACCCTTGCTACGCAAACTGCGGGACGTGGATATGCAATACCAATACAACAAAATAGTAAATCTTAAGATAGCCGTAAAACAGCTTGACGGAATAGTTTTGCGCCCCGGCGAAGTGTTCAGCTATTGGTATCTTATAGGAAACACCACCCGCAAAAAGGGATATATAGATGGAATGGTGCTTAAAAACGGCACCTTTGGCTACGGTGTGGGCGGCGGACTTTGCCAGATGTCCAATCTTATTTATTGGATGACCATACATACCCCCCTCACGGTTATCGAGCGGCACCGCCACGGTTATGATGTTTTTCCCGATTCCAAGCGGACACAGCCCTTCGGCAGCGGCGCTACCTGCTATTATCCCCACGGTGATTTGATGATCCGTAACGATACCGACCGTCCTTTCCAGCTTTGCGTCCGTGTGGGAAGCGAATATCTGGAAGGCGAATGGCGTGCCGTAGGCGAACCGGTATTTTCCTACGAGGTGGTTGAAAAGGACCACGAAGTAAGAAGCGAATATTGGGGCGGATATTCACGCCACAACAAGCTGTTCCGACGTGTTTACGATAAAACAGGCGTTTTCCTGCGGGAAGAATTTATCGTACAAAACGATGCGATAATGATGTACCCGCCATTTTTGAGTGATACGTATTCCGAAAACAAAAAACCTCAATAAGCTTCGGCTTATTGAGGTTTTTCTATTGATTATTTATAAGAATATGTGTTATAATTATTTATTACGTTACGGGGAAGTGTTTTTATGAAAATATCCGAATTGTTAAAAAAAGATACCCTTTCCATATCCTTTGAGGTGTTCCCGCCAAAGACGGAAAGTAACTTTGATACGGTAAAGGTTGCCACAGAGGAAATAGCAAAGCTGCGTCCCGCTTTTATGAGCGTTACCTACGGCGCGGGAGGCGGAACCAGCAAATATACCCTCGATATTGCAAAAAACATAAAAACTCTTTACGGTGTGCCCACCTTGGCACATCTTACCTGCGTTTCCTCCACCAAGGAAACCGTGGGGGAAAAGATCTCACAGATAAAAGAAGCGGGCATACAAAACGTAATGGCGCTTCGCGGCGATATTCCTTCCCATCTCGAGCAAGCAGACAGAAGCTTGTGGGCATATAAGCACGCGACGGAGCTTATATACGAGCTTAAATGCGCGGATGCGGATTTTTGTATCGGCGCCGCCTGCTATCCCGAGATCCACCCCGAAAGCGAGAGCCAAAAGGAAGATATAAAGTACTTAAAGGAAAAGGTGGAAGCAGGGGCGGAATTTCTTACCACACAGATGTTTTTCGATAACAATCTGCTGTACAACTTTTTATACAAGTTACGGGAAGCGGGTATTACCGTACCCGTCATCCCCGGTGTAATGCCCATTACCAACGCCAATCAGGTAGAGAGGGCTGTAAAGCTTTCGGGCTCCTTTATGCCCCAGCGGTTCAAAAGCCTTGTGGATAAGTTCGGGCACGACCCCGCGGCAATGAAGCAGGCGGGAATTGCATACGCAACGGATCAGATAATAGATCTGTATGCAAACGGAATAACCAACGTACACGTTTATTCTATGAACAAGCCCGACGTGGCAATGAAGATACAAAGCAATTTATCGGATATTTTAGGAAAATAATATGGATTTTAAATCATTTTTAAAAGATAATACTGTATTTCTTGACGGCGGTATGGGCACTCTGCTTCAGAAAAAGGGAATTTTGGGTACGGGACATCCCGAACTGCTGAACATCACCCATCCCGAAGCGGTAACGGAAATACACAAAGAATATTACGATGCGGGCAGTAACGTGGTCTGCACAAACACTTTCGGTGCAAATATACTTAAATTTGATACCGAAACTCTTGAAAATATAATAAAACACGCCGTGGAAAACGCAGACAACGCCCGCAAAGCCACCGTAAACAAGGGTGAAAAGTTTATAGCTCTGGATATGGGCCCTACGGGAAAATTACTTGAGCCTATGGGGGAATTATCCTTTGAAACGGCGGTGGAGGTGTTTGCCCAAACCGTTCGTCTGGGTGTAAAATACGGAGTTGATCTTATAGTTATCGAAACTATGACAGACAGCTACGAAACCAAAGCCGCACTCCTTGCCGCAAAGGAAAACAGCGCACTTCCCGTTATCGTCACCAACGCATACGATAAAAACGGAAAGCTTCTCACCGGCGCAACTCCTGCCGCAATGGTAGCGTTATTGGAGGGAATGGAGGCAGACGCTATCGGCGCAAACTGCTCTCTCGGCCCCAAACAGCTTATTCCCGTGGCAGAGGAATATTTGAAGTATGCATCCGTCCCCGTGGTGTTAAAGCCCAATGCGGGACTTCCCCTTGTGGAAAACGGAAAAACCGTATACGATGTGGGCGCCGAAGAATTTGCCTCTGACCTTGCAGACCTTATCAAAAAAGGCGTGCGTGTTGCGGGGGGATGCTGCGGCACCACACCCGAATATATAAAGGCTTTAACAGAAAAATCGGCAGGTATTCCTCCCGTTCCCGTAACGGGAACGGATCTTACTTTTGTTTCTTCATATTCCCACGCAGTGTTTTTCGGGGATTCCCCCTTGCTTATCGGGGAACGTATAAACCCTACGGGCAAAAAGCGGTTTAAGCAAGCGCTTGTGGAAAAGGATATGGAATATATCCTCTCCGAAGGGCTTGCTCAGGCGGATAAAGGCGTGCATATACTTGACGTAAACGTAGGACTTCCCGAAATAGACGAAGGTCAAATGCTGTATGAATCTGTCCGCGCTTTGCAGGGAGTAACCGACCTTCCCTTGCAGATAGATACCTCCTCTCCTTTGGCTATGGAAAAGGCTTTGCGAGTTTACAACGGAAAAGCTCTTGTAAACTCGGTAAACGGCAAAAAAGAGAGTATGGAAGCCGTTTTTCCTTTGGTAAAGAAATACGGCGGTGCGGTTATTGCCCTTACTTTGGATGAAAACGGTATTCCCGAAACTGCCGCCGGCAGGGTAGAGATCGCCAAAAAGATACTTGAAAAGGCTTCCGAATACGGAATAAGCAAAAAGGATATTATTTTCGATCCCCTTGCTCTTACCGTCAGCGCAGATAATAATGCCGCATCGGTTACGCTGGAATCGGTTAAACGCATAAAAACGGAATTAGGATGCCACACCTCTTTGGGTGTGTCCAATGTGTCCTTCGGACTTCCCGCAAGGGACGGAATAAACAGCGTTTTCTTTGCGCTTGCTATGGAAAACGGACTTTCCGCCGCCATTATGAACCCCTATTCTGCGGATATGATGCGAACACATTATGCATTCAAAGCCCTTAAGGGTATGGATGAAAACTGTGCGGAATATATTTCCCATTCCGGTGAATTCCTGTCTTCTTTTCAGCCTGCCTCTCAATCAGTCACCGCCATTACGGGTACAAGCCCTCTTATGGATGCTGTAATAAAGGGACTTAAAGAAAAAGCCGTTGAAACCACAAAGGAATTACTCGCTTCCAAAGCACCTCTGGATATAGTAAACGAAGATATAATCCCCGCTTTGAACAAGGTAGGGGAGGGGTTTGAAAAAAACATTATCTTTTTACCCCAGCTGCTCACCTCCGCAGAGGCGGCAAAGTGTGCTTTTGAGCAGATCAAAGCGGTGTCCGCAAAAGAAAGCGGTAACGCCAAAGGAAAATTCATTCTTGCCACCGTCCACGGCGATATTCACGATATCGGCAAAAATATTGTAAAATTACTGCTTCAGAATTACGGCTTTGAGGTTATAGATCTGGGCAAGGACGTTCCCCCGGAGGTTATCGTAAAAGCCGTTTTGGAAACGGGTGCACCTCTTGTGGGGCTTTCCGCCCTTATGACCACCACCGTGCCCGCTATGGAGGAAACTATAAAACAGCTTCGCAAAGCCGCTCCTTTTTGTAAAATAGTGGTGGGCGGCGCGGTGCTTACGGAAGAATACGCCGCATCTATCGGCGCGGATAAATATGCCCGCGACGCTATGGAAACCGTACGGTACGCAGAATGCGTTATAAAGGGAGAGATCGTATGAAAAAGGCGTTTTCTCCCCGTTTAATGCTTGTTTTTTCAATGGTGTGCTTCGGCACTATCGGGTATTTTGTAAGAAACATAGACCTCCCCTCGGGGGAGATAGCTCTCTACCGCGCCTTTTTCGCCATACTGCTCATCGGCGGCTATATGCTTTTTACAAAGCAAAGAATAAACTTTAAAAAAGCCAAAAAAGAACTGCTTTTACTTGCTCTTTCCGGCGGGGCGATGGGTATCAACTGGATACTTCTGTTCGAAGCGTATAAGCACACCACCGTTTCCGTGGCTACCCTTTGTTATTACTTTGCACCCGTTCTGGTAACTCTTGCCTGCCCTCTTCTTTTTAAAGAGAAAATGGGAGCAAAGCAGTGGGTGTGCTTTGTAATGGCAACCTTGGGTCTTGCCCTTATTACGGGCTTGGGCAATCTGAGCGAAGGCGGCGACCATTTAAAAGGCATACTGTTTGGTATTTCCGCAGCCGTGTTTTACGCAACGGTGGTCATACTTAATAAGTATATAAAGCAGATCTCCGGCATACACCGCACCTTTTTGCAGTTTGTTTCAGCCTTCGGTGTGCTCCTGCCTTACGTTTTGTTAACGGATGGAATAAACCTTTCTTCCTTAAACGGCGTTGGCTGGGCAAGTCTTGTAACCGTAGGACTTTTGCATACGGGCGTAACATATTGTCTTTATTTTTCCGCACTCAAAGACCTTTCCGGGCAGACTGCGGCGGTGCTCAGCTATATAGACCCCTTGGTGGCAGTCATAGTCTCCGTAACACTGCTGGACGAAACCATTACCCCTATGCAGCTTGTCGGCGGCGCGCTGATACTCGGCTTTACTCTTTTAAACGAAATAAAATTCACCCCAAGAAGCCGATAAGGTTTCTTGGGGACCCCGAAAAAATCACCCCAAAAAGCCGTTAAGGTTTCTCGTGGTGATTTTATATTTTATGCTTTTATACAAAAAATTCTACTATAAAAACCACGGCGCAGCTTATTACCGCTACGGGGAAAAGCCCCGCGCCCAGCCAGGCTGCGATAATTCCCACCGCCAGAGCGATAGCGCCCGAAACGGGGGAGTTGGTTGCGTGGATAATTGCGGGGAAGGTCATCACCGCAATGGTAACGTAAGGAACGTAATACAAAAAAGACTGAATAAACGGGTTTTTTATGGGCTTTTTAAACACCGTCATGGGCAGTACGCGGATACCGAAGGTGACCGCTGTCATAATGAAAATATATATCCAGTTTTTCATTTTTCACCCTCGCTTTCCGTTTTCTTGGGGAAAACGAGAGCCGCCAGGGCGGATATCGCCACCGTTAAAATAATGGTTCGGGTGCCTTCGGATATTTGGGACACCACGGGGAGTACTCCTGCCGCAAAGCTTGCCAGAAAGCTTACCGCCACCGCAAGCAGTACCCTTTTATCCTTTTTGGACGGGGGTATGATTATGGCTATAAACATACCGTACAGAGCAACGCTCAAAGCGCTCACCGCTCTGTCGGGCAAAACGCTTCCCGCAATTATGCCGATCGCCGTTCCCGCCGCCCAGCAGGGCGAAGCCATCAGCGCGGCGCCGTAGGTATACAAGGGGTTTATGTATCCGTTTTGGGCAATGGATATGGCAAATATTTCGTCGGTAATATAAAAAGAAACGCCCAGTCTGTGCCAAAAGCTCATCTTCGGGTCTGTCCTCTGGCTCAAAGCAAAGGACATAAGTAGGTATCGGGCGTTGGCGATAAGGGTAATAAGGGCAACCTCCGTAAAGGCGGCGGAAATTCCCATAAGCGTAAATACCGCGTGCTCTCCCGTGGAGGTGTTGCAAAGCAGACTTGCAAAAAATCCCTGCAAAGGGGTTATTCCACCGCTTTTTGCTGCCACACCCAGAGAAAAGGAAACGGCTAAATACCCCAAGCCGATAGGGATACCGTCTATGATACCCCGCCGCAAAACACGGCGGTTTTCTTTGTTTTTAAGTGAATACTTCATTTTTTTGCCTGTGCTTTTTTATATTTCAAAATCTATACAGCGTCTTTCTGCGGTAAAGGGAACGACAAGATTTTTCGCAACCCACACGTGATCGGGGTGAACGGCATAGCCCTTCAGCGCATCAAAATCCGCAAAGGTGCTGTCAAGGCAAAAATCAACGTTGGATGTTTCCAACGGGCAGGTATAAACCTTTATATCCGTAAGCCCGTCTATTTTACCGTAAAGTGCTTCCAGACCGTTTTTTATATCCTTTTTTATTTTTTCTTTTTCCTCTGCGGAATACTCGCTTTTAAGAGTCCAGAGTATAATATGCTTTACCATAATAAACGTCCTTTTGTTAAACCGATTTTAAAAAATAATATCACAAACCCGCACTTTTGTAAAGGAAAATATGGAAAAACCCCGTTTTTTGTGTTATACTTTACTCGCTTTAAAAAAGGAGTGGATTTTATTTATGTGGATACCTGTTGTTTGCGGCATCCTTTGCCTGCTTTTTGTAATAGCTGTTTTTGCCGCATGCTATTGGATATATACGGTGGCGTTTATGTCCCATCCGAAATACCGTAACGACCCGTACTATCTTCCCGATGGCTTTGATCCGGGTACGGACAGAGAAACCTTTAATAAATGGGTAAAAGCGGTGGACGATATTCCCTATGAAGCGGTGTATATCACCTCCCGAGATGGGCTTAAATTAAAAGGCAGATATTACCACACCGCAGACAACGCGCCCGTTGCAATATGTATGCACGGCTACCGTTCCCACCCGATGAAGGATTTTTGCGGCGGCGGAAAGCTGCTTCCTGCCTTGGGATATAACCTCATTATCGCAGAACAGCGGGGCCACGCGGAAAGCGGGGGAAACGTAATAACCTTCGGCGTGAAAGAGCGTTTCGATTGCATAGATTGGATAAAATATGCGGTTTCACGCTTTGGTGAAGACACAAAGATAGCTCTTTACGGCTTGTCTATGGGTGCCGCCACCGTGCTCCTTGCCTGCGGCGAAAAGGAACTGCCAAAAAACGTTACCTGCTGTATTGCGGATTGCCCCTATTCGTCTCCCAAAGCCATAATCCAAAAGGTAAGCGGAGATATCGGATTCCCTCAAAAAGCTGTTTATCCATTTGTTGCGTTAAGCGCGGTTATTTACGGCAGATTCCGTATCGGCAACCTTTCCTGCGCGGAAGCGGCGAAAAATTCTCCCGTTCCCATACTGCTTATCCACGGCGAAGCGGATACCTTCGTCCCCGAATATATGAGCAGGGAAATAGCCGCCGCATCTCCTATGGTGGATTACCATTCCTTCCCCAACGCCACCCACGCTATCAGCTGGATGTCGGATAAAGAGAGATATATAAAAATCGTAACAGAATTTCTGCAAAAAAACAGGTAATATTATTACGATGAAAAAACTCCCTGTGAAGGGAGTTTTTCTTTTAAAATTATTCCTTTATATACTCTTCAAAACCTTCCGAGTAATGCGCTTTTCCGTCCTTGTCCACCCAGAGGACATACACGTTTTCCATAGATGATATCAGCGCTTTTCCTTCTTCAATGCTCATATTGAAAAGGGCGGTGGAAAGCACGTCCGCCAAAGCGGAATTGCCGCACAGAACGGAAACGGATTTAAGATCATCTCTCGGATACAGAGTGTCGGGGTCGATAATATGGTGGTAGGTTTTTCCGTCCACGGTAAAATACCGCATATACGAGCCGCTGGTAACCAAAGCGGGCAGTTTAAGGTAAACCACGTTTATATACGCTTGGTCGGATAACAGATCGGGGTTTTGTATGCCCGCTGTCCAGAATTCTCCGTCTGCCTTTTTGCCCGTTACCCGCAGGTTTCCCCCAAGGTTGAGGGCGTATCCCGTTTTGCCGTTTTCTTCAAGATGTTCCGCCGCTTTTTCGCAGGCGTAGCCCTTTGCCAGAGCGCCCATATCCAGTGACATTTTTTCATCCCTTAAAAACAAGGTGCCCTTTTCGCGGTCAATAACAATATCTTCTATGTTGCAATGCTTTGCCGCTTCTTTAAGCTCGTTTTCCGCAGGCAAAGCCGCGCCGCCTTCCCGCGCATCGTGCCAAAGCCGTGTAACAGCTCCCAGAGCTATGTTTGTCTTTCCCTTTGTAATACCGTAAGCGGTTATGCCGTATTCCACAAGGTCCAAAAGCGCGCCGCTTACCTTGACCGCCTCTTTTCCCGCCTTTTTGTTTACGGTGCAAAGATTGTTCATTCCCGAATATTCGTTATAAATATCCGCAAGACGGTGGTATTCCTTGAATATACCTTCAATTTCATCGGTCACGCGGGTAAACTCACCTTCCGTTTCGCCAAGGGCGGTGATCTCCGTAACCGTATCGAAATATTCGTAAAAAACACGGGTGTTTTTTGTGTCCTGCCCGTTACCGCAGGAGCATAGTCCCGCGGTAACCGCAACAACAGTTAAAATTAATAATATTTTTTTCATTTTGCGTTTTCAAGTGCTTTTATCACAGCGTTGGTATAGCTCTTTGCGTGAACGGTGCAGGAGGAGGTAAGGTCTGCAACCTTTCCGTCTTCGCCAACGGAGCCGTTTATTTGGGAAGCGGTCTTTCCCGCGCAGTAATCCGCAAGAGCGTTTATCTGCTCAAACCATTCCTTGCCGATAGGGGAAGCCGCCGCCATTCCGTAAGCCTTTCCCTGCGTCTGCTTGGATACGGGTACGGTATCGGGATCTTCCAGACTTGCGCCGTCATTATCAAAAGCGATATAGGATTCAATTTCGTCAATATACGCTTTGTATACCTTTCCGTCCTTATCGGAAGCGGTTGCCGCCATCTCGCAGGAAAACATAGCCGTGCCGTTCTCCGCCGCCGTAGCGGGTACAGAGGAAGCGGACATAACGCAATAAGCGTACATTCCCAAAAAAACTTCGCCGGCAGCAGTAAAGGTATCGGTTGCATTTTGGCAGGCGAGCTTGACGCACTGAATGAGATCTGCCGAATATATGGTGCAGGATGCCTGCAGGTCTGCTATCTTGCCGTCTGCGCCAAGGCTTTCTTCAAGCTCTTTAACCGTTTTTCCCACGCAGTAATCGGCAAAAGCCTTTGCCTGTTCACTCCATTCCTTGCCGATAGGGGATGCGGAAGCCATACCGTAATCAGCGCCAAGTGCGTATTTGGTGGGGAATTCTTTGCCGATACTTTCTGAAAAATCATTCATATCGGGGGAAGCATCCACCTCATCAACAACGCATTTTACTATTTTTCCGTCCGTATCCGTAATAACGGCGGCAAAAACCGCCTTAAATGCTACTTCCGTGCCCGTTTTTGAGGGAAGCACCGCAAATCCAAGCCTGTACTCCTTTTGGCTTTGGGGAGGCGCGCTTTGTTCATCACCGCTTTTGCACCCGAAAAGCACGGCGCATAAAGAAAAGATCATAATAAGGGCCAATATTTTTTTCAAATTAAACCCGTCCTTTCATAACTTTGGTGTATAAATATTTCGCCGCGGTAAAGGCGCGGCGAAATATGTAAAGTTATTTGCTTTTTCTTTTTTTAATAATATAAGCCGAAGCGGCTGTAGCGGCAACAGCACCGTCGGATGCGGCGGTAACTATCTGGCGCAAAGGCTTGGTGCGGGTGTCCCCTGCCGCCCAGACTCCTTTCGTATCCGTGGAGCAGTCCTCGGCGGCGATAATATATCCGCTGTCATCAACCACTACGATTTTTGCAAAAATAGCGTTATCTCTCGTCTGTCCCAAGGCGGTAAAAACTGCCGCCGCAGGAATATCTGCGGTGTTTTTCTCTTTATCCGCTATAACAAGTCCCGTAACGCGGGTCTCGCCGTATATCTCCGTGGGATAAAAGCCTTCGTATATTATAATATTCTCTTTTGCTTTAACGGTATTCACCGTTTCTTCGGAAGCGGTTATTTTTTTTGCGCACAGATGCACCTTTGTGCAAAGCGCGGAAAGATACAAAGCGTCCTCAAAGGCGTTTTCTCCTCCGCCCACCACCGCAACGGGCTGACCCTTGTAAAGCTGACCGTCGCAGGTGGCGCAATAGGATACGCCCAGCCCTTCGTAACGGTCGCTTCCCTTACAGCCTATCTTAAGGCGCTTTGAACCGTTGGCGATAATCACCGCCAGACATTCCGTTTCGCCGCCGTCTGTTTTTACTGTAAATATGCCGTCCTTTTCGTATACGTCCAGCACACCTTCGTACAAAAACTCCGCGCCGCATTCCTCTGCCTGCAGATACATATTGCGGGCAAGCTCCCATCCCTCCACAGATTTATAAGAGGGGTAATTTTTAATTATTTCGGTATTCACAAGCTGTCCGCCGTACATACCGCCTTCGCATACCAAAACGTCTATTCCCGCGCGGCGGGCGTATACTGCGGCAGTAAGACCTGCAGGTCCTGCGCCTATAATTACAAGCTCTCTCATGGTTTCACCTTGATCTTTGTAATATACTTTTAATTTTTCTGCCGCACAAAACGCCTGCGGCAATCTTTAATATATCAGGTATTATAAACGGAAAAACACATACTGTCAACCCTTGCCATAATCCGGATTTTGTGGTTGCAAAATACCAGATACAGCCGAGTATATAACATATTACCAAGCCTATAAGGGAAACAAGCGTCTGTGCCCAAAAGCTTTTGCATTTTTTAGCCCCCAATCCCGCTATAAGGGAAAAGGGTATGTATCCTATAATAAATCCGCCCGTGGCGCCGGCAAGCACGCCCATTCCGCCTGCAAAGCCCGCAAAAACGGGAAGCCCCGCCGCACCGATCAGAATGTATAAAAGGGCACAAAACGCCGATTTTTTCTCCAGAACCGTGCTGACACAGCAAACTGCAAAAACAGACAAAGTAAAGGGAACTGCTCCGAAAGGAAGGGTGATAGGAGAGATAATACACAGCAAAGCGGAAAATACCGCCGTTAAAACCAAACCCGAAAGATGCTTGCTTTTTTTCATTCTATATCAAATTCTCTGTCTATGCACCGACGAACCATATCAATATTTTCTTCGGTGTAATGGAGAGAATCTGCGGTCATCATTTCCGCCGCACCCAAAATAAGCGCATGCACAATAAAGGTTTTGCGTGTTTTTGCTTCGGCGGTCATATTAACCTCGCGGCAGTACGCGTCTATAATCACTCTCACTTCCTCAGAGATAAGGGCTTTCTCTCTTATCTGTTCGGGGCTTAAGAACTTTTCGTTCATTACCACAACAGAAAAATACCCTTTGTTTTCACATAAGAATCTTATGTATTCTATGGCGATATCAAGTATTTTTTGTCTGGTACTGCCGTTGTGTCCTTCGAGCAGGGAGGTAACGCGTGCTCTCCATCTGTCCGCAACCGCAGTTATCACTTCTTGAATAAGATCGTTTTTGCTTTTGAAATGACGGTAGGGTGCGGCGCAGGAGAGCCCGCAGGTTTTTGCCACGTTACGAATGGAAAAGCCTGCCGTTCCGTAAAGATACAATTCCTCCAAAGCGGCGTCTATGAATTTTTCTTTTGTTTCCGGCAGTGCTTTTCTCATTTTATGCTCCTTTATTTTTCGTTTCTGTTTTCGGGTTCGTTTCTCTTTATTTTGCTTGTTGTGGTTTTAATAAATTCGTTTTCGCGGATAATAATTTTTCCGATATATTTATAAGAGGGGAACAATTTGTTTACCTCTGTAACCAGATCGGTAATAATCGTCTTTGCGGTTGTGTTACGCTTTGCCGCTTCCGCATTAAGCAATTCCATATCGGGGTAAACGGATACAGCCAAAACCGGCTTGCCGTCCTTTTCCGTAAGGAATACCATACAGTCCTTTACAAAGGGAGAGCGGTTTATAAACATTTCCTGTTCTTCGGGGAACACCTTTTTTCCGTTGGGAAGCACGATCATACTCTTAATTCTTCCCGTAATGGAATAAGAGCCGTTGGGGTTCTTTTTAACAAGGTCTCCCGTGGAAAACCAACCGTCGCGCAAGACCTTTGCGGTTTCTTCGGGGTTTTTATAGTATCCCAGCATTACGTTTGCGCCCTTTACCTGCAGTTCGCCGATCCCCTCGTCGTTGGCATCGCATATTCTGCACTGTACGCCGATAACGGGAAAACCGGTATCGCCTACAGCGCGGTAATTATCGTTTTGCATAATACAAACGGGCGCGGTTTCGGTAAGACCGTAGCCGATATATACTTTACAGCCAAACAATTCGTAATCCTCGTGGATATTGGGTATCATAGCGGCGGCGCCTACAACAAGACGCTCAACCCGTCCGCCCAAGGCTTCGTGAATGGAGGAAAACAGCTTTCTTCTTGCGGACATGGAAAGTCCCTTTGCCATCGCCTTTTGTGCGGAAAGCAGGGCTTTGCCGCCTTTCATTTTGCTGTAATTCGCCATAATGCTTCTGTGCAGAGTTTCCAGCACCAGAGGAACGCACGCCATCAATGTGGGAGAGAATATTTTAAGCTCGGCTTTTAATTTGGTAACAGAGCTGTTAAAAGCAATGCTTGCTCCGGAATAAAACAGTGCCTGATCCACCGTGCATTCAAAGGTGTGGTGCATGGGGAGGATGGAAAGCGCTCTGTCTTCGGGTGTAACGTTTACTCTTTTGCGTATCTGCACCACGTTGGAGCAGATATTGCGCTGGGAAAGCATAACGCCCTTGGAAACTCCGGTGGTGCCGGAGGTGTATAAAAGTATACCCATCTTCATAGGGTCAATATAATGGTCGCGGTATGAGGTGTCTCCTTCACGGAGCAGTATTTCCCCTCGGTTTATACACTCGGGAATATCGTTCATAGAGATGATAATTCCATTATATCCGCTGTTTTTAACCTTATCCAACACCTCGGGAGAGCATATAATGGCTTTGGTTTCGGAATGCTCCAGAAGATACGCCACTTCGTCGCCTCGCAGGTCTTTGTCAATGGGCACGATCACACCCGTGCCGCAGCACACCGCAAAATAGGTGAGCAGCCAGTGATAAGAGTTTTTGCCGGTTACCGCAATTTTTTCGTTTTCAAGCCCCAAGGAGTTAAGGTAAGTGGAAAATGCGCGGATATCATTTCCTGCCTGCTCATAGGTGATTTCGGTTATGTCAGCGCCGTTTTTATATAAAAACGCCACGTGGTTTCCGTATAATTCACAGCTTGTTTCCACCAGCTCGCGGGTGGTTGCCACATCTCTTACGTTATATACGTATTGTTCAGCATCAAATTTTTTAGCCAATTTTATAAGCCTCCGTTTATGTGATATAAGCTTTAAGTTAACATTGTTTACTTTTGCCGTGCTACTATACCACAAAGTTGTTGTTTTGTCAACATCTTCCTGCGAAAGGCTAAAAATTATTATGCGTTAACTTAATTATATTACCACAGTTCAGTTCGTTTGTCCATATTTTTTCCCTTTTGAACATAAAAATGCTCCCGTCTTTAAAAAAACGGGAGTATTCTGCCAATAAGGCTGTGTGTTGTGATCCAACAGAGCGGGGTAAACGTCCTCTGTAAAGTCGAATTCGGTTTTCTGTCCGTCAATATTCCATACGCAGGGGGTGTTGTTGTATGTCCAATCCAGAGGCTCGGCGCTGTTTTGCTGAACGGAATTCACTTCAAACGCCTTTGCAAGATCTTTTCTCATTTCCTCCGTTAAAGCGTCCGGCTGTATGGAAACGAACAATGGAGTTCCGCTGTGCGCCAGCAGGTAAAGCCATTTTTTGTTAAGTGACCAAGGGATGTTCTTTTCCGGTATTTCCACGCAGTCGGCGTCTGCGGCATAAAACGTATTGTTCTGCACAGATGGGAAACGGTGTTTAAACCGCGTCCGCGTTTTCTCCCTCGCAGTAAATTTTAAAATCATCGGGTGCACGAAGTATATTTATCATTTCAAGCACTCTCCTGCAGATATTATATATGACTTTCTTTTGTTCGTCAACCCAAATCGCCGTTGACACGGGAGCGCGAATAAAGTATAATTTTATAAAACGGAGGTGGGTTCATTATGCCGAAAAAGCTGTTGTCTGTTTTGCTTGCTTTACTTTTTATAATATCTCTTTTGGGAGGAAACGTTATGGCGCAGGAAAACAAAAATATTATTTTGGGCTTAACACCAAAGGTTTGTTTCGGGGAGGATATTTCCCAAAGCTATTATCTTTTGGGCGAGGAATCTGCGGATTATTCGCCTCTTACAGACGGTAAGTATTCAAAAAGCGCAAATTACGCCAACAAAGAATACGTTACCTTTTACCGCGGAAAGACCCGCGAAATAGTGTTCGAGCTTGAAGAGGTTATGGCAATAACCGGCTTCAGAGCGTCCTTTTTGTCAAACTACGGCGCGGGAATATACTGCCCCAGATTTATAAAAGTGTACGTTTCGGAAAACGGTGTGGATTATATGACAGCCTATTCTCTTGCCGATGAAAGCAGGACGGGAAACCCCGTTACCCGAATGGAATACTATGAAGTTTTAAACGGCGCGCGGTTCAAGGCGAAATACGTAAAGATAGAGTTCGACGTTCTGGTAAACGTGTTATGCGATGAATTGGAAATATACGGCGAAGCCTCCGACGGAAGCGAAGAACCCTTTAAAAAGGATGATGACAGGGCTTTTCAGGGCTATGACCGCGGCGCAGAGGGCTATCGCGATATGGTGGTGCTTTACTGCGGATACGATCACGATGCCGCCTCGAACAAGACATATTCCTCCGAATACGTAAACGCTACCGAGGAAATGATGCTTCCTTACGTTGCGTATCTGGATAAGGACGGCAATATAAAGGACACTATGTTCGACAGCGCGGTGTACTGCTCTCTGCAGGGGTTGTGCCCTTCCGGCGGTAAGCTGTATTATCAGAACGGAAGTTACAACACCAAGGAGGATTGGGAAACCTTCGCGCACAGCGTTTTTTCGGATACCTATAACGCCTCCGCGTTGAATTCCGCCGTGGGCAAGGTAAAGGAAACGCTGGGAATACCCGAATATAAGCTTCGTCTTGTGGTGGCAATGCCCTACGCATATTCAAAGCAGAACCGCGATTTCGGCGATATAAACGGGGACGGAATTCCCGAAAAAGGGGATACGCCGGAAAACCGTCTGGCAATATACAAATGGTATATGGATTACGTTTGCGCGCTGTTTGAAGAAAAGGGCTACGAAAATCTTGAGCTTGGCGGATTTTACTGGACTTCGGAATCCGTCACCTATACGGAAATGGGTTCGGATATTCCTTTTATGCGCTCCGTTGCGGATCACTGCCGCGAAAAAGGCAAAAAGCTGTTCTGGATACCCTTTTATCTTGCGGCGGGCTTTGAGGATGCCAACGATCTTTTCGATACCGCCTTTATGCAGCCCAATTATTCCTTCCTTTCCTATGCAAAGCAGGGAATGTTCAATTCCTTTGCAGATACCATAAACGAATACGGTATGGGTATAGAAATGGAATTGCATTGGGATATGGCGTCTCCGGGCTCTGCGGGGTTTGACGAAGCGGTAAAGCGTTACCGCGCATACCTTAATTACGGTTACATTACGGGGTATATGACGGGCGCCGCCCACGCATATTATCAGAACGCCGCCCCCGGCACCTTTTATACCGCTTGCAAGTCCACAAACGAAACTCTGCGCGCGGTCTATGACGATACGTATAAATTCATAAAGGGCACGTACGAGTATTCCTCTCCCTCGATCTTTACGGAAACCGAGGAACGCGTAACCGCAGGCAGCAGATTGGTGGGTATGATACGGGGCTGGGACAAGAATACGGAAAAAGAGTTTATCATAGAAGCTCCTCCCGCCCACGGAACGCTTAAAATAGACAATACCTACGGCAAGTACACCTACGTTGCGGACGGGGATTATTCGGGCGCGGATCGTTTCACCGTAAAAATGTACGATGGATATACCTACAGCAATTCCGTAACCGTGAATATTACGGTAAAACCCGCCGCGGAAACGGAAAAGTCGGATGCTTCCGAGCAGATTGAAAAACCGCCCGCTTCATCAAACAAACTGCTGTGGATAACAGCCGCCGTCGGCGCGGCGCTGGGCGTTGCCGCCGTAACGGCAGTAATTCTTAAAAAGAAGAGAAAATAATTGCTATGGAAACCCAAAAAAGATGCTCGTGGTGCAATTTGAAAAATCCCTTGTACGTTAAATATCACGATACTGAGTGGTGCGTGCCGAATTTTGACGAAAAGTATCTATACGAAATGCTCATTCTGGAATCCTTTCAGGCAGGACTTTCCTGGGAATGTGTTTTGAATAAACGGGAAGCGTTCAGAAAAGCGTACGATAACTTCGACTCTCTCACCGTCGCCTCTTACGGCGAAGAAAAGATAAACGAGCTGATGCAGAACAAGGGTATTATAAGAAACAGACTCAAGATATCCGTAAGTATACAAAACAGCGGGGTGTTCAACAAAATTGTCGATGAATACGGCTCTTTTTGCGCATATTTGCTAAGCTTTACAAAGGGTGATATCCTTTACGAAACGGGCAAAACCGCAAACGCCTTGTCGGATGCCGTGTCGAAGGATCTTCAAAAAAGAGGTATGAAATTCGTCGGCTCGGTCATTATCTATTCCTACCTGCAAGCCATAGGGATAATTCATTCTCACGATACGGATTGTTTCCTGCACAACAAGAGCGAATAAGAAAACTTCACCCCAAGAAACGCATAGGTTTCCCGCAGATAACGATAAGCAAAGCAGATGGACAAAAATCCATCTGCTTTTATTTTCTTTTAACCGTTAAATTCCTTGACATTGCCGTATGTTTGTTAAAAACGCGATCGAATATACACCGCTTTGGCTTACGTAAGTATTAGTTTTTATAATAAAAACGCATGCTCTTTTCGGCATACTTACGTAAGGTAGCGGATTTGCGTCGCGGCAATTTGAGTAATGCGGTTTTTGTGCGTTGCTTTTTTGCAACGCATTTTTTTATGCAAGCGTAAGACGTTGTTTTTTTAACCGTCAAATTGCGGTGAAAACGGCGGGGAACAAAGCGGATTTTTGTCATATTTTTTGCGCGGCATTATATAATGTAATTTTTTCCAAGGTTTTTTGTTCCAATTTCGTCGGAACTATTGACTTGTCGTTGCTTTTTTGATATATTAAGCATGCGTATATTTGTGCCGTCATACTGCCCCTACACTGTATCCGTCGGTTAATACAATGCGCAAAGGGGCGGCTTGCGCGGTATCCGGATAGCGAAATAAAAAAATAAAAATATAAAATTTTTTCAGGAGGCGAAAAAATGGGTAAACAATCCAATTTTTTCAAACGCGCTCAAACGTGGGTTCTTACCGTTGCGTTGTTGCTTACGGTTTTTCAACCTATCTTGAGCTTTGTGGCTGTTGCGGAAGATAAAACTCCCGTAAACATCACTGTTGGTCAGCTTGTTGTCGGCAACTATGACGAGCTTACCGAATCCGAAAAAGCCCTTATCGAGTCGGGCGTGCTGGTAGGAGACGAAACTCTTACATACACAAAGCCCGATGCAAATAACGGCGATGAAGTTATATCTGTAAACACAGATAACAAGACTGTGACCGTAAAGGCTTACAAAGACGGCGGCTACACCTGGCAGCCCGTTTCCGTTAAGCTTGTAAATAACGGCGCAGAGCTTGAAACGCTTACACTCGTTGACGGCAAGGCCACCTACGAATACGACGGAAACGCTTTCGCCGTTGTAGTTGACTATAAGCTGGAAGTGGAAGTTGATGAAGACGTTCAGAACGGTCTTCTCACCGCTCCCCAGAAGCTTTCCGACGCAGTTGCAAAGCTTGACGCTATTGCAGGCGTTGATCTGAGCGCTATCGTTATGGCTCTTCCCGAACTCAGAGAATTTGCTACCGATGACGGTATGAAAGTTTATGAGATCGGCGTTTCGAGTGCATACGTGGATCTCGCCGATGCTGCTAAGCCCGCTACCAACGCGCTTATCGGCCAGCTTGATGCAAACGGCGGCAAACTTGATCTTCAGCTTATGGTAGAAGCCTACGAAGCTGCTGACCACAAGGTTGCGTACGCTATTGCAAACGGCGAAGCTATAGTTGCAAAAGCAATTGAAACCTATGAATATCTTGCAATCGTTCTCGATGGCTTCGATTACGACGGAGAAATCAAAAACAAAGATTCTCTCCTGGGTAAGATAGACGCTGTCAATTCGACTCTTGACATTTTGATTTCCAACAATATCGTTTCCGCAGACGTTCGCACGAAGGTTGAACAGGCACAGAAGTCTGTAAACACTGCAATTTCCGTGTTTGAAACTGCTGTTTACGCACTTGAGGCGCCTTGCGCTTCCGGTTGGACCGATATCGACGGCATCGTTAAGGCCGGTCTTACCGACGTTCAGCTCAAGGCTCTTGACGGATACGTTGCTTCCATAGCGATCCCCACCACCGGTATCGTTGTAAAGAATCCTCTTTACGTTGAAACCGTAACCGTACAGCACAATATGAGCATGTACAACGTTACCGTTAACGTTGAACTGGAGCTTACCGGCGACAATAACGCTGTAAGCAAGGTTGATACCGTTACTGCCACCGTTACCCTCGCAGAGGGCGCAACTACCGCTGAAATCCTTGATGCTGTTAAGGCAAGCGGCGTTGTGGATACCGCTCTTGCAAAGTGGAACGATAAATACGTAGCAGGCAAGTTTGACGTGGTCAAGTCTGCGCTTCCCGCAGTTCTTGAAGCGGATACCGTTTACACCATTACTTACACCCCCGCAAAGTATAACGTAAAGTTTGCATACGGCGCAACCGTTGCATATCCTTACGGCGCAACCGTAGTTCTTGAAAAGCACGCTGATGCAACCAAGGCTTATGATTACAAGGTTAACGGAACACCTTACGCTCAGGGCGAACTGTTCGTAGTTGAGGGTGACGTTACCGTTACCCGCGAAGAAGGCAAGAGCTACACCGCTTCCACCTTGTTCAATATCATTGCAAATAACTATCTCAGCGGCAAGGGCGCTGCAATCCTTACCTCCGGCGCATTGTTTGGCGATGTTGCTGTGAATGTTCGTTATCCTGATGAGAATGATGAACTCGTTTCTCTCGACGGTAATGAACTCACTGCAAAGAAATACGCTGCAAGCTATGCTGGCTTGTATTGGACCGCATACAGCTATACTCTTACCAAAAACGAAGTTGAGAGCGAACCTGTTCTCTTCAACGGCAACGAAGCCGTTGAGATCAGCGGAAGCTTCGATTACGTTACCGTAATCTACCGTTTGAATCTTACTGATTTTAGCGAAAATACTGTTCTCGACTTTGCTAACCTTCCCCACGTGCTTGCGGAAGAAGCAACTGCACAGAAAGCGGCTCTTGACAGAATCGCCGCAAAGAACGGAACTCTCGCACAGCTGAAAAAAGCAGTTCTTTCCGTAGTGGCAGAGTCTATCAACGATTACACTCTTAACGCCGACTCCGCAAAGGACGCAGCTCTTAAAGCTTCCTTCGGCACCGCCTTCAACGGCATTATAAACGAATGCTACGCAGGCAGCACCATGAAGCTCAGCACTCTGATCGATGCTTACCTCGCTTCCAGCGATAAGATCGCTCATTACTATGCAAACCACGAAGAGATCCGTGGTGAGATCGCAGTGCTTGCAGGTTACCTTTCCACCATGCTTGCAGAAGAAGCAGGCTTGACCAAGGATGATAAGAAGGCTGCTCTTGAAGTTCTTCTTACCGAAGCCAGCGCAGGCATGCTTACCGATGAAGATATTAAGAGATACGTGGACAGCTTCGAATCCATCGAAGACACCATGAATTCCGTGCTTGACGATCTCAGCGTTCCCAATGCCGCTATCGATCTTACAAGCCCCAATCTCGGCAAGCTTACCGCAGCCCTTGACGGCGCAAAGGTTGACGCTGTAAATTCCTACAAGGGACTTTACCTTACCAGCATCGGCTTTACCGAAACTTCCGATGAAACTACCCTTATTACCGTGAACGTAAACGTAAACGGAACCACCGTTTCCGTTACCTCCGAGCTTATGTACAATATTGATGCGGTTCCCGCAGCTGTTATTGAAAAGCTCGTTAAGGCTGTTAATGCAAAGATCCCCGCTGATTCTGCATATTACAACAGCAATTACAGCGAAGTCATCGCAGCCCTCAACGCTCTCGTTGGCGAACAGGCAGGCTCCGTTACCAAGAGCTATACTATCAACTACACCTACAAGGAATTCACCGTTTCCGTTCCCGAAGCAGATGACCAGACTGTAACTGCAGTTGATAAAGTTATCAACCTTCCCGCAAGCCAGAACGCAGGCACCAAGTATGTTTACATCATTAATGGAACCGAAGTTCCCGCCGGCACACATACTCTTTCCGATGCCGAGTTCGCTTCCCTCGTTGCAGGCAATCTCAAGATCACCTTGAAGAAGATCGACGTTCTCAGAGAAAACCTTATTAATTACGTTAACAGCCTGAATGCTAACTCCGGTGATACCGTGAAGTTTGCTCTGGTTGAAAACAAAGGCGAATATTCTATCGTACTCAAGATCGACGGTCTCCAGCCCAACGCTCTTATGAGCGCTGTTATGGGAACCGCACAGGGTATGATCACCGGTGATTACGCATACGTCGGACTTGGCGGCGAAGCGTTTATCGACGGCAAGATCTATCTCCAGTCCGTTCTTGATGCATTTATGAACAGCGGCTTTGGCGATAAGACCATCGTTGACGTTATGGATGCTAATGGTAATATTAATAATATGAAGCTTTCCGGCACGGTTATCTCCAACGCTTCCGTTTCTCCTTACGGCGGCAAGCTGTTGGCGACCACCATGCAGCTCGGTAACACCGCTTCCGACGCTATCGAAGTGGACTTCTACGTTACTCTCGGTTCCGTTTCCGAAGAAATGGTTCAGGTAAGAAACGTACTGGCAGGAAAAGTTTCCAATTACTTCGGTCTGGTTTGCGAAGACGGTTATGCTAACCTTTCCGTTAACCTTCCCGAAAAGGCTTACGAAGCATTCCTCGCAATGCTCCTCGTAACCGAGAAGATCGATATCGCAAACATCAACGCTGTTAACAGCGAAATTGCTATCGGCTTCTTCCACAACCTGTTTATGCCCACTCTTACAACTCCCGGCGTAACGGTTGAAACCTTTGACAACACACTTTCCAAGTTTGGTTTCGATATGGATCTTTCTTCTCAGAAGGGTGCAGAAAGTCTTTATAATTATATGGTAAACTTCTATACCACCGCTAATTATGAGTACGACAAAGAAACCGGCTATATGGTAAACACCATGTCTATTTCCGCTGCTATCGACGCTATGAACCTTGGCAGCCTCGGAAATATGATCGCTGAAAAAGACACCGGCCTTAAGGTTGCTCTTTCTCTCACTATCGAAGATCTCGGCAATGAATACGACGCGCTTTTCGTTGATATCAACGCAAACGGCGTCGCAAACAAAGCAGGTCTTTCCACCAATATCGCAGACAGAGTTAAGGATATCGAAGGCACCGCAGTGATCGTACTGCTTGACGACGTTGATACCCTTACCATCAAGGGCACCACCCTTCTCAACCTCAACGGCTACACCGTTAACGGCGACCTTAACTGCAAGGGCAAGGTTATCGTGGTTGATACCCGTATCGCAGACGGCGTGGACGGCGGCGTAACCGGCAACGTAACCGGCAACGCGATCATCCTCGGCGGTAAATACGCAAACTCCGTTTCCGCATTCGTTAAGAACGGCTACGTTCAGGATGCAAACGGCGTGGTTACCAACAAGTACTATAATATAGTAGAAGATTCCGAAGGAAACGTTATCGTAGAGCTTAATGCAGGCGTGCTTCATACCGATAGCATTCCCAGCATCCCCGGTCTTGCAATAGACCTTGCCTGCGACCTTCTCTTCAACGGATACAGCAGCAATTATCTCGAACTTGCAGGCAATACCGTTTACGATATCTCCTTTGAAGATCTCGTTGGTATCTACGCAAGCGCAGACCGTGTAAACAAGGTGGTTGACGAAGTTGTAAACATCGTTGACAGCGCAGAGCTTTCCGCGCTTATCAACCTCGTTCTTGATGACGTATTCAACTTCACCGCTATAAGCGAAGCTATCAAGGCAGACGAACCCATTCTCTCCTACGAAATGGTAACCAAGCCCTGGAGCATCTCCTTCTCTCACGTTCCTTCCGAAGATTACATCACCGCAGGCATCGTATCCGGTGAACCTGCTATCGTAAGAGAACTCAGCATCGTTCTCGTTGGCGAAGAAGATGATAAGGCTTACTTTGCAGATCTCTTTGCAGAACTCGGCAGAACCGTATTTGCCGATATCAACGTATACATCAACCACGGTCTTGATGGAAAAGCGCTTTACGCAGAAGTTTCCGCAGACGCAGACGTTTTCGTTGACTACACCAACCCCAACTACGCAGTAATGTTCAGCGTAATGATCGCTGACGGTATCGGCGCTCCCGCAAATACCGCGCTTGTTGAGGGTATCGAGGAATTCTATGCAACCAACGGCGATATCTCCGATCTCGCATTTGCATTCAATTCTCTTACCGTTAAGCAGGTAGTAACCGCGCTTAAGAACCTTTCTCTTACTGATGATTTCGACGCAATGGTTGCAAGACTCGGTCTTGACGGCATCGTTCCTTCCAAGGTAGCAGAACTTGAAGATCTTTACGATCGTATCGGCAAGGTTGCTGCAGCCGCAGTACGCAAGGCTGATATAACCGGCAACAACCGCAAGCTGGGCACCTTCCTTGATGCGGACGGCGCATACAGCGTGAGCAGATCCAACTTTGCAAGATATCTGGAGAGAAACCTCTTCAAGGGTTACTCCGCATCCGCTTCTGTAGAAGTTACTGATTTCTACGTAGGCGTTAAGCTCTTTGCAGATGACGTTCTCGACCTCATTCCCGAGTTTGTAGACGGCACCGGCACTCCCGATCTTACCTTCAGCGATAAGCTCGTTGGCTACCAGATCGATTTCGATGGCAACTACATCATAATCGATACTCACGCAAGCGGCATTACCGTTGATGAACTCAAGGCGCTTGTTAACCTGTACGCTGACAATGCCGATTATATCGACATTGCACTCGGCGATAACCTTTCCGGTTCTTCTCTTGTACCTAACGGCACAAAGCTCCTCGCTACCGCAGGCAATGAATTCACAGATGAAGTTGATACGGTTGAATACACCGTTATCGTACTCGGTGATATCAACGGCAACGGTACCGTTGAAGTAGGTGACGCTGTACTTATCACCCGTCATCTCGTTTATGACCAGGAACTCAGCGTAGTTCAGAAACTTGCTGCTGATACCAGCAACAACGGAAGAATTGACGTTGGTGACGCTGTTAGAATCACTCGTAAGAAGCTTTATTGGGATGAATACAAGTCTTTGCTTGAAGAAGTTGAAGACTAAGGAGGTGCGGAATAATGAAATTTACCAAGAATTTGTTTGCTTTATTACTTACCGCAGTTCTCGTTTTCACTATGTCTATTCCCGCTTTTGCCGCTGTTGCCACTGACGTGGTAACAGCGCAGGCAGGCGAAACCGTTTCCCTTACCTATAAATATACCGACGTTGCAGGTATATACGGTGCGTTCACTCTTTCCGATCCCGATGTGGTTTCTTCTCTTAAGATAACCATTCCCGACCTTGGCTTGGAAGAAGTTGAATACAACGAAAAAGACGGAAGATTTTCTTACTTCCTGTCTGATAATATGACCTTTGATATCGTTCTCGAAGTAGTGGTTGCATCTACTGCAAAAGCAGGCGATAAGTGTGAGGTTACCTTCAAGCACGAAGCAGTTTCCGAAGATGGTGTGCTTCCCGAAGAAGAAAAACTTACTGTTGATACCATTACAATAGTTGTCGAAGAAACTCCCGTAGTTCTCGATTACAGCGCGCTTGAAGTTCTTGTCAAGTATGCGGATAGCCTCGTGGAAGACCAGTACACCAAGGAATCCTGGGCAGCAATGGAAGCAGTTCTTGCAGACGCAAAGGCGCTTCTGGACAACAGAAACGCTGAAACCCAGCAGGAGATCGACGATATGGTAGCAGCACTCCAGGCAGCTATCAAGGCTCTCAAACTGAAGGAACCCGTAGTTGAACTTGATTACAGCGCTCTGGTAGCACTTATCGAGAAAGCAAAAGACCTCGTAGAAGACGAGTATACCGAAGACTCCTGGAAGGCAATGGCAGACGTTCTTGCGGATGCAGATGCGCTCGTAGGCAACGCTCAGACCCAGCAGGAGATCGACGATATGGTAGCAGCTCTTCAGGCAGCTATCGACGCTCTCGTAAAGAAGACTCCCGTAGTTGAACTTGATTACAGCAAGCTGGAAGAACTTGTTGCAAGTGTAGATAAACTCAACAAGGAAAACTACACCGAAGAATCCTGGGCAGCAATGCTTGAGGTTCTTGAAAAAGCACAGGAACTTTTGAAGAACAAGAACGCAGAAAGCCAGAACGAGATCGATATTATGGTAAAAGGTCTTCAGTCGGCTATCGATGCTCTTGTAGGCAAATATGGTGATAACTCTACTATGATTTACGCAGTTGTCGCAATGATTATTGCTGCAGTTGCTACAGTCCTTGTTCTTAAAACAAGAAAGAAAGTTCGCAACTGATATTTTTCCTAAACCGCGCACCGCAAACATTTAAAAAACGGTGACAAGATCCGTACACTGCCGTAAGTTTTCGGCAGTGTACGGGCCAACTGAATGCAAAAACAATTTTTGAACAGGATGTTATACAAATGAAATTATTTAAACGAATATTGGTTTTGTTCCTCACCGCTTTGCTTGCTGTGTGCACTGCCGTTCCCGCGTTTGCGGCGGCAGATCCTACCGCTACCGGCAGAGTAGGAGAAACCGTAAACATTACTTTTACCTTTGATGCTGTCGTAGGTATCGAAGGCAGGGTTATTTTGTCTAATCCCGATCTTTTTACGTCCTCCAGCCTTTCCGCAACCGGTGCAATGGTTGGCGGATATTCCGGCGGAAACTTTATGTATTATTCACCTACCGGTGATAACGTACCGTCCACCTATACTCTTATGCTTAAGGTTTCCGAAAACGCAAAGCCCGGAGATACCTGCACCGTAACCTTTGAATATGCTCTCAGCAATCTGGAAGGCATTATGGGCGAGGTAAAGCAGGACGTGGTACAGGTTACCATTAAATCCGCGCCCGATCTTAATTTTGACGAACTCAACGAGCAGATCCGCATTGCCGAATCACTCAAATCCACCGATTATACCTCCGCAAGCTGGAGCGCACTCCAGACTGCATTGAAAAACGCAAAAAATGCTCTTAAGAGCACAACGCAGGAGGGAATAGATTCCGCGGCGGCGGCACTCAAAACCGCTATCGCGAACCTCAAACCCGTTACTTCTCTCAACGTAGATTACTCGGAGCTGGTAAAGCAGATAAAAATTGCCGAAGCTCTTAATTCAAAGAATTATACTGCCGCATCTTGGTCCAACCTTACGAAAGCTCTCAACACCGCAAAGGCGGCGCTGAAGAGCGAAAGCCAGACGGAAGTGAATTCTGCGGCAACCGCCCTCAAGAATGCTATTGCAAGCCTTGTAGCGGTTCCCAACGGTGTTGATTATACAGAACTCAATAAGCAGATCGCTATTGCTGAAGGCTTGAAAAAGGCTGATTACACCGCAGATTCTTGGGCGGCGCTTGAGAGTGCCCTCGTTAACGCGATCGCCGCAAGAGGAATCAGCAATCAAGCAACAGTAGATACGGCGGCAACAGCATTGAAAAATGCTATTTCTGCCCTTGTTCGTGTGACTAATGCTGTTGATTACACTGAACTTGAAAAACAGATCGCCATAGCCGAAGGGCTTGACGAATCATTATATACAGACGCAAGCTGGGAAAACCTGCTTGAAAAGCTGGAAGCGGCAAAGCTCGCCGCAACCGGCAAGGATCAGGCAGAGGTAGATGCAGCCACCGCGGCTCTGAAAACAGCTATCGCCGCCCTCGTGCGCATGGATTATCAGGCGCTTCACGATATTATCGCGGCAATAAAGAAGCACGCCGAGGATGAAAATCTTTCCGGTCTGTGGCTCAAGATGCACGAGCTTCTTGAAAAAGCTTCCGCTATGTTTGAAAGCGGCGACCAGGCAGAGGTGGACGCTTACGTAGCACAGCTTTCCGCTCTCCTTGCGGAAATAATAAAGGAGATTGAATCTCTTAAGGATGCAAATCAGGTGATCGTTGGCGATCCCCAGATCACCTATCCTACCGATCCTTATTGTAATATAGGTATGCACCGCGTATGGCCCATACTGTTCTGGGTAAGCTTTGCCCTTAATCTGTGTACGGTAGCCGTAGTCGTGTACATATATATAAATAAAAGGAAGAAAACTACGGACGATACTCCGCTCGTTGATTACGATATAGCGGACGACGCCGAGTAAATATAACGAAACCGACCTGATCTTTCAAAAAAATGATCAGGTAAACGGCTATAGAGGAATATAAAGGAAGAAATTGCTTTGGAAGGACAAAACTGGAAACGAAAAGAATATGAAACCTGGGACGAAGCGTTCAGAGGTCTCGCTCCGGTTGTAAGACAGCAGTCCGTAAGGGTGGCGGCTTACACGCAGGCTTTGTTTGTGCAGGCTGTTAAACTTCGCTTTGGCTCCAATACAGCCGCAGGAAAAGAACGAATGAAGGGGCAGTATGCGGACCTGATGTATAAATGCGGTTTGTACCATCAGCTTGGAAAAGCGTTGGTCCCTCCCGAATATCAGATACTGCAAAACGATTTTACCGAAGAGGAATCTGCCGTGTATAAAAAATACACCACAGACGGCAGAGTGCTTGTGGCGGGCTTGCAGGAAAAGGCAGCCCGCGCCAAGAACAAGCGCAAAGGCGAATTTACCGAACTTCCCACCAAAAATATCCCCTGGCTTATGCTCCGTGAGTGTTGCGAACAGCATATGGAGCGGTGGGACGGCAGCGGTTTCCCTGCGGGCAGACTGGGAAGCGACACCAGCGTGGTGGCGCAGATAGTCGGCATAGCAAAAGAGCTTGACAGAATTTCTTCGGAAACACGTTCCGAAAACCCCTTTGAAATAGCTTATGAAACGCTTACGGCAGGCGCCGGCACGGCTTGGTCTACCGAGCTTGTGGAGGTGCTGAAATCCGCCAAGGAGAGCTGTTATGCGGTTTATAATAAATACGTAGCGTATACCCGCGCTTTGCCCAAGACCATACCTCTCGTTGAGCGCAGAGAGGACCGTGTGATGGGACTCAAGTACCGCCCGATGGTTTCGGACGGGGAGGGTACCGTGCTTATGTACGAAGCGAACCCCTGGTTTGGCGGCGTGGCTGACAGACCGGGCGAAACCGAAACCGCTTCGGAGCTGCGCGAGTTGTTTAAGCGCACTAATCTTAGCGTGGAATTGGCTTGGTACTTCTTATACGAAGCCGCCGATACCGTTCTGCGTATCAACAACTGCAATTTGTGTCTTGAGGGGGTTTTGCTCGAG
This sequence comes from Clostridia bacterium, assembly GCA_017537345.1. GTDB lineage: Bacteria > Bacillota > Clostridia > Oscillospirales > CAG-382 > SFLA01. The sequence continues at coordinate 101,569 of JAFYKY010000010.1, read as the reverse complement.
ATGCTTCCGGAATTTTATCTCTCTGGTACACAGCTTCAAAATTTCAATAAGCTTTTCGAAGATCAGCCTATCGAAAAAGAACAGCTGTTGCTTACCGTCCCCGAAGAGATAATCCGAACCTGCAGTAAAACAAATCTTGAGATTATCGAGCGTTATCTCCGCAACGGCATTTGCCTCGTTCTCGATGATTACCGGCCGGATGATGATCTCCCGCCGGAGCGTGTTATCCAACTTGGATTCACAAAGGTTCGTCTTGCGTCCGAACTTTACAGAAAGAACGAAGGCGTTATCGCCATAAGCGAGCTTCGCAGAAAAGGACTTACCGTTTTAGGCAAAAATGCCGATACGCCCGAGATTATCTCCTGGCTTGTAAACCACGGCGCATTGTGCTTTTCCGGCACGATGACGGGAATCCCCGTTAATGACGATGAGCTTATTCTTGATTCCCTGGCAAGGGAGCAGGAGTAAACCCGTTGGTGCGGCAATATGGCAGAAAAAAAGAAGCCTAAAGAGCAAAAGATAACGGGCGCGGAGAAAAAACAGCGCGGTCTGTTCAAAAAGAAGCGCGCGGGAATCGTCCTTACCAGGGACGAAGTAAAGCAGATCAAAGCAGGCAGGAAGAAGCTCCGCCGCGATATGCGCAGGGCGGGGATAAAGAGCAAGAAGGAGTTCGAGCTCACCGCTTCCTCAATGGGTCTGTATTTTGATAAGCGAAAGCCACTCGTACTTTTCTGGTGGTGGCTGCGCGGCAAAGGGATATGGTTTTTACTCGCCTTGGGCGCGTTGGCGCTGGCGGCTCTTTACGGAATATCCTATATCACCGAACTCAGAGGTCATTTTACCATAAGTATGTCCGGCGATATGTTCCGTGAAGGCTTTACCATATCGGAAACGGCAGGGTTCGAAAACCCCACCTCCCATTTGTTTGCCACCCCTGCAGAGGGAGTACCCTGTATATCTATTTACGATATACCGGAAAATGTCGATGATATCGACGGCGCTCATAATGCGGATTATTTCGCATATACCTTTTACCTTCGTAACGAGGGTGAAACCGCCCGGGATATAGATTGGGTCCTCCGTCTTAATTCGGAAAGCCTGTCTGTATCGGATGCGGCTTGGGCGATGATCTTTCTTGACGGCAAGATGCAATTTTACGCCAAGGCGGATGAGAACGGAAATATCCAGTGTCTTCCCGCGGCGGATGATAATACCAGAGGATATACAAAAGCCCCTCTTTATGAAAAAGCCCTTTATCCGGACGAGCAGTACGAGATAATAAAGAGCATGGGGGAAATGACCTTCTGGCGCGTCAAGCCAAAACCGTTTATCTCCGAGCTTTCTATAGATTCCGGCAGAATAACGGATATCCAACCTTTTGAAGTCCATAAATTCACCGTGGTCATATGGCTCGAAGGGGACGACCCCCAGTGCACGAATGATCTTATCGGCGGCCATCTGGGCTTTGAATTTTATATGGAAATGGTGGAAGAGAACGACACCGCCGAATAACCCCGGTTTTTTCGGTCAGTACCGCGACCTGGCCGTTTAAATATAATATATATCCCGCCAAGGCATAAATGCCGTTAACGGCTTTTATGCTCCGAACAAAAGAAAACAAAAAAACAAAAAAATAAAAACAAAAGAAAGAAGGCAAAAAAATGCAAACTCAAGAAACCAAGCTTACATACGGCATAAAAGGTAAGCTTATTTCTGCAGTGGCTATGCTTTTGGTAGCTATCATCATGGTAGTATCCTCTACCTATGCATGGTTCACACTTTCTACGGCACCCGAAGTAACGGGTATCTCTACCGCAGTCGGCGCAAACGGCGCTCTCGAAATGCTTCTGCTCACTCAGGACGCTACCACGCAGGAATGGGTTTACGGCGAAGGCGTTGTTGAAGCAGATAAAGACGTTAACACCTATTGGGGTAACCTTGTTGACGTATCCTCCGGTTACGGTCTGGATAAAATCACCCTTTATCCCTCCCAGCTCGCGACAACCGGAGATATTATTAAGCCAAGTATTGTTGAATTCCCCGTATACGGCGCAGACGGACGTGTTTCCAACCTTTCCGATGGCGCAGTAACCGGTATCTATGAAGGCACTGCTTTCAATCCCGGCGATGGCTACGGTGTACGTGCAGTTGGCTCTTCCTCCGGTATGACAGAACGTCAGCTTGCATACCGTAACGCGCTCTCTGCTGCAGGCACCAATATGTCTCAGGCGAGAAAAGCTGCTGCTTCCGCTCTTTTTACCAACGGTAATGCAATCGCGGATATTGCTATCAGAAAAGGTACTGCTGAAAGCGGCGACGGCGCATATACTCAAAAGGATATGAAGAACCTCGTTGCGTTGACTACCGATCTTACCGCTATCGTTGCACAGATGGAAGAGGCATACAAGCAGTTCATTATCGCTTATGCCGCAAGTGCAGCGCTCGTTACTCCCAGCGGAGCAGATGAAGCAATAAAAACTGCTTACGAAAACTTCTATGCAACTGTTGAGAATTGGTTTAGCGCAGAAAACACGATATACAATTTTGGAACCACCATTGATGGTATTACCATTAATTTGCCTACTCAGGTGGCTGACAGTATCTCTAAGCTTGCAACTACCAAAGCAAATGTCGCTGCAGCTCACACCGGTCTGACCGGCGTTTATGATAATAGTCTCCCCGAAGATACCGCAGTAGAATGGACCGCATTCAACACGTATTTGCATAAGCTTGTTGACGTTAACGGTATCAAAGTTGCAGGTTGGAAAGTAGACGAAATTATAACCAATAAAGATGCGTTTGCTCAGCAGGCTATGGCGCAGTTCTCCTCCGGCGGTATTGCTCTTGATATTTCTACCGGTGGCGGCGTATTGGCAGATATCGCAGACCAGTGCGGAAATTATGAAGCAAGAATCACTATCAGCGAGATCACCTACGGTGTAACGCTCACAAATATTCCCGCATTTATGAACGTTAAAACTACAAATCCCGCTACCTACCTCGGCGCTATCAAGTCTGAAGTAGATAACGCCGGCGCTCCTAAAAACGATGGCGCGCAGCAGATGCCTATTTCCGAATTCTACGGCTATATTATCGACCTTGCGTTCCGTACCAACGCTGCAGAATCCAACCTCCTTCTCCAGACCGCACCCAAGGACCGTATTTACAGCGATAACGCTGAAAATGACCAAACCTGGGGCAAGGGCAGCACCATGACCTTCAAGGCTACCGCTGCAGACTTTACCGATCAGGACGTAAAGGATCTTATGAAGAATATCAAGATAGTATTCTTTACTCCCGATACCGAAGACGGTAACAAGATCCTTGCATACGCAAAGCTTGATATCGAAAACGCTGTTACCAGCGCTGCAGATGGTGTTACCGCAAATATTTATCTGTATGATGTAGTAGACGGTGTTGAAACCCTCCTTAAGGATGGCGACGCTGTTATTCAGGCGCTTACCCAGAACGAGGCGGCTCACGTTTCCGTTTTGGTATATCTTGACGGTACTACCATCACCAATGCAGACGTTGCAGCTACCGTTGCAACCTCTATGACCGGTACTATGAACCTTCAGTTTGCAAGCTCTGCTACTCTCGTTCCCATGGATTACGCTCAGTACCAGAACGGAAATGACTAATAGTCTTTCCCCCTTTAATTACTTAATATTTTAAGTACACATTTTCTTCCTCCGCGGTTTAACCGCGGAGGAAGAAAACCGATTTTTTTATTTTTGTTTTTACTGCTTTTTTCTCTCTTCTTTTTTGCTTAAAAAAAGAACGGAGAAAAGCGCGGTAATCCGGATAACCCGTATCCTACACATTTTTGGAAGGTGAGCACGTTTTGGATACCAATACCTTTACCCAAAAAGAAAACGGAAAAAAGACCACGGGCAAGCGTGTTGTTATATATTTTTATATGATCCTCATTCTGCTCATATTGGTTACCACCGCTACATACACATGGTTTGCATTAAGCAAAACACCACGTGTAAGCAATATGGCAATGTATATTACCGCACCTGCCGGATTGGAGCTTGCCCTAACGCCTGATAGCGACGAATGGGGAAGTCAGATTTCTTTTCTGGATCTCATACCGGAAACCACCCCTCTCCGCCCCGTAACATGGTCAAATGCGGATAATCGCTTTTACGCCGCTTCATACGGCATCGACGGAAGGCTGACCCACCGTTGGCAGGCACTTTCCGATGAAGTCAACGCAAACCGCAATAATCATGAAGGTTATTATTGTGTGGGAACTTTTTATGCCCGCACAGGGGAAAACGTAACCGTTTCTTTAAGCCCCGCGGCGGAGGTTTCCGAAGGCGTGGCGGGTTCGGGCACGTATCTCATCGGCACTCCCGTTTGGAATGCAGGTGAGATCGCTCACCAAAACGCAGGTCTGGGCGCAGAAAACGCAATGCGTATCGGTATAAAGATAACCTATCTGGATACAGATCTGCTTCCCATTGAAGACAGCTCCTTGTTTTACATATACGAGCCCAACTGCGATACTCACGCAGACGGGTCCGTGGGTTACGTTCCCACTTCAAGTATAGACGGAACGAATACTCTCGTTCCCGAGGACAAGCTTATAACCCAGACACATTCTACCTGGACAGAGGCGGACCCCGTGCAAAACGGTGTCCAGATATACGAATTCGGCGAATTCACTTCTCCCGCAGAGCTGTTTTATCTGGAAGCGGAGCAAAAGGTTATGATACAGTTTTACGTCTGGCTGGAAGGTCAGGATACAGACTGTACAAACCGTATCGAAGAAGCACAGATACTGGCGAATATCCAGTTTTCCGCTGCTTTTGAAAGCGGCTCCGGCTTGCAGCCCATATACCCCGAAGAAAGCGAGTAAATTTTAAAAGGAGTATTCTGTTACGGATGCTAATATTACTCCCGCCCGTCCCAAAAAGAAGAAAAACAAAAAAATAATTATTTTCCTTTCCGTAACCGCTGCCGTGCTTGCTTTGGTTTTGTGTTTTACCGCGGTGGTCGCCGTGGAGGTAGTGCGTTTTACACTTACCCGTGATTACGTTATGACTTCCGGTAACGGTGTTCCCACACTGTTCGGTTACACGGTGTTTCAAGCGCAGACTGATTCTATGTATCCCGAATTTTCATCAGGTGCATATCTGATAGGCGATCCGGATTTCGACCCCGCCGATCTCCGTCCCGGCGATATCATTACGTATTGGACTGTTATAGGCGGCGAACGGGTGCTGAATACCCACCGTATCATAAACGTCTATGATGGCGGTAATTATCTCATTTTCGAAACAAATGGAGATAACAATACCACCTCAGACCCCCTTACGGTACACGAAAGAGAGATCGTTTCCGTATATAAATTCAGCTTTGGCGGCTGAGCCCATTAAAGCAAAAAACAATAAGCATACTGCTTTGAATATATCGCGCACCCCAAAATTTATTTCCGTATTAAACGGATGGAGGATGTCCATGAATAAAAACGAAAAAGTTCAAAACACAGCAAATGTGAACGTAGGAAAAGTAGAAAAAAAGCAGCGTAAGCCCCGCAAGGTGCTTAACACCATAATAAACGTTGTGCTTGTTATCGCCATCGTTGTTGCAGGTATCGCTACATACGTTTCCTTCGTATCTTCATCCGGTCAAGGCGCGCCCAATATTTTTGGTCTGCGCTTACTGTCCATACAGACAAACTCAATGGCAGATACTCTCTTGCCCGGCGACCTTGTCGTTTCTACCGGTGTTAAAGATCCCGCCGATCTCCGCCCCGGTGATATCATTACGTATTGGACAGTTATTAACGGCGAACGTGTACTTAATACCCACCGTATTATAAATATTTATGATGGCGGCGATTATCTCATATTCGAAACTCAGGGTGATAATAACACCACCGTCGACCCTCTTACCGTTCACGAAAGCGAAATTATAGGTAAATACAGCTTCCACATTTCCGGTGTAGGTAAGGTGTTTGATTATTTGCAGACTCCTACCGGATTCCTTATTGTTGTTGTAGTTCCTGTATTTATATTCTTTATTTACCATCTCGTTCAATTCTTCCGCGTGCTGTTTGAGTACCAGAACGTGAAGAACCGTATTAAATACGAGCAGGAACGCGGCCGTACCGAAGATCTTATCGCCGCACAGCAGGAAGAACAGGCAAAGAAGGAAGCGGAACGCGCTCAAATGGAAGCAGAGCTCAGAGAAAAACTGCGCGCAGAGCTGCTTGAAAGTATGGCAAAGGAACAGCAAGCCGCACAGGAGCAAAAAGAGCAGGAAAGCCAACAGGAAACAGAACAGGGTGAATAATTCCCATTCACCTTAAAAGAAAGTTGATATGGATAATTTTTTAAGATATTTTTTCCAGGATATAAATAATATTCTCGATGGTTTCGCAGAGTTTTTCAAATCTTTGTGGTATTGTCTGAATTTGTTGTTTAATTTCCCAAAAAGATTTGATCTTATAAAACAATACGATGAATCCTTCACCACCACGGATTGGATATTGGTGCTGGTCGTTAACGCGATCTTGCTCGTGTTCGCTATCGCGCTTATTATCGGCGTTATTGTGCTGTTAAAAAAGATATTCCGTTTCCGTGTCCCCGCAAAAAAGTACGATGAACTCAAAAAGCAGGTTCAGCATCTTCAAAGAGATCTCGTCCGCGCCAATTACGAAAAGGACAGACTTCTGGCAATGCGTGTGGAACAGCTCGGCGGAAAAAATCCTTTGGATCTTACTCCGCCCGAAGGGGAAGAGGAGCAGGAGGAATACGTTGCTTCCGCAAACCGCAACAGATTCGATTCTCCCTGCGTAGATCCTTCCGAAAGCCGCTTCTTCAGACTTACCGGTGTGGATAATTATTACAAGACGGAATATACCGCTCCCGATTACGATGAAGAGATCACTCTGGCAGAGCTGTGCGAAAGATTCCGTAAATATGCAGCATCGCGTCTTAAACTGTACTATGATTTGGATATGATGCGGTATTTTATCGCTTCAATGGGAACCACAAGAATTATTATTCTTCAGGGTATTTCCGGTACAGGTAAAACCAGTTTGCCTTATGCCTTCGGTAAATTCGTTCAGAAGGATACCACCGTCGTGTCCGTTCAGCCTTCCTGGCGTGAACGTACCGAGCTTTACGGTTATTTCAACGAATTTACAAAAAAATATTCCGAAACCGAATTTCTTCGCGCTATTTACGAGTGTAATTATTTCAGAGATCCTCATATCGTTATTCTCGACGAAATGAACATCGCCCGTGTTGAATATTACTTCGCGGAAATGCTTTCAATTCTGGAAATGCCGCTGCAGGATGAGTGGAAGGTCGACGTTGTTACCGCGGTGTGGGATAACGACCCCTGCCTTATAAACGGCGGTACGGTACAGATAAGCAATAACGTTTGGTTCGTCGGCACCATCAATAACGACGACTCTACTTTTGCTGTTGCAGATAAGGTTTATGACCGTGCTATTCCTATCGACCTTGACAGCCGCGCAGACCCCTTTGAGTGCGAGGATACCGAGCCGGTGTACATTTCCACCGATCATCTTAACGCTATGTTTGCTCGGGCAAAAGAGGATTACCCCATATCCGAAGAGATAATCCAAAAGCTGGAAAGTGTAAACGATTACGTTATCAAAAACTTCCGTCTTGCTTTCGGTAACCGTATTATGAAGCAGATCCGCGAATTCGTGCCCTGCTTTATCGCTTGCGGCGGAACCGAAATACAGGCAGTTGACTTTATCGTTGCAAAAAAGGTTTTGCGTAAGTTTGAATCTCTCAGTATCGGCTTTATGAAGGACGAGCTTACGAAATTCAGCAACTTTTTGGACAGAACCTTTGGCAAAAACGTAATGGTACACTGCAAAACATATATAGAATTGCTTAAGAAAAATAATTAATACGTTTATAAATTCAGGAAGGAGGGCGTGTAATGGCAACAAAAAAGAAGGTTTCCGATGTTGAAAACCAATCTGCGGTAAGCATCATAGACCCAATTTACAAAAAATACGTAAAAAGTGTTGTGCGCGCTCTCGGAACTACTGAATTTTACGAATATTTTATGCAGTCTGTTGCCCAGGCAGAAAACGAAATTCAGTTTTCCAACAGACGAATGGAAAAGCTTGTTGATACGAGCTGGATAGACGCTATTGAAAACGCGCTTACGGGCTTTCAGAACATTATCGCCTCCCCCCGTAACGTTATCCGCGAGGACGAGCTTATCGTTAACGTGGCAAACGTCAAAAAAACGGGAAGCGACGTGGTGCGCCATCTGGCGGTTCACACATCTTTGGTTGAGGATTTCAACGAAGAAAACGGCGACGTGCGCCCCAGCAAGCTTATGCAAAAATACCGCGAGGATTCTATCGGTCAGGTGTATGAAAACCGCGTGGTTTTCACCACCCTTGAAATGGCGTTTCAGTTCGTGAAAATACGCCACGATGCCCTTTTCGAAGCTATGAGCGATGAATTCGGCGCAAAGCTTAAGGTAAAGACCGATATGACAAGCTCCAACGAGTTTGTTCATATGGATACGTTTATTCATATCCGTGACATAGACAACGCACTGTCTACGGACGATAAAAACCGTGAAGTTTTCGAACGTATTTCAAGACTTTACCGTATCCTGGCTACCAATATGAATTCTCATTTTGCAAGACATATGTCCAAGTACCCCAGAGTAAAGGGTACGGTAACCAAGACAAACGTCTTGAAGAAAAACAAAAACTACCACGCAATAATGGTGCTGATGGAGTTCCTTAAAGGATACGGCGATATCGGATATACCATAAAGATCATAGAGCAAAATCCGGTGGTCGACGAAAATTTCCAAAAGGATATCTTCCACAACGTTCTGTTTAATTATCTTGTGTTAAAGGGACATCTGGAGCGTGATAAGGACAGACGTCTGCCCGCTCCGGTCAAAGAGAAAAAACGTTCTCTCAAGCCCAAGTTTATAAAAGAAATTATAGAAGAGCTTACAGAGGATTACGATCTTCCCGACGTTGAGATACGCAAGGTCCTTATCGAGGAGCTGACAAAAGAACAGCTTATGCGTGAGGAAGCGGCAGAACGCCGCCGTCTTGTAGAGGAGCAGGAAAAACGCAAAAAAGAGGAAGAACAGCGGATCAAACGAGAAAAGGAAGAAGAAAAAGAGCGTTTACGCCGTGAGCGCGAGGAAGAAAAGGAACGGCTGCGTTTGGAACAAGAGGCTGAAAAACAAAAACAGCTTATCGAACGTATGGAGCGTGAGCAGGAGGACAGACGCAGAAGCAAGCTGTTCCGTAAAGAACTTGAGCGTTTCGCAAAGTATTTTGAGGAAAGATTGCAGGAGCGTTCTGAGATCGGACAGCTGGAAACCGTGGCTCGTCAGGATTTCGAGGATGCCGCGTATATTCTGGAGGAAACCGAACGGCTCAAGCAGGAAGAGCTTGAACGTGCCCGTATCCGCCGCCGCGAAGAACGCGAGCGTCAGCAGCAGGAGGAACTCGAAGCCCGTCGGAAGGCGTTGGCAGAGGAAGCCGAACGGCAGGAAAAGCTTCGCCGCGAAAAGCAGGAGGAAGAGGAGCGCCTGAAGCAGCAGCTTGAGGAGCAGGAAGCCGCCGCCCGTGCAGAAAAGCATATGCAGGATCTGTTGGCTGTGGAATCCTACGCCCGCGTGGTTTCCGATTTCCAAAAGAATCTCTCAGGGCGTATGAAGCTCAGAATCGATCTTGCGGAAAAACAGTTATCCGAACAGCGTGCCCGCGAAGATGAACGCCGCCGAATTATTGATGCCCGTTCAAAGAACCGCAACAGGAGAATGAGCAAAAGATGAACAAAACACTCCTAAAGCTGATAGCCGTCGTTATGGCGTTGATAATTTCGGTAGTTATGGTCGTTACCATCAGTTATGCGTGGACGACTATTTCCACCGCGCCTATCGCTGAAGGAATACAGATAACTATCGGAGGCGGCAATACTATTATGATGGCGCCCGATATTTCCAAAACCGTGGACGGAACTACCTATCATTATCCCGGATTTTTTGATGATACGTTGAACTTCTCGCGGTTTGAGCAGTATGATTATTTGAATCAATTAAGCGCACTTTTGCCGGTTTCCACGGCAGACGGAATAAATTGGTTTATTCCGGAATATTACGATATTCTTGACGAAGCCGTTATTAACGGAACCGCATGCGTAGGTGAGGGTAAGCCCGTTACAGAATTCACTCTGGACGATACGCTGGAATACGCAAACCTTACCGAAAAAAAAGATAAAGACGGACATTATATTTATCTCGATTTCTGGGTCGTTTCTCCCGGTTCGGATTGTACGCTCCGCGTATCCGAGGGAGATGAAAACGGAGGCAGCTATCTGCTTGAGCTTATGGCTCCTACGCTGTATGCCGACGGAAGCTTTACGCTCGAATCCACCTCCGGAACCACCGCCGCTTCCGCACGGGTAGGCTTTCTCGTTGATCCGGATTACGTAACGGATAATACCATGCTGTATTATCAGCAGAGCTATACCTACAAGGAGCAATACCAGAAATTAAGAGGCTCTTACAGCGAACGGGGCAGCAAATGGTATTCAAGCGATTATAATTTTACTATTTACGAGCCTAACGGAGACCAACATCCCAACGGCGAGGACAATACTTACGTTATCACCTCTTCCTTGGGTTATTCGGACGGGAAGATAGTCCTTGCCGATATCCGTAATTCCCTTGCGGTACAGCTTAAAAACAGCTGGAAGACCGCATCAAGCGCAGGTATAGGTATTGAAGAGGTGTTCCGTACCGCCATTGCGGGTAAGAATATCAATTCCGAAGCCGAAGCGAAGGATGCACTCTATAATAAATATCTCCAAGGCAATTTTATACCTTACGTAACGAAGGGAAGCTTTGTTACCAATACGGAGGATCTATACAGCTATTACGCAAGCGGAAATATAGTTGATACAGAGGAAATGAGCTCTTTGGGACTCAGCGGCGCCGCCGAAAGTACTTGTATAGTCAAGCTGGAAAAAAACGTGCCCCAAAGGATAAGAATGTTCGTCTGGATCGAAGGACAGGATGTGGATTGTACCGGGGCAGAGGCGGTTGATTTTGCGATCAGCATAGAACTTGCCGGAAGCACTCAGGATATTTATGAATAAAGACAAAAACGTTCGAAATAAAATAATATCATTGATCGTATCAGTACTTTTGGTGGCATCTGTTTTTGTTTGCCTTTTCGTTGTTATTCAGGTACTGAGCAATGGATACGTTTCTATCGGCGGTTACAGCTTTTTCAAGGTAGTAACCGGAAGTATGGAGCCCGAAATACCCGTAGGCGCGCTTATCCTTTCCGAAGAAACGGAAATGAATGATATCGAAATCGGTGAGGTCGTCTGTTTTCGGTCGAAATCACCGGATATGCTCGGTAAGATAATTACTCACAGAGTTATTGAAATTATCGAAGCAGAGGACGGAACGTTACAGCTCGTCACCAAAGGAGATGCCAATCTTTCTCTTGACGGTTATTACGTTACAGCACAGAATCTGATCGGCAAAGTAATTTGGCAATCGGGAAGCGGCAAGTTTTCCGGAGTTTTGAACTTTCTGTCCAATAAATTCGGTTTTCTTTCCTGCATAGCTTTTCCCGCATTGCTTATATTGACGCTCATTCTTCGTGATAACGTCAAAACCATGCAACAGGATATTAAGAGGATATCCGAACAGCTGGAAACGCGGGAGACCGCATCGGGCAGAAATACACCCGCTAACGGTACGCAAGCCGAAGATTATGAACAAATGCGCGAAAGGATACGCGCCGAGCTTATTGAGGAGCTGAATCAAATTGACAAATCAGAACAACCGAAACAGCAATAGCTCGTTGCCGTGTTCGTTCAACCTTTTAAAGGTTTTACAAAAGAGAATATTGTGGCGCGCGGCGCTGGTTGTGCTTACCATCGTTCTCACCGTCGTATTGGTGTTTGCTCTTACGGTAGCGTGGCATACCAACGTCGTTCAAACGGGAGGACTTACCTTTTCCGCCGAAACGTGGAACTTTAAAGGCGAGATCGTTTTGGACGACAGCTCTTTCAATATTGCGCCCGGGGACAGCGGCGTTGTTTCCATGTCCTTTAAAAACGAAAGCGCCTCTCTCGTAGCCGCAAGCGTTACCGTTTCAAAGGATCAGCTTGCGCAGGCCGCTTTAAAATCCAAGCTGTTTTTTTACATAGATACTTCTGTGATGAGAAACGGCGAAAACATCGAAAAAATTTATATAAACAAATCAAACAGTTATACTTACGTGGCTTTTCCGTACAGCGAGCTTGACCTTAACGAAGGCTCCAACAACGCTCCCATTCTTAAATGGGAATGGGTATACGATAAGCTTGGATATTACGTTCTGGGCACCGCCACCAATAATGGCGGCGTAACGGTGGAAGAGTATATTCGTCCTATCGAATACGATTATGACGAAATGAAGACCACCTTTGATGCAAATGGAAACCTTCTGACAATCGACGGCACCACCACGGCAGAAGAATTTCTTACTCTGTTTTCCGCAACGGACGGATACGCAGGCGTTATCGACGTAACGCAAAAGACTGCGGGCGGGTATTATCCCGTAGCAGTTAAGGACGGATACGGCGTGTGGGCGTATATGTGCAGCTACAGCGAAATACAGACCGCCGCGGCAGAGGATACCGAATGGGGAACGAACAACGCTCCGTTGGGCAACGTGCGCGTTACGGTTACTGGTGTCAACAGCAAGGAACAGGGCACCTTCGTAAGTACGGAGGCTGACTTTATTTCTGCTTTGAACAGCGGAGGAATAAGCGTAGTTACTCTGGCGAACGATATTACTCTTACTCAGCCCGTAGTTTTAACGGATTCTTCCGTTACTATGATAGATCTGGGAGGTCATAAGCTGACCTCAAGCGCACTTACTATAATCGATGCAAATCCCGGTTCTTCGGTAATGATCTACAACGGCGATATCGAGGGCGCAGGTCAGGCGGCTTCTGCCGTAACAGCCAACGGCTCCAACGTGATATTGAATTCCGTGGATATTACCAACGTGGGCGAAGGAATCGAAGTTTTCGATTATCTCAACAATTTGGGATGCGATTCAAACGTTCATCTTACCGATTGTACGATAACTGCCTTTGAAGACGGTCTGTGGATCAAGGCAAACCGCGGAGATTCCGAAAAAAATGCCCAAATTACCATAGAAAACTGTACCATCATCGGCGAAAAATACACGGGTATTCTTTGTAACGGAACCTATTACGGAGTTGATATAAACATAACCGCAGGTTCGAAAATTACGGGATATTACGCGGGAGTTTATTTCCCCGCAAAGGACAGTAACCTTAACGTTGCGGACAGCACGGTAGAGGGAAAAAGCGGCATTGTTGTTAAGGGCGGATCTGTAAACGTAATTAATTCTACGGTCAAAGGCACCGGAACAAATCCCGATCCTCTGCCCGATGATCCCAATGATCTGCCGATGAGCGGCTGGACAGAAACCTGCGACGGAATATATCTTGAAGCCAATTATACGGGTTGGGAAACAAAAGTTACCGTTTCCGGCGATAATACCGTTGTTACTTCTGTTTCCGGTCTGGCAGTAAGACAGTTCCCCGTGGGTGATGCGTATCAGGCTACCATTACCATAACCGGCGGTACCTACGGCAGTGATGTCAAGGATTATCTTGCCGACGGTTATACCTGCAACAAGATCAATGAGTCGGAATACAAGGTTTCGGCGCAATAACCAAAGCGTTTTTTAACCAAGGAGAGGGAGTTATGAACCGCAAATTTAATATTAATTCCCTTCTTGCGATTTTTTGCGCGGTCGTTGTTGCCGGATGCGCTCTGTGTTCGATAAATATCGCATACGGAAGATACAGCACCGCGATAACCGGCGATATCGGGTTTAAAGCTTCGCTTCCGCCGGAGGTCTATCTGGTTCAGACCGATGCGGATGAAAGCAGAGTGGAGTTTTCGCCCCGTTGGCAGACTGTGGGCGGCGAAAAATGCCTTTCGTTTTCACTCAGTAATTACGGTATAGCAGACGAAACTGCGCCCGAGCAGGATATGATCGTGCGTATTCGGGTCTTCGTACCGGAAACACCCTCCGGGTCAGAGGATGATATTGCCGTTGCAAACGTTATGCGAACCCTTGCTTTTACTCTCCACGTAGGAGAAGAAGGGGCATCGTACAGTTCGGGTATGGATTATCTGAGCGAACAGACTCCTATGTATATGGAAAACGTTAAAGATACGGATACGGAAAACGGCGGTTGGATATATAGCTTTCATACTGCTGCCATGCAGGAAGTAACCGTTGCTTTGCCCGGCGGCGAGTTAACGGATATACCCATCACAATAACAGTTGCGGATACGGATACAGATACCTCTGAATTCGTGATCTGCGTTGATAGAATCAAGTAATATACGCTTAGTATTTGCCCTCGTTGTTATAAGGAGACAGGCTTATGAAAGAAACACAAAAAAGGATAATGGAATACAGCTTTAAGCTTCCGAAGCTTAAAGAAAAGGTAATAGCGGTTGCTTTGCTTCTCGCCGTATCTGCGTCTATGCTAGTTACGGTTTCTTTCGCATGGCTTTCTATCTCCGTTAACCCCGCAGTGCAGGGCGTAAACACCACTATTGCGGCAAACGGTAACCTGGAGATTGCTCTTGCAACCGGCTCTGCGTCTACCATAACTGCGCCCGGCGAATCCAACGTGGGGGACAGTAACCTTGCTATTCTCGAGCGTAACCTTAAATGGGGTAACCTTGTTAACCTTGCGGACGCATCCTACGGTCTTTCCCAAATGACCCTCCGCCCCGCAAAGCTTAATGAATTTGAACTTGCAACCAACCCTTTGTACGGTCCCGTTTACGATGAAGACGGACGTGTTATTGATCTTAATACAAACTTCGGTTATTCTATGTGGGACACCAAAACCACGGTGTTTGAGCATACGGATAAATATGGTGTTCGTGCCATAACGTCTATGATATACGGTACCACCGGTACGGCTACCATGTACAGAACCAAGATTAATGAATTGAACAGTAAAAACGGTGTTTTGCAGGGAAAATATACCGCTCTTGCAAACAATACCAACCACATGAATGCACTTACTGACGTAATGGTCGGCTATATGCTGCACGCATTCAAAACCGGTGGTTCTTCTGTTGCCGGATTAGCAAGTGAATCCAGTTTTTCAAGAACACAGCTTCAGAACTTCAAAGCGTTATATGTCGATTTTGCCGTAATTCTTGCGGAGCAAGCTCAGGTTTATGCTGATTTTTTGAATTTTCAGGCTGAGATAGAAGGAAAAAGCATTTCTATTACCGCAGAAGAAATTCTCTCCTTGTCTTATGGCGACAATGCCGCTGCTAATGCGGTCAAAAACATGGGCTTTACAGCTATCAGCGGCGGTTTCATAAATGAACTCGACCAATATCTGACAGATTATAATATTGTAAAAGAAGATATTGAAAACATCCAGGGAATTATTGATGCAATGTCGGGCAGTTCTGTCAGCTGGCCTAATGCAAAGTATACCAACAGTGCGGGAACTGAGGTTTCTTTGGGTAATATTGTTGATCGTTTCGCAGTTTTGAGTAACTGTAAAATATATTTGCCCAACGGCAATGAAACATTAAACGTAAGTTCTTTTACGGCAGCAAGCAATGTAATGAAATTGACGAGCGAAGACGATATATATATAACGATTAATAATGGTCTTCTGAAAAATTTTGAAAATCGTAACGGTGCGCGTTTAACTGCGAAAGATATTCCTTTGTCTATGTCTGCAGCAGGATATAAAGTTAATGTTAAAGCTACAGTTAAAACAGATGCGAGCAAAAATTTGTTCGGTGCAGAGGTAAGCAATCTTTCTGCTACCATTACTGAAAAGTATGGTGCTCCTGCTCTCGTACCTAGCGATACTTATGGTCTTGCAATAGATTTTTGGGTGAGAACAAATGCTTCCGCTGGATATCTTACTCTGCAGGGCAATGTTCTTACAACGAAAGAGGATGTTGAAGTTATCGGTATAGATAAAAACGGTAATAACGTAAATATTTATACTCTTTCCCGCGAGCTTACCCAGGAAGTAGAGGGCGAAAACGGCGAAACTACCTCTGAAACTTATACCCAGTCTTATGACCTGTATTGGTTGGAGGAAGAGATTACGGCAGAAGACGGTTCTACTTCGAAGCAAACCGTTTGGTACAACGCTACCACCCATTCCAATTTTGAACTTCAGGATGGCGAAACCCCCAGACAAAAGATAGAAACCGTGGAAACGGTTATCGGCTACGAGGGTGACAACCGCGTTTGGGAAGGGGACCAGCACGCTATCCTTTCCGTAAACAGCACCACTCAGGGCAGCGGAAGCTGTTACGTATACTATGCAAACACTCCCGAAGATCAGGCGCGAAGCCTTGAGCTTCTTAAGTATATGAAGGTCGCTTTTATCGATGCGGAAGGAAATCTTCTTGCAAAGGCGTATATGGATACGGAGCGTCACTATGCGGCAAACGGTAAGGTCACCGTGCCTATGGTACTTGAAAACGACAGTATAAATATCGGTACGAACGACGAAGGCGAGTCGGTATTTGCTATAACTCCGTTGCAAAAAAACACTCCTATGTTGATTACCGCTATCGTTTATCTTGACGGCGATAACCTTACAAACGATTACGTTCTCGCTTCTTCGGATATAGACGGTCAGCTTAATATTCAGTTTGGCAATAATCAGCTTTTGCATCCTATTGATAACGAAACCTTGTATAATGCCGAAATGTATATTTCCGCTACCGTATCTCCTACCGAGTTCAGTTATGATGACGGAACGGAAATGAAGAGCAGTGTTGCCGTTACTATCGAAGGCTATGAGCCTAACACCGTAGAGGCGTTCTTCGTTCGTGCTATCAACGCCCAGACCGGTGCAAAGGAAGAAAAATTTGTGCTTAACGATGCGGATAAAGACGGAGTATGGACGGCGGATTACGACTTCCTTTATCCCGGAACGTATATCCTGCGCAGCGTTACGATCGACGGTATCGAGCGTGAGCTAACCGTATCGGAAGGCGGCTCTTTCCCCACGGTAACCGTAAAGGGCTTTGATATACGAAACGTAACTTATAATATCAACCCCAACGTGTTCAGTGTTAACAATTCCTATACCGGTTCGGTAAGCTTGCAGTTCGTTACAAACGATCCCGCCAAGATGCCCAAAAAGGTAATGGGAAGATTTATCCGTGAAGACGGTACTACCGTTAACGTAAACTTTGTTTACGATGCAACCACCCACGTTTGGACGGGTAACGCAACCTTCGTTTCCTCCGGTGTGTATACAATGCAGTACGTGGTGCTGGATGGGGAATATACCGAGCTTGACGAGGGTAACCGTTTTACTACCGACGTTAAGTTGGGTATAAAGGTAAACGTTACTTCAGATACGGTAACTAACTTCGTTATGACTCCGGACGGAAATTATCCCGACAAACTGGATATGACGGTAGTTATTCTTGATAACAACAATAACCGCATCACCAACGTACCGGATGCAGAGTTGTATTATTCGCTTCGTGGTTCCAGTGCTACCACATTATATGCGAGTCTTACTTGGGATGCAGACAAACATTGCTTTGTTGGTTCCCTTCCCACAACTTCCGGTATTTGGAGCTTCAGCCACGTTAATATTAAACAGGGCGATGCAGTAAGTACTCTTTCTACTGCAAACGGCGATGCGCCTGTATTTACCATTATAGCGCCTGATCCTCCCGAAGATGCGAAAAACAACATTGCAACAAGATATCAGTATCTTGCTGATGCAAGCGGAAGCTATAAACAGACAAATCAAAGCGGTAGTATTGTAACCACCGTTGACGGCGCATTTGCTTCTGTTGACCTTAAATATGCTTCTGCGGCACAGGTATATGCAAAGCTTGTTCCCGATTCCGCAAACGAGAGTAAAACCCCGGTATACGTTATCGGTGTAGCGTCTCCCGTTTCTCAGGAACAACAGACTACGCGCTTTACTTTCGCTATCCCCGAGGGTGAGTGGACTATTACGGACATAAGAGTGTGGGACGTTTACGATAAAGAGCAGAACCCTTATTTGTGGCAAGCAGAGTTCGGAGTATCTCCCATAGAGCTTACGGAAGAGCAATACTTAACCGGTATGGCTATTGATGTGGTGGATTCTACTGTTGCAGCTCTTTATAACGTTAGTGTTATCGTAAGTCATAGCGGTGCGACTACCGAAAAAGATGGTGGCGCGGACGTTATAGCCTTGGGCAAGAATGACGGCGCAATTTCCGCGCTGTTTCTTGAAGCTCAGTCTATAACCAACAATGCGATAACTGTTAAATTCTTTGATCAGAATGGATTGTTAAATAAAGTTGATGCTTCCGGAAATCCTTGCTTTAAAATAAGTGATGTTAAACTGCCGTATGTATATGCTTATAATAGTTCAGACGAAGCAACTGAAAAATACGGCGGATATAAAACTACTTCTGAAAAGCTTGCGTTTACTGCAAAAATGACGGCAGGCGAAGCAGAATTTACTAACAGTGCTTCAGAAACTTCCACATTTACAATGTCATCACCGTTGACTTTGACTTATGCAACCAAGTATACCCCCGGTAATCTTGCCTTTAAAATAACTCCCAGCGGGCAGGACGCAGCGGCATACGGTACTCAATCAAAATCAACCAATGCATTAAGCATTGTCGTTTGGTCCAAAAAGCCGTATGTTAAATTTACCGCGACAAATCCTGCTGCAGGAACTACATTTGTAGGACTTGAAGGGCAAAGTACTGTAGATAGAAAAAATGAAATTAAGGATGATGGATTTGATATAGTTTGTTATTTCCAAAGTACCACCACGACTTGTACAAGACAGACAGCAGCAAATCCTTCAAAGGCTACACTGGGGCTGATTGATGTTGGCACAAATTGGAGCAGTGCAACTTGTACGCTTGTTTCAAACGGTACTGGAGCTAATGTTGTTTATAACTTTACGTCTGGTAACCTTTACAACGAACAAGAGTTAGGCTCTTCTTCTGGCAGTGGAAACAGTTTGACGTTATCAGGTCTGGGTACCAAAGCAAAAATTACAACTTTAATTGTTAATTACAATGACATTCAATATACTATTGTACTTGACAAATCTGTAACAGCGACTGTTACTAAATAGCAAACAATGGTCCTGCCAATATTATGCTTTAATATTGGCAGGACATATGTGGGTATGGAATGAATATTTATTTACTTGTAATTCTGTCACTTTTAATAGTTATGGTTATCAATGCCTGTCGTGCAAAAAAATATGGGTTTTCAATTATTGCTGTTACTTTAATAAGTTTTTTAGAAGTAGTTGTGGGCTTTTTGTGCACGCAAATCCTATTCTTCGTTGAAAATGGCGAGTGGGGTGGCACTTCATTTTTTGGCGCAGTTCTGCTGTTGCCATTGCTCGTTATGCTTTTTTCAAAGATGAAGTGTGTTTCATTTGCTAAAATAACAGATTTGATTGCGCCCTCAGGGCTTGCCATGTATGCTGTAAATAAATTGAATTGTTATGTAGCTGGTTGTTGCGCCGGAAAACTTATGAGGTTTACGGAGTATGGGGTACCAGTATATTTTCCAAGTCAAATATGTGAGTTATCAACTACATTGGTCATCGTGTTAATTTTATTTGTAATTGAAAGATTTAAAATATTCAATGGAAAAATTTATCCGATAGCGTTAGTTTTATACGGAATCTCGCGATTTGTACTTAATTTGTATAGAGATAGCAAACCATTTGTTTTAGGGTTGCCTATAGGTAATATTTGGGCTTTAATTTCTGTTTTAGTTGGAGTCTTATGGATATTCATTAGCCATAGAAATTTTAGCATTAATACGAAAAATTTCGACAAAATCAATGAGGGCTAAAATGTTTGTTTTTAAACTAAAAAAACGCACTAAAAGATACATATCGTTTTTTATGACTGTCTTTTCGGTTGTTATGTGTCTTTCGCTTCCCGTACGTGCCGAAAGCGGCAAGTGCGGAAACGAGCTTAGCTGGTCTTTTTCCGCGGGGACGCTTGTTATTACCGGAAAAGGGGAAATGACAAATTTCACCGAACCGGATATGGCGCCCTGGTACCACCTGCGGGAAGAGATAACCCGTATCGTTTTACCGGAAGAGATAACCCGTATAGGAAACCTTGCGTTTTTCGGCTGCAAAAATTTAAAAACCGCGGTTATTCCCGAATACGTAAAGCGTATCGGCGAATACGCCTTTGCAAACTGCGAAAAGCTGGAAATGCTTTATCTCGGCGTGCGCGTGGCGGATATCGCCTACGCGGCATTCAACGGCTGCGCCTCCCTTTCTGCCCTCCGCTTGACGGACGGGCTGGAGCGTATCGGCGACCAGGCATTCTCCCGCTGTGATAGTTTGGTTACCGTTACCATACCGAGAAACGTAAAATATGTCGGCGCGCAGGCGTTTTCATACTGTGAAAACCTTGTCAGCGTGGATATAAAAGCCTATGTTTCCGCCATACCCGATTGGATGTTTTACGGGTGCGAAAACTTAAGCACGGTTTCTCTTTCTCCCGCCGTAATCTCTGCAGGGGAATACGCTTTCGGTAATTGCGAAAGCTTATCTGCAGTATACCACCAGGGCGAAAAGGTGGTGGCGGATGCTATCAAATCCGATATAGTGGAGTATAATCCCTCCTTTGGCAATCTGGGATACGTGGGTGTCGGCACCCAATCGGATACCGCCCACAGCATCGAAACCACGGAGGATATAAATGGTAAGGTACAGCAGATATACACCACCGTTTACGAAACCGACGTACTCACCCTCGTTACGGAGGTCCGCCACGATATTTCCAGAAAAGCCGATGTAAAGGGCGAATATTTCATTGATATGCGCCTCACTCTGGAGGGAACCAAAAACTGGGAAAAGGCGATCGCCGCCGTTTCCGACGCTATAAGCAGAGAGAATTCGCTGTATTCCCAAAGATCCAATCTTACGGGAATAAAGCTCACCGTATATCTTATGGATGCTACGGCGCTTTCCGCAGAGTTTTTAAAAGCCTTTGCGGGCAGTAATATAAAGATCGAGGTTGTCGCCCCCGCTGGTGAGACCTGGCGTACCGAGTGTGAAAACATTTCCCGCGAGGAAGTTTCGAAGGACGTGGATTTCACCTATACCGTTCAGCCCTCCGATGAAGATACTGCGGCACAGCTCGGCTCGGAAAACGTGTTCAATCTTAATTTTTCCTCAAATTCACAGATCAAATCGGAAATTCTCGTACAGCTTCCCGTGGATACGGAGGCGTACAGCAACGCATATTTGTATCAGATGGAGGAGGACGGCTCTCTTACCCGTCTGCAAGCCGTGGCGGTGGATAAGAATGGAAACGCCCATTTTTATCTCGCCAACGTGGATAAGGAAACGGATTACGTTATCGGCGTGAACGTCCCCGGCGAAACCAAGGATGACGTTATTATCCCCGATGATCTTGCGGCAACCAACAACGCAATACAGCGTCTTGAGGTTATAGAATACGCCGTCACGGGAACCCGCAATTTTAACGGACTTACCATAAAGCACATAACGTATATCGTTATAGGTGTCCTGGCGGCAACTATCGTGATCGTCGGTGTCATAATGTTCACCTTCAATAAACAAAAACAAAAAGCAATGCGCGGTATGTAAAAATATTAAAGCCTATGGAAAAATCCATAGGCTTTTTGTGTTTTTTATTTCTTGTCAAATGCAGGGTTATATGCGTAGAAGTTTTTGTAATCCAAAGCGTCCTGAACGATGCGCATACCGTCGCCGAAGCGCTGGAAGTGGACGACCTCACGCTCACGCAAAAAGCGGATAGGGTCGGCAACGTCGCGGTCATCGCAAAAACGCAGGATATTATCGTAGGTGAGGCGCGCTTTTTGCTCTGCCGCCAAGTCTTCGGAAAGATCGGCAATGGGGTCGCCGGTGGACTGAGTGTACGCGGCGGTAAAGGGCTCGCCGCTGGCGGAAACGGGGTAGATACCCGTGGTGTGGTCCACGAAATAGGGGGCGAATCCGCCGTCCTGAATTTGCTCGGGAGTAAGATTGCGGGTGAGCTGGTGTATTATCGCCGAAACTATCTCCTGGTGCGCCAATTCTTCCGTGCCGATGTCCGTAAGAATTCCCACAACCTCGCTGTAGGGCATACTGTATCTCTGGAAAAGATAACGGGTAGAAGCTCCCATTTCCCCGTCGGGACCGCCGAGTTGTGTCATTATCAGCTTTGCAAGGGCGGGGTTGGGGGTTTTAATATTTACGGGGTACTGTAATTTTTTCTCGTATATCCACATAGTTTACACCTCATTCTGCCAGGGCCAGGGCTCATCGACCCAAGTCCAACGGTCGCACTTTACATCGCGGTGAGTGGCAGGACCTACCTGAGTTCGGTAATCCTTTTTTGCCTCTTCCCGCATGGAAATAAGCTTTTTGTAGTAATCCAACGCCTGTTTATTTTCGGGGTGTCCGTCCAGATACAAAGCAGTTTCCCATATAGCAAAATCTATCTGCTGCATCCGTTTTAATACGTCCTTGTTTATGCGTGTCATCATTTGCTGTACCTCCCGCCGAGAAAAGGAAGGTCCAGCGCGCGGAACAGAGTGCCTCTTTCCAGCGCCTCCTCCTCGGAATAAAGCTTGTCAAACCGCTGGTAAGGCACGTAAAGCATCGCCAGCGATACCTGCGGGGGGAACAAGTCTGCGCTTGTCGCCGCCGCGGGATATATTTCAAATTTATCCAAAATTGTGTTCTCCTTTGTAAAAAAGTGTGGTACAGTGTCAGTATATGTAAAAAAATCCCCGAGGTTACAAAAGTAACTTCGGGGGTAAGGGGTACAAAAATATGCGTTATTCTTCTATAAACTCATGAATATTTAAAGCATATCCCAATATCTCGCCTACTGATGTTATTTTTCCTCTTAAGGTTATAATATCACCGTTTGATATTTTCTTTATGTAGTTTATTTGTTCTTTGTTTACGACGAAACATTGAACACTAATAAATGACCACTCATTGTCTACAGGATATAAGCAAATATATTTACCACTTGCGTCGATTACTTCAACACGCCCTGTTATTTCAACATTGCGCCCCTCGTAAGAGTCTTTAGCATTTAATGCATTATTCTCTAATTCATCAACTAATTCATCAACAGTGCAAGTCAAATATTCATTACGAGCCGATTCTTCGGCCGCCTCGCGCGATTCTTCGGCTAAGCGAGATTCTTCTTTACGCGATTCTTCGGCTAAGCGAGATTCTTCTTTATGCGATTCTTCAGCTAAGCGAGATTCTTCTTTACGCGATTCTTCAGCAGCTTTGCTTGCTTCGCGTTCCGCGCGTTCTTCAGCGTCGCGAGATGCTTCGAGCGCTACGGATTCGTCGTACGCAGTGCGTTCTTCCGGAGTCATCATCCAATAATCCAACGAACTACCAATATATGTCAACGGGAGAGTGAGAAAGCACAATACTGCAAAAACAACGCCGAATTTCCATTTGCTACGTTTCATTATCCATCTTACAATAAAAATAATGAAAAACACATGCGATGCTACAATAGATGACAACCCTAAAAATAGTAATAAATCACTCATTTTTTCTCTTTCTCCGTTTATGCTCGGCAGCATATTATAATTTGTTTTTGCGGAAACTAAAAAATGCGCAGCCGAAGCCACGCATAAAAAACGCATCTCCGATTGCTGCGACACAATTTTTCACTGATACTACAAGTATGCGGAAAAGAGCATGCGTTTTTATCAAAGTAAAAACACACACTTATAGTATCCAGTGAATATAAAAATTATGTCGCAAGGCAATTATAACACAAAGCGTTTTCTTTGTC
Organism: Clostridia bacterium; assembly: GCA_017537345.1. Classification (GTDB taxonomy): domain Bacteria; phylum Bacillota; class Clostridia; order Oscillospirales; family CAG-382; genus SFLA01. Next base: position 77,656 of record JAFYKY010000010.1, on the reverse strand, counting down.
AAACATAAAAACGGAGGCTTTTTGCCTCCGTTTTTGTATATATGCTTTTACAAGCTTTCGATAAACTCTACCGTTTTTGCTCTTAACTGTTCTATATCGCCGTTGTTGTGGATATATTTATGAGCGAACGCGATGGGGCCGCCTTTTTCAAGGTTTTCGATCTCTGCGATATCCCTTGCCATAGACTGCTCGTAGGTGAAGGGGCGGATCTCCCGCACTGCCAGACGGTCGTATCTGTCGCCGGAATCGGTGACGATCGCCAGCAAAACAATGCCTCCGATTTTTTCGGAAAGATATTTATATTCCGACCAGGAATAAAGTCCGTCCAGCACCACGTCGCCCTTTTCGGCGAGCGCGCGTATCTCGTCCTCCAGCTTAACGGCGTACGCCGCCATACCGTATTCGGCGCGGAGTCCTTCACGGATGATCTTTTCGTTTTCGGGAGTCTTTTCCAAGCCCTGCTCCGCGATGATCTTCATCGTAACTCCGCCGAAATAAACACTTTTCCAGCCTCTTTCGGTAAAGACCTCGGTCACTACGGATTTACCGCTTCCGCACATACCTACGACTGCAACTATATTACCCATATTACGCTCCTTCCGCACAAAATCAGTGCGCCTTTTTATTACATATTATTATACTATTAAACTCCGCTGTTGTCAAATGGGGGAATGAAGCTTTCTTTTGCGGTGTCCCCGTCCTGAACAAAGGCGTTCTCCACACCGATGCTTTTTGCAAACTCCACCACCTCCGCGTATTCCGCGTCCGTAACCGTGCGGTATATTTCGGGGTGGGTGGTTTTGACCTGCTCCATAGGGGTGTACTGGTTCATTATGCTTATGTATATCCTGTTTCCGTAGCGGGAATGGAGGTAGTTTATTATCTCCTTGCTTTCCTCTGCGTGTCCGGGAAGCACCAGATGGCGCACTATAACGCCTCTTCGCATAGTCCCGCGGTGGATGACCGCGTTTCCGCATTGACGCACCATTTCGTCCAGAGCTTCCGATGCGTATTCGAAATAATCCTTCGCGCCGCTGTATCGCAAGGCGGAGTCGGGACGGATGTATTTCAGATCCGGCAGATAAATATCCACAAGCCCCTCAAGCTGTTTTATGGTTTCCGCCTTTTCGTAGCCGCCGCTGTTCCATACGATGGGAAGCCCCAATCTTTCTTCCTTTGCCCGTTTGAGTACGGGAATTATCTGCTCGGTATAATGGGTAGGGGTAACGAGGTTAATATTGTGGACCCCCTGTGCCTTAAGCTCTTTGAATATTTCGAAAAGTCTTTCCGCCGTTATCTCTTTTCCCGTTTCACAGCGGGAAATTTCTTTGTTCTGGCAAAACACGCAGCCCAGATTACAGCCCGCGAAAAACACGGTTCCGCTTCCGTTTTTGTGCGATATGGGCGGTTCTTCCCAAAAATGAGGAGCCGCGCGGGAAACGCGTAAGTTTTCTCCGCATCCGCAAACGCCTTTTTCCGCTTTTCTGTCCACACCGCATTCACGGGGACAAATGTTGCAATTCATCGCCTATCTCCGTTGACAAGTAATTACTTATATATTATAATATATCCGTAAAAACAAAAAAAGTAAAGGGGTAATCGTATGAAAAAAGCATTATTAATTATTATGGCACTTTTTCTTTCCCTTTCTCTGCCGCTTTCTCTGGTTTCCTGCGGCGGCGATGAAGTTTCCAATGGTGGTTCACAGCAGACGTCGGCGCCCGAAGGCTCCGCACCTGCAGAGAGCGTTCCCGAGGGTTCTGCTCCCGAAGATTCCGTTCCCGATGAGGACAGCGCAGAAGTATCCCGCCCCGAAGGGTCCGAAACCGTAAAGGTTGAAAACGGGCTGGCAGTCTATATGCCCGCAGACAGACCTTTGAGAATTGCCCAGTTTGCCGACGTGCATTTCGGTATCGAGGGCAACGCCTACCACAACAACAAGGTAGAGCGCACCAAGAAATATCTGCAGTACATAGTGGATACCGAAAAGCCCGACCTTATCGTTTGCTCCGGAGATAACATACTTTCCACGGGTCTGGAAGCGCTTAAGGAATTCGTGGCTTTGATGGACAGCTATAAGATCCCCTGGACGTTTATATACGGCAACCACGATGCGGAGAGCAATTCCGCAGGCTACAGCAAAAAAGAGCTTTCAGCATATCTTGATTCCTGCGGTTCCGAATATCTGCTTTATAACAGCGGATACGTTGAATCTTCCGCCAACCGCTACGGCAATTTCTCCGTTTCCGTGCTTAATTCCGACGGAACGAAGCTTCTGGGCGCTGTTATCCTTTTGGATGCAGGCACATACGACGGAGCGAAAAGCGACTATGAATCTATCACCAAAGGACAGATAGATTGGTACAAGACCGAGATCGAAAAGCTCGATTCTCTTTACACCGGCGAAGGCGTTATGCCCTCCATAGTGTTCTCTCATATTCAGATCCCCGAATATTATACCGCGTATAAGGCGGCTCTTAAAGGCAGCGGCGCGGAATTCGTTATAAAGCAGGAGCTTCCCTCCTCCGAAATAGAGGGTATCCTCACCGGCGGTCCCTCCAAGGAAAATACGGGAATGTTCGATGCTATGAAGGAAAAGGGCAGTACCGTCGCTTTCTTCTGCGGACACGCCCACACCTTTGATTTTCAGGTAAAGATGGACGGTATCGTGCTGGGCTTCGGTCCCCAGACGGGATTTTCCACCCTTTTCGAAAACAACGATATGCCCCGCCGTACATATATTTATAATTTCGATAAAGATTTTAATTTCACCACCGATTGCTGTACCGAAGAAGGCAGCGGATTGGGACTCAACTACTGCGGCACCTTTGATGATTCCGCTGAGTATGACGAGGCAACGGGTACATACACCGTTTCCCACAATTTCAATTACGGAAACGATATCGTATTTTCCTATAACGGCGTAAGACTTACCACCGAAAACACCAAGTTTGAGGGCGAGGTAAGAATTTCCATTCAGGCGCAGTGGAAGGGCGGTTTTTACTGTCCCGACGGAAAGACGCTTATCTTTGACGGCGTAACGGGACTCACCTGCAATTTCACCTACGATCCTTCCTCAAAAACTCTTACCGTGGAGACCGAATCCGTGGCGGTAGACCCCAACGCGCCCAAGACGGTTGAGGTCAAATCCGTAAACAAGGATGCGGGAGCAGACGCTGTCGCCGTGTGGACGGAAGCTGGCACCAAGGTAAAATACGTTACCGATGCCTCCAAGGGAGAGGGTAACTGGATCGGCAACGGCTGGAGATATTATATCGTTATCGACAGCGAGGGCAGAATTGCCTACGCGGTTCTGTGGCCCCTTAACGGTTACGGCGGACCTACCGGCACCGGCTATTACACCCACATGGTATATTCTTCGGATTACAATAAGAATCCCGCCATCGTACTGCTGGATGGATTTGCAAACGACTGGGCTGCGGGCGGATTCGGATATACTCTGTTCGAGATCGTCGTTCCCGAAGGCGGCTTCGCCATCACATCTCACGGCGTCACCAATTTTGAGCTTGTGGATATGCTCTCCCAGGGCACCGTGGAGGATTACGGCGTTGCAAATATAAACACCCGCACCATTTACAATAACAATATCCGCGTCCACTACGATGCGGCAACCGGCACTATCTCCGTTACCACCGTAGAAGAATAAAAGTAAAAAATAACGCTGTCCGAAAAAAACGGACAGCGTTTTTCGTTTTAACTTACGCCTTCGGCGCAAACTTCACTCACGCAGCAAAGCTGTTTGCTTCGCGCGCAGTGGTTTTACCCTCTTTTTTCTATCAGACACACGCACTCGCGTTAATCGGAGTATTCGATAAACAGGATCATACCGTTTTTATCGTGCGTGGCGGCAGTGTTTCCCATTCCGATAAAGAAGCATTCGTCCTTGCACGTAATGCTGAGGGGAGGGACTTCGTAAACGAAGTTAAAGATTTCAAAGAAATTTGTTACACTTTTTCCATCGTTTCTATATACCGATACCTTATATTTTCCGTCCTCCAGCTTGTTTCCGCATAAAGCATACAGGTATTTTCCATCCTTGCAAATATCATATACCGTTTGGGAATCGGGAAAGGTGATACGGGTAAAATTGCGCATATCTTCGGTAGCGTAAAGATAACCCGTAGTAAAAAACAGATTATCTCCGAACTCGGCTTTGCCGGCAATTATGTTGTTTGTGAATTTGATCTGATGGATTTTTCCGTACCACTGATTATCGTATGTAAACACGCCGTTTTCATATTTGTACAGATCGTAGGTTATTTCGGAATCGCCGTAAGTAAAAGCGGCGTACAGCGAATCTTTAAAGACAAACAGATCGTAAACTCTTACTTTTTGGCTGTCCGAGGTTTGTATGTTTTTACCGTCTTTTTGAAGCGCAACGGAACTGAAGGTTTTTCCTCCGTCCGCAGAACATATGATAGGATACGAACCGCTTGATACTCCCAGTCCCGCAAATATCATATTATCGAATTCAACTATATCAAAAGTATGCAGTCCGCCGGGAATGTTACGGTATTTTACCCATTCGCCGTCATCGAGAACGTAATAATTTCCAAAGCTCCAATCTTCCTGAGGGTCCGTTCCCGGAACCGCGAGCCAGTTGTCAATAAAACAAAAACGGTCAATCTCTTCTTCAGGCAGGGTTCCGCTGTTCGTCCAGGCTTTTCCGTCCAAATCATAGAACCACATATCTACGGGTCCCGAATTCGCATCGTAATCTCCGCTGCCGATATATAGCTTGTTATCAAATATTGCCATATCCCAAGGGCTTCTGGCGGTTATACCCTCCGGATATCTTCCGGCGGTTGGTATGCCAAGCTCTGTGAAGGAAATGGAATCAACGGTTTTTTGCCCCGAACACGAGGATAAATTAACTATGGCAAAAACACAAAGTAATATTATCAAGTAGCGGGAAAACCTCATATTATCAAACTCCCTTCTTTGTCCGACTTCGTCGGAGTGATATGGACGGCGTTGCCGTCGTGATATAGCACAACTTCGTCGCGCGTGAAGCTGTTTGCTTCGCTCGCAGTGGTTTTACCCTCTTTTTTCTATCAGACAGACACACTCTACATGAGCAGTGTGGGGAAACATATCCACCGGCACGACCTTTTTCACCGTATATCCGTTTTTGGTAAGGAAGGCGCAGTCCCGCGCCAGAGTTTCGGGGTTGCAGGAAACGTAAACTATCCGTTTGGGTGCGAGAGTACAGCAGGAAACCAAAAATTCCTTCGAACATCCTGCGCGGGGCGGGTCGGTTATAACCGTGTCTATATGCTCGCCCCCGTCGGCGATCTTGCGCATCATTTCCCCCGCATCGTCGCAGTAAAAGCGTATGTTTTTAACTCCGTTTATCTTTGCGTTGGTTATTGCATCCTTCACCGCATCCTTGTTGGATTCCACGCCGATAACCGTCTTTGCCTTATCTGCGGCGATAATTCCCATAGTGCCGATTCCGCAGTAAGCGTCCAGCAGCACGGTGTCGGGCTCGGGGGACGCAAACTCAATGGCTTTTGAATACAGATATTCCGTCTGCACCGAATTTATCTGGTAGAATGATTTTGGGGAAATCCTGAACTTTTTACCGCAAAGTGTATCTTCAATATATCCTTTGCCGTAAAGCACCTTTTCCTTTTCCCCCATCCAGAGGAAAATATCCGTATCGTTAATGCACTGCACGATAGTGGTAATATCGGGCATTTCTTTAAGCATCGCTTCGGTAAAACGCTTTGCTTGAGGGAAAACGGGAGTACTTGTTACAGGCACCACCATAATCTCACCGCTGGTCTTTCCTCTGCGTACCAAAAGATGGCGTATAGTTCCTCTGCCCGTGCGGGGATCGTATACGCTTATTTTCTGTTCTTTAATAACCTTTGCGGCGGTGTTTACAACAGCACTGCATATCTCGTCCTCCAAAAGGCAATCGCTTGTCTGCACAATATTGTGGGATGAGGACTGGTACATACCGTTTATCTGCTTTCCTCTGTATATACCGAAAGCAGATTGCACCTTGTTGCGGTAATGAGTGGGGTCGTCCATACCGTGAATTTCATCCACACGGCAGAATTTGCCCATAAGCGATATCATCTGCGCCATCTTTGCGCTTAACTGCTGTTTATAAGAAAGGTTCAGCATCTGACAGCCGCCGCACTTCTTCTGTACGGGGCAGGTAAGCTTTTTATCGTTCATTTTAAACCTCTGTAACATTTAATGGTAATATTATATCAAAAAACATCGGATTTTTCAATACCTGCATTGGGCATTTACAGTATTAAAGCTCTTCCTCATTATTTATGGGTACAAACAATACCGGCGTGGATCACTTCACGGCGTGGGTCTGATTTTTGCGCTAAAAAAAGCAATAAAACCATATTTTAGAAGCTGATAAATGTTGACTTTTTATTAAATCTGTGTTAAATTATTAGATAACATGGGATGTTATTACATATTTCCGATTATGTAATAAACACTCATGAAAAAAGTATAAAAATACACCAAGTGAGGTTTTGAAACATGGAGCATAATAGTAAAAAGGAAAACAACGCAGGCAACAAAGCGCTTACAATAATCGGTATAGTTTTGTGCGTAATACTTGTGCCTATGTTGATCGTAAACTGCACGCTTATTATAAAAAGCTATGTTAACACAGAGGAGGTTCCCACCTTTGGCGGCTTCTGCCCCATGATAGTGCTTACCGACTCTATGAACTCCCAAACCGAAGATCCCCGTATAAGCAAGGGAGATCTGATCATCTGTAAGCAGACAGATGCAGAGAACGTGCAGGTGGGCGACGTTATCTCATTTTTTGACCCGGAGGGCAACGGAACAAGCGTTGTAACCCATAAGGTAATAGAAGTATTCACCGAAGACGGCGAACTGTTCTTCCGTACCAAGGGTACAAACAACAATACGGAGGATAAAACCCCCGTTCCCGCAGAAAACCTTGTGGGTGTGTACAAGCTTCGTATTCCCTTTGCCGGCCACGTTGCTATCTTTTTGCAGACCACACCGGGACTTATAGTTTGTATTGTTCTTCCCATCGTGCTGTTTGTTGCTTACGAGCTTATACGCAGAAGAAAGTTTGATAAAGCAAAGCAGGAAGATACAGATGCATTACTCAAAGAGCTTGCCGCTTTGCGTGCGGAAAAAGAGCAAAAGGAAAAAGCATCTGAAGGTACTCCTGAAGACAGTACCAATTAAAAATCCATGCATATTCTCCTCTTCGCCACGTAAAGAGGGTGGATATATATTAAATGCCGCGGCATTCTCCGCGTGAAAAAACACTCGGGACGTTTTGCCCCGGCAAATACTTTCCCCCTCGATACTACGAGGAGAAAATTTACTCAAACCGGTTACGGGTAAATACGTAATGCCCGTAACGAATATTTGAAAGGAGAAAATTTTATTATGAAAAAGAATGTTATGATGCGTGTTGCATCCGTACTTCTCGTTGCTGTAATGCTCACCACCTGCGTTATCAGCGGCACTTTCGCAAAGTATGTTACCAGCGGTAATAGCTTTGACAGTGCTCGTGTTGCTAAGTGGGGTGTTGCTATTGAAGCTCGTGGTACTACTTTTGCTACAGAATATGATACTGACGATGCTCTTGTTAGCGGTGTAATTTCAAAATCCGTTATTTCGTCTGATTCTAGCAATTTGGTTGCCCCCGGCACTACAGGAACTTTAGCAGAATCTGTTATTACCGGAACTCCTGAAGTTGCTGTTAATGTGAAATATGAAGCTACACTTGATATCAGTGGCAGCTGGACTGACGGTAGTGAAGAATACTTCCCCGTTTATTTCACTGTTGGTGGCAGAACTTTCGGTACCGACGATTCTGGTTTGGGCTTTGATGTTACATGTGCAAATATTGCTGAATTGGAAACTGCAGTAAACAATGCTATTGCTGCTTATTCTGCCAACTACAATCCCAACACTAACCTTTCTACCACTACCCCCCTCGCAGTTACTTGGAACTGGGCTTTCTCTACTTCCGCTGAAAATGATGTAAGAGACACTTATCTCGGTAACTTGGCTGCTAATGATAACCCTGGCATCATCACCTTGGCTATCATCACCACCGTTACCCAGATCGACTAATTTAATTTAGTATTATCTGAACTTAATTTACATAGCTTTATTCCACGGAGCCACGTGGCGGCTCCGTGGAATAAGCGGTGAATTGTTAACAGCAAGGAATTTTAAAAAGAAAATTGCTTGTTGTCAACTGTTCATTGCAGTATATATACAAAAAAAGAAAGGAGCGCGCAAAATGAACGAATATAAAAGCTTGAAGAAAAAATACGCAGGCGGAATCGGAATACTGCTTGCGTTTTTAATAATAACCGAAGTTTGCGCGCTGGCTATGCTTTTTAGCCGTCTTACCTTTTTTGCGCCCAAAATGAGCGAAAACGTATTTTCTCTTACGGAAAGCGGGAATAATACCGCCGTGCGTATGGGATATATGCAGGAAGACGGCAGTGTTGATTTTGAGAACGAGCAGGCGACCCTGCCCAAGACCACACTGCCCGCTTTTATGGCGCGTATTGCGGGATTCGCTCTTACCGCCGATGCAAGCGGAAACAAAGGTCCCGTGCCCGGCTTTTCCGTTTATGACGAAAATACCGTATGGCAGGCAAACACAAACGTAGAAATATTCAAGTTTTCATATGAAAACGGGGAAGGTATCATAACCGTTCAGGGCGATGGGGAAGACAAGGTTATCGCCCCCGGAACCCAAAACGAATATACGTTTACACTTGAAAACTCCGGAACCGTTGGCTTGGATTACGTTCTGGAAATGGAAGCGTTTTTCTCCAACGAAGAATACGCAATTCCCGTAACCGTACGGCTTACCGAGAAAAACGGCGGATATATTCTGGGCAGTGACGAAACCCGTGAGGACGTGCTCGCTCTTAACACCGTAAACACCGAATCCACCCTCGGCGCAGGCAGATACGCTACCTATACCCTTGATTGGGAGTGGGCGTTTGAGGGGAACGATGAATACGATACCCTCCTTGGCAATATGGCTGCGGCAGGAGAAGATCTTTCCCTTACCATAGTAATACGTACAACCGCAATGCAAAGCGCAGATCCCGATTGCTCCGACGGAGAGGACACTCCCGTTCTGGGCGATGACGGCTCCTTCGTATGGTGGTTCGTAATAGCACTTCTGGCACTTGTAGGACTTGCGCTTGTATTCAAAACCAAAAAGGCACAAGCAGAAATAATATATAATGAAGAAAACCAATAAAAAAACAGCAAATTTCATTATACGCGCGGTAGTTATCTTTATTGCAAGCGTATTTATAGGAATACAGTTTTACAACTGGAACGCAAAAAACGTTGCGGGCGATAATATGCCTATGCCCTTCGGCGTGGGTATATCCGTAGTGCTTTCCGGCAGTATGGAGCCGGAACTTTCCGTGGACGATGTGATCATCGTTAAAAAGACGGATGATTTCGGCGTGGACGATATGGTAGTGTTCAATGACCACGGCATACTTGTTGTTCACAGAGTAATCAGTATCGACGGCGATAATATTACCACAAAGGGCGATGCAAACAACACCGCAGACGAGCCTATTACACGCGATGTCGTTAAGGGCAAGGTCATTAAGGTTTTACCCGGTGCAGGAAAAGCGTTTGATATTTTAAGATCCCCTTTGGCTGCGGTAATCGTCTTCAGCGCGGCGATACTGCTTATGGAGCTTTCCTTTAAAAAGGAAAAGAAGGAAGCAGACGATGACCTTGAACCCATAAAAGCAGAAATACGCCGCTTGCTTGCAGAAAAAGAAGCAGCGGAAAAGCAGGAAGAACCCAAAGAATAATCAAAACAGAAAGGAAGGCGGTTATATGCATAAAAAAAACAAATCCGGTACGATTATGCTTGTAATCGCTTTAATTCTTTTGCTCTTGGTGATGGTTTCTCTCCACATGACATCAGGCTTGTATGCAAGATATATTTCCACCGGTTCGGGCTCGGATTCCGCAAGAGTAATAAAGTTTGGCGAACTTGCCATTACCGAAACCGGTGATTTTACTACAAATTCTTCCGGAAACCGCGAATTTGTTTTTGCGCCCGGAACTACATTTACAAAAGATATTAAAATTTCCTTTGGCGGCAGCGAAGCGGCAACTTTGATATTTGTTTCCGTACACGCACCCGATTGGGATGTAAACGAAAAATACAATTACACGGATTCAAACGGTCAGCTTACTTGGTCTGTGGATTCAAGCAAATGGACTCATCTCGAAAGCAACAGCGGCACTCACGTATATTATATGGTGCTTGAGCCCAATGAAAAGATAAATAACGTGCCCTTTGTAGCAAACGAAGGCGAAATAGCAGTAAGCGAAAACGGCACCGTTAATATGTATTTAAACTACCCCGTAACAATGTTTACCGTAAAAACATATGCTGTTCAGGCAAACGGGTTCGAAAGCATCGGTGATGCATGGGATTCCGTAAGCAATTAATTCCTTGTTGGTGAAAGATTTTATGTCCATGAAAAAGAAACTCATATCCTTGTTTATATGTATTCAAATGATCTTATCCGTTGTTCCGCCTTGCTTTACCATATCTGCGGGTTCGGAGCCAAGCACTATTCCCGCACCTGTCGATACGGTGGCACCCGGTGTAACGGTTCAATCCATATTCCCCGAATCCCAGCTTGCTTGGAAATCGTATAGAGATTATCTTAAGGAACAGGCCTTGAGCGCTTACGAGAATCCCGAACAGTATATAGGTTACGAAGCGGGATTTATATCCAGTTGGCAATCCGCTAATTGCAGAGCTGAATTTGAAAGCGACGTGGCAGATGTTTTTATCTCCATTTCTGACGAAAGCACTGACTACAAATTTGTTGATCCCGATATCAAATTTATAATAGATGATTATTATTTTGATGAAAGCACAAGTTATCTTTGGTATAAGGTAAAAGCCGCAGAGGGACATACACTTCCTCAGGTACTGATAGATAATCCTTACATTCTGTATGTAGATAGCTATATAACCAGTGAAGATGGTGTGGATGCGGTTCCTCCTACGTTTTATATAGGTCCGCAAAAGGCAATGTTCCTTTCCGATGTGGAAACTGTTTTGTTTAAAGACAATGCCGGTGCAGATTTTAGTTTCACCGAAGTAAGCGTTTCCGACCTTCCCGCTATTTTTGACGTAACCCCCGCACATCATTTTGATAATTACGGTTACACGAGATGGGATAATTATTATCTGGGCGATATAGCATCGGAATATACCGAATACGGTTACGTTTCCGCTTCTTCAATAGTTTTTATCCCTGTTGAAGCAAGTATTGTCTATGAAAATCTTTTAAACGCAAAAGATACATACGAATATTACGATATTCTTTCAAAAGCTCCCACAAGCGTTCTGGCACAGCTTTCTGATGCCCACAAAGCACAACTGGATATTTGCATAGAAGCGTTGGATTCTTTGGAGCAGGTTACATACGAAACCACAGTATCTGTTGGCGATGTTACGGTTCCTGTTTCCGTTGTTGGTAAATTGCCCGATAACGTTACACTTACCGCAGAAGTAGTTTCTGCAGACACCGTTATTTCCGAAGGCTTTGACGTAAAAGACGCAAGCGAAATTATCACCGCGCTGGACATAAAGCTTATAAACAACGAAGACGGCACAGAATGGCAGCCCGAAGAAGGCCGCAGAGTGGGCGTTTCTATCGGTGTTGGCGCCCTCGGTTACGAGGACGGAACCGTTGTAAAGCTCCAGCATAAGCACGATGGCTTTATCGAAACCTACGATATCATCGTGGTCGAAGATGGCGCTGTAACCGTGTATACTTCCGGATTTTCTATATATGTGGCCGACAGTACGACAGATGCGAATACTAACGGAGCAACTCAAATTGCTGATGCTATAACTCTTGAGGTTGGTCAGGAAGTTATATATTATTTTGGTACCAGCAACGAAATTGGTACTTGGAATGTTAAGGATACCGCCGGTGCGATCCACTATACTGTGCATTCCAATGACGGCATAGGACATGATGGTATGCGTGTACGTTGGATTAAAATAAACGCGTTGAAACTTACAACGGCTGACACTAAGATTACCCTGTCTTATACATATCGAAACAACAATAACACTAGGACTGAAAACTTCACAATAAATATCGTAGCGCCGAAAGCAGACGCAGGAGATAGAAAACTGTATATCAAGGACGATGTAAACCTTAGCGGCAAAATTGTTGCCGCATTGGTGGATGATCAAGGCAATGAAATCGAAAACGGTCTTGCAGGTGCTGCGTTCAGTTGGAGCCGTGATGACGGAGTGCTCATTGTGCCTGTTGCATACGGCGATAATTATGCCAGCGTTAATATTGCCCGAGACCACAGTGGACTTGTTGAAGCACGAAAAGAAGGCAATAAATTCAGACCCACCACTTACACATTGAATGCAATTTTGGCGGACGGCGAAGAATTGACTGCGAAGTATACTGTATATTATCAAAGTGAAATTATAAACGCCGACTTTGAATTTCCCGATGCAACTAGAAGTAACTATACCTTCTTCCCTAACGGCTGGCCCGAGCTTTATTGGAAAACCACAGCCCCCGGTCAAGGTTCCAATATATCAAAAGATATTGAGTACGCAGACGTTACCAACGGTACGAGTAACCAGAATAATAACGGTACTGACTTTGGAACAACTACCGGAAATACATCTAATGCGGCTTCCGGGGTTCAGTTTGCCGAACTAAATGCTGAAGCGTTTGGTGCCCTGTATCAAGACATTATAACCGCACCGGGCGAAGATATAGAGTGGGATTTTGCTCATGCTCCCAGACGTGACCAGAACAACTGGGCGACAAACATAAGTAATGCCATGTTCATCGTTATAGGTGCAACAGAAGATGCTCAAAAACTGGACCACAACGACTTGGAAGCCCTTGGTGGAAGCGCGAAAACTGCAGGAAATGGTAATGCAAACTTTTTAAATGGCAGCAGTCCTGTTTCGGTTGTTTATAAGGGCGCAACATATTATGTTTGGTACCATGATGCTGGTACCTATGGAAGCAACGTGAACGGTACGCTTAAATGGACCGAACTCAGTGGATCTTATACGGTGCCTAATGGTCAGTACAGAACAAGGCTTTTCTTCGTTTCTGAAAAAAAGCCTACCTCAAATAATGCAAACGCCGGTAACCTCATAGACAAAACAAAAGCCGGTCAGTATAAATCATATCTTATTGAATATTACGAGCAAACGTACGAAGACGGAGAGCTTGTAGTAGAACGCGTGGATGAATATGAAGAATCCGGCGAAGCACTGATTTATTCATCCGTAAAGCTTAAGAATTATTACGAACACTTCGTACAAGAAGAACACGATTATCTCCACCACGTTGAAATAAACGGAAATAATTATCCTTACGATATCAGATATTCCACCACAGACCCTGATAACGCTTATCTTTATATAGAGAGCTACCCCGGTACTCCTACAGATCCTTTGAAAGGTGATAGGGGAGAATATTACGAACAATTTGATATTGTAATGCAGATATTTATGCGAGACACTGTTGTTGCGTTGCAAAAGCAATTGGTATTTCCTCAGACCAGAAATGATAAAGGGGAACTCGTAGAACTGCTTACAGAAGAGCAAAAGCTTAATCTTATGAACCTTTTAATAACTACTGATCCTTATATGGGATATAAATCTGAGTTCAAGCTTTATTCTACCGATACTACAGGTTATGATTATAGCGAATTAGGTTATACATATATCACCCAGCGTGATCCTTCCGGTAATTATAAAGCTTTTGTTGCTCTTGGTCAGAACCCTGAATTGGGGCATACGTATCAAGTACAAGAAATGGGAAACACAGCTATTCCCGGTCTTGAGCTTGACAGTGTTAAGTTCCAAGTGCAGCTGTATGAAGCAGGCCAGAAATGGGATGAATTGAAAGAAGCATCATACCTCGAAATCGAGGTTGGCAGCGGAAAGGATTTGTTATCACCTGTATTCGAGCTTAAGGATAAAGTTAAAATTGCCGACGTTGTGGTTATCAACACCTACCGCGAAAAAGAAACCGTTATATATTACCAAGGTGTTGGTAACGGAAAGATAAAGCTAAATCAAACGGGTGCTGCGTTTGAGGATATGCCTTCCGAAACATTGGCATTTTATTCCGGCAAAGCCATTGGATGCGAAACTCACGCAGGTGCAGGTGCAACCTTTGTTGGCTGGTATAAAGATGAAGCTTGTACCGATCCTGTAACCGCAGCAGACGGTGTTTGGGATAAAGAAACCGGTATTTTTAAACCCAATGCAAACATTATAAATGCAGAATCTGTAACCTTCTATGCAAAGTTTGAAACCGGTTCCATTACCATTAACCGTGAAAACGCTAATCCGGAACAGACTTTTGTTTATCATATCAAAAGCACCGACGGTAATGTGGATATGTACGTTTCGCTTCAGTGTGACGAAAACGGAAAAGGTAGTGTAGAAATTCTTGAAGTTCCCCTTCAGAAAACCTATACTGTTACCGAAATAGAAGATTGGAGCTGGCGTCACCCCGGTGCTGTGAAAGAAGATGCCAACAGTAATGATAAACTGCATCTGGTCTTCGATTTCAATTCCGATATTAACAAAAACAAATGGCTTAACGGACTAAGTCCCGAAAAAGAGAACGTATTTAATTAGATTTTAAAAGGTAAAATTTAAATGAAAAAACCTAAAATTCCTATTCTGTATATTGTGCTCATTATTTCCGCAATAGTTATTTTTGTATCTGTTTCGGCTGTAATGGCATATATGCTCAGAGAAAGTTCGGATATAACAAACGTATTCGTACCCGCAAATGTAGATTGCGAAGTTATCGAAATCTTTGAAGATAATAAGAAAACTTCAATAAAAGTAGAAAACAAAAGTAATATAAAAACGTATATCCGTTTGAGAGTAGTTGCTTACTGGCAGGATAGTAAAGGTAACATCGTCGTTCGTGAAGAAGGCGGTCCTGAAATCGAATTCGGCACCAAATGGACGTATGATACCGAAAAATGGTTTTATGATGCCGCAGAAAAAACGTTTTATTATAAATCTGCGGTAAACGTGGGAGCATCAACATCGGAATTGCTTAAACTTGGAGGAACGTTTGACGGCATCCAATTAAATGCTGTTACGAAAGACGTTAACGGAGTTGATTTTACATATCACCCTGTAATTACGTTTATTGCGGAAGCGGTTCAAGCAGAACCCAATGGCGCAGTAACGTATGCTTGGGGCGTTGATGTAGATTCAAACGGCAATTTAAAACAATCATAACACAAAAACCTGAAGGAATATTTCCTTCAGGTTTTTTACTTTGATTATTTACACTTGCTGTTTGAAATTGCCGAACACCTCGTTTACCTTCGAAAAGCTTGCGAAGGTATCGGGGTGGTTTTTTATAATACGCATCACTTCGCCGATCTGCCGTTTATTAACTATGCACACCAGCATATATTTGTCCGTATCCGAATAGATTCCGCGAACCTGCACTTCTGTAACGCCGCGGTGCAGTTTTGTTATAAGCTCTTGAGCCAACTCTTCCGGTCTGGCGGTAACGATCTCGAATTTATAACCGTTTTTGATACCGCTTAATCCGTGGTCAACGATAATGTTTGCAATAAACAGGTTGAGCAGGGTACATATTACGGGGGTGACCTTCATTCCGTATACGAAAAACGCGATCGCCACCACGGAAGCGTCCATAACAAAGGAAACGTAGGCGATATTTTGCTCCGGCTTGAAGTGCTTTATCAAAGCGGAAATTCCGTATGTGCCGCCGCTTGCGCCGAAACGGCGAAGCATCATAGAAAACCCAAAACCGGAAATAACGCCGGTGGCGATACTTGCGAAAACAATATTAAAATCCTCTCCGCTTGTTGCAAGGGAATAGGGGTTAGCGCCCAGAAGGGTATATAACTGGGGTGTTAAGGATTGCACCAGCAGATATAGCGTAAGCATACCGCCTAATTTTTTGTCTATTATCACGCTTACCAATACGAATATAGGCAGATTGAACGCTACCATAAGAAGCGACCAGCTTACCTTGTAATCGAGAAAATGATAGGTCATAGTGGCAAGACCGCCTACACCGCCGGGGGCAAACCCGTTGCTGTTCTGGAAAAAGTAATAGGCGCTGCCCACTATAATTCCTGCCGCAAGCACGCACAGCAGGTCAAAAAGAATTTGTTTTATGCCTTTTTTGTTGTTCATAAGGTTTCCTTTATAATACAGGATATTTTTTGGTATACGTCCGTTTCAAGCTGCAGGCTTTTGTGTAAAACGGGCATTTCGCCGAAAACGGTTTTGTAATGGCAGACAGCCGCCACACAGCTTCCGATATAGGATTGATGTGAAAGATCGGGACTGTAAAGCTCGATATCTCCGTACTGCTTGGTTATTTCGTTAAAGCATCTTCCTACGGGAGAAATATCGGCGTTAATCAGCTTTGCGGCGCTTTTATAGGCGTTTTCCAAAGCCGCGCACATTCCTTCGGAGGTAAGCCCGAGGGTCTGAAGCAAAGGGCACCCTTCTTTCCTGCCCCAGGTGGCGTAAAGCACCGTTCTTTTTGGGGAAACAAGCTTGTTTAAACCCAGAACGCCTTTTTCAAAGCTTTGGTAATCGGTTATTCCCAGGTAGCTTTGCTCCTGCAGAATAAGCACGTCGTATTCCTTTTGGGCGGTTAAAGATATTATTTCGCCGTGTTTTTCGTCTGCGGGGTCAAGATTTTCATATAGCTTTCTTGCGCCCTTTGTAACCGAATCAACGGTGATGTTTTTCCCGTTTTCTTTTGCCAACTTATCAAAAAGCGAGGGCACGTCGTTTACGTATGTATAGCTGTTTCCGATAAACAATATATTCACGCCGAAAACTCCTTGGTTTTTTACTCTGTAATAAACTTTTTCGCCATACCGCCCTCTGCGGTTTCGCGGTAGATCACCTTAAGGTCTTTTCCCGTTTCGTACATAGTTTCCACTATCATATCAAAGCTTATAAGCCTTGAATCCGCAAGGAAATCTGCAAGATTAACTGCGTTAAGCGCCCGCATCGCCGCAATGGCGTTTCGCTCGATACAGGGTATCTGCACGAGCCCCGCAATAGGGTCGCAGGTGAGTCCCAGATGATGCTCTATAGACATTTCCGCCGCGTACTCTATCTGGTCCAGATCCAATTCGTACAATTCCGCCGCCGCAGCCGCCGCCATAGCGCAGGCGGTGCCTATCTCTGCCTGACATCCGCACTCCGCGCCGCTTATGGATGCGTTGGTTTTTATAAGATTTCCCACAATACTTGCCGCCGCAAGACCGTGAAGTATCTGCTCGTCCGTAAAATTCCGCTTTACCTGCAGGTATTTAAGCACCGCGGGCAAAACTCCGCAGGCGCCGCAGGTGGGGGCGGTGACTATAAGCCCGCCGTCTGCGTTTTCCTCGCTTACCGCGTAAGCGTAAGAGCATATAAGGCGGTTGGTTTTGGTTTCTTCGCTTTCGTCAATATGCTTCTGGCGGAACAGATATCTGGCTTTTCTCTGCAAGCCCAGACCGCCGTGCAAGGTGCCCTCGGCTTGAATACCCCGCTTTATGGCATCCTGCATCACCGTCCATACTTCCTGCAGGTAATCCCATATTTCTTTTCCTTCCCGTTCCTCTACGTATTGCCACAGCCGCATCTCTCTTTCGCGGCAGTACGCGGAAATTTCCGTAAACGAATTAAGGGGATACACCTCTGCGTGCTCGCTTGCGCTTTCGCCCTCTGCCAATATCTCCCCGCCGCCGATACTGTAAAAACGGGCTTTTACGGTATTTCCGCCCTTTAAGGCATAAAAATCCATAGTGTTCGGGTGGTAATCGGTAGGGGTATCTTTATCAAATTCAATGGTAAACTTCTTGCCCTCAAAAACACGCGCCAGCGCGGTGTCTGTCATGTGTCCTTTTCCCGTCTTTGCCAGCGAACCGAAAAGCACCACCTTGTATTCATCCGCATCGGGATTTTCGGCGCAAAACCGCACCGCCGCAGAAATCGGCCCCATAGTGTGGGAAGAGGACGGCCCGCTTCCTATACGGTATAAATATTTAAGAGATTGCATATCGTGTTCCTCTCTATTAATAAACTGTTTTTAAAAGAAGCTTCTGTCAGCATCCATCATTTTAATAATATTATCCAAGCCATCCTCGCTGTTTAAGTACTGAACGTCATCGTAACTCAAACCAATGATAAAATTGAACTCACCGTCCATATATATCCAAAGAGATGTTTGTACGTTTATAGTAATTCCTTCTTCAACAATGTCGAAAAAGCCGTTATCAAAAAGGATTTGGCTGTTTTGGGGTATAATCTCAACACGAACAGAGTACCCGATGCCTTCGGGTAAAATGTCAATATATACGATGTCTTTCAAATATTTGCTGCCGTGTATATTCTTATTGTATTTAACAGCGCGGTTACTGTCTTTATCCACAACGTATATTTGATCTATTACGGCGGTGTAAGATTTGTAATTATCAATGTTGCTCAAGTGCTTATACATAATATTGTTATATCCGCAAGCCGTAAAAGAAAAAACACACAGTATGCACAGAATAAGGGTAATGGCTTTTTGTTTCATTTCGTGCTCCTTTCCTTAAAACCAATGCTCTTTCATTTTATTCAAAAATTCCTTCGTTATGGGAAATCCCGAGCTTTCTCCGATCACGGAATCTATTCCGCAATAAGGACACAAGGCGGTTTTTCCGTTATCCGCAAAATCGGTTATTTCCGCAGGGTCAAATATCTCGGCGCAGTAAAAGCACCCGCATTTCGTATCTTTTTCAAGACTTTCCTTGTTGTTCGCGCTGTAATCGTGAGCGGCGATAATATCTGACATAAGCATTCCTCCTGCTTGTCCGTCATCTGCGGGACACACGTCGCATTTGTTTCCGGGACAATGCCTTTGTAACTTATCGTTGTTGCCCAGTTCGCATAATGGGGTGTTGATAATCAGCGTTAAAATATCTGTGGCATTGTCTAATAAGCATTTTATATCTTCCTCGCTCATTAATTGCCAATTATAAAGCTGTGTGCCGTTTGTTGCTATACGCATATCAAAGCATCTTGGAAATTTAACGTTAACATGGTACACGTAAACGTTAAAGTAGTACTCATCCGACCATTGGGATTTTTGCGCTTCAAACTCCAAAACAAAATCATTTTCCAAAGCCTTTGTCCATTTTGCACCTTTTTTCTTGAATCCAAGAGGTTTTAGTCTTTTTGCGATCTTTTGCAGAAATTCATTTTGCAACTGTTTTTTCTGCGCTAAAATTTCATCTTTTGAATAGCCTGAATATGTATCATATATGTTTTCTATGGCTGCTTTTGCGATGGCTTCGTCGCCTTTATTTGATATCGCTGCTTTAAAACGCAACTTTATGTCATCTTCGCTTGCGCCGTAATTTTTGAAATGATCTTCTTCGGGAATTGTTGTAAAACCGTAAATTATCCTAATGTAATTATCGACAGCTTTAAGGTTTATAACAAAGGCTGATTTTTGCGTGGTATAACGGTAAAAATGAAATTGCCGATGATCGTAGGCAGCTTCCTTGAGGCCCGCTTTCAGCAGTGCTTTCTTGAACGCAAGCATTTTTTCGTTGCTTTCAACGTGCCCGTAGGTATTAATATCTGACATAGTTTTCATCATTTCATGCTCGCCGTTGGCAGGGTGGTATGCTTGGTGTTGTTTGTTTACTTGTGCGCAAAGCTTATTAACGTCTTTATCGGAAAACCCGAAAATGTGATATTTATCGATCTCATTTTCGTGTGCCAAAAAGAAAGCATATTTCTCCTCCGACTTCACATAAAAGGCTTCGCAAAAGGCGGGTGATATACCGTCATGCGATTTTCCGATTGCGAATACTGCGGGCTTGCGCAATTTCATCCATTCTGCCTGCATAACCTTTATTCCGTTGATTTCCAAATCTCCACCAAGTGGATGATATCCCAAATAAAAAACTCTTGCAAACATAATAGAAAAACTCCTTTTTGTCCACTTACGCGGAGTGATATAGAAAGCTGTCTTCTTTCGACGATATGTTGCCTTTGCAACTCGATATGTTTTCGCTTCGCTCAAACTCGATATATGCTCACTCCGTTCGCATTCGATATGTTGCGCTCCGCGCAACGAGAGGTCGATTGTGCCTTCTCGCCCCGCAGGGCATATCGAGCGCGAAGCGCTATATCGAGCCGAAGGCTATATCGAGTGACACGAAGTGGCACATATCGACGTTGAATCTACTGTCTGCACAAGCAGACTATAGATTCAACATGGCTTGTCCTTGGAAACAGATCAAAAACCGCGGCTTTTTGCGCTTTAAACCCTTTTTCTTCGAATATTTTTATATCTCTTGCCAGAGTTGCGGGGTTGCAGGAAATATATACCACCTTTTTGGTGCCGGACAAAGCTATATCGTTTATCACTTTTTCCGTCATTCCCTTGCGGGGCGGGTCTGTCAGCACCACGTCGGGAGTTCCGAAGGTGTTTTTGCATTCCTCGATACCTTTTTCGCTGTCCGCGCACACGAAACGAAAATCCGTATATCCGTTTGCTTTTGCGTTGCGGGAGGCATCCTCCACCGCTTCGGGAATTATCTCTATGCCGAACAGCTTTGTATCCGCCTCCGAACAGCAGATTCCCACGGTGCCGGTGCCGCAGTAAAGGTCGCACACCACGTCACCCTTTTTCAATTCCGCATATTCCCTTGCCTTGTTAAGCAGCATTTCCGCCGCCTTGGCGTTTACCTGCCAGAAGGAAAGGGGAGAAACCAAAAACCGCTTTCCGCACAGAATATCCGTAAGATATGGCTCGCCCTTTAAAAGCAGGCACTTTTTACCCAAGATCACGTTGGTGTTTTGGGTGTTTATATTTGCGTAAAAGCTTTTGATTTCGGGATGAAGCGCGGTTATTTTTTCGCATACGGGATCAAGGAAGGATACGTCCTCGGTATTCACCACGGGCATAACGCAGTATTCGCCTTTAACCGTGTTGCGCAGGTAAAGATGGCGCAAAACGCCCTTGCCGGTAGCGCTGTCATAAACAGAAACATCGTTCAGCTCTTTTAAAATATCGTTGATTATCTCTGTGGTTTTTGCGGGCTGAAGCAAACAGTCCCCGTGGGGAATAACTCTGTGGGAATGGCGGGCGAAATATCCTGCCGCCAAACCGTTTTCTACCTGCGTTACGGGGTACTGGGCTTTGTTGCGGTATCTTTCCGTAACGGGGCTCACTATGTATTCGGGTGTGATTTCGCATTTGCCGATACGGGTAAGGCAATCCCGCACGTGGGTATATTTTAACTTTTTCTCCGCCTCGTAATCCATATGGCGTAAAGCACAGCCGCCGCATTGCTTAAACACGGGGCAATCCGGCTGAACGCGGTCGGGGGAGGGGGTAATAAGCTCCTCGGTCCTTCCCACAAGATAACCCGAAGCCTCTTTTATTATTTTAACCGTCATTTCGTCACCCTTACAGCACATAGGGGTGAATACCACCTTGCCCTCTTCGGTGCGGGAAATTCCGTCCCCTTCGGGAGTGACGGCGGTTATATTTAATTTATAGACCCGATTTTTTTCTTTCATTTTGCGGATCTCCTTTTAATTTTAAACTGCGCCCAGCAAGGCTGTCAAAACCGCCAAAACGCCCAATCCTTCAAAGACACAGGGCATCTTTGCCTTTTGCGCTCCCAGTATTATTCCGTGCCAGATTATCGTCACCGCGCAAAAGCAAGCGCAGGCGACTGCGGAATTAATTACAAGCTCTTCGAGGTTCTCACCGCCGAACGTCACCGCTGTCATTATGGAGGCGAGCACGGGCAAAAGCAGTATTGCGGGCATATATGCTCCTTCGGTCTTATACAGCTTTTTGGAAGCGAATATGGCGGCAACGCCCAAAAGGGCGGCGCATACCGAAGAAAATACGGTAAGCGTGGTGTTGTTTGCAAGCCCGCCGAAAAAAGTCATACACAAATATCCGCCTGCGGCGTTTCCGCCTGCGCCTGCAATGGCGGCGCAGACAGCGGTCACGAATACGGATCTGCTTTCTCCCTGCAAAAACACCTTGTCCTTTAGAAGAAAAGCGCAGAACACCCGCAGACACGCCAAAAGACAAATTGCGGAAATAATATATATCTTCATTTTTTGCCTCCCTTTACCTTGGTTCTGCCGTACGCTACGGGGAGGGTGTATCTGTCAATAACGGGGGTAACCGCGCTCATTATCACTACCGCGGCGTACACGCCCTCTTCGGCAACGCCGATATAGCGTATAAGTACGGTCAGCAAAGCCGTTCCCACACCGAAAACCAACTTTCCCGTGTCTGTTACGGGCATAGAATAAGTATCGGAAAAAGCAAACACCGCCGTAAGCATAGCGCCGCCGGAAAGCAGGGATACCAGCATAAAGAATATGGCTTCGTTATCGCCCTTGGGGAAAATAAGGGTAACCAGACACAAAACAAAGGCAAAAGCCACAGGGGCATGTAAGCGCATTTTTTTGCGTACCAAAAGGAATATACAGCCCAAAAGCAAAAGCATAAAGCTTATCTCGCCGATATTACCGGATACAGTTCCGTAAAACTGGTCCCACAGCGTACCCGAAGAAACCTTTCCCTGTGCCAAAAGCTGTAAGGGGGTGTAGGTTCTAAAGGAGTTTACGTCCGCTTCCGCAGGGTTGAACAACCAAGGGGATATATACACGAACGCCTGAGTGGCTCTGGAAAGAAGCTTTGGGAAAAGCGTCCGTACTGTCGCCGCGGCGAAAAAAGCGCCGTTTACGGGCTTTCTGCCTGCGGGAAGCCATAGAGAAGGCAGGGCGGACAGTATACCGCCCAGCATAGGAATATAATAGGGCACTGAAACGGGCAGGGTAAAGGCGACCACTGCGCCGGATACCGCGGTATCAAGCAAGGTAAAGGGGTCTGCTTTTTGCTTTTGCAACCCTTTAACGCCCAGCGCAAAGGCAAGGGCAAACAAAACGGATATAAAGGTTATGAACAGCGCGCGGGCACCGTACGCGTATACGCTCCATACCAGAGGGAGCAAAAGTATTACGCATCTGTCTGCGGCAAAGGATAAAGCCTTTGTTTTATCCTGCAGGGTGGGGGAATATGTCATTTGCCTGCCTCCTTTTTCCGCTCTTCTATAATATCAAGCAATTTTATTTCCGAAGGGCATATATATTCACAGCATCCGCACATATCGCACAGCTTTGCCCAGGCGGGTCTGTGGCTTCCGTCAATAAAGGTGTGGGGCGCAATACGCATGGGGCAGTGGGTAATACACTTTCCGCACATAATGCAATCAAAGCTTTTTTTGTTTGCGGGAGCTGTAATTATAAGCTGTGAGGTGGATTTTGTAACGCAGCCGTTTTCAAGATCCGCGTTCGCGCCGTTTACCGCGCTTCCGTAAATACAAGCGGCATCCTCCGGTACGCCGCCGCATTTATCCGCAACAGCCCGTAAGGAAGTGCCGATCGGCACGATAAGGTTTGCGGGGGAAGCGCATTTTTCACCGCTTACGGTAAGATATTTATCCGTAACGGGAACGCCCTCCGCGCAGGCTTTGTATATTCTCAAAACCGTTTCTGCGGAAAATACGGTGTAGCCTATATCGTGGGTGGCTCTTCCCGCAGGAACTTCTTTTTTTATTACCGCGCACAGCAGGTTTCTTTCTTCACCCAGCGGGTATTTGGGAGCAAGGCGGGTAACGGATATAAGCTTGTCTTTTTCTCCGATAACGCTCTTTAAAGCGGAAAAGGATTTCCGCTCGTTGTTTTCCAAAGCAAATATGACCTGCTTCACTCCAATGGCTTTTGCAAGTATGCGGGCGCCGTATACCAATTCCTTCGGATGCTCTTTAACTATCTCGCGGACAAAGCTTCCGTAAGGGTCGGATTGAACGCAGTTTATTACCAGACAAAAAGCTTTTCCGCGGGATGCGATAATTTTAACGTGGGTGGGGAAACCGCTGTAAGTTCCCACCACACCCATAGTGCGTATCTTTTCGGTTATTTCTTCGGCGGTTATTTCCGCAACCGGCTTTGTGAAGGGGTCTGCGGGGGCGCAGGTTTCGGTTTTATCGGATTTTATAACAATATAACGGGAATTATCCTTGGTAAGCAAGCGTACGACGGTTCCCGAAACGGGGGCGTGGAGATAAGCCAGCCTTTCGCTTACCGCGATGATCTGACCTTTTTTAACGTATTCTCCCTCTTTTATGCAGGGCGTGGTATCTCCTCCCGCCTGCTGGTATGCGTTTATAGCCACCGCCGCAGGAGTATAGACCACGGGCGCAAGTCCGTGGGAACGCCCTTGTTTGTTTAATTTAATTCCGCCGTAAAAACTGTTTGCCATTTTTTAAAAAACCTCTCGATATATATTATATCTCAATATATTATCTTAACATTAAAAAAAAGATATTGCAAGTATTAGTTTAACTATTGAAATTTTTATTAAAATATTGTAATATATCTTTGGGGTGATATCGGTGAATCTTACAGAAAAGTTTGAAATAAAGGTTTTTATCCTGTATTTGCTTAAAAATCTGGACGAACCTCTGGATTATGATACGATCAGCGAGATCGTCGTGCAGGACGGTTTTGTAAACTTTTTCGATTTTGCGGATTGCTTTGCGGATCTTGTCGATGCAGGTCAGATAGATGCGTTTTTTGAGGGCGAGCTGCCCACTTATCTCATATCCTCCACGGGCAGAGAAGCCGTAAGCAACGTGGAAACACGTCTGTATAATACTGTCAGAGATCAGGCATTGCGTTCTGCCCAGCGTCTTCTTGCCTTGCGTAAGGACGGTACCCGCGTTTTGTCCGATATCAAGCCCTGCGGCGAGGGATATAACATTACCTGCACTATCGCCAACAGCACAAAAACCGTTCTTAACGTGGAATTGTACGTTACGGAAGAGCGTTATGCACATCAGCTTATCGGCAATTTTGAGGATAACGCAGAAAACGTATATAAGGGAATAATGGCGCTCCTTTCCGGCGACGTTAATTATATTTTCAATGACTAAAGTACTTGATATTACCAACGCTTTATATAACCTTTACCCGGAAGCCCCCTGCGGGCTGCATGCGGAAGGGGACCCGTACCGTCTTTTCGTTATGGCGGTGCTTTCCGCCCAGTGTACGGATGAACGGGTGAACGCGGTTTCCGTAGAGCTGTTCAAAAGGTTTCCCACTCCGCTTTCCATGGCAGAGAGCAAAGAAGGGGAACTGGAAAAATACATATACACAGTAGGCTTGTATAATTCAAAAGCCAAGTCCCTGCGGGAAGCCTGCCGCCGTATTGTTGATGTGTACGGAGGCGAAATACCTTCGGAAATGGAGGATCTGCTTTCCCTCCGCGGAGTGGGAAGAAAGGTTGCAAACCTGCTGAGAGGGGATATTTTCGGTCTGGGCGGTATTGTAGCGGATACTCACTGCATAAGAATATCTGTAAGACTGGGACTCTGCTCAAAAAAAGACCCCTTAACCGTGGAAAAAGAGCTTACTCCTCTTATCCCTCAGGAAAAGCAATCCGGCTTTTGCCACCGTATCGTTTGGTTCGGAAGAGAATATTGTACCGCCAGAAACCCGTCTTGTGAAATTTGCCCCCTTTCCCATCTGTGCGATACCTATTCACGCTCGCTTTAGCAAGCATTCCAAGACCTGCTTATAACCACAGAAAACCAAAAAAATTAATATAAAACACGAAAGGACACAAAAAATGAAAAAAATCACAGCCCTTCTTTTGCTGGCGCTTTTGGTTATCGTTCCCTGCTTTGCTGCTTGTAACGATTCTGCGGAAGACGTAAGCAAAAACTCCGAAGTTTCCGAAGAAGCCGGATTTCCTCTTGAATATCAGAAATTCGACAATGCTACGGTAACCATTCTTGCTGTTGCTACCAACAGACACACCTATGGCGAAATGCAGTTCGTTCCCAATGACGAGCAGGACGGCAACGTTATTAACGACGTCGTTGCGGAAAGAAACAACTTTATCGAAGAAACCTACGGCATAAAGATCGAGCTTCTTTCAGAGGATTATCCCAACCAGAAGATAGACGATATGCTTGCAACCGGTCTCGATACCTATGACGTTATCGTCGGCGACGTATTCAATATGATGCCCAAGGTAACCTCCGGCGCGTTCCACAAGCTTAACGATCTTCTCCTTCTCGAAAACGATTGGTGGGATCAGAACTCCATCAAGTTCCTTTCTCCCGCGGGAGATACCTATATGGTAGCGGGCGACGCCCTTATATGCGACGATATATTCACCTACCTCGTACTCTTCAACAAGGATATGTATGAGGATCAGGGCCTTGCCGCCGAATACGGTTCTATGTACGAAATGGTAGACGCAGGCGAATGGACTTACGATCGTCTTCACACCATCGCAAAGGCAGTTTCCAAGCCCGATCCCGACGGAAAGTGGACCAACGTTAACTGTACTTACGGCTTGCTGGGCGATGCTTACGGTTCTACTATGATGGTATCCGGCGCAGGCGTTTCCACCGTTGAGCTTACCGAAGACGGATTTAACCTCGTTGTAGGCTCCCAGAAGTCTATCGACGTATTCCAGAAGGTACAATCTCTTATGGGCGATACCGCCGCTTGCTGCTACGTTGAGCAGATTCCCGAATCCTGGTCCGGTATCAGCTCCATCTTCAAGAACAACAGAGGTCTTTATTACCTTACCGTTGCAAACGGTATCGTAACGCTCAGACAGTCTGCAACCGAAGAAGAGGCTGTAAACTTCGGCGTAGTTCCCATTCCCAAGTATAACGAAGAGCAGGAAGAGTATTATTCCGGTATCAACGCATACCAGTCCGAAGTTATAACCATTCCTTCCACCAACAAGGCAAACCTTGACGTAACCGTATATGCTCTCGAAGCAATGGCATACTACAGCAAAAATCCCGCAACCGGCAAGAGCCTTAAGGAAGCATATTACGAAACCGTTCTTAAGCTTCAGTCCGTTGAATCCGATGATGACGCTCGTATGCTTGATATCGTATTCGGCAACCGTCTGTACGATCTCGGCGGTATCTACAACTGGGGCGGTCTGATCGGTGTATATTCTCACTGCTTGCGCAACAACGCAGGTCTTGCATCCTACTGGGAATCCATTCAGGGCAAGGTAGAATCCGAAATGGACGCTACTCTGGAAGCATACGAAAATATGAAATAAATAAATGATCGGGAGGGCGTATGATGAAAAAAACGATATGTTTCATTCTGGCGGCAGTATGTATATTTACTACTGCGTGCGTACAGCCCGCAAACGATTATTCAAACGTTGTTTCCGCCGCAGGTGAAGCGGAAACAGAAAAAGCCCCCGTTCCCGTAAACGATATCGCCGCCGTTTATATAGAAACGGATAACTTTATCGTGCGGGAAGAATACAGGGCTTGCAGTATAAAAGTTGTTGATATTTACGGAAATACCGTGGAGGATGCCGGGGGCAAGATAAAGATCCGCGGCAACTCCACCTCCTCCGGCGCAAAAAAACCTTATAACTTTAAGTTAAGCGAAAAAACAGGGCTTTTGGGTATGGGTAAGGCAAAAAAATGGTGTTTGCTTGCAAACTGCTATGAAAAAACGCTTATCCGCAACGAAATGGTGTTTGATTTCGCGCGGAACGCTACCTGCCTTGAATACACGCCGGACAGCCGCTTCGTTGACGTTTACTTAAACGGAGTTCTGCAGGGAAACTATATCCTCTGCGAAGCCGTGGAAGCAAGCAGCAGCCGTGTGGATATAGATGTGGACGGCAGCGAGTTTTTGCTTGAACGTGACGTCCGCGAGGATGAGGGAACGGTATATATAAATTCCCCCGTTCTGGGCATACGGTTCGGTATAAACGAGCCCGAAGCGCCTGCGCGGGAGCAGCTTGAATATCTTATGTCGTTTTTGCGCAAAGCGGAAAATGCTCTTAAATCCGGCAAAATGTCCGAGATCGAAAAGTATTTCGATGTAGAATCCATTGTGGATTTTTACATAATTATGGAATACTTCAAGCAAGTGGATATTTCTGTGGGAAGCACTCGCTTTTACATAAAGGACGGCAAGATATACGGCGGTCCCGTTTGGGATTTCGATCTTACAATGGGCAACTGCCTTTCTTCCTATTACACCGCGTATAACAACGTAGGCGGAAGCGGTAAATCCTGCGAAGGAATTTACTGCAACGTGGATTGGTTCAGGTATTTTAACAAGATTTCCGAATTTCAAAAGCTCCGTAACGATCGCTTTTTGGAACTGCAGGATAGTATAGTTAATCTGTATACCCGCACTGTAAACGGTATAAGCTATATAGACGAGGTAACCGAATCCTACGGCGCATCCTTCGCCCGCAATTATAAAGAAGCAGGCTGGAGGATAGATGTGGTCTACAGCGAGCTTGAGCGTATCCCCGATAAGACGTACGAGGGCAACGTGGATTATCTCCGCACCTGGCTTAAAGAGCGTAATGAATGGCTGCTCATACACTGGGGTCTTACCCAGCGCAATTACGTTGTGCCCGAAAAGGCTTCGGGTATGAAAGCAGACGGCGGTATTATCTACGGCCTTAAAGCAGGCGTTACCCCCGAAAAATGCGAGGATATGTTTGCGCTTAACGCCAACGTAACCGCAACCGGCGAATATGTCGGCACAGGCAGCACCGTAAGAAACGAAGGCGTAACCTACGGCTTCGTGGTCTTGGGTGATGTGGACGGAAACGGTATAGTGGACGCAAGAGACTATATCAGAGTCCGCCGTGATTTTCTCGGCACCTACGATATAGAGGGACTCTGTGAACTGTCTGCGGATTGCAACGGCGACGGAAAAATTTCCGCCACCGATTACCTTATGGTAAGACGCCATATCACCGGTAATTTTAATTTGTACGAATAATAAAACAACAAAAAAGGAACCGAGAAATCGGTTCCTTTGATTATCTGACGTTGTTTTGCGGGGAGACATTCACCAAGGTCTGTCGGGACGGACGTTATTCCAATAATAATATACCTTTGTTGCCCAAATACGCAGCCAACATTGGGCGAAATTAAGCTTTCCTTCACCGCGAAGTTCGCCTTCGATTACGTTATCGGTAGGAGATTGTGTATTTGCGTAGTGCTCAAAAAATTCGTAAGCGCATTTGCCGGAATTTATTTTCTTCATAAACAGATCAAAATCCCAATTTCTTACAGTCTTTTTGCTGCTTTTTCTGTTTTCCCCTACAAAAAGCCAAGCGAATGCGTCATATCCTTCGCCGTTTTCCAAAACAAATTCAACTCGGGAAGCATCTGTGCGCAGACATTCTTTATAAGGATTATCGGGATGCTCGGAACCTATCCAGAACCCATCGGGAAATTCAAATACCAGAACCCCGTCCCGCAAATATACCTTTTCCGCAATGCAATCGTGCAGGGTAAGATGAGTGTTGTTATCCTCGCAGTGAATGAAGTTGTCGTTCATATTTATACCTCGCAAAAAATACAGCTAATTTATCCTTACGTATCCCGTTTGTTCGATAAGGCTCTGACCTTCATCGGAAAGCAGCCAATCGATGAGTATTTGAATATTTTCGTTTTCGTTATCAGCGCGGTAAATTGCGTAAAACTCGGCAACGATGGGATAACTTCTGTTTTGTATATTTTCCGCGCTGGGGTATACTCCGTTAAGCGAAAGCATTTTTACAGCGTCGTTTTCCACAATGCCGTCCATATAGTAACGGAAAGAAAAGCCGATTGAAGCGCCGGTAACGGCAAAAACAGATTTTCTGCCTATATCATAATCTTTCATAAAAGCTTCAAAGGTAGTCTGGCTTCCGCTTCCTTCAAGTCTGGTAATCGGGTTTATAACGCGGTTTGCGCCTCCTACCTCTTTCCAGTTGGTGTATTCGCAGGAATATATTTTGCGGATTTGCTCAACGGTTAGATCATCCACGGGATTTTTTTCGTTTACAAAAAACACAAAAGCCTCCAAACCGATAGGAACATAAACAAGCTCAACACCTTTTTCCTCGGCGTAAAGCCTCTGCTCCTCGGACGGTCCTGCGCAGAACAGAATATCGGTGGTTCCGTCAACTATTGCTTGGTAACCCCGCACTGTATTTTTGTATTGCATAGCGCTGTCGGAAGCAAAATTTTCGCCGTAAAAATTATCGTCGGAAAATTTGCCCCCTTCATAAGTAACGCAGCCCTTCGGGTAAACGTTATCAATAATAGCGGCATAAACGGGAACCAAAGCGGCGGCGCCGTCCAGAACGGGAAGATTATCTGAAAGCTTTAAGGAAGAATCGATCTTTGGCAGTTCGGAACCTTCTTCGTGGGGCAGGTACTTGCCAACGTCTATCATCTTCGCTTGCGTCGCACCGCTGAAGTTATTGGAAAGTCTGCGGGTGAGTAACTGATATACGCTGAAATTAAAAGCGGCAAATACCGTAATTACAAGAAGAATACTCGCAATCTGCTTTTTCAGCTTCATTTTAACCCCACAGCTCCTTTCCGATGAAATATATTATAGAGCAATGGTTATATGCATAAACTGCATAAATAAAATGGGCAACCGTCAAAGCGGCGCAAATGCCGATAGCCGAAAAAAGAATAATCAAATATGTACGGTTTTTCACGTAAAACACCTCACATATATGCAATAGCGTTGAGCAGAAGCATAAAAACGCCGATAACTACAGCCACTACCACTATGGCAACAATTACCGAAATTACCAACAGCGTTGTTCGTTTAACCATTTCATCGCGGGAATAAACGGAAAACGGCGCGCCCTGCTTTTTGTTTTGAATTTTTGCCTGCAAATAGCGAATCAACGAAACAACAAAAAATACTATCGCAGCCAAGGGAAGCCCAAAGAAAAACAAGTAAACAAACGATAAAATAAGATATGACATATTTATACCTCGCTTTCAGTACTATTATATCAGACAAAAATTATGCTGTCAACATTATCACGGCGCGGCGGGTATGGAATCAAGGCGCAAGCCTTGTATACCATCCGCAACTTGTTGCGGTATATCATCAAGCCGCAGGGAATACACGCTAAAGCGTGATGAGATACAGCCCGATGGGCTGATGATATACACCGCACTTCGCGCGGTGATGATATACCAATCCTGCGGATTGGATAAAAAAACACACACTCTCAAAGAGTGTGTGTTTTTTGCCTTAAACGCGTGAAAAGGTGTCTGAACATAGGTAAAAACGAACAAAAGGTGTCTATTCTCCTGCCGAAGACTTTATAAATAAATTTTTTCCAAAGAAATCCATATAATAAAAAATACAAGCGTTATGATTATGTGAACAATGGGCAAAAAGCTTATAAGACTTAATTTTTTCTTATGAAATGTATTTATGGTTGAAGCGATATATGTTATGGAGTATGTTCCTGCTAATAACATAGAAAACACAGCCGCCAAAGCGAGCAGAAAAGATTGCTCTGAAAGCATTCCGATATTTGCAAGAGATATTATAGACCCAAGAATTGTGATCAGAGAAATTGGAACGGGCAGCGCCTGTATGACAGTAACTGTCCAAATCAACGCTTTGTTTTTCATTTTACATTTTCCTTTGCGGTCTTACACGATGCAATCAACAATCTGCGAATATTGCCACAAAGTTTCTCGGTATATTGATATGATACTGTGTCAATTCTTTTTGTCTCATGCATCAATTTCAACCAGTAACTCGTCTCATTAGATTCCTTCAAAGCAATTTCCAATTTTGCGACAAAGTCTTTCTTGCTCTGCGCATATTGTGCTTCATGGATATTTGCTCCAACAGATGTACCTGCTCTTGCAAGCTGATCGGTCATATACGAACTTTTGGGTGCAGTTACACCGTCAACAAGATTTACGATAGCAACCGCAAATTCAAAAGATAAGTCAAGTAATTTGTTTTCGGACATAAAAGCACCTTCTTTCATCGATATTATATCACATAATGTTGCGCTTTTCAATGATATATCGCTTGCGCGATATGATATACGGCGTTGCCGTATGATATACTTGCTTTACAAGCATGATATAATATCCGTTCCCTCATACGCGAAGCGTATATCATCTGCGAAGCAGATATCATAGCGTCAGCTATATCACCCGTTCCGCAAGGAACGGATATCATTGTAAAAAACCTCTTTTGCCTTGGTAGACAAAAGAGGTTTTTTACATGGTGGAGACTACAGGACTCGAACCTGTGACCCCTTGCACGTCAAGCAAGTGCTCTAGCCAACTGGGCTAAGCCTCCGCGCAAGTGAGATTATAGCATAGGGGCTGATAAAAATCAACCCCTATTTTTGTTGGAACGGTTTATTTTCTCTTTTTCTTAAAGGATCTCACCTTTTTGTTTACAAGTACCATCGCAGCCACGGTAACCGCAGTGCCCAGCGCCGCGCCGATAACGCCCCATTTAAGGTTACTTGTATCGGTTTTTTTGCATTTTTCGGCTTTTTTCTTTTCCACAACCGCTTCTACGGTTTCCTTTATCTGCTTTTCGTCCAGTCCGCCGCAGGCATTAAGGGCTATCTTTTGCAGTTTTTCGGCGGTATTTTTATCAATCCCTGCGGTGTAGGCGTTGCCCACGGGGCTTATTTTGCAGAAGGAATAAAGATAACAGCACGCCGCCAGATAGCTTCCCGCCTTGGAATGGTGGGATTCATCGTCGGCATATAGATTTATCTCGGGGTGTTTAACAATACAATCTGAAAAAGCATTTGCTACGGGGCACACGGGTATATCGTAAAGATCGCCCATTGCCATAAAGGTTTTGCACATATCCTCATTGGCGGCAAGATGCTTGCTTTTATCCGGCTCATAGCCGTATCTCATATAAAGCAGAGGCTTTGCTCTGTTTTCCTCAACCAGCGCAAGCAGCTTTTCCAAAGCTTCTGTACGCTTACCGAAGGGACAGGGAGTTCCGTCCTGCAAAACAATATAATCGTATTTTTTCGCGCCCAGCATTTTACGCAGTGCCTGACCTCTGGGGTGGTTTTCGTCTGCATATTCATAAAAATATGCGCTGCCAAAGGTACAGTAATCCACAGAAACATCCAGCCCTGCGGCCTTGCACAAGCCTTTGAACTTTATGGGGTTTCCGTTTATATATGTGCAGGAATTACCCACAAACAGATATTTCACCGTGTTTTCCGTTTCGTTTTCGGAAATATCCGCAACGATCGTTAAGGTCCCGTCCTCGTACTTAGCGTATAAGGGGTAAATGAGTGAAATGGTGGAATTGTGTATAACGGCGCCTTCCGTTGCCAAAAGGTAGTATTTATACAAAGGGTGGGTAGCGGAAAAAGCAACCGCAAAACCGTTTTCGGGCAAGATCACGCTTTTCTGCACGCTGTATTCGCCGGAAGAAAGGTTGCTTCCGCCTTCGTAAAGATTTCCGTTTTTATCGAATACAAGTATATATGCGTTACGCAGACCGTAAGTGTCCGCGTTCAAAACGTTGGCTTCGCGGTACAGCGTAAGACTGTCAGGATTAAAAGGACGATCGTATGCGGTTATATAAAAAATTTGGGTCTTCATATTATTATCCCCCTTTTGCCGTTATTTTTGTTTATTATACCACTACGGTACGCTTTTTGTCAATGAGTGCAAATCTTTTGCTTTTATATAATTGACTTTTTAATAAAAAAGGGGTATATTATATACCGAAAAGAAAAAGGAGATGTTTTAATATGAGTGAATGTTCTCACAACTGTTCTTCCTGCGGTGAAAACTGTTCAAGCCGCACAGAACCTATGAAAGAAAAATTAAACGATTATTCCCGTGTCGGCAAGGTTATCGGCGTAGTAAGCGGTAAGGGCGGCGTAGGTAAAAGCCTTGTTACCTCTCTGCTTTCCGTATACACCAACCGTCTGGGATACAATACTGCTATTCTGGATGCGGATATAACCGGTCCCTCCATTCCCAACGCCTTCGGTCTTCACGAAAGAGCTATGGGCACCGAAATGGGTATGCTTCCCGCAGTTACCAAGACGGGCATTCAGGTAATGTCCCTTAACCTGCTGCTTGAGAGTGAGACTGCTCCCGTAGTATGGCGCGGCCCCGTTATTGCAGGGGTGGTTAAGCAGTTCTGGACAGATGTTGTATGGAACGACGTGGATTTTATGTACGTTGATATGCCTCCCGGAACGGGCGACGTACCTCTCACCGTGTTCCAGTCTTTGCCTATCGACGGTATCGTGGTAGTAACCTCTCCTCAGGAGCTGGTTGGTATGATCGTTGAAAAGGCTGTTAATATGGCTAATCTTATGAACGTTCCCGTGCTTGGTATAGTAGAAAACTTCAGCACCTTCAAGTGCCCCGATTGCGGTAAGGTCCATTCCATATTCGGTGAAAGCCGTATTGATGAGGTTGCAAAGCGCCACGGTATAGAAACCGTTTGCCGTCTGCCTATCGACCCCACCTTCGCCGCTTCTGCGGACGCAGGCACTATCGAGCTTTCCGAAGAAACCGAGCTTGTTGAACTGGCAAAGAAGATAACCGAAAACAAATAATACAAAAAGCTCCCGATTTTTCGGGAGCTTTTTCATGTCCCCGAGAAGCCGTAAGGCTTCTTGGGGTGATTTAGTCTACGTTACTGCGGTTTTCTCTGGTAACGGGAACCTCTTGTTCTCTGGGGCGGAAAAGCAGGCTCACACACCACAGACCCGCAAGGGCGACCACGGTGTATATAACGCGGCTTAAAGGCGCTGCCTGACTTCCGAATATCCAGGAAATAAGGTCGAACTTGAAAATACCGATCAGACCCCAGTTAAGACAGCCGATGATCGAAATTATAAGTGCAATTCTATCCATTAACATATTTTTATATATCTCCTCTCGGTTTGTGTTTATTTTGTGCATTAAAAGAAAAGATATACATTGACATTTTACTTTTTCAAATGTAAAATATAGTAAATTCGTTAATTATTCGGAGGAATACATATATATGAGAATGCGCCCCAAGAAAAACCGTGCCACACGGCTTGATAACGTAAAAGAGCTTTTTGCGGTAACCACCGAAGACGGTAAAATAGATATTCCCGCATCCTTTGGGGAAGATACGAATATATCCATAGAGATCGGATGCGGCAAGGGCAGATTTATCTGCGGAAAAGCCGCCCGTTATCCCGAAGAAAACTTTATCGCTTTTGAGCGGGTTACCGACGTTAATATGATGGCGATGGAAAAAGCTTTCGCCGCCGGACTCACCAACGTCCGCTTTCACAACGGGGATGCAAAGGAGCTTTGCAATCTTTTGCCGCCTCATTCGGTAAATACTATTTATCTTAATTTTTCCGACCCTTGGCCCAAAAAGAGAAATGCAAAGCGCCGGTTAACCAGCCCCCTGTTTTTGGAAATGTACAAGGACTTGCTGGCTCCCGACGCCGTAATTTACTTTAAAACCGATAATATCGGACTTTTTGAATATTCGCTTGAAACCTTTGCGGAGTGCGGTTACACCCTTTCCAACGTGTGCTACGATCTGCATAACGATGCGGTTCTGTCTGCCGATAATATACAGACCGAATACGAAGAAAAGTTTTCCGAAAAAGGTTTTACCATTAATTATTTGGAAGCGCGGCTCAAGTAGTTTTCAACCACTTCACGCTCGCTGAAGTAGGTGCGGGTGCCGTTTTCTTCTATATAATCTTCGTGTCCCTTGCCGATCAGCATAATAACGTCGCCCTTCTGCGCGTTTTCAAGGGCGTATTCAATGGCGTCCTTACGCTTGTTTATGATTATATATTTTCCGTCCGCTTTTTTCATACCTATCAGGATATCGGCAACGATATCCTCTATTTTTTCGTATCTGTTGTTATCCTCGGTGATAATAGAAAGGTCTGCGTTTCTGCCGATCACTTCGCCCATAGAGTAGCGGCGCAATTTACTTCTGTTGCCGCCGCAGCCGAAAACAGCAACGATACGCTTGGGGGAATATTTGTGTATGGTCTCGAACAGATTTTGCACGGAAAATTCGTTGTGGGCAAAATCTATCATAACCGTGTAATCCGCCGTGCCGGGAATTATTTCCATTCTGCCGCGGATATAGGTGTTTTTAAGCCCTTCTTCTATAATTTCGTAGGGCACGCCTCTTTCTCTTGCGCAGGCAATGACCGCAAGAGCGTTGTATACGGAAAATTCACCGGGCTGGGAAATACGGAAATGGTGCAATCCCTCACTGTCACGGCAATCGAATTCGGTAATAAGTCTGTGGTCGCCGGAAACGAAATTAAGGTTTTCCGCCATAACGCCCGCATCGCCGAAGAAGCCGAATCTTCTGTATTTTTCTCTGGGTATATCTTTAACTATTCTGTCGTAATATTCGCTGTCGCGGTTTACTATTACCTTTTTCGCCTGACCGAATATCATCTTCTTGCAGTTAAGGTAATCTTCAAAATCCTTGTGCTCGTTTGCGCCGATATGGTCGGGGGAAAGGTTTGCGAACAAGCCGAGGTCAAATTCAATACCGTAGGTTCTGTCCAGCATAAATCCCTGTGAGGTCGCCTCAATAATGGCGGCGGTACAGCCCTCGTTCAGCATTTCGCGGTAGTATTTGTGTATAATATAGCTTTCGGGTGTGGAATTATTGGTTTTTATTACCTTGTCACCGTAAATAATTCCCGTCGTTCCGATAATACCAACCTTTTCTCCCGCTTTTTCAAGGACGGATTTAAGCATATAGCTTATGCTGGTCTTGCCCTTTGTGCCGGTAATACCTACCGTAAACAGCTCTTTATCGGGATGACCGAACAGGTTTGCAGACATAAGTGCAAGGGTTTTTCTGTTGTCTGCCGTAATGATCACCGTAGCATCGTCGGGCAGATCGATATCTCTCTGCGCCACAAACACACGTACGCCCTTGGCATAAGCGTCCGCTGCGTAATTATGCCCGTCAAGCTGGAAGCCAACGATACAAACGAACGCGGTGTTCTCCCGAGCTATACGGGAATCGTAAACAATATCCTCAATCTCCACGTTCAAATTGCCCTTAAAAGTGTATTCAATTCCGTTAAGCAATTGGTTAAGTAACATTATAAACAACTCCCTTTGTTTTATTACTTTTATTATAATGCTTTAATCCGAAAAAGGCAAGACAAAAATTAAAAACGGTATTCACATTTGCAAAAAAATATGTTATTATATTTCCGTTGAAAGGAGTGCGGATATGACAGGCGGTTTTTTTGCTTTAATGTTCAGAATGAAATATATTAACCGTTGGGGATTGATGCGTTCTTCACGCAGGGAAAATCTGGCAGAGCATTCCTTGGAAGTAGCGCTTATCGCCCACGCTATCGCTTCAATCGGCAACGCGGTTTTCGGTAAAGATTATAATTGCGACCGTATCGCCGTCAAAGCCATGTATCATGATGCCCCGGAGATACTCACGGGGGATCTTCCCACTCCCGTTAAGTATTATAACGAGGAGATCAAAAACGCATACGATACGGTGGAAAAAGCCGCGTATCAGCGCTTCTGCGACCTTATGCCGCAGGAAATAAAGGAAGATTATAAAGAACTGCTTGTCTGCACAAAAGACGAAAAGGCAGTCATTAAAGCGGCAGACAATATATGCGCATACCTTAAATGCGCAGAGGAAACCAACAGCGGCAACACGGAGTTTTCTTTGGCAAAGCAATCTACCTTTAACAAAATGTGCGCTATCGATCTGCCGGAAGCAAAGTATTTTATAGAAAACTGCTTAAGCAGCTTCAATCTCCCTCTTGATGCAATACAATAAATCTAAATAAAAAACTCTTTTTGGAGGAAAAACAAATGAAAATAGGTATTATTTCCGATTCCCTTCTTCTCGATTTTCCCGCATCGGTAAAGAGAGCGTCCGATCTCGGCGCAAGCGGTATCCAGAAATATCTCACCTTCGGTGAATTCGTAGCAGAAAATATGACCCCTGCAAAGATCGCCGAGATCAAGGATATCATGTCCTCTAACGGTATCGTATTTTCCGCTATCTGCGGCGATTTCGGTCTTGATCTTGACCATCCTGAGATAGTTGAAAAATCCAAGAAGGTGCTTTATTCCGCAAAGGAACTTGGCTGTAACATCGTTACCACCCATATCGGCCACCTTTATCTTGAAGAGGATGCCCGTATGGAGCTTATCCGCAAGAACGCTCGTGAGCTTGCAGAATATGCAGACAGCATCGGTTCTGTTTTCGCTGCCGAAACCGGCACCGAAAAGGCTCCCGTGCTCAAGGCTTTCCTTGATTCTCTCGGAGCGAAGGGTATGCGTGTAAACCTCGACCCCGCAAATCTGGTAATGGTTGCAAAGGACGATCCCGTTGCAGCTGTTGAAGTACTTAAGGATTATATCGTTCACACCCACGCAAAGGACGGTATCGTAACCGATACTACCAAGCACGGCTGGCTTGAGGTTCCTCTCGGTCAGGGCGGCGTTGATTGGGATAACTACCTTGCGGCGCTCAACAGAATAGGCTATACCGGCTACCTCACCATCGAGCGTGAGTGCGGCGAAGACCCCGCAGCAGATATCAAGATGGCTGTAGACTTCCTCGGAACTAAGCTTGCAAACCTCGGCATCGCACTTGATAAATAATTCTTCACATCATACAAAAAACTCCCGATATATTCGGGAGTTTTCTTTTTTGTTATTGTTATAATGTTTAAAACAGTCCGGTGATTTTGCCGTTTTCGTCCACGTCGATTTTTTCTGCGGCGGGGATCTTGGGAAGTCCGGGCATAGTCATAATATCGCCGGTGAGGACTACTATAAATCCTGCGCCTGCGGAAATGCGCACGTTTTTAACGGTTATCTTAAATCCTTCGGGTGCGCCTAATTTCGTGGGGTCATCGGAAAAGCTGTACTGTGTCTTTGCAATACATATAGGAAGGTTTCCGTAGCCAAGCTCGGTAAGACGGTCTATCTGCTTCTTTGCGGCGGGAAGCACGGATATACCTTCACCGCCGTAAACCTTCTTTGCCACCGCTTCTATCTTTTCTTCGATGGAAAGCTCGGTTTCATAGCTGAAGGTAAAGTTGTTTTCCTCTTCGCAAAGGCGGACCACCTCTTCTGCAAGCGCCATACCGCCCTTGCCGCCCTCTGCCCAAACGGTAGAAAGCACGGTGTTAACGCCAAGCTCCTTGCACTTTTCGATAACAAGGTCTATTTCCGCATCCGTATCGGTGGGGAAGCGGTTAACGGCAACCACAGCGGGAAGACCGTATACGTTCTTTATGTTGGAAACGTGGCGGAGCAGGTTGGGAAGTCCCTTGCCCAGCGCTTCAAGATCCTCGGTGTTAAGCTCGGTCTTTGCTTTTCCGCCGTGCATCTTAAGTGCGCGTACGGTTGCAACTATAACCACCGCGTCGGGCTTGAGTCCCGCATAACGGCACTTGATATCAAGGAACTTTTCTGCGCCCAAGTCCCCGCCGAAGCCTGCTTCGGTAACGGCGTAATCGCCAAGCTTCATTGCCATCTTGGTAGCGATGATCGAGTTACAGCCGTGGGCGATATTTGCAAAGGGACCGCCGTGTACGATAGCGGGAGTTCCCTCCAGAGTCTGAACCAGATTGGGCTTCAAAGCGTCTTTAAGCAAAGCGGTCATTGCGCCTGCGGCTTTAAGGTCACCTGCGGTAACGGGCTCGTCCTTGTAGGTATAGCCCACAATAATGCGGGAAATACGCTCTTTAAGGTCGGTAATATCCCTTGCGAGGCAGAGTACCGCCATAATTTCGGATGCTACGGTTATATCGTAGCTGTCCTCACGGGGAACACCGTTTACTCTTCCGCCCAAACCGTCGGTCACGAAGCGGAGCTGTCTGTCGTTCATATCCACACAGCGGTGCCAGGTAATGCGGCGGGGGTCGATATTAAGGGCGTTGCCCTGATAAATATGGTTATCCAGCATTGCGGCAAGAAGGTTGTTTGCCGCGCCGATAGCGTGGAAATCACCGGTAAAGTGGAGGTTTATATCCTCCATAGGTACTACCTGCGCCCATCCGCCGCCTGCGGCGCCGCCCTTTACACCGAAAACGGGGCCAAGGGAAGGCTCACGCAAAGCAACCATTACGTTTTTGCCGATACGGGCAAGGCCGTCCGCAAGACCGATGGTGGTAGTTGTTTTTCCCTCACCTGCGGGGGTGGGGGTCATTGCCGTAACAAGAATAAGCTTGCCGTCTTTGCGAGATGAATCCTTAAGCAAGGAAAGATCTATCTTTGCCTTGTTACGTCCGTACAGTTCCAGATATTCTTCGGGAATGCCTGCCTTTTCGGCAATTTCATTTATGTGGCGGAGTTTAACGGATTGAGCTATTTCAATGTCGGTAAGCATAGTATATTCCTGCTCCTTTTACTTTTTAAAATATTTAACAGCGGATCTGAACAGTCCCATATCGTATTCGCCGGGTACGTTGCGGTAAAGGTTTCCGTATACACGCTCGGAATGTCCCATCTTGCCCAGCACACGTCCGTCGGGAGAGGTGATACCCTCGATAGCGAAGGTACTGTTGTTGGGATTGAAGCGGATATCGGAGGTGGGGTTGCCCAATTCATCTACGTACTGGGTTGCGATCTGACCTGCTTCGGCAAGTGCCTTAACGGTAGCATCGTCTGCAAAGAATCTGCCTTCGCCGTGGGAAATGGGTACGGTGAATATATCTCCAACCTTTGCTTCTGCAAGCCAAGGAGATTTGTTGGAGCAAACTCTGGTCTTTACCAGTCTGGACTGGTGGCGGGAAATGGTGTTAAAGGTAAGGGTGGGTGCGTTTTCATCGGGATCTCTTATTTCGCCGTAGGGAACAAGGCCCAATTTAACCAGCGCCTGGAAACCGTTACAGATACCGCACATAAGACCGTCGCGGTCCTTGAGCAAGCGGTTAACGGCGTTCTTAACGCCCTCGCCTCTGAAGAATGCGGTAATGAATTTACCGGATCCATCGGGCTCGTCACCGCCGGAGAATCCGCCGGGAACAAATATGATCTGGCTTTCGTCGATAAGGGAAGCAAACTTTTCTGCGCTTCTCTCAACGCCCTTGCCGGTGAGGTTGTTTATAACGAAAATTTCGGGGGTTGCGCCTGCGTCTTCAAGCGCGCGGGCGGTATCGTATTCACAGTTGGTGCCGGGGAATACGGGTATAAGCACCTTGGGGCTTACGTGGGCAACGTGAGGAGCAACACGCTGGGTTGCTTCATAGCTGAATGCGGGAATATCCTTTTCGCCCTGCTTAATATTGCAGGAGTAAACGCCTTCAAGCTTATCTTCCCAAGCGGTAATTACCTTGTTAAGGCAAACTTTTTCAGCGCCTCTGGTAAAGGTGCGGGTATCGTTGGTGGTACCAACCAAAATACCCATATCCTCTGCTTCTTCGGAAAGCTCTACGATAAAGGAACCGTAGGAATAGCCGTAAAGAAGTGTATCGGGATAATTATCTGCAATATCAACGCCGATACCGTTACCTGCAGACATCTTTACAAGAGCTTCTGCGGTGCCGCCGTAAACAGGAGTCCAAACAGAAAGAGCTTTTCCGCTTCTTATAAGGTCTGTTACGGTATCAAACAGCTTTACAAGGCTTTCTCCAACGGGAAGCTTGTCTGCGCCGTATTCGGGAAGGAGGTGTACTATTCTGTGACCTGATTTCTTGAATTCGGGAGATACAACATCCTGCGCCTTGCCGTCGGTTACCGCAAAGGAAACCAACGTGGGAGGCACGTTTATATCCTCAAAGGAGCCGGACATAGAGTCCTTACCGCCGATAGAAGCAACCTTCAGTTCCTTCTGTGCGCGGAGTGCGCCGAGCAGTGCGGAGAAGGGCTTGCCCCAACGTGCAGGGTCTTTAAGAGGCTTTTCAAAGTATTCCTGGAAGGAAAGGTATACATCCTTAAAGGAAGCGCCGGTAGCAACAAGCTTTGCCACGGATTCCGCTACTGCAAGGTATGCGCCGTGATAAGGGCTTATTTCGCTTATATAGGGGTTGTAGCCGTATGCCATAAAGGAACAGCTGTCGGTTCTGCCGTGCTCAAGGGGAATAAGAGTTGCCATAGCCTGAGGAGGAGTAAGCTGGTTCTTACCGCCGAAGGGCATAAGTACGGCGCCGGTGCCTATGGTAGAGTCAAAGCGTTCGGAAAGACCGCGCTTTGAGCATATATTAAGATCGGTAGCGTATGCGAGAATATTATCTTCAAAGCTTCCTTCGGGCATAGCTTTGCAATATTCGCAAACCGCAGGTGCGGGAGAAATGTTGATATGCTTTGCCGCGCCGTTGGAATCCAGAAATTCTCTGGAAAGATCAACGGTGGTAACGCCGTTCCATTCCATACGGAGACGGGGCTCTTCCGTAACCTCTGCAATAACGGTAGCTTCAAGGTTTTCGGTGTCCGCAAGGGAAATAAACTTTTCCACGTCCTCTGCGGCAACAACAACAGCCATTCTTTCCTGGGATTCGGAAATAGCAAGCTCTGTGCCGTCAAGTCCTTCGTATTTCTTGGGTACTGCGTTAAGATTTATCTTAAGACCTGCCGCCAATTCGCCAACGGCAACGGATACACCGCCTGCGCCGAAGTCATTGCAACGCTTGATCATAAGAGAAGCTTCCTTGTTGCGGAACAGACGCTGTAATTTTCTTTCTTCGGGTGCATTACCCTTCTGAACCTCTGCGCCGCAAGCGGTAAGAGACTGTGCGGTGTGGGATTTGGAGGATCCGGTTGCGCCGCCGCATCCGTCACGTCCCGTTCTGCCGCCGATCAGTATTACTCTGTCACCGGGGGCGGGGCATTCTCTGCGTACGTTTTCTGCGGGAGCCGCGCCCAAAACCGCGCCTATCTCCATACGTTTTGCAACGTAGCCGGGGTGGTATATTTCATCTACCTGACCGGTAGCAAGACCGATCTGGTTACCGTAGGAGGAATAACCTGCAGCTGCGGTGGTAACTATCTTTCTCTGGGGAAGCTTGCCGGGGAGAGTCTCGTTAAGAGGCTTTGTGGGGTCTGCCGCACCGGTTACACGCATTGCTGCGTAAACGTAGGAACGTCCGGAAAGGGGATCGCGGATAGCGCCGCCGATACAGGTAGCCGCACCGCCGAAAGGCTCGATTTCGGTAGGATGGTTGTGAGTCTCGTTTTTAAAGAGAAGCAGCCAGTCTTCCATACCGTTTGCGGTCTCCACCTGCATTTTTACGGTGCAGGCGTTAATCTCTTCGCTTTCGTCAAGCTTTGTAAGAAGTCCCTTTGCCTTAAGATATCTTGCGCCGATAGTGCCGATATCCATAAGCGTTTCGGGCTTTGTTCTGCCCAGCTCCTTACGGGTGTTTTTATAATCCTCGTAGGATTTAAGGATTATGGGGTCATCTGTCTTTACGGAATCGATTTCCGTAAGGAAGGTGGTGTGTCTGCAGTGGTCGGACCAGTAG
Source organism: Clostridia bacterium (assembly GCA_017537345.1). GTDB lineage: Bacteria > Bacillota > Clostridia > Oscillospirales > CAG-382 > SFLA01. The sequence continues at coordinate 34,205 of JAFYKY010000010.1, read as the reverse complement.
GTATCTATAACACGAAGTTCGGTCATAGTGGGGTCTTTTCCTTCGCTGCGGAAGTAATTGCGGCAGAAGAGGATATCGTCCCCGTCCATTGCCAGACCGTATTCGCCCACCAGCTTTATTACGTCTTCATCGGACATATTGATAAAGCCCTCAAGCACGGGAACGGTGGTGGGAATTTCGTATTCGGTAACCAGCGTTTCGGGCTTGTCCATACAAGCAACGCGGCTTTCCACGGGGTTGATTACGTATTTAATAATCTCGTTTTTCTGTGCTTCGGTAATATTGCCGTATATAGCGTATACTTTTGCGCTTCTTATAAGAGGCTTTTCGCCGCAGGACATAAGCTGAATACACTGTGCCGCACTGTCTGCACGCATATCGAACTGACCGGGCAGATATTCGGATGCGAATACGGTTTCAGCGTCCGTATAGGGGAATTCAAAGGTAACGTTATCAAGCTGAGGCTCGGAAAAAACGGCGTTAACCGCTTTATTAAAGTTTTCCTCGCTTATATTTTCCGCATCATAGCGGTTGAGAAGCTTTACCTCGGTAACGCTTTCTATGCCCAGAAGACCGTTGATATCCGCCTTCAGTGCATCTGCTTCAAGGGTAAGACCCTGCTTTTTTTCAACAAATAATCTGTATACCATTTATCAGACCTTCGCTTTCATTGCTCTTGCGCCTATATCCTTGCGGAAATATGCGTTCTTAAAGCCTATTTTTTTCGTTGCGGCGTAGGATTTTTCTATAGCTTCGCCAAGAGTATCGGCAATGCAGGTAACGCCCAGAACACGTCCTCCCGCGGAAACCAATACGCCGTCCTTTATCTTTGCGCCGGCGTAGTAAACCTCGCCGTCGATATCGCCGTTTTGAACTATCTCAAAGCCGCTTTCGTATTTTTCGGGGTATCCTTCGGATGCCTCTATAACACAGCAGGCGTGCTTTTGGGAGAATTTTACCTCGCACTCATCAAGAGTACCGTTGCTTACAGCCTGCATAACCGTAAACAGATCGCTTTCCAAAAGGGGAAGCACAACCTGAGTTTCGGGATCGCCGAAACGGCAGTTGTATTCAATAACCTTGGGACCGTTGGGAGTAAGCATAAGTCCGAAGTACAGACATCCCGTAAAGGGGCATCCCTCTTTGTTCATAGCGTCGATAGTGGGAAGGAAGATTTCCTTCATACACCTGTCTGCCATTTCGGGGGTGTAATAGGGGTTGGGAGCAACCGTGCCCATACCGCCGGTATTAAGTCCTTCGTCGTTATCGTGCGCTCTCTTGTGGTCCATAGAGGATATCATGGGAACCACCGTTTTTCCGTCCGTAAAGGAAAGCACGCTTACCTCGGGTCCGGTGAGGAACTCTTCCACAATTATATTCTTGCCGCTTTCGCCGAAACGGTTGTCCAGCATCATGGATTTAACGGCGTCGATCGCCTCTTCTCTGGTTTCGGCAATAACAACGCCTTTACCCAGTGCCAGACCGTCTGCTTTGATAACCGTGGGGATAGGGCAGGAGGAAACGTATTCCAGCGCCTTGTCCGCATCGTAAAAGCATTCTGCTTTAGCTGTGGGAATGCCGTATTTGTTCATAAGATTTTTGGAAAACACCTTGCTTCCCTCGATCTGCGCCGCCGCCTTGGAGGGGCCGAAGCAGGGAATACCCTTTTCACGCAGTCTGTCGCAAGCGCCCAGAACCAGAGGATCATCGGGTGCAACAACAGCGTAATCAATGTTATTTTCCAAAGCAAAGTTTACAATACCGTCAAGGTCCTTTGCGCCGATATTAACGCATTCTGCGTCCGCCGCAATACCGCCGTTTCCGGGCAGTGCGTAAAGCTTTGTAATTTCACTGCTTTTTTTAAGTGATTTGATTATGGCGTGCTCGCGTCCGCCGCCGCCTACAACCATTACCTTCATATTATATTATTCCTCCCGTATTAGTGGTGGAACAGTCTTGTTCCGGTAAAGCACATTGCCATTCCGTACTTGTTGCAGGTTTCTATAACCTGATCGTCTCTCACGCTTCCGCCGGGCTGTGCCACGTAGGAAACACCGCTTCTCTTACCGCGCTCGATATTATCGCCGAAGGGGAAGAATGCGTCGCTTCCCAAAGAAACGCCGGTAATGGTATCCAGATATGCTCTCTGCTCTGCCCTGGTGAATACTGCAGGGCATTCGGTAAAGAACTTCTGCCACTCGCCGTCTGCAAGAATTTCATCGGGATTTTCGGAAAGATAAATATCAATACAGTTGTCTCTGTCAGGTCTGCCGATATCTGCTCTGAAGGGGAGAGAGAGGCACTTTTCGTGCTGTCTTAAGTGCCACAGATCTGCCTTGCTTCCTGCAAGACGGGTGCAGAGTATACGGGACTGCTGACCTGCGCCAACACCGATAGCCTGTCCGTCATAAGCGTAGCAAACGGAGTTGGACTGGGTATATTTAAGGGTAATAAGAGCGATAACAAGGTCTCTCTTTGCCTCTTCGGAAAGGAATTTGTTTTCGGTAACTATATTGTTAAGGCATTCGGGGTCTATTTTAAGATTATTTCTGCCCTGCTCAAAGGTAATACCGAACACCTGCTTCTTTTCTGCTTCCGCAGGAACGTAATCGGGGTTTATCTTAACAATGTTGTAGCTGCCCTTGCGCTTGGATCTGAGTATCTCCAAAGCTTCGTCGGTGTAGCCGGGGGCGATAATACCGTCGGAAACCTCACGCTTGATTATCATAGCGGTGGTAGCGTCGCACTCTCTGGAAAGAGCGATCCAATCGCCGAAGGAGGACTGTCTGTCAGTACCTCTTGCTCTTGCGTATGCGCAGGCGAGAGGGCTTTCATCAAGACCTTCAATATCGTCTACAAAGAACGCCTTTTTCTGTGCATCGGAAAGAGGGTTGCCAACAGCGGCAGAGGTGGGGGAAACGTGCTTGAAAGAAGTAGCCGCAGGCATATTCAAAGCGGCGTCAAGCTCCTTTACCAACTGCCAGGAGTTAAAAGCATCAAGAAAGTTTATGTAACCGGGTCTGCCGTTAAGAATTTCAACGGGCAGGTCGGTTCCGTCTTCCATATATATTTTGGAATTCTTCTGGTTGGGGTTACAGCCGTATTTAAGTACAAATTCTTTCATATTGGTATATCTACTCCTTCTTAAACCTTTAGGTCGCTGTTTTCGTTGCCGACAAAATATTTTTCGATAATGGGATCTGCTATTTCATTTATGAATTCTTCTGTCTGATGTACGCTTCTGCCAATATATTTTTCGGGCAGGAGCAGAGTGTTTATCTCTTCTTCCGTAAGTCCGAAAGCACTGTCTTCGGCAATACGCTTTATAAGGTCGTTTTCTTTGCCTTCCAGCTTTACGTTTGCGGCGGCGGCGTGGGAATGAACACGCAGTCTTTCGTGTAATTCCTGTCTGTCGCCTCCCGCTTCAACGGCACGCATCATAATGTTTTCCGTTGCCATAAAGGGAAGCTTTTCCATTACTCTGCGGTTTATAACCTTATCGTAAACCACCATACCGGAGGTTACGTTAATATAAATATTAAGTATTGCGTCTATGGCGAGGAATGCTTCGGAGGTGGATATACGTCTGTTTGCGGAATCGTCCAGGGTGCGCTCAAACCACTGTGTACCTGCGGTAAAAGCGGGGTTAAGAGAATCCGTAATAACGTATCTCGCCAGCGCGGAAATTCGTTCGCATCTCATGGGATTACGCTTGTAAGGCATTGCGGAGGAGCCTACCTGATTCTTTCCGAAAGGTTCTTCTATCTCCTCAAAGGACTGAAGTAATCTCATATCGTTGGAGAACTTGTATGCGCTCTGGGCAAATCCGGAAAGCACGGAAAGGAAATATGCGTCTACTTTTCTGGAATAGGTCTGTCCGGAAACAGCCACAACTCCGTCAAATCCGTAATCTGCGGCAATAAGCTCTTCAACCTTTTTAACCTTTTCTTCATCGTTTCCGAAAAGCTCCATAAAGCTTGCCTGAGTGCCGGTGGTGCCCTTTGAGCCAAGCATTTTTAATTCGCTTACTCTGTGTTCCAGCTCTTTAATATCCATAGAAAGCTCATACATCCACAAGGTAGCGCGTTTACCTACCGTGGTAAGCTGTGCGGGCTGAAGATGGGTGTATGCAAGGCAGGGGAGGGATTTGTACTTTTCTGCAAACTCTGCCAGATTTTTCATAACCGCGGCGGCTTTTTTAAGCACTATTTCGGATGCCTGCTTTAAAATTATAACGTCGGTATTATCGCCTACGTAACAGCTTGTTGCGCCGAGATGGATAATAGGCTCTGCCTTGGGGCATTGCTCGCCAAAGGTGTGAATGTGTGCCATAACGTCGTGACGCACCTTTTTTTCCCATTCGGCGGCTCTTTCGTAATCCACATCGTCCTTGTTTGCTTCCATCTGGGCTATCTGCTCGTCGGTTATATTAAGACCGCAAGCCTTTTCTGCCTTTGCAAGAGATATCCACAGCTTTCTCCAGGTACGGAATTTGTTGTTATCGGAAAAAATATACTGCATCTCGTCGCTGGCATAGCGGGTGGAAAGGGGAGATATATATTTATCGTGTCTGTCCATTATTCGTTACCGTTTTTGTTTATGATATACTGTCTTGCAGAACCGTCTGCAAGGCAGGTATATCTTACGTAAAGAGATATTTTATTTTCTTCGTTAAGAGATTCCCATATTTCCTGAGTGAATTTACCGATATCTCCGCAAATCTTTACTCTCTTGGGCTCGCCGGTAAAGGTGGGAAGAGGCTTTCCGTCGCCGTTGTAGGTGTGGATAAAGTGTCCAAGACCTGCGGTGGGAGCATAAGAATAGGTAAATCTGTTGCAGGCGGTTCCTTCGGGGTCTGCGGATTTAAGTATGCTCAATTTATAGGAATATCCGTTTTCAAAATCCTGAAGTATGGAAATTCTGGGGGTGAGATTGGGTGCATCGGGCTCAAAGCAACGGGTCTCAAGTCCTTTTTCAAAGGTTTCGCCTTTTGCAAGGAATTCGTATACGGTATCGGTCTGGTCGCCGTTGGTGGTAATAAGCTTGTTTTCAAACTTTCTGCAAGCGGCATATATAATAAGAGAGGGATCTTCTACCTTGCTTTCATCAAAAGCCTTGGTAATAATTGCACCGTCTTCACGCTCGGCAAAAACACGGTTACGGGAGTTTTCGCTTCTGCCCATAATGAAGTATGCGGTAACAGCATATTTTCCGCTTTCGTCAAGACCTGCAATAATACCTCTGCCGGGGTAGGGGTTGTTGCCCACAAGTTCGTTTATAGTATAAGATTCGTATACGCTCATTTTCCTATTCTCCTTTTTGTTTCATTATCTGTGCAGAAACCTTTTCTGCCGCAAGAGGAAGTATTATCCATTCCGCCTGCTCCATAACACGTCTTTGCAGGGTTTCGGGAGTATCGCCCTCCAAAACCTCCACAGCCTTTTGGGCGATAATCTCGCCTCCGTCACAAATTTCGTTTACAAAGTGTACTGTTGCACCCGTAACCTTAACGCCCTTTTTCAAAGCCGCCTCGTGAACGTGAAGTCCGTAAAAGCCTTCTCCGCAAAAAGAAGGGATAAGTGCGGGGTGTACGTTTATTATACGGTTGGGATACCGCTTTGTGAAATTCTCGCTCAATATGCACATAAAGCCGGCGAGTATGATTATCTCTGCCTTTACTTCGGTCAAAATGCGTACCAGCTCATCCTCAAAGCCTGCGCCCAGCTGTTTTTTGTTTGCAACGTAACCTTTAATTCCTGCGTTTTCGGCGCGGGTAAGGGCATAAACGTCGGGCTTGTTGGATATTACCGCAACTATTTCGCCGCTTTTAATAATTCCGCTGTTTTGTGCGTCTATAAGGGCTTGCAGGTTTGTTCCGCCGCCGGACACCAAAACAGCAATCTTTGTTTTTTCCATAGTTATTTTCCTCAGGCGATAACTATCTTTTCGCTTCCTTCGGAAATGCTTCCGATCACGTAAGCGTCTTCGCCGTTTGCCTTGAGTACTTCCAATGCGGTATCCACGTCTTCGGGAGCAACTATAATGCTCATACCAACGCCCATGTTATAGGTGTTGAACATATCTCTTTCGGGAATGTTGCCGTCTTTTGCGATAACGTCGAATATGGGAAGCACCTTAACTGCGCTTCTGTCTACGTTTGCGCAAAGTCCGTCGGGAATGGAACGGGGAATGTTTTCATAGAATCCGCCGCCGGTGATATGGGATATACCCTTAACATTTACCTTTTCAAGAAGGGCAAGCACGGGCTTAACGTAAATCTTTGTGGGAACAAGGAGTGCTTCCGCAACCGTCTTTTCGCCAAGCTCTTCACGGGGTACGTAAAGGTCGGGGTTGTTGTTATCTATATCAAACACCTTGCGGCAAAGAGAGAAACCGTTGGAATGAATACCGGTGGAGGGAAGTGCGATGATAACGTCTCCTGCCTTCATTTTGGTGTTGTCTATGATCTTCTTTTTGTCTACCACGCCAACGGTAAAGCCGGCAAGGTCGTATTCGTCCTCGGGCATCATACCGGGATGCTCTGCGGTCTCACCGCCGATAAGGGCGCAGCCGGACTGCACACAGCCTTCAGCAACGCCTGCAACCAGCTCTGCAATACGCTCGGGCACGTTTTTGCCGCAAGCGATGTAATCGAGGAAGAACAAGGGCTTTGCGCCTACGCAAATAACGTCGTTAACGCACATAGCCACGCAATCGATACCTATAGTATCGTGTTTGTCGGTGAGAATAGCCAGCTTAAGCTTGGTTCCCACTCCGTCGGTACCGGAAACAAGCACGGGCTCTTCCATACCTGCAATATTCAGACCGAAGCATCCGCCGAAACCGCCTACATCGTCAAGACAGCCTTCGTTACGGGTACGGGCAACGTGCTTTTTCATAAGCTCAACGGCTTTGTAGCCTGCGGTTATATCTACGCCTGCTGCGGCGTAACTTTCGGAAAAGGAATTGGAATGCATAATTTATCTCCTTCTGCCGTAAAAACGGCGGGTGTTTTAAATTTAAGTTGTGTGGTGTTGTGTTTTTCGGGGTCCCCAAAAATGCGCAAGCATTTTAGGGGTGATTATTTTCGGGGTCCCCAAAAATCCGCAGGATTTTAGGGGTGATTTTCTCGGGGTCCCCAAAAATGCGCAAGCATTTTAGGGGTGATTATTTTAGGGGTGGTTTTCTCGGGGTCCCCGCAAAAGCGTTTTTCACGGTATATTCTTTTGGCTTCAGGGGTGTTTCGTGAAACACCCTTCCTTATCTGAAAAAACTTTTGTGGGGTGATTATTCTTTTCCGTTCCAGCAGTAGGTACAGAGCTTACATTCGGGCAAGCCGATAGCTTCTATAATACCTTCAAGGGACTGGAAATCGAGAGAAGAGAATTTGAACTGCTCGCAAATGGTGTTTCTCAACTTTTTGCCTCTTTCGGAGGAAGAATCCAGATATTCGTCAATATGCTTCAAGCCTTCGTCGCCCTCCAATTCCGCAATGGTGCGTCTTGCAATAAGCTCCATTTCGTTTCTGCCTCTGGAAAAGTTAAGGTATTTGCAGTTAAACATTATAGGCGGGCAGGCGCTTCTCATATGAACTTCCTTTGCGCCGTTATCGTAAAGAAAATCCACGGTTTCTTTAAGCTGTGTGCCTCTTACAATGGAATCGTCCACAAAAAGCAGCTTTTTGTCCCGTATAAGCTCGGGCACGGGAATCTGCTTCATTTTTGCAATACGGTTTCTGTCCACCTGCTTTGCGGGTGTAAAGCTTCTCTGCCAGGTAGGAGTGTATTTAATAAAGGGACGGGAAAAAGGCGCGGCGTTTTTGTTTGCATAGCCTATAGCGTGGGGAATACCGGAATCCGGCATACCGCTTACGTAGTCCAGATCCTGCGCCACACCGCACTCTTTGTCATATTCAGCCATTATCTCGCCGTTGCGGTAACGCATAAGCTCAACGTTCACTCCCTCGTAACTGGAGGAGGAGTATCCGTAGTAAGACCAAAGGAATGAGCATATCTTCATTTCCTTGCCCGGCTCGGCAAGTCTTGTCATACCGTCCTTGGTAATTTCAACTATTTCGCCGGGTCCCAGCTCGCATACCGTTTCATATCCCAGCTTCTGGTATGCAAAGGATTCAAAGGACGCGCAGTAGCCGCCTTCGTTTTTGCCAATGATCACGGGAGTTCTGCCCAGCTTATCACGGGCGGCGATTATTCCGCCGTCATCCTTGAGTATAAGCAGGGAAAGACTGCCTTTGATCTGGTCCTGAATAAACTTAATGCCCTCTGCAAAGTTTTCTTTTCTGCTTATAAGCGCCGCCGCAAGGTCGGTAGAGTTTACGGCACCGCCTGTCATAGCGTTAAAATGTCCGTTTGCTTCAACAAAGTATTTGTCTATCAGCTCGTCGGCGTTATTAATGGCGCCAACGGTGCATATTGCAAATTTTCCCAAAGCGGAGCGTATAAGAAGGGGCTGGGGGTCGCTGTCGCTTATACAGCCGATAGCGGAATTTCCCTGCATTTCCTCAAATATATGCTCAAACTTTGTTCTGAAGGGGGAGTTTTCTATATTATGAATCTCTCTCTGTAAACCTTTTTTTACGTCAAATGCCGCCATACCGCCGCGACGTGTTCCCAAATGAGAATGGTAGTCGGTTCCGAAGAATACGTCCTCAACCGCGTCGTGATTGCAAGCGGCTCCAAAAAATCCGCCCATATATATTCAACTGCCTTTCCGAAAAAGAGAATAAATGTGTGTTAACCGTTAATTGCCGCGTCTTTTGCCAAAACCTTTTCCGCATCGGAAACACGTTTTGCATCAAGCTTTGCTGCCAGCTCGTCGTCAGAAAGCGCTATCATCTGCGCCGCAAGGAGAGCCGCGTTTACCGCGCCGTCCACAGCGACGGTGGCAACGGGAATACCGGAGGGCATCTGTACGGTGGAAAGAAGTGCATCCAGACCGTTAAACTTGCCTGCGCTTATGGGAATACCGATAACGGGGAGCGTGGTAGCGGCGGCAACCGCACCTGCAAGATGAGCCGCCATTCCTGCGGCGCATATCATTACACCGTATCCGTTCTGTCTTGCTTCCGCAGTAAAGGTACGCACCTGCTCGGGTGTTCTGTGTGCGGATAACACACGCATAGTATAAGGAATACCTAAAGACGCCAGAGTGTCTGCGGCTTTGGATACTACGGGCAGATCGCTGTCACTTCCCATAATGATTGCAACTTTTTTCATAAAACCATATCCTCCGAATTAAAAAAAATAAACAAATTCAAAATCAAAAAAGGACAGTCCTATGCCGTTACAAATACGCTTAGGGCTGCCCAGACGGTCGGCTTTTATTTCGCCTTGCTCCCTTGCGTTGATTCGCAAAAACCGTCAGTTACAAAGCGATGTGTAAATTCGCATATATAATAACATATATTGAAGGAAATGTAAATAGCATAGAGAGTTTTTTGTGACGAAATTCAGCATTTTTTTGCAGGCTCTTTTTACTGTTTTAACAAAGGTACTGTTTTGCGCAAAAGGGAATGTAACGCAAAGCGTCATAGAGTATTTATGCAAAAAATAAAAGGCAGAATTTATATTTTTCGTTTTTTATGCATATTTTTGTAAAAATAATTTGATTTTTATTCAAAAGGGGGTTGACAAATCGGACCTTCGGGTATACAATGGGCTAAAATTTATTTGGTGTGGCATTTAAACACTTAATTCAGAAAGGAACTTTACCATGAAAAAAACAATGAAAATGGTATGCTTTGCATTGGCAATGGTTCTTTGCCTGCTTTGCGCTACCGCTTGCGGCGATACAAATTATACCGCAAATAACACTACTTACGTTATCGGTGCTACCGGTCCTCTTACCGGTGACGCTTCCGTTTACGGCGTTGCAGTACAGCGCGGCGCGTCTCTTGCTATAGACGAGATCAACGCAGCCGGCGGTCTTAACGGCGTGCTCTTCTCCTTCGAAATGGTAGACGATATGGCTGCTGCAGATAAGGCAGCTACCGGTTACACCTCTCTCTTTGAAAAGGGTATGCAGGCTTCTATCGGCAGCGTTACCTCCGGCTCCTGCGCATCCTTCGCAGCAGAAGCAGCTAACGACGGCGTTCTGTTTATGACTCCTTCCGCTTCCGCAGAAAACGTTATCGGCGTAAGCGAAAACGCATTCCGTGTATGCTTCGGCGACGCTCAGCAGGGCACCATCGCAGCAGACACTCTCGTTAAGGATTACTCCAAGATCGGCGTTATCTATGATACCAGCGATCCGTATTCTGCAGGTCTTTACGAAGCTTTCGAAGCTCAGATGACCGCTCTTAATAAGGTTAAGGATACCGATTACTTCGTATACACCTTCACCAAGGAAACCAACAAGGATTTCTCTACTCAGGTTTCCGAACTCAAGGCTAAGGGATGCGACGTTCTCTTCCTCCCCTTCTACTACACCGAAGCAGCTCTCGTTTGCAAGAAGGCAGCTCAGCTTGATTTCAACGTTCCCGTATTCGGTTGTGACGGTCTTGACGGTATCAAGGATCAGCTTGATGACACCGTAACCGCAGTTATCTCCTACATCACTCCCTTTGACGTAACCAGCGCAGACGTTAAGGATTTCGTAGATGCTTTCCAGAAGAAGTACGGCGAAGCTCCCAACCAGTTCGCAGCAGACGGTTATGATGCAGTAATGATCATTTACGAAGCTATGAAGGCTGCTAACGTAAACGACGTTACCATTTCCGCTTCCGACCTTGCAGATGCTATCCGTCCCATTCTCACCGGCGGCACCTTCAAGTATGACGGTCTTACCGGTAATGATATGTCCTGGACCACCGCAGGCTCTTGCGAAAAGGCTCCCAAGGTAGTTATTGTAGACCGCGACTGATTTTCACAGAAAAATATTAACTGAATTTTTGCAGAAGGGCAAAGCAACATCTGCTTTGCCTTTCTGCGAATTCTTGCTTTAGGAGTATTTATGAATACACTCATCAATGGCCTTTGTCTTGGCGGAATTTATGCGCTCATAGCACTTGGCTACACAATGGTATACGGTATCGCAAAGATGCTTAACTTTGCCCACGGTGATATTATCATGGTGGGTGCCTACGCTGTTTTCACAACGCTTAGCCTTATGGATCACCCCATTCCTGCGGTTATAGTCGCTGTCATTATATGTACCGTTCTGGGTATCGCCACAGAGCGAGTGGCTTACCGTCCTCTCCGCGGCGCATCTCCTTTGGCGGTGCTTATTACAGCTATCGGCGTAAGCTATCTGCTTCAGAGCGTGTCACAGCTCGTATACGGCGCAGGCACACGTCCCGTTTCTATCGGCAACTGGGGCGCACTTGAGGTGATGGGTATATCCATAAGTATTTCTTCCTTGCTTACCTTGGGTCTTTGCGTGGTTATAATGGTGGGGCTCACTTTGTTTATCACCAAAACAAAAGCAGGCACCGCAATGCTTGCCGTTTCTGAAGACAGAGCGGCGGCTTCCCTTATGGGTATAAACGTAAACGGCATTATCACTCTTACATTTGCTATCGGCTCCGCACTGGCTGCATGTGCTTCCGTATTCTATCTTATGCAGATTCCCGCAGTAAGCCCCACTTTGGGCGCAATGCCCGGTATTAAAGCCTTTACTGCGGCGGTTATCGGCGGTATCGGTTCTATCCCCGGCGCAATGGTAGGCGGAATTTTACTCGGCATTATCGAAAAAATTTGCTCCAGTATTCCCGCTTTGGCTCCTTATACCACTGCTATCGAATTCGGGTTGCTTATAGTAATTCTTATGGTTCGTCCTACCGGACTTATGGGCAAGACCAGAAGGGAGAAGGTATAATATGAAAAAGTTCAAGCTTAAGCATTGGATAAACTATATACTTATTCTCGCTCTGGCAATCCCCTTTACCGTAATGGCGTTCACCGGCTCCGTAAAGGGCTCCACATCCCTTATGCTTGCCCAGATAGGCTATAGCATAATACTCGCCGTTTCTCTTAACCTTGTTGTAGGTTTCTTGGGCGAGCTTTCCTTGGGCCATGCGGGATTCATGTGTGCAGGCGCATATATCGGCTGTTTTACCGCAAATTATCTTCACACCGTAATTCCCAATCCCACGGTAGTTCTTATTCTGTCTATGATCGTCGGCGGACTTACCGCGGCTGTTTTCGGACTCATAATCGGTCTTCCCACCCTCCGTCTCAAAGGCGACTATCTTGCAATCGTAACCTTGGCTTTCGGTGAAATTATCCGTACTGTGTTTATGAATCAGGAAGCTTTCGGCGGCGCATTGGGACTTACCACCCGTAAATACGGAAAGACTCTGTTCGTAATCGTTTTCGTAATGGCAATATTCACCGTTTTCGTAACGCAAAACCTTATGAAGAGTAAGCACGGACGAGCTATTCAGGCTATCCGTGATAACGAAATTGCCGCCCGCGCCATGGGTGTAAACGTAACCTACTATAAGCTTGCTGTGTTTGTTATCGCCGCTTTCTTTGCGGGTATCGCAGGCGTTTTGTACGGCCACAACACCACCCCCGTTGATTACGGCTTTTTCTCCTTTAACTATTCCGTAGAAATTCTGGTTATGGTAGTTTTGGGCGGTATGGGTAACATTACCGGCTCCATCCTTTCCGCAACCTTGCTCACCTTTATAAACATTCAGCTTACCACCAAGCTTTCCGGCGATCTTGCCGCTCTTAAATATCTCATTTACGCCCTCATTCTTATCGTTGCGGTTATCTGGAACAACGCTCCCGCTTTGAGCAAGGTGCGTGAAAGATTCAGCCTCCGCCGTCTTGTTGAATATATCATCATCAAGTTCCGCGGACACCGTCTCAAGGAGGATGGCGGAATGGAAGCTCCTTCCACCGCAGACTGGTCCAAGGTACCCACCAAAATACCTATGGATGCACTGCTTTCCACAGATATCATTCCCGAACAAAGCGTAAAAGAGGAGGGAGATAAAAAATGAGCGAATATATGCTTGAGACCCGTTCTCTCGGTATCTCCTTCGGCGGACTTAAAGCCGCGCAGGATATTAATTTAAAAATAAAGAAAAACCAGCTTTACGGTCTTATCGGTCCCAACGGTGCGGGAAAAACCACGGTTTTCAACCTGCTTACCGGCGTGTACCGCCCCACCACCGGCACCTTTTTGCTTGACGGAGAGGAGCTTGTGGGCAAAACTCCCGCAGAAATAAACAAAAAGGGTATTGCCCGTACTTTCCAGAATATACGTCTGTTTTCCAATATGTCGGTTATAGATAACGTGCTTGTGGGAATGGGCAACAGCTCCAAGTGCAATATAATGCAGAGCATATTCCGCCTTCCCAAGCATTTTTCCACAGAAAAGCAAATGCGTTCCGCAGCAAGAGAACTGCTCCGTGTTTTCGGCTTGGACGAAGAACGCCGTACCGTTGCATCCAACCTGCCTTACGGTTCACAGCGCCGTCTGGAAATGGCTCGTGCTCTGGCTACAAACCCCAAGCTGCTTTTATTGGATGAGCCTGCCGCAGGTATGAACCCTCAGGAAACGGCAGAGCTTACCGAAACCATACGCCGTATAAGAGATGAATTTGATATGACAGTCCTTCTCATCGAGCACGATATGAGCTTGGTTTCCGGTCTGTGCGATGAGCTTACCGTGCTTAATTTCGGCACCACACTTGCCCACGGAACCACGGAAGAGGTGCTCAGACACCCCGATGTCATCAAAGCTTATCTGGGCGAATAATCTTGAAGGGAGCGAGATATTATGGCTTTACTTACAGTTGAAGATCTTGAAGTGTCCTATGGACTTATAAAGGCTATACGCGGTGTTTCCTTTGAGGTTAACCGGGGCGAAATAGTTGCTCTTATCGGCGCAAACGGCGCAGGAAAAACAACTATAATGCATTCTCTCTGCAACCTTATTCCCAAAGCAAAGGGCAAGGTTACTTACGATGGCAAGGATATAACCAACATTCCCGCCCACAAGCTTGTGCCTATGGGTATGGCGCAGGTTCCCGAAGGACGCAGAATTTTCTGTGAACTTACCGTGGCGGAAAATCTTAAAATGGGCGCATACACCCGAAGCGATAAGGCGGAAAAAGAAAACACTTTAAAAGAAATTTATGCCCGTTTTCCCATTCTTAAGGAGCGTTCCAAGCAGATCGCAGGTACTCTTTCAGGCGGCGAACAGCAAATGCTGGCAATGAGCCGTGCTCTTATGTCCCGACCGTCTCTCATCCTGCTGGATGAACCCAGTATGGGACTTTCACCCTTGTACGTAAACACGATTTTCGATATGATAACCGAAATAAACAAAGCAGGCACTACCGTGCTTTTGGTTGAGCAGAATGCAAAAAAAGCTCTTTCAGTGGCAAACCGCGCATACGTGCTTGAAACGGGACTTATCGTTCGTGAAGGCACAGGAGAAGAGCTGTTGAATGATGATGCGGTTATACGCGCATACCTCGGCGGCTGATGTCGAGCTGTCTAAACTTTGCAGACCGAAAAACGCGACAGATGAAATAATGGTTTTCGTTCACCCGTAGGGGATGACGTCCTCGCCTGCACCCCACAAAACCTGCGGTTTTGCGGGGAACCCCGCCGTCATCCCGCAACCAAATAAAAATGTAGGAATCCGTTTTTTGACGGATTCCTTCTTTATTTTTATCGCGTTTTTCTATAAATTTTTACTTCGCTAGCTGTAGATTACTACAGCACGCTCGTAAAAATTCATTCTGCTTTGTTTATACAGCTCCCGATTTCAGCGAAACTCTCGCTACTATAGACGGTAGATTTCAAAAACAATTATTACGGTTTTTTGCTTTGCAAAAAACTACCATAGTTCATAGTTCATCGTTTATAGTTCATAGTTCATAGTTCCCATTTGCGCGTACACTGCGGCGCCGATAGGGAGCACGTCTTCGTCGAACTCGGCTTTGGGGTGGTGTTGGGGGTAGATATATCCTTTTTCCTTTTCTCCCGCGGTTATACTTATCATCACCGTGGGGATTTTTTGGCTCACGTATGCAAAATCCTCGCTTCCGCCGCCGCGGGCAACGCGCCCGTCGGGGCTTATCATAGAGGTGGTAAACACAAATTCTTCCCCCAAAAACTCCTTCAGGCTTTCAAAAGCTCTGCCGGAAAGCTCCTTTTCGTTTACAAACACCGGCGCGCCGCAGGTGAAGGTCACCTTTGCGCTTCCTTTGTAGGTTTCCGCCGCGGCGCAGGCAATTTCGGTTATACGGCTTTTTAGATATTCTCTGGTTTTTTCATCAAAAGACCGCGCCGTGCCCTTTAAAACCGCCTTGTCCGCAAGGGTGTTTCCGTTTTGCCCTCCCTGCATATATCCTATGGTAAGCACCGTTTCTTTTCTTATATCCACCTCGCGGGATTGAAGCACCTGCAAAGCGTTCAACGTCTGGGAGGCGATCAGCAGGCTGTCCACACCGTTCCAGGGGGCGCTTCCGTGGCAGGCTTTACCCTGAATTTCTATGGTAAAATGATCGCACGCGGGGGCGCCCGCGCCGGGTGAACCGATAATTACCGTACCGGTCGGCATATCCATAGCGGTTATCACGTGCAGCATAACCGCCTCGTCCACTCCGTCAAGCACGCCGTTTTCTATCATATCCAAAGCGCCTGCAAGGATCTCTTCCGCAGGCTGAAACATTAAAACCACTCGGTTTTTCAAAGCTTTTTCGTTTTCCTTCAGTATTTTCGCCGCTCCCAGAAGCATCGCCGTGTGCATATCGTGTCCGCAGGCGTGCATATTTTCGGAAGCGGCATAGGGAAGCGAGGTTTCTTCCTTTATGGGCAGAGCATCCGTGTCCGCCCGCAAAAGAATGGCTTTTTCACCTTTGCCAACCTCTGCCTTTATACCCGCTCTGCCGCATTCTTTCGGCTCGTATCCCATTTTTTCAAGACATTCGGTTATATACTTTTTGGTTTTGGGGGTATCAAACCCCGTTTCGGCGTTTTGGTGAATATGCCGTCTGTGGCTGATAAGCTCGTCCTTCAAAGCATTGGCTTGTTCAAGTAAATTTTTCATATTATCCCGTCCTTTCCACAATATTATTCCATAATAATTGCTTTTTAAAAGGATTTTTGCTAAAATACAACCAACGGTTAATATAAAACTCTACCTTTGGTTTACCCGTATCAACCGTTGGTCGCTGTATTTTTCGGTGTTTGCGGTGTAAAATCACAGCACAACGAGCAGAAAGGAATTTTGAAATTATGGAAAAAACACTCGGACATCGCATATTATCGCTACGCAAAGAAAAATCACTTACTCAGGAAGAGCTTTCCGAACTGTTGGGAGTTTCCGCCCAAGCGGTAAGCAAATGGGAAAACGACGCGGCTTGTCCCGATATTATGCTTTTACCCAAGCTGGCAAAAATACTGGGCGTTACCACAGACCTGCTCCTTTCCGGCGAAAAAGAGCAGGACACCGTCTTCGTTCCCCAAGCGGAACGTAAAAGCATGGAAAAAATGATGCTCCGCGTACGGGTCATCTCCTCGGACGGACATAAAGTAAACATAAACCTGCCCGTGGCGCTGGTAAAGGTTATCGTGGAAAACGGAATTTCCATAGGCAATTTCGGCATAGAAGCCGATGCCGCGCAAAAGATAGATTTCGAAAAAATATTCAATCTTATAGAACAAGGCGTTATGGGCAAGCTGGTTGAGGTGGAATCCGCTGCTGGGGATACGGTAGAGGTGTTCGTGGAATAAATGAAAATAAATATAAAATCGCCGTCCCGCCGTTTCGTTTTGTGGGTTCCGTCGTTTCTCGTTTTTAATCCCGTAACCGCCTCCGTTGCGGGAAGATGGATAAATGCCAAAACAAAAAGCGGGAAAAAGTCGGGGGTATCGTCACGGGCGTGCCGTAAAATATTCAAGGAAATAAATCGTTGCCGCCGCAAAAACAAGGATTGGCGTGTGGTGGATATACTCTCCCCGAACGGAGAACACATATCGATAAAGCTATAAAAAAAGAGCCTGTACGGCTCTTTTTGGCGTTTTTATATGTATTTATACAAATTCTTGTTTTTCGCGCCGTCGATACATTCCCGCTCCAGCGCGTTAATAAATCCCGTGCCGGCAAACATTTTGTAATCGCCGATAACTTCGCCGTTATCCACGTCAAATATCTTTCCTGCCCTGTTTGTCTGCATAAACTTTGAAACGGGAACTACGATAAGCACCTTATCGTGCTCGCTTTCATAACCGAAATTAAATGTCTTTACATACCTGAAAATTTCCAGCCTTGCGCCCTTTTTGCCGATACTTATAACGTGGATATGCTCGCCCCTGCCGTCTTCGTGAAGCACCATAGGCACGCTCTTTTTAAGACTGCACAGCAGCTTGCAGGAATATATCTTTTTATCCGTTTGAACGGTAAAGGATTCCCCCGTATATGGCTGAAAAAGGGATTTGAAGGGCACCTTTATTTCAGACAACTCGTAGCCCTTTCGGCTGCAGGCGGTTTTAAGCTGTTTTATAAACGCCCTGCGCTTGTTTAAAGCACGGATCCCACGGAACAAAGGCGGTAAAAGGATAACCGCCGCTATGATACACAAAATCGTGATCAACCCGTTTACGGTTATTGCTTCCCCAAGTCCTTTCAAAATGCCGGTTATACCGCTTACGTAAGGGAATACGTATATGAGCACCGTTCCGCCGACAGTGTATACCACGGCGATGATAGCCGCCTGCTCGTAATAGGCGGCGGTAGTATAATGCTTTTGTTCGCTTCCCGTCTTTTTCCAGTCCGCAGAGGCGGTGACGGTGGCGAAAACACCGAGGATAAGGAAGGACGCAAGACAAATGCAAAGCATCAACAGCAACGAAGCTGTATTTCTTTGCCCTCCGCACAGCACCGAGGTGACGGCTCTCATAGGTATGGCGAAATAGCACAAAGCTGTTGCGGCGGATACTATCCACAGATAAGGACGGGCAAAAGCAATACCTAAAGCGGTAAATATATTACGGTTTTCCGCCGAAAAATATTTGTTTCTTGCTTCCGTATCGAATTTCGCGCCCTGCTTGAACGCGGAATAGTATACCATAAACGCGGTAATAACGATAATGATATGGGACGCTTGGTTGGAATACTGTGTAAACTGACCGAAGCTTATACACTGGTAATGAAATATGGGGAGAATAACGGGCAGAAAAATGTTGAGAAGCATTTTCAATGCCTTGTTTATATATGAAAACGCCTTGCGCATATCCTTTTCTCCTTAAATGATATCGTTTTTAATAATATCCTCGTAGGTTTCTCTTTTAATAATAATCTTTTTCTCTCCGTTTTCCTTAACAGCCACCATAGCGGGGCGGGGAATACGGTTGTAATTGCTGGACATAGAATAATTGTATGCGCCCGTTGCCAACACCGCAAGAGTATCGCCGACCTCAGTCAGGGGCAATTTTACATTTTCCTGTATCAGATCGCCGGATTCACAGCATTTACCCGCAATAGTCACTTCTTTAACGTTTTCTGCATTTGCCTTGTTTGCAATGCATGCGGAATACTTTGCGCCGTACATAATATAGCGGGGATTATCCGTCATGCCGCCGTCCACGGAAACGTAGGTGCGCACGTTTTCTATATCCTTAACACAGCCGACGGTGTAAAGAGTGATTCCCGCTTCCGCCACAATAGATCTGCCCGGCTCAAAAACCAGATAGGGCAGGGGCATATTTCTTTCGTTTGCCACTTCTTTTACCACATCTATTGCCGCTTTAACGTATTCATAGGGCGCCAGAGGGTCGTCGGATTCCACGTATTTTATTCCAAAACCGCCGCCTAAATTAAGTATATGAGGGTCTATCCCCAGCTTATCACGGAGGTCGGATATAAAGTTCATCATAACCTTTGCCGCTTCCTTAAAGGGTGCGACTTCAAATATCTGGGAACCGATATGGCAATGCACGCCGTCCACACATATATTTTCAAGAGTTACGGCATATTTGTGTATTTCAAAGGCTTCGCCGTTTTCCAGCGCAACGCCGAATTTTGAATCTATCTGTCCCGTGCGGACAAAATCGTGGGTGTGCGCATCAATGCCCGGCTTTATACGAAAGAGGATTTTTTGCACCATGCCCTTGCTTGCGGCAATTTCGTTAAGCGTGTCAAGCTCATATACGTTATCCACAACGATATGTCCCACACCGCAATCCAGCGCAAGGGCTATTTCGTCGGGTGTTTTGTTGTTTCCGTGGAAAAACACCTTTTCCATGGGGAATCCCGCTTTTTTAAGAGTGTATATTTCGCCTCCCGAAACCACGTCTGCTCCCAATCCTTCGGATGCGGCTATACGCGCCGTATACATGGTACAAAGCGCCTTGCTGGCGTAAAGCGCAAGTCCGTTTCCGCCGTAATATGTGTCTATAGCGGTTTTGTATCCCTTGCAGTTGCTTCTCACCTTGTCTTCGTTAAGCACATAAAGGGGAGTGCCAAACTCCTTGGCAAGAGAAACCGTATCGTGACCGGCGATGCACAAATGTCCTTGGTTGTTTACAGAAAGGTTTTCGGGGTAAAGCATAGTAAAATTAACTTCCTTTAAAAGAAAAATATTTCTTTAATTATATCACATTTTCTGCGGATTTTCCACAAGTTTTTTAATATATTCTTTCAGTTTTTCGAAATTTCCCTTTTCAAAAGAGGAAATATCCTTTTCTTTTCGGTTAATAAGGCAGTCTGTAAGCAAAAACACTTTCATTCCCGTGTTTTGCGCAGGCATATCGTCATCCACATCGTTGCCCACCATAAGACAATCTTCGGGGGTAAGGGACGCTTGACAGAGTATATCCGTATAATATTCGGCTTTTGGCTTGCAAAAACGGGAGTTTTCGTAAGCGGTTATAATTTCAAAATCCGTTTTTTCAAGTCCCGCCCAGCTAATTCGGGTTTCTGTGGCAATTGCGGGGAACACGGGGTTGGTGGCAAGTATCACCCGCAGACCCATGGATTTTAAAAGGATTATAAGCTCTTTTGCTTCGGGGCTTGGGCATGAAAACTCTTTCAGAGAAATAAAATCCGTTTTATAAAAGCTTTCAAATACCGGCTTTTGGTCGGTAACGCTTTTTCCGTATACGCAAACCAACCTGTCCCAGAATACCTGCTCGTTGGTCTTTTTGCCGTCGTTTTTCAGCATATCCACACAGCCTGCGTAAATGGTTTCATACAGCTTTTTCGGCTCAAAGCCTCTTTGCGCCATATATGCCGTAATACGCGTAAAGTATGCTTTCAAAAATTCATCCTGCTTTAAGGGGAGCAGAGTTCCGTCCAGATCAAAAAGAATTGCTTTAAGTGCCATATTTTCTCCAAATATATTTTACTGCCGTGATTTATAAAAACAATAACCGCAAAAGCGAAGAATACAACCAAGCGGTTATACCGCAAAACAGCCTTTAGATTATAATACCTCATTTTTAGGTTGTCAATACTTCCGAGCACAATGAGAAAAATACGGCGATAAAACACCCCCAAGAGGCCTAACGGATTCTTGGGGGAGTACGGACAAAAGAAACTTTGCGAAAAAAGAAGGCAAACATGTCATAATAAAACGATTTTTTATATACATTGTGAAGTTTTTGCAAAAAGCAAAAGTGAAGTTGCGTGTTTCACCTGCAGTGAAGTTCGGGTATCAATACCCGAGTGAAGTTAAGTTTGCCTGCTTTGCCAACCGTAAAATTTCACTGTCCGCAGGACAACTTCACTATCGAAGATAACTTCACTTGCCTTTTGGGCAAACTTAGTTGAGGCGCACTCTTTGCAAGTGCGCCTCACAAGGGTTTCAGACCCCCAACACATACAGAATAACACAAAGCCCAAATAATGTCAATACTCTCATAGTCATTTTTACCAACTTCTGCGAAATAAACAAAAATATTTCGTGCATTTTGTATATAATGTGTATTGAAAAACTCTGTTTCGGATGGTATTATATAGACACAGAGAGGGTGATACCAATGTACAATCAGTAAGAGATCGAATTGATTAAAAAACATGAAGATCTCCGGAACAAATTTTTCTCCTATAAAACTTTTAAACTTTGCGTTATTAAAATCTCAGGAAAGCAATAACTTATCCGAAAAAAGAAGGAACGATCTTTTTAGATGAAGCTGTGATAAACAGCAGATAATGTTGATTTAAAACAATAGAAGAAAAACGAGTAAAACAAAGGTTTTAACTTTAATCAAGTAGCCCGAGACCAAAACACACAGTTATCTCGCTTAAGAGAAATTTATATATAATAAATAATTGGTGCAAGCTGCTTTGAGTTGCTGTTAAAGTTAAAAAATCCTCCATCCTACGAAAGAGAGGTTAAAATGATGTTGGATAATAAGACAGAACATAAATGACCCTTGGTCGATTGTAAAGAAAGTCGATCAAGGGTCATTTAGTGTTTATGGGGGTCCCCGCAAAACCGCAGGTTTTGAGGGGCGTTTTTTATGGGCTCCCCAAAAATCCGCAGGATTTTAGGGGCGTTTTTTTATGGGGTGTTTTTTTCGAGATAGTTTTATTCGATGTCTGTTACGGTAATCTTACGCACCATAATGGATTTTGCTCTCTTTCCGTCGGGGGCGGTAAGAGTAAAATCGCTGTAGGCTATTACCGCGGTATTCGCGCCCGTAACGGCGAGCCCCGTGTTACAGCAGGAGTATTCATAATACTTTGCATACGTATCCTCTTTCGGAACGTCCACTACGGGAACGATATCCGACCATTCCTTCCCGAGCCTATCTTGGGATACCCGCAGATACACTCCCGGTCTGCCGGAAGAAAGCAGAATAGTTCCGTCTTCAAGCTTTCTCGTAACGGGTAATACTCCGTAATCGTAAAAATATTTAGGAGTTTCCCAAGTTTTGCACCCGTCGTAAGAGCGTGTCTGCATCATAATGGGTGCGGGGTGGTCATCGTCCCCGATAACAAAGGGGGAAAGCGAACCCGAGCGCAAAAAGGCAACGCAGGAGCCGTCCTCAACAAATTCCAACGAACACTCCATAAATCCCTCTACGTCTATGGCGGTAGGGGGATTGAATTTTTCCTCATAAAGAATATGGCTTACGTATTCCCAGGTGTGCCCCATATCCGTGGATTTAAGCAGGGCGGTACAGCGTCGGAGGGATGCAAGATTTCCGTTGCCGTCAATGGCAGGCGCATCCATCGGCATCCATAAGGTTCCTTCCGAGTCAATTTTCATAGAAAGGCTTACGTGGGGGAAAACACGTATCAAAAATCCGTCGTGGTGCAAGACTGCAGGCATATTGTCCCAAATAACCGGACAGGTTTCTTCGATGATCTCGTCGCTTCCCGCTTTTATACGGTATGCTTTGAACTCCTTTGCCACGCGGTCGCCAAGCACGGGCTTCAGTTCGTCAACCGTATAAACGGACATACCTGCGGTGCGTAATTTGCGGTTATCGGGCAGAGGGGGCAGGGGAGGCAGTGTCTCTTTTCGCAAGACCGGATGCTCGCGGAAATAAAAAATATCTCCGTTTGGCAGCCGCGTGCCTGCGCGCATCCATTCGTCCTGTCCGTTTTTTACAACCGACCAGCTTTCGCCGCCGTCAGCAGATCTGTAAACGGGGTTTTTCTCCTCTTCTCCAAAGGTGAGCCAGCTGTCCCGTCTGGCATTGAAGCGAACGTAAAGCGTGCCGTCTTGTGCGCGGCGTATGGCAGGGTCCTGATACCCGCCAAACAGCACGGGCTCCGTTGTGCTTTGCGCAACTATCGCCGGTTTTCCCAAAATAATCTTTTTCATATACGGAAAGCTCCTTTCCCGCAAAGATTATAGCACAGCCCTTTTGCTTTTTCCAGTTTTATCTTGAAATTACCCATAAAAAATATTATAATATACGTGTATAAACCATTATTTTTCAGGAGCGTTTTCGGTTATGAAAGAAAAAACACTTGCGTTTATAGACGCTTTATCAAAAAATAATACGGGATGCGAAGCGGTGGCTTTGTATCAGAACGGGGAAACGGTGTTGGAGCATCATTTCATCCCCTCGCTGCCCCGTCTTATATATTCCCACACAAAAAGCTTCGTTTCCACGGCGGCGGGAATGGCTATCGACGAGGGTAAACTAAGCCTTGACGATAAGATATTGGATCTGTTCCCCGAATACCAGCCTATCGTTACCGACGAGGGCGTGAAGAACATAACCTTAAGACATTTTCTTACCATGTCCTCCGGCTTGGGCGGCGGCAATCTTATGGGCGCAAACCGCAGAAAAGGGGAAGGATTTCCCGATTACGTTGCGTATATGCTTTCAAAGCCCCTGCAGTATACCCCCGGCGAAAAGTTTGCATATTCCAACGGCGATACCCATATGGCAGGCTGTATGGTGCAAAGAGCAGTTGGCGAACCCTTGGCAAAATATCTGGGACGCAAGCTGTTTATGCCCCTTGAGATAGGCTTTCCCGGCTGGGAGACCGACCCCGACGGAACCCCCTTCGGCGGCACGGGACTGTATCTCACCATTTCGAATATGATGAAATTGGGCATACTTTATCTTAACG
The DNA here is from genome assembly GCA_017537345.1 of Clostridia bacterium. Taxonomy (GTDB): domain Bacteria; phylum Bacillota; class Clostridia; order Oscillospirales; family CAG-382; genus SFLA01. The sequence goes on along the minus strand of JAFYKY010000010.1, from coordinate 10,682 downwards.
AGGGTATGTGGAACGGCAAGCGTATTCTTTCAAAGGAATGGGTGCGTGAAGCGGGCAGTGTGCAGATACCTACGGGAATTGAGGATAATTGGAGCTCGGGCTACGGATATCAGTTCTGGATAGTGCCCTCAAACAAAAACGCCTTCCGCGCAGACGGCGCCTATTGCCAGTATTCCATAGTCCTGCCGGAGCAAAACGCAGTAGTCGCTACCCAGTGCAGCGAGCAAAACGATACCGTCGCCTTCGTAAAGCTTCTGCGTGAGTATTTAATAGATAATAATTGATAAATAAAAACGGCATTACCCTTTAGGGCGATGCCGTTTTGTGTATCAATAAACCATATCCGGATAAGCGTTGCTTAACGCTTCGTATATCTCCGTTTGCATATAAATTGCGGCGTCCCGCACCTTTTGCAGATATTCCTCCCGCGAGCAAAGGGATCTTTCCTTTTTGTCGGTGTGGGAATACAGTATTCCTCTTGATGAATTTACCAAAGCTCCCAAGCCGTCCGGATTAAAGCAGGGCAGAATATCCTTTGCGCTTCCGCCTTGCGCTCCGTAACCGGGAACAAGGAAATAGCTTTTCGGCATTATTGTTCTGAGCCGCGCCGCTTCTTCGGGATAGGTTGCTCCGACCACCGCGCCGATAGGAGAATATCCGTACCTGCCCGTAAATGAACGGGCGTGCAAAGCTACGTATTTTGCAATGCTTTGGCTTACCGTAAGTCCTTCGGAGGTCATCACGTCCTGAATCTCGCCGGAGGAGGTGTTTGACGTTTTTACCAATACAAAAATACCCTTGTTGTTTTCCAAACAAACGTCAACAAACGGCTGTAAGCTTTCACTTCCCAAAAATGGAGTTACTGTCAGAAAATCATTGTCAAAAGAGGGCTCCGAAGCGCCGTCAAGCAGTTTAACGCGCCCAAGATGTCCTTCCGCATAGGCTTTTGCTGTGTTACCGATATCGTTTCGTTTTGCGTCTGCTATAACTACAAGTCCTTTTTCCTTTGCGTAGGAAACCGTTTTTTCAAAAGCGGAAATTCCGTATGAACCGTATTTTTCGTAAAAAGCGATTTGGGGCTTTACCGCGGGAACTATATCCGATACTGTGTCAATAATATCTCGGTTAAAATTGTATATTACCTCCGAAACCGCCTCAAAGGGATTATCTGCGGCTTTATGCTTTTTGTAGCATTCGGGGATCTTTTCTATATCGGGATCAAGACCGACAACCGATGGATTTTTGGTTTTAATGGTGTTGTCTATTAATTTATCAACGATATTCACCGTTTATTCTCCCTTGTAACGCGTTATATATTCTTTGAGCTTTTCGGTATATTCTCCTGCGGATATAACCCCCTTTTCTGCCGCTTTTATAATATCGTATGCGGTTACGATGGGGTGTATCTTCACGCCGTAACGGTCTTCTATCATTCGTTTTGCAGAAACGGAGGTGTTATCCGCGCTTTCCGTTCTGTCAACGCAAACTACGGCGTGAGAGGGGTACTTGCCCGTTTTTTCGTGTATTTTTTCCAGCGCCGCAGACAAGGTGGCGCCCGATGTAAAGGCATCGGTTATCATAGTAATGTCGCGGGAACCGAATGCGTCGCTTTCAATATCAAAATCCACGCAATGGAAGGTATCCGCGCCGTATTTGTTGAAAAGCGTCATACTCGTGGCAATTACCAGCGGTATTTCTCTTGCGCCCGCACCGAACAGACAGTTGCTTTCTATACCGTGTTCTTTTATACATTCGGCGTAAAATTCGCCCAGCTTGGAAATTTGGCTTCCCGTAAGATTATATCCGCTGTGAATAAGATACGGGGAAACCCGTCCGCTTTTCAAAGTAAAATTTCCGAAACGGAGCATACCGTTGTTCACCATAAAGCTTATGAACCGTTCTTTGTAATTTAAGGAATCAAGGCGGTAATCAAACAATTCGTCCATAGTGATTCCGAAGTACCGCGCAATAGCAGGCAAAACGGAAATATCGGGAACGGATAAACCGTTTTCCCATTTCGAAACCGATTGGGAAGAAACAGACAAGGCTTCCGCCAATTCCGCTTGAGTCATTTTTTTGTTTTTTCGCAATATGCGTATTTTTTCTCCTATCATAACGTTCCCTCCTCGGTTTATATTCAGATTATACCATATACAAAAAATTTTCAACATACCGTTTGGATTTTTTTATTCAACCAAACGGATAGTTTTTTTATTACAGAACGGTAACACCCCGAGCGAGCCTTGCGGCCTCTCGGGGTGATAAACTTTTTTATGGGGTGATATTTTTCGGGGTGATTTTTACCAGATTACAATGCGTTTTTCGGGAGCGAGGTACATTCCGTCGGTTTCCTTCACGTCAAAGGTTTTGTACCATTCCTCAAAGTTTCTGGGAGGCATATTCGCACGGAGCACGCAAGGACCGTGAACGTCAACGGAAAGGAGCATCTGCAGGTATTCGGGGCGCGCCTTCTGGCACCATACTCTTGCCCAGTTACAGAAATATTCTTCGTAAGAAACGCCCTCGGTGTTCGCCATAATATCCAGAGTTACGGACATACCGCCGTTATCCGCCATATTTTCGCTTACGATAAACGCGCCGTTTACCTTGCCCTGAGGAAGCTCGATACCGTCAAACTGCTCGATCATCTGCTGTACCTTTGCTTCGAATCTCTTAAAGTCGTCCTCTGTCCACCAGTCGTTTATATTACCGTTTTCATCGCACTTTGCACCGTTGGAGTCGAATGCGTGGGATATCTCGTGGCCGATAACTCCGCCGATACCGCCCAGATTTTCGCTTCTGGTCTGCTTCAGGGAGTAGAAGGGCGCCTGCAGAATTGCCGCGGGGAAGGTGATATCGTTTACAAAAGGATCATAGCAAGCGTTAACCATGTGGCCGGGCATTGCCCAGTTTTCGGGCTCGGTGGGCTTGTCAAGCTTGCTCAAGGAATCCTCTTCACGAATTGCCTTAAGAGAAAGAACTATATCAAAGAGAGAATCTTCGGAGTTAAACGTAAGCTTATCGTATACAGCTCTTACCTTGTCGGGATAACCCATCTTAACACCCATTGTGGAAAGCTTGAGAATAGCTTTTTCTCTGGTCTCTTCACCCAGAATTTCGTTTGTCTTGATACGGGTCTTATAGGTGTCGATAATCTGAAGAACTATCTCGGTAATATCCTTCTTTGCCTCTTCGCCGAAGTATTTTACACCGTAGTAAATTCCCACGGGTTCGGAATACATACCGGACGCAAGGTTGTATGCAAACTTTTCAATATTCTGCATCTTTGCAACGCCCATAAGCGCACGGCTGTATGCGCCGCCCAGTTCGCGCAGCTCTTCGGACAAGAAGTTGCAGGCTCTCATAAGACCGGTTACGTATGCCCAGTGCTTGTATTTTTCAAGGTTTTCTTCGTTGAACAGGGTTGCAAATCCGCCAAAGTATCTGGGCTCGGTAACAACTACAGTTTCGGGAACGTGACCGAAAAGATCGGTAAGGATCACGCCGAAATCAAGGGTGGAAAGCATTTCGCATACCTTGGAGGATTCGGTGGGATTGTACATTTCAACGTATCTGGACCATTCTTCGCTGGTCTTTGCAAGAGAGCCTATAATTTCGTCAAAAGCCAAAGCATCGTTAACGTATGCCTCCTGCTGTTCGGGGGTAAGCTCGGTCTGCGCCATAACAGCCTTTGCAACGTTGGTCCATATACCGATAATCTGCGCCTTTTGAGCCGCCATTTCGGGCTTGTAGTAGGACGCGTCGGGTAATATCACGCTTGCGCCCTGAATGTATACAAGATGGCGCTTGGTGTTTTTCATATCGGTCTCAACGCCGATATTCAAAGGAGTGGGAATTCCTTTAAGAGAAAGGGTCTTGTAAAGACGGCTGAAATCACCAAGGGTCTTAACCTCTTCAAGAACGGCGAGGTTTTTGAGTGCGGGGGTAATACCGTGCTGTGCCTTTCTGTCCGCATCCTTTGCAATAGCGTAAAGTTCGCAGGCTCTTTTAAGATATTCGTCGGGGTATGTCTTGCTTTCGGACATTGTTTCAAATTCGCCCATCATTATCTTTTCAACACCGTCTGCCAGCTCGGAAAAACCGCCTGCGGTGGGCTTATCATCGGGGATAACCAGTTTATCCAAGGTTTCTTGGTTTACAAATCCGTAAAGATCGTCTTGAATTCTTATATTTTCCATAATTTACTCCTGTTTGTATTTCTTTTTCCATATTGTACCACGGAAAATTCAAAAAGACAATATGAAATGGGATAAAAATCAAGGAAATGGCTTTGTATGAAAAAAACAGCATCACCCAAACGGGCGATGCTGTTTTTTGGCTATGGGCTACGAAAAAGATATTTTTCTGAAATTGCTGTATAATTTTGAACTTTCACAAAATAACAAAATTATTGTGCACCTTTCTTTAAGTTGCAGTCGCGGCAGAGCATTTGGCAATTTTCAGGGGTAGTATGTCCACCTTTCGACCATGCTTTAATATGGTCGGCGTGCATATCTTCAAACTCAAATTCTTCGCCACAGATTGCACACTTATGATTTTGCTTTTCATAAGCCGCAAGGGCATCACGGCGGTCAAAGGCGCGAATAGAAAGTTTCTTTTCTTCTCTGGTCAGCAGATACTCGTAAATGCCGGATTTCTTCGTTACATCTTCGTCGCCCATAAGTCGCTGAATCTCAAGCTCAAGCTTTTTGGGATCAAGATCTGTGCGCTTGCCGTGTTCGTTATAATACAAGCCCCAAGGTAATCCCTTCATTTCTTTGCGCTTCTTCGGGAAGATGGCTTGTACCCAATCAATAACCGAACGGAAATAATTCCAAAGTGTCACTGCGCTCGGGTCGTGCTGATGCTCCGACATATAGCCTTCGATGGTTTTACCCTCGGCACTTGCCGCCCACAGTATGGCCGTTTCAAGATACTCCTGACGAATACTGGAACCTTTCAAATAGTCTCCAGCAAGTTTGTCGGCAGCACAACCCGTTTTTGAAAAGTATCTTTTCGCATCGGAAGTCCATGATCCCGCATAAACTGCATTTCGTAATTCTTGATCAGTAAGTTCTTCACCTGCTATATTTATGATTTTAAACCATTCCAATTTTTCTGACTCGGTTCCGTTGCAAACATAGATAAATAGTTCATAATCCAGAATCGCATCACGTTTATCTTTGGGCAGATTTGCAAACAGCATATCATCTACAGAGAAATTACCATCTATGTATTCGCAAAGAGAAATCGTGCGCTGCTGACCATCTAAAACTTCGTATCGGGGAGTATCGGGATCATCCTCAAATTCCTCACCACGGTCTACCCAATACATAACATTTAAAGGGAGTCCTTTCATAACAGTACGAATTACTTCGTTACGCTGTTCATCCTTATATACAAACTCACGCTGATATTTCGGGCGAATATCTAGTTGTTCATCGTATCCAACAACACCTTCTTCGGCATCATTGAAATAATTGTCTGTGATATCTCGTACAGTTATTTTTCGTTCCTCTATATGCATTATTGTTTACCTCCTTTGGGTGGTTCGGGTTTTTTGTTGCGAATAAAAATTCTTTTGTAGATCATCGTGGCAACACCATTTTTATAGACGCCAGCAGTGGGGTTCCCTTCTTTATAAGAGCCTTTCCCACCGGAACTATAATAATCGTCAACAAACTTCTGTGTCAGACCAGGTGTCGTTTTATATTCATCAGGCACTATACCATTGTCACTAGTTCCAAGTATTTCGAATTGGTCAGGATTATATTTATCCATGAAAGTTATCGGAACTCCCATAACACCTGCGTAATCAAAAGGAATATCGGAAACCTTATCAATATTTATTGCATCATAATTGACATATTTGAGATGAAGATCCGGATCATATCGTCTAACTAGAATTAATTCTTCGTGTCTCTTTTTAATATCTAAGTTAGTAAACCAACAAATATTGCCAAGAGACCGCCATTTTTGCCCAGCCTCATCCTCCCAATATCGAGTTTCTCGTGCTTCATAATACTCGGGCACCATAAATGCCATATCGCCGGACTTGTCTCCGAGCCAAATTTTGTTATCTCGTAATAATGGGAAGATCTCTTTATAGGTAATAGCGTTTTGGTTACCGATAACGATGAAACTTTTATTATTATCTTGTAATACTGCTATATATTCACGGAACAAGGAAAAAGGCGGATTTGTAACAATAATGTCAGATTCCTTAAGAAGACATAAACATTCTTCAGACCTAAAATCTCCATCACCTTCAAGTTCGGAAAGCTCATTTTCTCCAGTTTTAAAGAGCTCGGCAACATCGAACATATCAATGCCGCCATCACCTGTTTTATCGTATACTTTCGTCACGATAGCTTTGTATGCCTTGTTGTGTTTGCTTTCTTCTGTTCCAGTAACATCAAACAATGAAAGCTGAGTGTTTGCGACAGGTGATGAGGCATAACAAGTAGCAATTAGTTTCTTCAACCCTAAACGGTTAAAGTTTAAAACGAAGTATTTAAAAAAGTTGCTTTCAAATGGATCATCACAATTACAAAAGACGGTCTTATCCTTGAAATGTTTTCTATAATGTCGCATTTCTTTTTCCACATCTGTAAGTTGTGTATAAAACTCATCTTCTTTAGCAAGTCTGGCTGCCCCTAAGCTTTTATTTCCTGCCATCTCAAATCACCCCTCAATTCCGCAGTCTGTTTTTAGTGCTTCAATTTTTTCAAAAAACTCATATTTATCTTTTGAGCCACGCACTAATGCCAGTATATCGTCCACTTTCCCGTCATATTGGTTTGTTGTGAAGAAGTAGTACAAAATATTATTTAGATCGGCACTTAAGTCATTCAATTCGTAATAATTGATGTAAAATGCCTTTTTAGCATAATTCGTTATTCTTCTGACATCAGAGATATATGGCTTGGTAATAGCGTTATGTTTGTTTCTTGCAATCCCACCAATTTTAGAAAACACCTCGTCTACAGATTCTTCTGTGTATTTCCCATCGTCATCTTTAACTAAATACTGTGACAAAGCATCCTCAATGCTTTCGTATAATATATCAAAGCCGAATTCTCGTATCCATTTTTTACAATTAAGAATGCCAGTTTCGCTAAATGAATATCCAGTTATAGAAATTAAGTCTTGAATTTTTTCAAGCATTTCATCTAAAGTCATTTTATATGATGTTACTGTTTGCTTTGAACCACAAAAGTTGCAGAACACAGATCCATCAGCAATGTCTTTTTTACAAGCAATACATTCCATAATAACTCCTTCTATCTTTCACAATTCTTCCGTCTTGAAGGTTGTATAACCCTCGTAGTAGTAGCTGTGGTCGATTCCTTTCATATAGACCTCGCGGCTATGGATATTGTCGGTCAGGGCGTTTTTCAGGATATGCTTAATCTCGATATCTTTAATTGGACTGCGTTCCATTGCAAGCAGATAGTCCTCTTTATCCACCTTGCTCCAACTGACTGATTCACGTAAATCTGCTAAATCATTTACGGAAACGGTTTCGTTACATATGTATATCATTTTGAATTCTCCTTTGCGGTATTAAGTGATGCAATCAGCATTCGCTTGATTTCTTCTGCAAGAGAAAGGAGTTCATCGAAGTTATACTCTATCAGATTTGTTCTTTTTAAAAGCGTAAGCCAATATATACTTTCACCGGTTTCCTTAAGTGAAATATGAAGCTTTGATATAAAATCGGCTTTGCTATTGCCGTATACAGCTTCGTTTATATTTGCACCAACACTTGTAGCAGAACGAAGTAACTGTTTTGCGATTATTGTATCTTTTTTTGTTTTAGAAAACTCCTCGTAAAACAATACGACCTGTGTTGCAAAATCAAGAGATTTATCGAGCAAAGGATTGTTCATTCATCATCACCTCTGAATGCATTATACCATATTGTACGACTTAATTCAATGCTTTGCGAAGCAAAGCTACCTTTTCTTTTATCTCTTCTCTCTTATCTTTTATCTGGAAACGACAATTTGAGAGAAGAGAGAAGAACGAAAAGAGAAAAGTGAAAAGAACAAAAAGAAACGACAATCTTCTGTCGAAAATTGTCGTTTCTTTTTGGTGCGGATGACAGGACTTGAACCTGCACGCAATTGCACTGGTTTCTAAGACCAGCTCGTCTGCCAGTTCCGACACATCCGCGTATGTGCCCGATAATTCTAACATATCGGGCTGGGTTTGTCAACTTAAAATCAAAGGTTTCTTGCGCATTCAAGGGCGGCGTCGATATTGGGCAGGAAGTTTTCTTCGCCCAAAGCGGCAACAAATCCGTCCTTTTTCATAACGGAAAGGGGCTGTTCGTTGGCGTGGGAGATAAGCATACGCACGTTTCTTTCCTTGCATATTTCATACACGGCGCGGAGAGAACGCATTGCGGTTTCGTCCAGAGCGGGCACGCCGCGCATACGGATGATAATTACCTTCACTCCGTCACGCAGGGGAACGGTTATCTTGTCCGATGCGGCGAAGAACATAGGACCGTTTATTTCAAAAACGTCGGTATGCTCGGGGATATTTTTAAGTCTGCCTCCGTCGGATTCAAGCAATTCGTCGGCTTTCGTCCACTGGCGTATATTGGTGTTTTCTGCCATACGGCGCAAAAACAGTATGGCGGTAAGCAGCATACCAACCTCGATAGCAACCACCAGATCGAAAATAACGGTGAGCAGGAAGGTTGCAACCAGCACCAGAATATCGCTTTTGGGTGCGGTTTTGCAAATACGCACAAACTGACGCCATTCGCACATATTATATGCTACCATAAACAGTATGGCGGCGATAACGGGCATGGGGATCCACGCCGCGAAGGGCATAAGCACTACCAGTATAAGCAGTAATACTACCGCGTGTACTATTCCCGAAATAGGGGTTCTTCCACCGTTTTTAACGTTGGCGGCAGTACGTGCAATAGCACCCGTGGCAGGGATACCGCCGAAAAGTCCCGAGCATATATTACCCAGACCCTGTGCGATCAATTCGGTATTGGAATTGTGGCGGTCGTTTATCATACCGTCGGACACCACGCAGGAAAGCAGGGATTCTATACCTGCAAGAATTGCAATGGTAAAGGCAGAGGGAATAAGCTCTTTTACAAGGTCAAAGCTTAATTCGGGGAAAGAAAAAGAGGGAAGCGAACCGGAAATGGTGTAAAGATCGCCTATGGTGTTTACGTCCATATTAAGGAGCTTTACCAAAGCGGTGCCGATAACTACGGCAATAAGAGAACCGGGAATCTTTTTGCTAATCTTGGGCCAAACGATAAGTATCGCCAAGGATACCGCGCCCACAACCAGCGCCTGCCAGTTGAGGGTGGTTATGGATTTTCCCACCGCTTCAAGCTTTTCGATAGTTTCAACAGCGTGGGTTCCTTCGGGGTAAGTGAGCCCTAAAAAATCCTTTATCTGACCGATAACGATAGTCACCGCAATACCGAAGGTAAATCCCGTGGTTATGGTGTGGGGAATGTATTTTATAAGGCTTCCGAACTTGAATATACCCATAAGTATGAGCAGTATTCCCGCCATTATGGTGGCGATAACAAGTCCGCTTGTGCCGTAAACCGCAACTATTCCCGCAACGATGGTGGCAAACGCCGCCGTGGGACCGGAAATGTTTACCTTGCTTCCGCCGAAGAGGGCGATAACAAATCCCGCGATTATTGCGGTGTAAAGCCCCTTTTCGGGAGAAACGCCGCTGGCAATGGCAAGAGCTATGGAAAGAGGCAGAGCGATTATGGCGACTATTATTCCCGCCACAATATCGCTTATAATTTGTTTTTTGCTGTAAGTTTTAATAGAGGAGATGATCTTCGGTTCAAATATTTTCATATTCTTCCGCACTTCCTTTTAAAAAAAATATCGTTTTTCACCAAGGAACAATTATACTACTTTATTTGAGTTTTTCAATAAACAAAATTTACAAAATATTCACGGGTTTATCACGTTATTTTACACATTTTGGTTGACACGGATCCGAACGGTATGATAAAATGAAAACAGAGAAATCAAAACGCATCGCATAGGAGGGGATTTATGGATTACCAAGAAGTGAAAAAGCTGTTTGCTCCCATTTTTAAATCACATGGGTATACTCAGCTTTCCAACAAGCGGCTTTATGTTAAAGATAAAGGCTTTGGCTTTGTAGTTTTTGAAATTGCTCCTGCGCGTGGATTCGGTTTTCAGCTGCACGGCGGTGTTTGCTTCTTTTGGAACAATAGCAAGAATTATGTTTTGTTCAAATACTATAAAGGCAACGGCGGCGTACACGGACGCCCTTCGGGTCAAACGGATCTGATGGTGTTTGATTTTCCTTCTTTTGAAAAAGATCTTGAATATATGATTTCTGATCTGGAAAAACATTTCGAATTCTATGAGCCTTTGACTCTTTGCGGAATAGAACAAGATCTTGCAAGACGTTATGAAAGCACGGGAGGATACGTTTTCTCACAAGGAGATCTGGGGATAGTAAAGCTCTTGCTTGGCAAGAAAGAAGAGGGCTTTGCGGCTATGAACCGTGTTTCGATGATGGGCGATACTTTAAAGGACATATTCGATCATGCCGAAGATTACGATGTTTTCTGTGATTATATGGTAAACCATATTAACGAATCGAGAGAAAAAATGTCTGACGTACTAAAGCTTAAAAAG
>JAFYKY010000002.1 GCA_017537345.1 Clostridia bacterium | reverse complement strand
GCTGCGATCTGATTCATACTCACGCCCAAGCGACGAAGCTCGCGTGTAAACTCCTTGACTTCCACCGAGGGAGGTGCAACCGGCTCGATCCAATCGATAAGCAGCCGCAGATATTTGCTTTTATCTCGCTTGAACATCTCCGCGTCCTTACACAGCTTTTCATACTCATCATCACTCAAATAGACCTTGACGAGGTGGGTTCGCTTGCGCCCACCTTTTACTTTTTCCTCTGTCTGTTTCATTTTGTTTTTACTCCTTTGTTATAGATTTTCATTGTAAAAATTTCAGTTCGGGGGTCTGGGGTTCTCCCCACCTTCGCATTTTGTGTCCACAAATGCAGTGCTTGTCAAGAAAAGTAGACGGACTACAAGTCCGTATTATTTTGAGGTGAAACCTCGTTACCGTCGGGGATATTCTCTTGACTTTTTCTTTCACCTTCGTCTAAAAATTCTTCAAATTCTGCAATATACTTTTTCAATTCTTCAAACTCCGCGCGTACATCTTGGCGAAAACTTTCTTCACTTATAATCATCGGGAAGCGAGCAAAGTAATTTCCGAGATTACTAACAAGCTGAATGATCGCTCCGTGCAGCGCCCCGCCTATAATCATCTCCGTTGTTTTTCTTTCGTCGTACGGTTCTGCTTTGCTACTAAAGATTGATTTTACTTTTTCGGGACGATCATCCAAGGCGGATCGTCTCAAGCTTTCCACATCCCAATGCTGAATTTTTACTTCACCGTGCAACACTTTTTCTTTCACACCGGGCATGATCTCCTCGGCAATATCCAAGCCGTCCGCAAAGTTCTCCGCGCGTCTGACATAGCGTTCGCTCTTGCCGATCTCTTGCGCGATGCGCTCGCTTGTTTTTAATCCGTCATCCAAGTGGTCATCGTGTCCACCCGGGAGATACTGTCCTTTTTCGTCTCGGAGCCGTTTAATTTGCTTTTCTGCCGAGTAGCGTCTGCCGATCAAATACTTAAAATGTTCGGGGCAGAGATTGCGCCTGCCAAGCTGCTGATTGCACATCCACGCGATGGCTTCATAACGATTTTCAAAATTCATTTCTTTGATCGTATAAGGAATATGCGGATGCTTCTGCAAGATTTTGAAACGATTATGCCCGTCAACGATCACACCGTCCCATACGGCAATCGGCGTTAAGATCTGTCCATCGGTCAGAATATTTTCTTCAAGTTGGACGAACTCTGCAAGCGAGATCGGAGGGATAACCTTTTCAAATTCGGAATCAATCTTTAATTGTTCAAGCATTTTATTCATTTTGTTTTCTCCTTTGCTTCGATAAATTTCGACATTGAAAGCGCAAAAAAAGGCAGGTATCACTTACAACCGCCACAACAAAACATAATAAGAATTGAATCCAATTATGCGTGTGATGATATGTAACTGATACCTACCCTTAAGATCCCATATTCACAGATGGGAGGATGGATCACTAAAAATATGTGTTATTTAATTTGATTTTCTTTATATTTTCGAATGCGCTCGTAATAGCTCGGCGCATATTCAAAGCGAGAGCGCGGGCGTGGTTTGTTGGGAGAAATAACACAATGAATTTCTTTAGCTTCTTCTTGCTTTTCTCCGATTTCATTATTGATCACGCCTTCAAACACAAGTGCGCCTTGCGGAAGAAGGTTCTCTTGATAAACCTCCGTCACTCGGTGATTGAATACGTAAACGTATTCGAACCGCACGTGCGGCGCAAGAGAACGGAACTGACGATAAACAAGTTCTGTTCCGACATGACGACGGACACCGATGTATTGCTTACACTTGGGGCAGATGATAACGTAATCTGCTATACCGTTTTCTTCAAGCAAAGACAAAACCGTTTCGTTCTTCGCCACCGCGTCGCCGGCAAACATAATATTCTTCGCGTTGCAGGCGGGACAATCGAAGGTGGGGAGCTTGTACTTCTTTGGCATACGGCGCTGGTCATAATCTGCACGGACAATTTGATCTAAGCGCTTATGTCGATCTTCCTCTGTCTTAAAGTCATTTTCAAACTTTCTTTCGCCGGAGGTGAGATCATATTTCTTTTGGGGCATCGACTACCTCCTTTTCTTCAAGCGGTGCATTACGCAGACCGCAACTCCTTGTATCTTCAGATCTCTCGGATAAATGTCGGGATATGTTTCCTTATCCTCGTTACAAGAGCGAAGAATGTATCTGCCGTTATCAACGACAAGTTCCTTGAGATTGTTAAGACCTTCGTAGAGCGCCACAACATAATCTCCGTCGCTTGCGGTGTTTTGCTTGCGGATAACAACGTAGTCGCCTTCGTTTACCCCTGCATCGATCATAGAATCGCCCTTTGCAATCAACACGAAAAACTCTCCCGTACCGACTAAACTTTCGGGGAGTCGGATATACTCGATCACTTCCTCTGTTTCTTCTTCACCCTCACCGCAACGGACGTAACCGAGGACGGGAGCAGAAGCGTGGCGCGATTCCAAATTGATGCGCTTGGTAGAGATCGACTTGCGACCGTTATATTCAAGCTCACCGCTTTCCTTGAGCGAGAGCAGATAACGATGCACGGTTGCCAAAGCAATTCCCGTGCCCTCCGCGATAGTTCTCACGGCAGGGATCTCGTTATATTCGTTGTAATACTCGTCGATGAAATCAAGTATCACACTCTTTTTTGATTCGTCTTGTCTTCGCATAACGCCTCCAAGAAACATAATGTTTCAGTATGTGGAGTTATTATATCACATAATTTTTCCGTTGTCAAGAGGTTAGTGAAAATATTTGTTTCAGCATATATCAAAAAATAACCACCCTTTTTACAGGTGGTTATTTTTCATACCAATAAAGTTGCAATCCAATTCGATAGCGGTACGTATGCGATTGGCAGGAAAATGGCGGGGAGCATATTGGCTACCTTAATTCTCCTTGGGCTGAGTTCAAGCATATTGACACCCATGCCAAAGAGTATCACACCGCCCACCGCGCTCATTTCGGTAACTACTGCGGCGCTGAGAAATGGTGCGAGAACACCAGCCAGCAGAGTAAGCGCACCTTGGAATACCAGCACAAACAGAGCGGCAAATGGAACTCCCATACCCATGGCTGCGGCAAACATCATACTGGACACGAAATCCAATGCGCTTTTCGCGTATATGATACTGTTGTTTCCGTTAATGCCAGCCTCAAACGATCCCATAATCGTCATAGAGCCAACGCAGAATACGATGCAAGCGGTAACGAATCCCTCGGTGAAGCGATTTTCAGCGCTCTTTCCTTTCAGGAG
>JAFYKY010000009.1 GCA_017537345.1 Clostridia bacterium | reverse complement strand
CCTCTTGAGATTGGTGATTGCTTTGCCTATAAATTTGATAACGGCTACCGTGTGATGTGCATACTTGAACGCTTTAAGCCGCAAAAGGAAAAAGAACAGGTCACGGTTGTTATTTTCAACGGCGTATATTCTGCGGAAGAACTCAAAACTACTGACTTCTGCCAAGAGGTAATGGGTAGAATGTTTACCGTTACTGCCGATGATTTTCTTGGAGCTTCGGTTATCAAAATTGTCGGGCATATTACAGTAACGCCCAAAAACAGAGATCGCCTTCTCGGTGTTTCTGCGTTTATGTACGGTGATAAGGGTTCTTTCCGTTCGGAGATAAAGGAATCTCTTTACATAACCTTGAAAGAGTTTTTGCATCACTGCGAGGAGAATACACCAGAGCTGATTGACAGCCTTGAGGTTGGCGGTTGTTACGCCTATAAATATAAGAACGGATACAAGTTTGCGGTAGTATTGGATAATCTCAAAGTTGAGGAAACCGATTATAGATTGATCGCAATACTGTCGCCGGTCTTGGACACACCGACAGTTGATTTTTTGAATTCAAATATTTCATCCTTTACAATGTATGATAAAGACACGCTGCCTAATTTGCGCGATTGGATCAAGGTAACTTCCATCGAAGTACCGAAGAATATGCAGAGGAAGTGTTTCGGTAAAAGCCGTTACATTATCAGCGGTATCTTTGATTTTTTGCAGGATAGATCTTCGCTTCAAGAGCAGCGCTCTGTGTTTCATACACTTGCTTCGTTGCTTGAGGTTTGCAGGGATAACACACAGGATGCGATCAATAGACTTGAAGCTGGTGGATGCTATGCCTTTGCATTTAATGGTGGCTACAAAATTGTCATTATCCTTGATCGTTTCAACTCACACGACAAAGATCACTTTCTCGTAGCGGTTCTTTGGAGAACCTTCCATACACCCGGAGCTGATTATATGAGCGAGGGCGTTTCTCATATCGGTATATATACCGCTGATACATTACCGAATATTGATGGATGGTCATTAAACGGTAGGCTTGAATTGCCGAGCAGTATCAAAGACCATATTGACAAGTATAACGTGGTGACAACCGAAAGCATTTTGAAGTTTTTCTCTGACCCACCGTATTATTCCGGTGCACTTACGTTAAGCAATTTTTTGAGAGCTTATTTTCCAAGCAAAAATATCACTCCGTCGAAGACGGAATATCACTAAAAATCTTTTTGATACATACCACGGTCCACGAAATCCCACCTGAATGCTCAAATCGGGCATCAATTTCTCATCTGTGACCTTCTGTTCGCAACCATTCCGTTTGTTACATCATCAAAAGAGCATCAATTTTTTGGGGTCATGTTGTGTTTTTATATTTTATATGATATAATTTTATCAAAATTAGTGTTATAATAAAAAGAGGTGCCAATGTGATAAGTTTTCCTATCAAAAATATAAATATTGCAGAAGAATGGATACAAAAGCTATTTGCAGACAAAAAATTCTACCCAAGTATGATTTATCGTGCAGACGAAGCAATGATGGATGCTATTATCAAATACGAGGATGATCCTTTTGCACGGCCAACGCTTATGGAGGATCAATTTGAGGATGTTTTTTCGAAATTCAAAGACGATAATATATTAGTGATATCTGATTTTACTGTTTATTTGAAGGATGAGCAATTCTTTGATGAGGTGAGTAAGATGGAACGTTCTTTTGGGATCGCAACGCCGAACGGCATTTCTTCACAATATAGATGTCCCATTGCATTTGCAATCTCGAAAGACTTTTTTACATATGATACTTATCTTGGGATTATAGAGCAGTTTTCTTATATTGCGTTTGTTGATCAGAAAAGCGGACGAACCCTAATTGCTTTGCCTGAACTGAATTTTTTGATATATCCGTAAAGTATTTTTGCACAGATTAAAAGCACACCGCTGAAGAGTAAATTTTCCTCGGCGGTATTGTTTGATATATTACCAAGCATTTCTTTCGACCTTTGACACTTTCGCCGTGTTCAACGAGGGAACGCTAATACATCACGGAACACACGACGGATTGCTTAAAGATGAAAACGGAAAATATTACGAGCTTTTGAACGCTCAAGCTCAGTATTATAATTAATCAAATAAAATAATTTTATAGGAGAAGAGAAAGTATGAACTGTATCGAAATAGTAAAAGTAGAGTCGGGAAGAGAATATTCGTTTGGCAAGTTTTTGCCTAATGAACTGCAGTATATGGATAGAGATTACATCTTCAACTATATCCCCGAGGCGTTGAAAGGATGCGTTCATATCCGTACCTGCGGAAACGATAAGCTTATTCCCGAAAGCGAACCGTGTTTTACGATGAAAGTCGAGCACGACGTTGATGTTTATATTCTTTATCCCGATAAACAACCCGTCATTCCGAAGTGGCTCGAGAGTTTTGAACGGCTTAGAATGAACGTAACACGTGTTGATTCACGTTCCGACAACCTCAAAGGATATTTTACGCTTTTCAAAAAACATTTTCCCGCAGGACTCATCACGCTCTATGGTAATTCGCCTCTCGAAATGCTCGCAAAGGATTGGTATGTGACAAGCGGTGGGATCAATTATTGCATGTATTCCGTTGCGGTCAAGGAAGTCGATATAGGATAACCATTTGCAAATTATAACACCGCCGAGAATTAAATTTTCCGGCGGTATCTTTTTATATTGCACCAGGACCGTTTTTAGCTGTAAGTTTATTTGCAAAATCCAAAAAACAATGCTATAATAAATACGACACACATTATTTTGCCAAAACAGCGAGGTAGGATATGAAGGATTTGAAGTTATCGTTTGTTGTTTACGAAATGCCGTTTTACGTCGTTTCGTACAATAATGAAAGAAAATCCATTGAAATACAAACCAATAAAGACCAATTACTTTGCAAGGTTCAGTATGATTCTCATTCTGAACCGCTGGTGCTGAAGGGCGGCGTTAAGCAGGGCGACGGTGTTTCCGTTGTCTTGATGAAGCACAGAATAGAGTTATACGTTAACGGCGCACTTGTTGATGAAGAGTGGCCTATGGGTACACGTTTGTTCCGACCGGAAGACGGGTTTGAAACGGCTTTTCAAATACAAACCGAGATTTATTACCCCGCCAAGCAGGAGAACCCAAGTGTTTTGGGCGTATTTTCAAACGCAGAAGGCTGGCGGCCCGAAAAAGATGTCTTTGTCGGGGATTGTATGCCTTACGTGCGCGGTGATGAATATCACGTTCTTTATCTTAAAGACCGCCACCATCATTACAGCAAATGGGGAATGGGCGCGCATCAATGGGAGCATATTTCAACAAAGGATTTTTCGAAGTGGTACGTTCATCCTATGGCGGTGGAAATAACAGATCCCGCCGAAGGATCCATATGCACCGGCTCCTGGATACAGCAGGACGGAGTGGAGTATCTGTATTATACCGTGAGGCGGGGAGGAACTATTGCGGCACCGATCTGCCGCAGTGTATCCGATGACGGATATCATTTTAAAAAGGATGAAAACTTCGGTTTTTTCCTGCCCGAAAAGTACAACCGTGCCCGTGCCCGAGATCCGAAGATTATCAAGGACAAGGACGGACTGTTCCACATGATCATTACCACCGCACTTCTTGCGGAGAAAAAAGGCTGTCTTGCTCATTTTGTGTCAAAGGATCTTGAAAATTGGCAGGATACAAACAAGCCGATATATATTTCCGAAGACGGCACCGAGCCCGAATGCCCGGATTATATCTTTTATAAAAACAGATATTATTTGATATTCAGCCTCAACGCAAAGGCGCGGTATATGGTATCCGAAAATCCTTTTGATAATTGGAGAACGCCCAAAAATCCCGAAATCCCATGCGCGTCGGTTCCCAAGGGTGCCGTCTGGAAGGATAAAATAGTTTTTGCGGGATATAAAGGCATTGACGGATATGCCGGAACTATGACCTTTAAAACCGCAACCGCCGACGAAAACGGAGAGCTTATATTTCATTGATATAATACCGCCGAAGGTTAATCCCCACGGCGGTGTTCTTCTTGCGGTAATTTGTCTATAACGTATGAATTATTGATATAGATGCCATACTCAATATTTTCTCGACAAAGTAAATATTTATGGTATAATTATTTCAAAATCAATGCACCCAAATTCAAAAACGCCACACTATATGTATGAAAGGAGATGAGACAATGCAAAAAGCGAACAAAATGCGTGATAAACTTATTATTGAATTTACCGAAAACTATATGGGAAAGTTGTTTTATTTCTGCCTTAAAAAGACAGGAAGCCATGTTGAGGCAGAGGATTTAACGCAAGATATTTCTCTCCAGATTATCGCGGCTTTGAATAAGGGGACGATACCCACAAGCTTTTCGGCGTGGATATGGCAGATAGCACGCAACCGTTATTCGGTATGGGCAAAGCAAAAACATAATCGAAACGAGTCGGTAACCGGTTCCGATATCGGTGATTATGAACTTAAAGACGAAGGCGAAAATGTTCTTGATGAAATGATACACACAGAGCAAATGGCTCTGCTTCGGCGAGAGCTGGCGTTCATCAAAAGTGATTATCGCAATATTGTCATTGCCTATTATATAGAGGATAAGAATGTTCGTGAAATTGCATCGTTGCTCTCACTTCCCACAAACACGGTGAAGTCAAAACTTCTCCGCGCAAGAGAAATTTTGAAAGAAGGTATGAATATGGCAAGAGAATTTGGAAAACGCAGTTATAATCCCGAAAATGTAGGATTTGTAGCAAGTGGTGATCAACCAAGCGGATTACCTTGGAAAGCGGTTAACAGAAAGATACCCAACAACATTTTATTGCAAGCGAGCAATAATCCTTCGACGATTGAAGAATTGTCTATTGAGCTTGGCGTTGCGCTTCCTTATATGGAGGAGGAAGTTGAAATGTTGCATCAAGCTACTCTTCTTGAAAAACAAGGGGATAAATACATCACCAATTTCTTTATACTTGATAAAGATTGTCAAATAGAAATTTATGATGTTATAAGACAGGGTGCAAGGGAAAGAAGCAGACTTATCGGTGAGTTTATGGACGATAGGATTGACGATATTCGAAAGCTCGGTATTGCAGGAGACCACATTGACGATAATATTATCCGTTGGTGGTTAGTGCCTCACCTTATCGACCGTTTAATTGAAAATTCTGTCAAGGCAAAAAGTAATGTTTATGACCCGCCTATACGCGCTAACGGCGAATCTTGGGGATTTGTTGGATACGAGATATTTGAATATCCTGAGGATGTAGGTATGGGGCAAAACGGAAACGGAGATGGAAAAAATATGCTTTGGGTTTATGGCGAATTCCCTCCGAACCGCGACGAAATATTGCTGTTGTGCGACTGTATTAGAAATAAACGCCATGTGACATCTTTTTCCGATATCGAGAAAAATGTATGGGAAAACATAGAAGGAAAATTTGCGCATACATCCGATAGCGGAGAGACAGTTTCCGATGTTCTTGTGCTAACAAGTGATAGTTGGGATAAAATCGGTCAGCTTTTCCAAGAGCATAGGAATTATAATAAACTTATGGAAAATATGCTCTGTGCGTATGATAACGTCGAAGAAATCTTTAAAAAGTACAGCCATAAGGTTTTGCATGATAACCTTGGATATAACATCAGAATGGAATTCTATAAAATGAGAAGGATGTCAGTGAACGATTTGATTGCCAATGGCATACTCAAATGTCCTGATGATCCGGAAAATACCACCGCATTAATGTATGTTGTATTAGGATGAGGCAAAAACACCGCCGAGGATTTTAATAAACCTCGGCGGTGTTTTGCTTACTGTTTAATTTGTTGAGGAAGGGGGAGCGGGTTTAGGCTCGGTGGTGAGGGCGGTAACAGACACAATAGCTTTTATATTTCCTTGCCATTCCTTTGGCATCTGGTAGCTTCTGTCGGTGGTCTGGTAAACGTACGTCATACCCCAGCCTTCGCCCGCGACCTGACCGTAATCCAGCCAGGATATATAATCTTCCCAATATACCGCCACGTTTTGCTCGTTTACGAGCAGCCAGCGGGAATAGGATTTGACAGTGGTTTCACAATCGTATCCAAAGCTGAAAAAGCCCACAACGGAAGGATAGGTTTCCCAGTTGCCTTTTTCACATTCCGACATAATGTATCCGTCGATCATTTCCAAGCCTCTGAACGCACTGGTAACGTGCTTTGCATAAAATGGGCCCTCGGCTTCTTTCGTTTCTATGGTGTAGGTATAGGATTCAAACTCTACCTCCGGCACAAATATAAAATTATTCGTGTACCCTGCGGAATATTGGTCGAAGGTCTGTGCCTGAGTCTTTAATGTGTTTCCGTCTTTATCCGAAAACACGCATTTTACCGTAACGGAATAGTTTTTATTTGTGCCGTTTTCAACGGTTATAACGGCAATATCACCCTTTGTCCAGGTGTATCTTACGTCCTTTACCACCATCTCGCCGGATAACGCTGCCGAAGCATCGGTATCTGCCTCTCCGCTCGCTTCGGGTATAAAAACGGACACGTTATCGTAGCTTTCGATATCGTTGGTGGCTTGGTTATCGTTGTTTTCGCATCCCGTAAAAATACTTATGGTAAGCAAAAGCGCCGTTATAAGTAAAAAGATCTTTTTCATTTTTGCCTCGTTATTGTTTATTATTACTGCGTATTTTTAGCTATGCTTTGTAAGATGGGAATTGCCTGAATATCGCCCTTCCATTCATCGGGCAACACAAGATCACCCTCCAGAGTGTAAAGCACCACAGTATCGAAATATCTGTCAAAGCCCTGCCCGACGTTTATAATACGGGATTTTTCCGCTATATAAACGATCTGACCGCTTTCATTTACAAGCAGCCATTTGATATCCGCCTGAACGTCTGCATCTCCCGTGTATTTATAGGAAAAGCTTGCCAGCAGAGAAGGATACATAGTGTAATCGCCTTTGGAGATCTGCTCCGGGATATAATACGGTATTTCCCGCAGACCGTTGTATTTATATTCCAACTTATCGGCATAAAAAGGCCCGTCCGCTTCGGAGGTTTCAAGCTTGTATTCAAACTTATCGAAGGTCATATCCGGAGCGAACAAAAAATTGTTGCCGTATCCTGCGGAAAATTGATCAAAGGTCCGGTTTTCTGTCTTTAAGACGTTTCCTTTTGCATCGAGATACGTGCCCGTAATAGTAACAACGTAGTTTTTGTTGGTGTTGTTTTCTACGTTCAAAACCACCAGATCGTTTCCTTCGTAAACATATTTCTTTTCCTTTACAACAAATTCTCCCGTTAAGGAATTACTGTTTTCTGTTTCTTCACCGGAAACGTTGTCGGGCACAAATTCAGATACGCTGTCATAGCTTGCTTCGGTGTAGATATTGGTGTCGTCATCCTTGCACCCTGCTAAGGCAGCCAGCGTCAGTCCAAGTGTTAAAATAATCACTAAGGTTTTCTTCATAATGGGTCTGTCTCCTCTTTAATTATTACGCCGTCTCGCTCTGATATAGGAAATCACACTGCAAAGAACCGCAATTCCCACAAGGAACGAAATACAAAACGCAACGTCTGCTACGGATGTATTCTGCCTTTTAATCGTATCCTCAAACCACTCAGTATCGTAGTAATGGAAAAACCTCCGAAGCTTTTGGGGAATGGGTGAAAAGTAACTGAAGTATTCTTCCGCAATACGGAAACGCAGTGTTATATACCCCGCATAGAAACCAATCGCATAACCCATGCCCACAATTGCCGCAGGAATACCGTTCTTGAAGATTGCTCCCGCAAAATACGTCAGCCCAATATAGAAGATCAATGAGGGCATCCCCACAAAGATATCTACCCGCAGAACGCGCACAAACGTCTCCGAAATCATTTCCCACGTTGTCAGTCCTTCAACGCCACCGCATGTATACAGATACCAATACATGAAAAAGAGATTGCTCAAAAGAAGGACTGCAAAGTTAACGCTGATAAGTGCCGAAAGTCTTCCGTAAACATAGAAAGAAGGCTTTATATTTGCCGCTTTTTCAATTTCAAAGAACTTGTCACCATAGTCTCGATTAAGCACCAAAACCACGGTAATTACAGAGAAAATCGGAAGCGCATACATTAACAATTTTGAACCAAGAGAATTGATGATGCTTTGTATGTAATTTTGGTAGGTGAGTACAAAATTTGGTTCAGTATCCACCTGAAAAAAGCCTTCGTTCACGCCTTGTATCACTACAATAGCAAGTACGGCAATAGCTAACCAAAAGGTGGTGGATCTGATCAAATTTTTCAGAGTATTTTTATAAGTCGCTAAGAACATATACTACCTCTCAAGACGGATATTGAAATGGCCAAAGATGCTCCATATCGGTTGAGTAATCTACGAATACAGGGATTGCTTGCATCGTTTCCCATTCTTCGGGGCACTCCCATTCTTCATCCTTAGTTTGGTGAAGTTCATAATGTGTCTCTCCGTTTTCGTATTTGTCGCCCGGATAGAATCTGCATTTCCTATCAAACGAAAAAAGGATCTCTCCTTTTTCGTTCACCAAAAGCCATCTGACCCAAACGTTCACCTCCGCCGTGCCCGTGTGCTCGCCGGAATATGACGCTAAAATGGTGGGATATTTTGTGTAATTTCCTTGGGCCATTTCTTCGTCTATCACGCCGGTGCTGTGTTTGATTCCATTATATTTCAATCCGACGCCTTTTAAGCAAATAGGATCGTTGGATTCTTTAGCATCAAAGGTATACGAAAATTTATCAAATGCCATCCCGGGTTCAAATAAGAAATATTGACTGAATCCCGCATAATATTGATCGAAAGTCTGTGTTTCGGTTTTCAGTACGTTCCCGTCCTTATCAAGATACGTTCCCGTAATGGTGACGCTGTAATTCTTGTTGGTCTGATTTTCAACACTAACAATAACAAGGTCATTCCCTTCAAAGGTGTACTTTTTGTCCTTCACAATAAATTCGCCGGAAAGAGAAGTATTCCCTTCGCCGCTTACATTACTTTGAGACTCGGCACCCTCTTTGGATTCCTCTTCCGGCACAAACCTTGATTCATTATCGTAGCTGGCTTCGGAATAGATGTTCAAATCGCTGGTTTCGCCATCCTCGCTGCACCCTGCCAACATCGTCAGCAGGGTAACAAACACTAAGAGCATTACCAAAAACTTTTTCATGTGAAAAAGCTCCTTTCTCATCTCTTAACACCGCCTAAAGCGTAAATATATGCATCTTCAAGCGTAGGTGTAACGGATATAGACTTTTCCGTAAAAGGCTTTTCCGCAACGTAACGTACGCAGGGACTTCCGTCTATGTACGCTACGGAGGTCACCGTCGCTTCTCTGCGCAGGGTTTCTTCCTCCTCTTTGGTTCCCGTATGTTCAAACATCTTGCCCGCAACACGTTCAATAAAGTTTGCCTTTTCGCCAAGATATTTTACTTCTCCCTGCTCAAGCACGCAGATGTTGTTGCAAAGATGCTCAATATCGGCGGTGATATGGGTGGAGAATATAATGGTTCTCTCCATAGCTATCTTTGAAAGCAGATTAAGGAAATACAGTCTTTCCTCGGGGTCAAGACCGGTAGTAGGCTCGTCTATTATGAGTACCTTGGGGTCCCCGATTAACGCCTGTGCAATACCTGCTCTGCGCAACATACCGCCCGAATATGCTTTTAATCTCTTCTTTTCTTCTCCTACCAATCCAACGGTTTCTATTGCATTTGTAATTCTTTCTTTGCGTTCTTTTTTGTCTTTTATTCCCTTTAAAATACAAACGTAGTCCAAAAATTCAACAATATTCATTCTGGGCATCAATTTTGTGCTTTGGGGAAGATAACCGAGGGAAGAACGGAATTCATCCTTGTTTGCTTTCAATTCCTTGCCGTCAAAGTAAATCTCGCCTTCCGTTGCGTCCATAATAGTTGCAATAATACGCATAAGTGTGGTCTTTCCCGCACCGTTACGACCGATAAGACCGAAAATGCCTTGACCGATCTCGATATTCACGCCGTTAAGCGCCTTCTTTTTTCCTCTGGGGTAGATTTTGGTTATGTTTTTAATTTCTATTTTCATAATGTTTTTCCTTTCAATTAATCATTAAAGCCTTGGTGTAATTTCTCTCTGCGGAGTAAAAAGAATGTAGCAACCAGCATTACAACTGCCAATCCGAAGAAAAGAAGTCTGTTATATGTCCACAGCGGACCTACACGGTAATATTCGGTAAGCACCGTATCGCCCATAAAGTAGTTGGATATAAAGGGATCGTATAAACAGTGTCTTATATCCTCGGCGCCGGAATGTATGTTTTTGTTAAGGGAATCTCCTATAGTGTATGCAAGAATTCCCAGTCCCACGGGGACGTAGCAGTTGCGGGTGGCAACCCTTACAAACAGCAAGAGGGATGCAAAAAACAGCACGGTAACCAATACGGATACAAGCATATACCATTTGAAGTTTTCAGGTATGAATATAGGAATACGTACTTTTTCTCCGTTTTGCGGAATGTATTCCGCGTATTTATACAGTATTACCATAAGCACCGAAGGGATAGCGGCGCCCATAACCACTGCGCAGAATTTTCCAAACAGCAGCTTTGTAGTCCTTACACCGCAAGTCAGCCCCAGCTCGATCTCATATTGATCGTACAGCAAAAAGGAAACGGGTAAAACCAGCAAAAATGGTACTACTTTTTCTGTGTAATCAATAAATCCCTGGGCAGGTAGTGCGGCGATTAGGGGCATAGCCTCCCAGAATCGGCAGGAGAAGATCAGCACTCCCAACACTATAAAAAGAAAATAGATATTCTTTTTAATTGCTCTTAAAAACAGCATTTTTTAGATTTTCACCTCTTTTTTACACGTTTCTCTTGCGTGTGCACAGATAAGCTATAAGCGAGCCCACGATTCCCACACCGGAAAGGAAGGCTATACATATGGCAACCTTTCCAATACTCAGGTCGTTTCTTACAATGAAATCCGCCCACCATTCGGTTTGATAATAATGGAAATACTGGCGCAGCTTCCAGGGAACGGGGGAAAGGTAATCAAAATACAAGGGGTCTACACGGTATCTGAACATAAGGAATCCCATATAGAAAGCTATAACGTAACCAATGGAGGTAACTGCCGCGGGAATACCGTTTTTAAACAGCGCGCCCACAAGATAGGTAATTCCGATATAGAACAAAACGGTAGGCATAGCAACGAAAATATCAAGACGGATAGTGCGTATCAGGATTTCTTTTATAAGCTCCATTGCCGTGTGCCCTTCCACGCCGCCGCGGGAGAAGGTGTAATATATTGACGCCGTAATGTTAAGTAAAACCAGCACTACGAAATTTACTGTTACCAATGCCGCAAGTCTGCCCAGAATATAGGTGGAGGGGCGCAGTCCCGCGCATTTTTCTATTTCGTAGAATTTATCGCCGTAATCACGGTTTAATATCAATACCACGGTAAAGGTGGTAAATATAGGCAGGGGATAAAACAGTATGGCGGCGCAGGTAATATTCGTCATAGTCTGCACAAAGTTTTGGTAACTTAACACAAACGTGGCTTCGGTGTCCCCGCCGAAATGTCCGGTATATTCGTCATACATTACGGTAAAGATCAAAACCAAAAGTATGAACCAGAAAACCGGAGATCTTAAAAGGTTTTTAATTGTGTTTTTGTAGGTTTGCTTAAACATATTTATTCTCCTTTTTCAATTATATCAACGCAGATGACGGACGTTAATTCACCCTGCAGATGCTCGGGCAGTTCAAGATTTCCTATAGCGTGCTCCGTATCCGTATATATAAAAAATCTGTTCCATTCATCAAAAGACGCGGAAAACTCGGGGTGAGTGGGATTTTTTGTGTACGGGTCGGTCTTGTGTACGATAAAGACGATATCGCCTTTTTCATTAAAAAGCACTATGCTTGCTCCAAGGGTTATTGTAAAATCGTTTCCGTTGGATGCGGCAAAATCGCATACCAGCGCGGCGTTATCATCATTTCTGCCCGAAAACGGTTTTCCCGCCTGCACCGCCACGTTTTTCATAAAGCATTCTTCTGTTGCTTTAACGCTTTCCACGGTGTAGGTGAATTTTGCAAAATTTATCTTTGGGTTAAACAAAAAGTAGTTTTGCCAACCTGAGTAAAACTGCTCAAAGGTTTTTGTTTCGGTCAAAAGTACGTTACCGCTTTCGTCAAGGTACGTGCCGTTTATTGTTATGGAAAGGTCGGTGTCGGTACCGTTTTGCGCGTCCAGTATTACAACGTCCTTTCCCTCAAAAACGTATTTTTTGTCTTTTACGGTAATTTCACCGCTTATCTGCCCGTCATCGGGCGTGACGGCGGAAACCGAATCGTAATCGCTTATCTCGTGCTGTGTGGATTTCTGTTCATCACAGGAAACAAGCATAGCGGCAATCAAGGTAAAAAACAGCAATAAAGCAATATTTTTCTTCATTATTTATTCCTCCAACGCTTTCTTTACGTATTCGTCAATAGGCTCTATAAAGCTTTTGCCGTTATTGATATTATAGGTTTCAAATACGTCATAGTGTACGATACTGTATATTTCATTTGTGTATCCGTGGGGGTAGCATACCTCGGCGCAAAGAGCAACCTCTGTCTTTTCTTCATCCGCATAGGTGGTGTACCGCACAAGAACTCTGTACTCTGCTTTGTAATTTTTATCCTCCCCCGTAACGTTATGGTCGGGGTATTCGTTGCAGGCATCCGCAAAGCATTTGTTAAAATTAAAATACAGATCGTTACATTCCTTGCGGTCGGTTATTTCAAAGCTTTTTACAAGCTCCTTAGTATTTTCATCGTATATTTCCACCGTTATGTTTCTCGGCTTGTCTTCGTATACCGCAACCATAGGCTCTCTGCCGTCATTCCGATCGGTTGTGGGAGCGCTTTCTTCAGATGGGGTACTCTCTTCGGGAACTGCGTTTTGATCGGGGAACGTTGTTGCTACACGGTGTACTGCGGTTATGGCGGTTATATTGCCCTTCCAGCCTTCGGGCCACACAAGCTCGTCTGTTGCGGTGTGGTATAGCCAGTGGTTATCGTAGGTATCAAAATCCTGACCGGGGTTAAGCCAATCTCCGCGGTAGTTTATATATATTATCTCGCCCTTTTCGTTAAAGAGTATCCAATCAAGGTTAATAAGTACTCGTTCATTTCCGCTGTATTTATAGGCATATTGGGACATAATGCCGGGATATTGTTTGTAATCCCCCAGAGGGATCCGCTCGCTTATAACGCTTCTGAATTCCGAAAGTCCTTGGAATTCAAATTCAATATCCTTGGCAAAAAGGGTAGAGGAGGCTTTGTTTAACTCTACGGTGTAGGAAAATTTATCAAAATTAATTCCCGGACGGAACAAAAAGTAGTTTTTATATCCGGCGGAATATTGGTCAAATGTCTGGGTTTCGGTTTTCAGCGTTTTTCCGTTTTCGTCAAGATACGTGCCGTTTATCGTTATGGAATAATCGCGGTTGGTTTTGTTATCCACTTCAAGAATAACGAGGTCGGTCCCCTCAAAAACGTATTTTTTGTCCTTTACCACGATTTCGCCTTCCGCAGGGGCTTGGGAGACACCGTCTGTCCGGTTGCCGGAAGCATCGTTTTCTTCTGCGGTTATGCGGGATACGGAATCGTAATCGCTTATCTCGTGCTTGGTTTCGGTTTCCCCGCAGGAAATCAAAAAAACAAGACACAAGGATGCTGCAACAAGCAAACAAATCGCCTTTTTCATATACATTTCTCCTTTTATTTCCTTTATATAGGTATCATAAAGGGCAATTCTCAATAAAAAGTAAAATATCCCGCACTTTTTTATAAAAAAGCGCAAAAAAATTCCCGTTTATATTTCAAAACGGGAAGTGCTGTGTTAAGGGTTGGTTTCAGGCGTTGCGTCTGCGTGTTATCAGATAAGACAATGCGACGCCAAGCGTGAAAATACCGCAAAGGAACGCTATGCAGAAAGCCGCCTTTCCCACCGATAAATCGAAGTTCACCAATAGTTCTTCAAACCATTCCGTATCGTAGAAATGGAAATACTGCCGCAGCTTTTTTGGAACGGGGCTGAAATAATTAAAATAGGTTTCTCCGATTCTGTGGCGGAATATCAGGTTGATTAGAAAATACCCTATGGCGTAGGATGATGTCAGTACGGTTGCAGCAACGCCGCTTTTGAATAGGTTTCCGATCAAATATGCCGTTCCCATATAAAATAGGATGCAGGGAAGTGCAACAAAAAGATCCACGCGCAAAATGCGTATAAATGAATCGGACAGTATTTGGTACCATGTCATACCGTCAATCCCGTTGCGGGTGTAGATATAAAGGTAAAAGCAACCAAAGTGGGCAATTACAAGAGCTATCCCGTTGACAGTGGTCAACGCGGCTGTTCTTCCCATAACGTACAAGGAAGGCTTTGCTCCCGCGCTTTTTTCTATTTCAAAAAACTTATCACCGTAATCGCGGTTGATAACCAACGCCACGTTAATTATTGCAAATATGGGCATAACGTACTGCAACAATGTGGATATACAGCTGTTTGAAATGACCTGAATATAATCGTTGTAATACAGTACGGTTTCCGGATCGTTGTCTCCGCCGTAATACCCGTTATATGCGCCTCGTGCTGCAGCCATAGCCAGTAGGCATACCATAAGCCAAAATGTTTTTGAACGGAACAGATTCTTCAATGTATTGATATATGTTTTGGGAAGCATTGTTTTCTCTTTTTTATCAGTGCA
This sequence comes from Clostridia bacterium, assembly GCA_017537345.1. GTDB lineage: Bacteria > Bacillota > Clostridia > Oscillospirales > CAG-382 > SFLA01. The sequence continues at coordinate 90,882 of JAFYKY010000009.1, read as the reverse complement.
CGGTAACGCTTTGCACAGCGATTATTATTGCACAATCGCCGTCTAATTCTTCCGGCCACGTAAGTTTATCTTCTTTGGTAAAATATATTGTGGTAGATTTATAAATATCGGTTGAAGCGCTGATCATGGTTTCGGTCTTTTCGCAGACTTTATATATTTCGCCGTTTTTATCCAAAATTATCTGTATGTCGGCGATTACAATGGAACATTGATTATTGTTGCGGTATTTGGTTTTTGCTATTATGGTAGGATACACAGTATAGTCGTAGTTTTCGTAATTTGCACGCATAGGTACTTCTTCCCACCCACCGGACTTCTCAAAAACCATGTTTTGCGCGGGGCAGTCTCCATCGTGTTTTGCCGCGTCTATTTTATATTCGTAATCTGCAAAAACGATACCCGGCATAAACAAAAAGTAGTTTTTATAATCTGCCGCAAATCCTGTAAAGCTTTGCTTTTCAGTTTTAACTACGTTTCCGTTTTCGTCCTTGTAATTTACGGTTATATCTATATCGCAGTCTTTGTTTGTTTGGTTATGTATATCCAGAATCAAAAGATCGTTTCCGTCAAAAGCATATTTCTTTGCCTTTACCGAAAACTCACCTGTCGTTTGCTCTGCGGAGTTATCCGATGTTTTGCTGGTTTCCTTGTCATCAATATCCACTTGTATCTTTGATTCATCGTCGTAATCCGAAATAACGCCGTCTATAGGCTTGTAACCGGAATCGCAGCCGCAAAGCAAAAGAACGCAAAGCAGTGTTATTATAAATCCGTGCAGTGTTGTTTTTAATGTTTTCATAAGTATATTCACTTCTCCTTTTTGATTTTACAAAAGTATCATAAAGGGCAATTTTCAAGAAAACATCAAATTTTATATATTTTTTATAAAAAATTCCCGCTTTTTTCAAAACGGGAATTTGTTGGTTATATATTTATTTTTCCAAGCGGTCTTTTATTATTTCGTTCATATAGGATGCAAACACGCTTCCGTCTGAATATACGGTGGTGTAATCCATAAACAGACCGTCCTCGTAAAGATCGTATTTTGTAAGATCTCCGTCTGCGAAATAAGCGTATCGTGGGTGCATAACCACCGTATCGGATTCAAAGCCGTTCAGATACAGCACGATATAATGCTCGCTGATGTTAAAGCCGTTGTCCGTGCTTTCCATCCGACCGAATATCTCCTCCTGCAGTTTTTCCGCTTTTTCGATTATTTCGGGGTCGTTAATTTCGTCAAAGCGGACACGGGCTATCATCTGTCTGGTTTCGGAATCGTATACCTCCGCCACGATAACCTTTCCGTTTTGGTCATATTTTATCTGACCTATAGTATCAAAATTAAATTTTTCAGGATACAACGCCTCCATATCCAGAGGGCTGAAGCCCAAGCCCACCTCTGCGGAATCGCCGCTGAACCATATAAGGGATTTATCAAATATCCATACGCCGTAATGTTTGCTTGAGGGGACGGGATTGCCGTTTTCATCGGTCTTATCCTTTGACCAAGGGTTAAGACCGTAGCTGAGCACGTTCGCTTCATCGCTGTTGGGGGCGTACTTCATATCGGTTATCATAGCCGTTGCCCGTCCGCCGGTACCGTTAAGGTATGCATCGTATACCGCGCTGTTCAAAACCGCGGCGCGTGCAAACACGGCGTTGAATATATCCGTCTTCATACTAAAGGAAATATCGTTAATATCGTAATCAAATCCATTAAAGCAGGCAAGATATTCTTCAGATGAATAGAAGGACAGTCCGTAATAGGAGAGGAGATTCCCGTCCTTATCATAAACACGGATAATATCGTAGGTTTTGAACATTTCCACCGTGTTTTCAATAAGATACAGCATTTCCTCCGTGGTGAGATAAAGCCATGCACCCAGACTTTTTCTGTGTGAAATGTCCGTTATGGTTTCGGTATCGTAAACGGTAATAATTTTCTTTCCGTTTTCCGTGGTTTCGGTGTTGTATTTGGAAAACTTTTTTTCAAGGCTTTCTCTTGAAACGGGCGCGTTTGTTCCTTGTATATCGGGCGATGAAAATCTGTCAATAGGCTCTGCTTTTCCTTCCTCTGCAAAGGAAAGCATAACCACGCAGGAGGAAAGAACAAGCACGAATACAAGTATAAGCGATGCAGTTTTAATAAATATATTGGTGGTTCGGTTCATTTTCCATCTTCTCCTTCCTTTGTGAACTGCAGATACGCGGTGGTGCCTTTTCCGGGCTCGGATTCAAAATAAAGCTCCGCCCCGTGGGAATCGGCAATAGTTTTGCACAAGGCAAGTCCAAGCCCCGTTCCGCCTTCAGCGCGGCTGCGGGCTTTGTCGGTGCGGTAAAAGGGTTCGGTTATGCGGGATAGCTGTTCACTTGTCATTCCTATCCCGTTGTCCTTGACGTAAATGATCTTTGCTCTCTCGGCAACGTATGCGCCCAGTTCTATATCTCCGCCCTTTTTGCAGGCGCGGAGCGCATTTTCTGTCAGGTTGGAAACGAGTATCTCTATAAGCGCTTTATCGCCGTTAAGATATACGTCCTCGCATCTGCAGGTGATCTTAACTTCTTTATCCGCCGCCCGCATAACAAAGACGCCGTGTATACGGTCAAGCAGCTTTACCGCAGAAAAAACACTTTTTTCAATTTTGTTTTCCCGCAGGTACGCTCCCTCCAGCAGTATATCGCCTATACGCTTCAGCCGCTTGGATTCATCCATAATGTTTAGCATTGTCTGCAGGTGCTTTTCTTCGTCCAGCTTATTGCGGAAGGCATATTCCGCATAGCCGTATATGGAGGTGAGGGGAGTGCGCATCTCGTGTCCCAGATTATCCAGCATACGCTGTTTTTCCTCGGCAACGCTTTTAAGCTCGCTCATCTGATCGTTTATTTTGTTTGTCATACTGTTAAAATCGCCGGCAAGAGACGCAAATTCATCGTTGCCCGTTTCGTCCGCCTGCACGGTAAAATCCCCGCGAGATACGGCGTTTGTCGCATCCTGCAGTCTTTTTAAAGGCGTATACAGCTTTCTCTGCACGAAGTACAGACAAAAAGCAAGTATTACGGAAGCCAGCACCGAAACCCCGCCGAATACGACAGCAAGACTTTTAAGCTGTTCGTTAAGATAGCTTATATCCTTTGCGTAGGTCAAAACGTATTTTCCGCCGCAGACGGTGTCGCTTATAAAAATATACTTTTTTCCGTCTGTGTTTTGGATGATCATTTCTCCCTTTTCGGGGATAGGGAAGGTATCGGGTATATTAGAATATGCCGTTTTCTTTTCGTTTGCAAAGCGCAAAAGAATTCCCTTTTCCTCGTAATGAGTGCCGTATGAAAGCATAAGGAAATATCCGTCGGTTTCGCCGCCGTCTGAATAATCTCGTTCAAATGCTTCCATAATGGCAAACTGCTCGGATATACATACCTGCTTTGCCGCATCCACGCTGTTTGCGTGGGTATATGCGGCAAGGGCAAAAATACCCGCGTTAAAAAACGCCAGAAACAGCACGAGGGTTATAAAATATGATCTTTCAAAAAATCTTTTGCGCTTCATACCTCAAGCCTGTATCCCACACCGAAAACGGTTTTTATTTTGTCCTTCAATTCCAGCTTTTTGCGTAATTGCTGAACGTATACGTCTATAACGTGGTTGGACTCTCCGTCGAAATTATATTCCCACACGGCGTCCAGTATCTGTTCTCTCGTAAGCAGACAGTTTTTGTTGGTTATAAACATATCCAGCACGCCGAACTCCTTGGCGGTAAGCTTTATTTCCTTTCCGCTTTTGTATACCTTTTTGGATTCAAAATCAACGGTAAGCTCATCCATAACAAACTTTTCGCTCTTTTTCGTTCTGCGCAGTACCGCGCGTACGCGGGCAAGCAGTTCGGGCATTTCAAAGGGCTTGGTTATATAATCGTCCGCGCCCAGATCAAGACCTATCAGTCTGTCGTCAAGACGGTTTTTCGCAGTAACGAATATAACGGGGGTGTCCTTGATATGCCTTATCACTTCAAAGCCTGACATTTTGGGCAGCATAACGTCAAGTATTATAAGATCGTATTTTTGGTTTTCCAGCATTTCAAGAGCTTGCGCCCCGTCAAGGGAAGATTCACATCCGTGTCCTGCAGAGGTAAGCCCATCGTGTATAAGTCTGTTTATGAGTATTTCGTCTTCAACTATCAGAATACGCGCCATCTTTCACACCGCCCTTTCGGTTAAATAATAGCTTAAAACGTGTGTTTTGTCAATCAGGAGCTGTATTTTGCACACCAGGTATCCACCTCGCTCTGGCTGTCGGTGATAAGCATCAAAACGGGAACAGCCTTTATATCTCCCTGCCATTCCTCGGGCCATACAAGGGGTCCGTCCGTAGACTGGAACAAAGGGAGGTTCTGGTGGTTTTCTCTGCCGTTTGTCGTAAGCATAGGACATCTGCCGAATATATCGACTATTTCGTCCTTTTCGTTTATCATTACCCACAGAATACAAGCCTTTAAGTTTTCGGTTTTTCCCTTATATGCGGCGGAAAATCGCACTTCCAGTGTGGGATATTTCTCGTGGTCGCCTGCATCGAACTTTTCGCTATCAAGATTATAATCCATTTGTTCTTCAAGTCCGTGGAACTTGAGCACAACGTCCTTTGCGTGGAAGGGTCCGTCTGTTTCGGCAGTATCTATGGTGCAGGAAAATGATTCAAAATCAACATCGGATGTAAAAAGGAAATAACCGCTGTACCCTGCGGAATATTCAGCAAAGGTTTGTTCTTCGGCGGAAACCACATTTCCGTCCTCATCAAGAAAACTGCCCGAGAGGGTAACCGAATAGTTTTTGTTTGTGTTGTTTTCCACGGTTACGATCACAGCCTTCTTTTCGCCGTAAATATATATTTTATCCTTTACAACGATTTCGCCCGTGAGGGAAACATTACCTTCGCTTTTGTTTTCGCTTGTGTTTGTGTCGGGCTCGGGGGTGTATACGGATACGTTATCGTAGTCGCTTTCTTCGTAAATATTCCCGTCATCCTTACAGCCTGCAAATACAGCCGCAAGCATTAATACCGCAATTAATATAGCTATCGTCTTTTTCATATTTACTCCGCACTTCCTTCAATGGGCGTCCTTCTCTTGGGCAGTATATTCCACCATACTTCATCGCTGTCGGGAACCACACCTCTTACAATACATATAGCGGTAAGGTCTTCCCACTGTCCGTCATACTTCCAGCTTTTATCTGTCGTCTGGTAAAGGTCAAAGGGATACCAGCCGTCGTCAGCGAAATAGGAGGGCGAATCATATCTGTTTACCTCGTCGCATATCGCCATAATTTCTCCCTCTGCGTTAAAGAATACCATTGTAACCCAGAAAGAAGCTTCGCTCTCGTTGGTGTATTCGAAGCGCATATCTGCCATTACCGTGGGGTATTTTGTGAAATCTTCCTGTCCTGCAAGTGACCATATAATGCTCGGCATTTCTTTCGTGCCGGCGTATCTGAAGAACAGATCCTTTGCTAAAAAGGGGCCTTTTGCTTCGGTGGTTTCGATTTCATAAGTAAACTTTTCAAACGCCATCTTGGGCTCGAAGAAAAAGTAGTTTTCATACCCTGCGGAATATTGGTCAAGGGTTTGGGTTTCTTCCTTCAGCACGTTTCCGTCCTTGTCCAGATATTTGCCCTTTATAGTAACGCTGTAATCCTTGTTGGTGCCGTTTTTAACGCTTACAATGGCAATATTGTTTCCGCGGAAATCGTACACCTTGTCTTTTACGGTAAATTCACCCGAAAGGGCAGGGGAAGAAACGTTTTCGGCTTGGTCTTCGCTTACGTTTTCTTCGTTTTTACTTACGGTATCCGTCGGACGGAACACGGAAACGTTATCGTAATTACTTTCCTCGTACAGATTATCTCCGCTTTCCTCACTGCAAGCGGTGAACATTGATAATATCATCATCAACGCAATTAATAAAAATATAGTTTTTTTCATTTTTTTACTCCTTTATTACATACTTCCTTCAACTGGTGTCCTTCTCTTGGGCAGTATGCTCCACCATACCTCGTCACCGTCGGGCACAACGCCTCTTACAATGCATATAGCGGTAAGATCATCCAATTCACCTTTGTATTTCCAGTTTTTATCCGTCGTCTGGTAAATGTAAAAAGGAACCCATGCGCCGTCTTTAAAATAGGAGGGCGAATAATATCTGTCAACCTCGTCGCATATTGCCGCTATTTCACCATCTGCGTTAAAGAATACTATGGTTATCCAGAAGGATGCTTCGCTTTCGTTGGTGTATTCAAAGCGCATATCTGCCATTACCGTGGGATATTTTGTGAAATCTTCCTGTTGTTCCAAGAGCGACCGTATACATGCCGGCCTCTCAAGAAGACCCGCATATTTGAATTTATAGTCCTTCGCCAAGAAGGGTCCCTTTGCTTCCGCAGTCTCAATTTCATAAGTAAACTTGTCAAAGGGAATTTTCGGCTCGAAGAAGAAATAGTTTTCATACCCTGCACTGTATTGGTCAAGGGTTTGTGTTTCTTCTTTCAAAACGCTTCCGTCTTTATCAAGATATTTTCCTTTAATGGTAACGCTGTAATTCTTGTTTGTTCCGTTTTTAACGCTTACAATGGCAATATTGTTGCCGCGGAAATCGTAAACCTTGTCCTTTACGGTAAATTCTCCCGAAAGGGCAGGGGAGGAAAAGTCTTCGGCTTGGTTTTCGCTTTCATTATCCTCGTTTTTGCTTTCGTCATCTGTCGGACTGAATACGGAAACGTTATCGTAGTTACTTTCCTCATACAGATTATCTCCGCTTTCCTCACTGCAAGCGGTGAACATTGATAATATCATCATCAACGCAATTAATAAAAATATAGTCTTTTTCATTTTTTTACTCCTTTACTGCATACTTCCTTCAATAACGTATTCGGGATAGGGTATATCAAATATTTTATCTTTATCTGCCGATACTTCTTTTACCACGCATATTGCGGAAAATTTCTTCCATTCCTCGGGGTGCTTCCAGCTTTGGTCCGTGGTCATGTGCATAGCGAAAGGCTCCCATGCGTCTTCAAAACCCCACTGCACGTCGCCTCTCTGCACGTCGTTGCATAGTGCCATTATCTCGCCTTCCGCGCTCATTATCACCCAGCGCACGTAAATAGAAGATGTTTCATTACTTGTATATTCATAACGCAGGTCTGCGTTTACGGTGGGATATCTTGTATAATCGCCCTGCGCCATTAAGGAGTGAATAACGGTAGGGGTATAGTTAAGTCCGTTATATTTGAAATCAAAATACTTGGCAAAAAACGGTCCGTCCGCTTCCGAAGTTTCAATTTCATAAGTAAATTTATCAAAGGCAATATTCGGCTCAAACAAAAAGTAGTTTTCATATCCGGCGGAGTATTGGTCAAGAGTTTGTGTTTCGGTTTTAAGCACGTTACCGTCTTTATCAAGGAAAGAACCCTTTATCGTAACGCTGTAATCTTTGTTGGTACCGTTTTTAACGCTTACAATTGCAATATTGTTGCCGCGGAAATCGTAAACCTTGTCTTTTACGGTAAATTCACCCGTAAGGGGAGAAGCAGAACCGTTTTCCGTTTCGTTTTCGCTTTCATTGTCAGGCGGCTGAAACACCGAAATGTTATCGTAGTTGCTTTCTTCGTATTTGTCTTTGCTGTTTCCGTCTTCACAGCTTGTTGCCATGGCAAGGGTAAGGGCGAGTAGAAGCAGTATGATTATCGCTCTTTTCATAACAAACACCTTTCGTATATTATTTTACGGTGTAAGTGTAAAACCCAATTCTCAATAAATTATCAAATTTTATAAATATTTTTTTATATTTATATAAAAAGACCGACACGCCGAGGAAACTGTGCGGTGTCTTCGGCGTGTCGGCTCAAAATATTCAAAAAGGAAAGTCTTTTAAAGACTGTGGTCATAGTTTAAAAGCCAATTGTAAAGGAAAGATAAAATTTTAAAAGGTTTTTTAAATATTTCTTTTTCTTACGCGGAAATAAGAGATCACACATCCCAAAACCGCTATTCCGGTCAAAAATCCTATGGATATAAATACGTCTGTCCAGGATATATTATAGAAATCGCACCAGAATTGCTGGTCCTCGCCGGGAACCTTGTAAAAATAGAAAAAATGGGATACGTTGGTGGGGTAGTGGCTTAAGGTTTCAAGCAAAAGTCCGTCGTTGGCAGGTCTGCGCAGATCCACAAAATATACCGCCAGCGTGTATATTGCGGGAATTACGGCGGCGGCAATACCGTTCTTGAATATTGCGCCAACACAATACGTAACGCCCACAAAGAACACCGTGCAGGGAAAGCCCTTGAATAAGCACATACGAAGTATTCTCACCGTTGAATCGGCAATATAATCCCAAAAACTCATATCGACCACACCGCCTCGGGTGATCACATATCCGTGTACGTAGGCAAAGCTTGCAATAAGCATAAGGGCAAATCCCAAAGCCGTAAGCGCCGCAATACGGGAAAGCAGATATACGGACGGACGCATTCCCCCTGCTTTTTCAATTTCAAAAAATCTGTCGCCGTAATCCCGGTTAATAACAATGGCGGTAAAAAATACCATTACCAGCGGAAATAGGTAGGTAGTAAACATATTTGGTACGTTGCCCATAAGCTTGTAATAGCTGTGGGCGGTAAGCACGAATCGGGGGTCTGTATCCGTTATTTGCTCATAGGTCTCCATATCAACGTAGCCGAAGCTGGGCTTGGAAAGCCGCCAACCTACGAGAAGCACAAACAGTATCATACACAGCCAGAAGGTTCTTGAACGCACCAGATTTTTAACCGTGGCGTTAAATCCTTTTACAAACATTCTATTTACCTCCTATGGTATCGTAAATTATTTTATCCAGATAATCCGCAAGCTTCTTGCAGCCGTTGAGATGAAACATATTCGATGCAAAATTATCATTGCTGTAGGTTGACCAGGCATCGTTATTCTCTCCGTAGCGGTAAAAGAAGGAGCATAGATTTACGCTTGAATACCAGCAGCTGGGAAAACCGTTCAGATGCACGCACACGCGGTATTTATCCACCCCCGTGTTGTCCTCAAATCCCACGTTTCCGCAGTTGTCAAAGAGGGCAACCCACAATCTTTCTATCTCCGCCAGCTGTTCTTTGTCGGTAATGCGTACGAGAGCAACCACTTTTTGCGCCTGCTCATCGTAAAGCTCAATAACTACGCTTTTTTCATCGGTTGCATATTCGTATTTATAGGGCTTATTGGGGATACAGTTGAGGAATATGTTTTCCGGCTCTTCGGTGGTATTCACCTTACGCAGGTTAACTCCGTTTTCAAAGAAAACCGCCGTGCGGGTGTTGTTTTTTATTTTGTCGGAAAGCTTGTTAAATACATAGCTGTGGGCAATATCACCGCATATTACTTTGTATTCTTCCTCGCTTGGCGGGCTTTCGTAACCGCATACCATCATTGCGCTCATATCGAATTTCGCTCCGTCGGAGGAAACAATATCTTCCTGCCGCAAAACGAGAGGGTATATTACTTCAATGCGTGTTATAAGGGCTTCAACAATATCGGTATCAAGGCAGAAGGAATATTCGGGCAGGGAAGTGACCTTGTTAAACATACCGTAATATTCCTCGGTGGAGTAATATCCCACTCCCGCAAAGCTTTTTACGTTTCCGTTTATATCGGTAACACGTATAATATCGTATTCGGTAAACAGCATCAAGGTGTCGTCCAGAAGCTCACGCAGGTCATCTTCGGTAATTACAAACCATTCGCCCTGCTCTCGCTTTTTGTTGAATTCATCAACCTGCGCCGCCGTATATATTCCCGCAACGGTCATCCCGTTTTCCTCGGATACAAAGGTGTACTTGCCCCATTTTCCCTCCTGTGCAGTACCGTCTATTTCGGGAACGGTATCGGAAGATACGTCTTCGGGAACGGAAATATCAATATCAATATCGGGTAAAGAACCGTCGGCAGGCACGCTTTCTTCGGGAATACTCACTTCTTCCGTATCGCTTTCCGTATGGGAAACTTCTGTGTTTTCTCCGCAGGAAGCAAGCAACAGAATAAAAGCAAGCAAAAGAAAAAATATTCTTTTTTTCATTTTTTATTTCTCCTTTAATCTTTCTTTAAGAAGTCTGTTTGCAAATTCGGATATGCTTTCGCACCCCAACGCTCCCAGTCTGGTCTTGCCGTTTTCCAGTTCAAAAAACACGGGGTTTCCCACCACCAGCGTAAACTGGTCGATATTTCCTTCGGGATAATACATAAAGGCGATATCCTGCATATGATTTATGACTGTAAATCCGTTAAGATATACCGCGGCTCTGTAATTATGGGTGGGCGGGAACTGCTCTGTGTCCTGTATAAACAAAAATTCATCACAGCGTGTCCGCAGTTCCGATATCAGTTCGGGGTCGGTCTGCTCGTCAATACGTATGCGGGCAACCATTTTCTGGGTTTCCTCGCTCCACAGCTCAATAACGATATTGGGGGATATGCAATCGTATTTGTATGTTCCCATTTGGCTGTAGCCGAAGTTTCCTTCCAGCACGCGGGTGGTTTTTGCGGATATACCCTTGGAAATATTTTCTGTGTGCCAAAGCGCAATGTTTGTACCCACGGCTTTAAAGTAAAATACGTCCCCCGCGGTGTCTTCAAAGCCTTTTTTGTCGATCTCGTGTACGAATACGTCGTTGTAGTATTCGGCAAGCTCGTTCAGCTCCTTTTCCGTAATAGGCTCGGCATCGGAAAGCACTATTCTGTCGCGGGTGTTTTCATCCATACCCGTTGCGGCTTCGGTGCAGGCACTGTTAAGCACCTCAATACGCTTGTACATCGCCCACAGCAGTTCTTCTTTAAAATCAAAGCTGTAGCTTTCCTCAACCTCACCCATGTCAAACCCGTTAAAGCAGGCGTAATAATCCTCGCTGCCGTAAAAGCTTGCGCCGTAATAGGTGGATATACTGCCGTCAAGACTGCGTATCCGCACTATATCGTAGGTATCTATCAGGTTTTTGGTGTCCCATATCAGATATTCCATCTCCTCTGCGGTAAGAGAAAACCATTCTCCGTTTTCACGTCGGGTATTTATATCGGTGATCTGCTCATAGCTGTATATGGTAATTACTCTTTTTCCGTCCTGCTCGCTTTCAAAACAGTATTCGCCGAATTTACCTTCCAGAGCTTCGCCCGGTGTTTCGGTGTCGATAGATATTTCGGTTTCGCTTTCCTCTTCGGGCAGGGAAGCGTCTTTTGAAATTTCTTTCGATACTTCCTTTGAAACCTCGTTTTTGCTTTGCTCACATCCGCAGAAAACAGCAAGAATAAGAGATATCAAAAGAAAACAAGATGTAATTCTTTTCATATTAATCTCCGCGCTTTTCCACAGAGGTTATGCAGGCAACGGAATATATCTCACCCTTCAGCTCCTCGGGCCAAACCAGCTTATCCTCGGTGGTGTAATAAATGTGGGGTGTGGAGTAATTTTCCTGGTCGCCTGCAAAGAACAGCTTTCCGAATTTGTATATAAAAATTACCTCGCCGCTTTCGTTGAATAGTACCGAAGTCCATTCCACGTTTATGGATGTTCTGTCCGTGCGGTGGTTTTTAAAACCGCAATGCGCCATTATCATAGGATAAAAGGTGTGGTCGCCTTGCTCCTCCAATTCGTCCACGGGCCATTTTCCTTCTACAAGTCCGCCGAAATCGTATTCAACGTCGTTTATATACATTATCTCGTTTGTTTCCTCAACGGTGAATGTGTATTTAAACTTTTCAAACTGCATTTCGGGGTGGAACAGAAAATAGTGGGTGTTTCCTGCGGCAAACTGGTCAAAGGTCTGGGTTTCCGTCCTTAATTCAGTGCCGTTTTTATCAAAATAGGTGCCCGTAATAGTAACAACATAATTGGTTTCGGTCTGGTTTTCAAGGTTAATGATAACGAAATCGTTGCCTTTATAAACGTATCTTTTGTCCTTGGCAACAATATTTCCCGTTACTACGGTGCTGTTTTCCGTGTTTTCGGGCGTGCTTTCGGTTTCGGTTTTGTCCTCGTTCCCTTCGGGAGTGAATACAGAAACATTATCATAGCTTTCGATAGGGTCGGTGTTTCCGCCTGCATCTTCCGATTGGCATCCCGCAAAGGTGCCGATTATAAGTAAAAGTGTAAGTGTAATAATTATAATTTTTTTCATCTCTTAACTCCTCCTAAAGCATAAATATATGCGTCTTCAAGTGTGGGGGTAACGGATATAGACTTTTCCGTAAAAGGCTTTTCCGCAACGTAACGTACGCAGGGACTTCCGTCTATGTACGCTACGGAGGTCACCGTCGCTTCTCTGCGCAGGGTTTCTTCTTCCTCTTTAGTTCCCGTATGTTCAAACATCTTCCCCGAAACTCTGTCAATAAAGTTTGCCTTTTCGCCAAGATATTTTACTTCTCCCTGCTCAAGCACGCAGATGTTGTTGCAAAGATGCTCAATATCGGCGGTGATATGGGTGGAGAATATAATGGTTCTCTCCATAGCTATCTTTGAAAGCAGGTTAAGGAAGTACAGTCTTTCCTCGGGGTCAAGACCGGTAGTAGGCTCGTCTATTATGAGTACCTTGGGGTCCCCGATTAACGCCTGTGCAATACCTGCTCTGCGCAACATACCGCCGGAATAAGCCTTTAAGCGTTTCTTTTCTTCACCTACAAGACCTACGGTTTCTATGGCATTTGTAATTCTTTCTTTTCTCTCTTTTTTGTCCTTAATGCCTTTTAAAATACAAACGTAATCCAAAAATTCAACAATATTCATTCTGGGCATCAATTTTGTGCTCTGAGGCAAGTATCCCAACGAAGAACGGAACTCGTCTTTGTTTGCCTTCAGTTCTTTTCCGTCAAAATATATCTCGCCTTCGGTGGCGTCCATAATGGTTGCAACTATACGCATAAGCGTGGTCTTTCCCGCGCCGTTACGACCGATAAGACCGAAAATGCCCTGACCGATCTCGATATTCACGCCGTTAAGCGCTTTTTTCTTTCCTCTGGGGTAAATTTTTGTAATATTCTTAATTTCTATTTTCATCGTATTAAAATCCTTTCTGTTAATCATTAAAGCCTTGGTGTAATTTCTCTCTGCGGAGTAAGAAGTACGTTGCAACGAGTAATACTACCGCTATTCCGAAAAACAGCAGTCTGTTATATGTCCATAAAGGTCCTACACGGTAATACTCCGTCAGCACCGTATCGCCCATAAAGTAGTTGGATAAGAACGGGTCAAACAAGCATTTTCTTATATCCGTATAACCGGAGTGGATATCGTAATTAAATCCGTTGAACACGGTATATACCAAAACCCCCAAACCTACCGGAGCATAGCAGTTTTTGATGGCAACGCGCATAAACAAAAACAGCGAAGCGAAAAATACCGTGGTAACAAAGGCTGAAATAAACATATATACCTTAAAATTTTCGGGAATATGTATGGGAATAATAATTTTCGATTGTTGTGGAACATACGGTTCGTATTCAAACAGTGCAACCATACAGAAAGCGGCGGTAATGGCAAACAGCAGTATTGCAATGAATTTTGTAAAAAGCAGCTTTGTCGTTTTTACTCCGCAGGTAAGCCCCAGCTCGATCTCGTAATTATCGTACAGTAAAAACGAAATGGGCAGCAGCAGTAAAAACGGCACAAAAAACTCGGTGGAATCAATAAATCCGTGATCGGGCAGTGCCACTATAAGGTGGTGGGGATTCCACACCGTGCAGGAAAAGGCAAGCAGAAAAAGGGCAATTACAAGAAAATATGCGTTTTTCTTTAATGAACGCCAAAAAAGCATTTTTGTTTCACTCCTTTGTGTTTAATATTTCTTCAACAATTCGGTTAATACTTGCTGCAAGCTCTTTGCATCCGCCCATACAGTAAATATCCTGCTCTACGTTGGCATCGTGTGACAGTGAGAACGCGTCGAACTTGCCGTCGGAACGGTAATAGATGCTTCTGTTTTCGGGGTAGTTTTGGGACATATCTCCGAAGTAATCTGTAAAACCGTTAAAATAAACTATAATACGGTAATCGGAATTCTGGAATATATCGTCGGGCGTCTTGCCTGAGGCAGAGTGAAGTCCGTTCCACAGCGTTTCCAACTCCTCAACGTGCTGTTCATCGTCTATACGTATTCTTGCAACGGGAAAGAAGTTTTTCGTTTCCTGAATTTCAACGATGATCGTCTTACTTTCGTTTCCGTATTCGTATTTACCCGCGTTATACGGGAACCTTTCGCCGGGGTCGAAGCTTTGCAGATGCGCCTCGCTTCTCCCGCTTACGTCGGGTACGGCGTATACGTCCGTATAGCAGAATACAAGGACTCCGTAATTATATTTGCTAAGATCGCGGGGTTGTTTGTCGTTGTACACCACCCATATATTCGTGGACATACTGCTCAGCTCTTCTTCGCTCACTGCCTCTTCTATGCCGAAATAAAACATCTTCGGGTCACCGCCGATCCCAAGACCCATTGCGGATTTGAATTCATAGCATACAGAGGTGGTAAGCACCTCAAGACGCTTGAATATAACGTCGCGGATATCCTGATCAAGATCAAAAGAACAAGCAGGGTCTTCGGAGGATGCAAGACGGTTAAAGCAGGCGTAATATTCGTCGGATGAATAAAAGCTGAGCCCGTAATAGGTGTGTACCTCTCCGTTTATATCGGTAATGCGTACGATATCGTATTCTTCAAAAAGCTTAAAGGTATCTTCAACCAGATAACACATTTCATCATAGGTTATGGTGTACCATTCACCTTTTTCTTTACGTTCGGAAAACTCTTTTATCTGCTCCTTTTTGTAAATTCCCGCAACCGTTTTGCCGTTTTCCTCGGAAATAAAGGTGTATTTTCCAAACTTGCCTTCCGTCTGCTCGCCGTCTACGGGAATATCGGAGCTTTCGGGCGGCTGTATAACAACGGGCTCTTTGCTTGTTTCTTCTTCCTTGCTTGCTTCTGGGGCAGATACCGCGCTTTTTGAATTTTCCTCGGGCGGAACGCTGTTTTCCGCGCTTTCACACCCCGAAAGAAGCAGCGCAAACGCAAACAGGAGTATTAATATTTTCTTTAACATTGCTTTCATCCTCTGCTGTTTTCTCTTCTGTCCTCAAGCGCCCAGTAATCTTCGGGCACTTGCTCTTTGGTAAGAGCCGCCTGCACCGCCGCAATACCGTAAAATCCGTTTTTAAGGTAATCGGGCCAGGTGTCCTTGTCCAGATTGACCACTTCCTCGTGGCCCGCATACAGCCAGAAATCCTGACACCACCAATCGGCTTCCAAGCAGTTCTTTTGCCAATCGTATTTTCTTTCTTCGAGTACAAATATCTGATCATTGCTGTCGAAGATAATTACCGCGAATTCGCAGTAGGTATTTACTTCGTTTTTGTTTTCAAATTCAAACTTTGAGCAAAGCTGGTGGGTTTCATAGGTCTTTCCGTCCGTTTTATCCACAAAGGGACCGTACCAATACTGCAGTTGTATGGGAAGCTGGGAATTATAATCCTTGGGTATAAAGTTAGACCGCCACAAAGTCCCCTCGTACACTTCCGAATATACCTCGTATTCAAAGGTGTCAAACTGCATATCGGGCTTGAACAGAAAATACGCGCTCGTTCCCGCCGCAATATCGTTATAGGTCTGTTCTTCGGTAAAAAGAATATTACCGCTTTCGTCCTTGTAGTTCCCCTCAATGGTTACGGTATAATGAGTGTTTGTGCCGTTTTCAAAATTAAGTATTATAAGATCGTTATCTTCATAAGTATATTTTTTGTGCTTTACCGTAAATTCACCGGTAATGTTCACCACTTCTGAAGTGTTTTCCGTGTTTACAGAGGTTTCCGGTTTATCCTCGGGCTTTGGGGTGGGTATCTTTTGCTCGCTGTCATATTCGGGAATAGGGTCGTTTCCCGTGCCCAACTCTTTATCTTTACAGCCCGTAAGAACTGTAAGAACAAACAACAGGGATAAAAGTATGCATATAAGTTTTTTCATCTTTTTCTCCTTTATACGGTGCGCTTTTTGGTTTTGAAATAAATTATCAGTGTGATCACGGCGGTAAATATTACAAATGCTGTTACGCTGGTTACAACGTATTTTGCGGATGTGTTAAAGGTTTCCAGCGGCATTTCCTCCCACTCGGTGCGGAAGTAATACATAAACCAAAATACCTTTTTGGGAACGGGGGACAGATAATCCCGTATAACAGCTATAATCTCCCCGCCGCTCCAGCCGAAAAATTTGTTTAACACCATATTAAACAAATCATACGCAATTCCCCCCACAGCCGCGGCGATACCGTTGTGAAATACCGCGCCGATGATGTAAGTAACGCATAAGTATATAAGTATGGAAGGTACGGCCATAATAAGCTCAAGAAATATGTTTCTTACAAAGCCATCGGTAAATGTGTTAAGCGCAGTCATTCCGTCCACTCCGCTGCGGGTGATAACGTAGCTGAAAAGGCATAAATTCAAAAGAATGAAATGAAAAGCGGTGTTTATTACGGTAAGAGAAACAAATCTGCCGTATACGTATGCGGAAGGCTTCATACCTGCCGCTTTTTCGATTTCAAAAAATCTGTCACCGTAATCGCGCATAAGTATTACCGCAGTGGAAACAGTGCACAGCAAAGCGGATGGGATCATACATATGACGTTTGACATATTTGCAAACAGCTTTATATAGCTTTGGAAATCCAAAATATATCTGGGGTCGGTATCCCATATCATTTCGTAGGTAGCCATATCCACGTAACCGTAGTGGCTTACAATCACCTCATTGTAAACAGCGTAAACCGTTCCCACCAACACCACCATCCAGAAGGAAGGGGAACGGAAAAGGGTCTTAACCGTATTTTTACAAGTAGATATGAACATTCCTTTACCTCATTTCATAGAATTCTTCTTCGCTCATATAGTCCACTGCCACCAGCAGTATGTCGAATCCGTCTTTAAATTCCTCGGGCCAGGTGCTTTGCTTTGCGGTAAAGCTTTGGTCGCTGTTGGCAACGTTAATGTCAACCTTGTTTATACCCGGTGCCATCAGCTTCCAGCCGGATTGAGTTATATTGAGTATTTCTCCCTTGGTATTAAAAGAAACGGCAATCATTTTTCTTGCCATAATATCGGGATTTTTGTTTTCATACTGCGGGCTTCCATACAACGCCCAGTAAGATGCGCTTTCCACGCCCGAATCATATATGGGCCACGCCAGAATGTTCGCATCCTTCGAATTCATATCCCACTCAAGCTGTTTTATATTTGAAAGGAAGCATACACCCTCGTAAACCTCTGCCTGCACATCGTAATCAAAGCTTTCAAAAGCAATTCCGGGGTTAAAAACAAAATATGTTTCCGTTCCCGCGGCAATATCCTTGTAAGTCTGGGATTCGGTTTTTAAAACGCTTCCGTCTGTGTCCGTGTAGCTTGCTGTAATCGTAATTTTATAGTTTGTGTCCGTTTGGTTTTTGAAGTTGAGTATTACTGCGTTACCATCGAGGTAATCGTATTTTTTATACTTTATATCAAAGTTTCCGTTTTCCGTGTCGGATACGTTTTCAACAACCACCTTTGACGCTTCATCGTATTCGCCGATAGGATCATCCGCAGGGGGAAGGGAAGCGGAGGTATCATCTCCCTTGCAAGCAAAAAGCGCACCTGTAAGTAAAAAACAAAACAGTAAAATAATTATCTTTTTCATAAAAAACACTCCTTTAATATTTTCATACTTTAATTTTCCATTGAATTGTAAGGAGAGTTTAAAGAAAATTCGTTTTTTATAAAAAAACGACCCCGATTTTTCGGGGTCGTGTTTAAGCAGTATTTTAGGGGGTATTTTTTCGGGGTCCCCAAAAATGCGTCAGCATTTTATGGGGTATTTTGTAAAGGAGCGGGATATATCTCCCGCATATATTCCAGCACGGGCAGACGGATATCGCTGTGATAATAGACGGTGGGCGTAGAATTCCATCTGACTTCATTCGTGTAAAAGAATACGCCGTAAGCGGGATATTGCGCCAGCTTTTTCTGGGTTTGGTGGATATCGGACAGGGGAAACGCTTTAAGATTTTCAAGGCTTAATCCATAAGGGGAATCGTTTCTGAACTCCTCTCCGCCGCCCGTGTCGGTATAGAATATCCATATATTCGGGTCCGAACTGTAAAAAGCGGAGTTTATCACTTCGATCCGGCGGAATATAAGCTCAATAACGTTGCTCCAGCGAGGGGTGTTATCAAGCTCGTTTTTATCGTACATACCGTCGCCGAAGTAGGTGGTTATATTCTCGTCAAGCCCGCGGAGGCGGATAATATCGTAGTTTTCAAGCAGCTCCAGCGTGTCGCTTACAAGAAACAGTACTTCCTCGGAGGTCAACGAAAACCATTCGCCGTCATCCCGTCTTTTTACAAAATCACGTATCTGGGTCTTGCTGTAGATGGTGGCAACGCTTTTTCCGTCCTCTTCGGTTATAAATGTGTATATACCGAACTTTCCCTCAAGCTGTGTCTGGGATTCGGGAACGACGGGTATCTCCGTTTCGGGAATATTGATTTCGGGGGTGTAGTCATCGGTGGCAAAGGTTCTCGTTCTTTCCGCCATAAGAGGCATAAGCGTAATTCCCCCTGCCAGAAGCAAAGCGGCAACAAGTAAAACGGAAAAGGTTTTTAAAACAAAAAGCATTTTCTTTTTCATTCCTTTTCCTCCTCAAACCGAACGTATGCGATAGTCCCTGCGGATAGGACGGATTCAAACTCCAGAGCCGCTCCGTGAGCGTCGGCAATACGTTTACATAATGCAAGTCCTAATCCCGTACCGCCGTCCCGTCTGGCGCGTCCCTTGTCGGTGCGGTAAAAGGGTTCGGTTATGTGGGAAAGCTGTTCTTTCGTCATACCTATCCCGTTGTCCTTAACGTAAAGAGAGATGATCTTGCCCTCTTTTACCGCGCCCAATTCCACGCAGCCCTTGCCTCTGCAGGCTCGGATGGCGTTTTCGGTAAGGTTTGATACAAGCAGTTCGATAAGGGTT
This sequence comes from Clostridia bacterium, assembly GCA_017537345.1. Taxonomy (GTDB): domain Bacteria; phylum Bacillota; class Clostridia; order Oscillospirales; family CAG-382; genus SFLA01. Next base: position 71,820 of record JAFYKY010000009.1, on the reverse strand, counting down.
TCGTCCCCGTTCAGCGTAATATTGCAGGGAATTTGGTCTATTCTCACACCGCATTCACTTGCTTTCAGCAAAAACCGCGTCCGCGTGCGCTCAAGCATTTTATCTGCGTTGAACACCGCTTTTTCAATGCCGTTTTCCCGTATGAACGCGGAATCAAGCAGCTTTTCGCTTATTCTCTTCAGCCGCATGGATTCGGACATTATATTGTTCATCGCTTGCATACGGTCGGCGGGCTCAAGCTCAACGCCGTAAACGTATTCCGCGTATCCGTGTATGGAGGTCAGGGGAGTACGCATTTCGTGGGCAAGATTATCCAGCATTTGCTGTTTTTGCTCCGCATTAAGCTTTAAGGTGTCCATCTGCTCGCCGATTCTTTCCGCCATTACGTTAAAATCCTTTGCAAGGGCGGCAAATTCATCGTCACCCTTTTCATTGGCGCGGGCGTTCAGATCACCGCCGGAGATAAGCTTTGTGGTCTTTCTTAATTTTTCCAGAGGGTCAAACAGCTTTTTCATTACAAAATACAGTATTACCGCAAGCAAAACGGATGCCGTAACTGATATTCCCGCAAAAGCCGCCGCAAGAGAAAACAGCTCCTCGTCCAGATAACTCACGTCCTTGGCGCAGGTCAGCGTGTAGCTTCCGCGGCAGATGGTATCGGAAACTATAATGTATTGTTTTCCGTCTATGCGGGTGTTTACCATATTTCCCGCTTCGGGGGCGGGAAGTGTATCGGCAATATCCGAATACAGCACCGTACCGTTGTAGGAGCGGGTAAAGCGGAGCTTAATATTCTTTTCGCCGTAAAACGTGCCGTAGGATACCATAAGAAGCTGTACTCCCGTAACGCTTTTGTCTGCGTAATCCGTTTCAAAGGCTTGGGAAATATATCTGTGCTCGGATAAGCATATATCCTCCGCGGAGGTAACCGCGTTGTTGTATGTATACATCGCCGTAAGCAATACTCCGCTGTTAAAAAACAAAAGGAATATCACCAGCACGGTTATATATAATCTTTCAAAAAAGCTTTTTTTCATAGCTCGAACCTGTATCCCACACCGTAGACCGATTTTATGTGGGATTTTAGATTTAATTTTTGCCGCAGCTGCTGTATATGCACATCTACCGTGCGGGTGGTGTCGCCTTCGTAATAATAAGACCATACCAATTCAAGCAAACGTTCGCGGGAAAGCACTATGTTTCGGTTGGTTATAAGTGTATCCAGCAGGGCGAATTCCTTTGGGGTAAGCTCAATTTCCTTTCCGTCCAGAAAAGTTTTTCTGCTTTCAAAATCTATAAGCAGATCGTCTATCCGCATAAAGCTTTCGTCCCGTTTCGTTCTGCGCAAAACCGCTTGCACGCGGGCAAGAAGCTCGGGCATTTCAAAGGGCTTTACAATATAATCGTCCGCCCCCAGAGTAAACCCCTTCATTCTGTCTTTAAGATCGTTTTTTGCGGTAACGAATATTACGGGCACGCTTCCTGCTTGCTTTATAATATCAAACCCCGAAACCTCGGGCAGCATAACGTCAAGTATAAGCAGATCAAACGCCTCCGTCTTTATACATTCCAACGCTTCCGCCCCGTCAAAAGCGCAAGCGCATTTGTGCCCCACCAAGGTAAGGTTTTTGCATAACAGTTCGTTTATAAGAATTTCGTCTTCAACAATTAATATCCGTGCCATAATATCACCTTTCGATAACAGTATACCATTTATAACATCGAATTGTAAAGGAATTGTAAAGAAAAACGCCTTTGACAAAAAATTCAAAAGCGTTTTTTGAGAATTATACTGTGCGTTTGCGTGTGCGGAGAAAGGAGATGACGGCGAGCAGAATTCCTACTCCTACCAAAAAACCGATGCATAAGGTTACATCAAAAAGTGAAGTTTGATAGTGTTCCAATCCCATTTCAAATCGATCTGTGTCATACCACTGGAAAAAGCCGCGTAGTTTTTTGGGAATCGGAGAAAGATATTCAAAATACACATCAGCTATGCGTCTTCTGAACATTAAGTATGATGCATAGAACGCAATTGCATATCCCATCGAAACAATTGCAGCCGGAATTCCGTTTTTGAAGATCGAGCCGACACAATACGTTAATCCGATATACAACAGAATACAAGGCATTCCTACAAATATATCAACACGTAATAAACGTATTGTTGATTCCCACAGATAGCTGCTTACGCTCATGCCGTCTACGCCTCCACGCGTAATAACGTAATAGTGCAGACAGAGCATATTCATAAAAAACAATACAACAAAATTAACAACAATTAATGCGGTAAGCCTGCCCGTTAAATATCGAAATAGGGAGATACCTGCCGCTTTTTCGATTTCAAAGAAAGAATCTCCGTAATCGCGGTGAAGAATCAATACCACTGTAATAACAGTAAATATCGGTGCAGAGTACATCAAAAGTTTTGCAACTATTGAGTTTGTGACGCATTCTACAAAGTCATTGTATTTCAATACCATATCGGGTGCGTTGTCCCCGATGTAAAAACCCTCAGAGGCACCGTAAATGGTTATAACAGCAAAAACTACGAATGCAAGCCAAAATACTGCTGAGCGAATCAGGTTTTTAATAGTAGTCATGAATGTTTTACAATACATAAAAATTAACCTCAAGTTGCTTCAAAGGACGGTTTTATTCCGGAATCTCATCAGTTACGTTTGTAACTACTGCAAGGGCTGTCAGCTTTCCCTCCAAATGGTCGGGCCAGTCCCAGCTCCAATCGTCGGGGTCAAACTTGTGAATAAGGGTTGAGTCATATCCATCCGGTTCCGGTGTATATTTTTCCAGAGTTTCGCCTTTTCCAAATATTGCCACTACCTCGCCCGAGGAGTTGAATATTACGTACCATACCAAGAAATTTATTTTAGTGTTTCCCAAATACGTGTAGTTTGTTCTTGCAAGGAGAGATGGTACGCGCTTAATTGCTTCACCCTCAAAATCGGGCCACTCGTATTCCACAAGTCCGTAAAAATTGCACTTAATATCCTTTGCGTAAAAAGGACCGGAACTCATCTCCGTTTGTACATTGTAAGTGAATTTAGCAAAATTCATTTCCGGTCTAAAAAGAAAATAATTTTGGTACCCCGCAGAAAACTGGTCAAATGTCTGGGTTTCGGTTTTTAATACATTTCCGTTTTCATCAAGGAATTTTCCATTGATTGTGATACTCAAATTCTGATTTGACTCGTTCAGAACATCAATTATGACAAGATCTTTTCCTTCAAATGTGTACTTTTTGTCTTTTACCAAAAGCGTGCCGGTATTGGGCTCGTCCGGCGAGGAATTTGAGTTTTGGTTTTCGGTATCCTCTGCGTTTTTGCTGTTATCGTCTGTATCGGAATTTACATCCTTGTCGGGAACAGATAAATCTTCAAAATTAATTTCTATTCGTGATTCCGAATCATACTGACTGATAGTAAAATCTTGGGATTGCTCGTCCAGACACCCGCACAATGAAACAATACCTGCAAGAGCAAGGCATAATGCTATAATCTTCCTCATACGTAACTCCTTCATATTTTTTATAAGCATAGCACATAGATGTAATGGAGTTGTAATAGAAATGAGCGAATTTGTAAGAGAGTTGTAAGGAAGTTGTAATGAAAAAACGCCATTGACGAAAAATTCAAAAGCGTTTTTTGAGAATTATACTGTGTGTTGGCGGATGTTGAATCCGAAGTGTTTGATTTGCTATTGCGCGAGGCGGCGTTTTGTGGTATAATTACCTTACGAACTTGGCAAATAATCAGTTGGAGTGTACTATGAAAAACAATTTCGCTTATAAAACACTTGCGTTTGTATTTATAACGGTTTTATGTTTGCAGCCGTTTGCGCTTTTTGCGGCGGCGCAAAGCAATCCCGAGGCTGACGAACCTATCGTTGTTATTGCGGGAAGTGATCTTCAACGTCCCACTACCGAGGAGGGCATCAGCACGGTAAGCTCAATTTTAGCGTCCATTAAGAACGACGGCTATTACAGCAGCTACGGATTTTTGTTCTGCGGCGATTACAGCAAGGGACACACTGTTATGGACGCAGAGATCAAGGCGTTAAAGGATGAGGTGAAATCCAAGTTTCCCTCTGTAAACGAATCGGATATGGTGTTCGTAAAGGGCAACCACGATAACGCAGCCACAAAGTCGCTGAGCAAAAGCGGCGCAAACGATTCAAAGCATTACGGCGTCTTTGTCATTCACGAATCGGATTATATGTGGTATAACAAGTACGAAGGCGTAATAAAATCAACTGCCGAAAAGTTGGATGCATACCTTAAAGAAAAAAGCGAAAACGGTTACGATAAGCCTATTTTCATTACGTCGCATTTATCGCTGGCGTATAGTAAGCGGACATATAACGATGGCGATGGCAAATATGCAAAGTATATATTCGACGTGCTTAACAAATACGGCGACGAGCTGAACATCATATTTATGTACGGTCACAACCACAACAATAAATATGATAACTATATGGGCGGCAGTAACGTTTATCTGACCAAGGGCGATGAGATTTGTATAGGCAAGTTGGGCGAGCAAACGGCAACGCCCGATAAATACACCCTTAATTTTACATATCTTAACGCAGGCTACGTCGGGGACACATATTGCCTTAACGAGCAGCAGACCATGACGCTGTTTGAAATAAGCGGCAACAGAGTGGTTATAAAGCGTTACAGCCAAAACGGGCAGGTTGCGCTTAAAACAAAGGGCGCGTGGTCGACAAGCCTTGGGGACAGCGCAGAGTTTTACGGTATTACAAACGATTATCTTAACACCACGTATTTCAGCGATTATATAGGCAAGGGCAAATACGATAACGGTATTACCGTAATGAGCGACAGTATAAGCAATTTAAAAGTAACCGCAGATAAAACAAATCCCAACGCCGATTTTTACAGAGCGTACGTTAGCTACACGGCGGAATGCGAGGGATGTACCGAAGGAGAAAAACTGACGGTAAAGGTAAGTCTGCCCGACGGCTTCAAAACTAATACTCCGGTGTTTGCAGACGTTAACGGCGGAAATGATCTGATAATTGTGCTTAACGAGTCCGGCACGGTGGTGTTCGATACCGATTCTATCGGCGGTTTCAGCGTGTTCCAGATCAAAGGCTATACCGCGGGTAACGGTCTTGTCGTGTATTGTCCCGTTCCCGACGGTCAGCTTATAAACGATGATTCAGCGGAAGGACGATCGGTCGGTAAGCTGTATCTGGTTGAAAATAAAGAAACCGAAACGATCGATATAACCCCCGATATGCTGCGGGATGCCGATGGCAACGCCATAGCTCTGAAGCCCGGTACTTATACCGATCTGTCGGTATATCAGGGTGACCGTAAGCTGTTTAGCGGCTATACCCTGACCGTAACCGAGGACGCAAACACCGGTTCGGAATTTTTGACAGCGCTTGTAATAGTGTGTATCGCAGGCTTTGCGGCTGCCGCGGCAGTGATCGCGGTAACTATTGTAAAAAAGAAAAAACAGCAAGAATAAAAGTTCAACCGCCGAGGCTTCCTCGGCGGTGTTTTTGTCTGCAGTATCCCGCCCTTCACACCGTATACCGAAGTCTATTGACAGTTTGGAAAACCCGTGATATCATACTTTTGTGTAAAAACATAAAAAGGGGAGAAAATTATGAAGATCTACGCCAATTTACATACTCACTCCACTCACTCCGACGGTCCCTATTCGCCTGCGGAGCTTGTAAGGGTTGCAAAGGCAGAGGGATACGGCGCCCTTGCAATTACCGACCACGATACCGCAACGGCATATCCCGAGCTGAAAAAAGCCTGCGACCAAGAGGGAATGGAATGTATTTTCGGCGTGGAGTTTTCTGTACGCGAGCCCAAGCCCTATCACATTCTGGGCTTTGATTTTGATCCCGAATACCCCGAAATGAAAAAATATCTTGCGGATATGGCGGCGCGCCAGACGGACAACACAAAAAACTGCTTTGAATTAGCTGTTAAAAACGGAGGTATCGCGGGGATTACGTGGGAAGAGGTTCTTGAATACAACCGCAGTATTGCCTGGCTTTGCAATAATCACGTTTTTAACGCAATGCTCGCAAAGGGGCTTGTAAAGCAGGAAAACTATATGGCTTGGTTTATAGAAAACTTTGAGGTGCAGAGAGGATATTTCCCTCCGAGCTGCGATTTCAAGCCGCTTCCCGAGCTGATAGCTCTTATAAAAGCGGCGGGCGGCTTTGCCATCGTTGCCCATCCCCACCGTCAGCTTGACGATATTGACGATCTTATATCGCTCGGCATTTCGGGGCTTGAGGTGATGCATCCCGATCTTACGGAGGATGAAAAAAAGCGCGCTTTGGATATCGCCCTCGAAAAAGGACTTTTTATCGGCGGCGGAAGCGACCACAGCGGACTTTGCGGCGGATATTACGGCTCCTACCCCTCGGAAGAGGAGCTAAAAAGATCCTGCCACTATATTCCCGCCCTCAGCGCCGGAACCTCAAAGGAATATTTCGAAGAGCTGAAGACAAGAAGAATAAACAGATAACGCCGTCAATGGTGTGATTTTAAGGATATTCAGAACAGAAAAGTATTTTGTGATATGATGATAAAAACTGTAATTTTTGATGCGTTTGATACTCTTTTCAAGGTTGAAAAAGGCGCATCTGCGAAATATGTAATTGAGCGTATAAAACGGTACGGTTGTACCGTTGATGAAGCGGAAATTTATAAAATATGGACACGTTATTATAAAGAAAACACATCGGTTAACAGCACCTTTAAAACGGAACGCGAAATATTTACGGACAGAATTCAAATGCTTTATAATAAATTCGGTGTTTTATACGACGCCGCGTCGGACGCGGATCTGCTGATGGAAAAATCAAAAAACAGATATGTGTTTGATGATGTTGTTCCCGCTCTTGAAAAATTGAAAGGTGTATGCAACATATACGTTGGCTCCAATACCGATAACGATGTTCTGGAAGCAGTCATGCAAAAGAACGGGATAACGGTAGATAAGATTTATACATCGGAAAGTTTGAGCTGTTATAAACCTTCTGCAGAGTTTTATAATGCAATCATTAAGGAAAACGGACTTTTGTATAATGAGGTTTTGTTTGTCGGAGATTCTTTAACAGATGACGTGCTTGGCCCGCAAAATGTAAATATCAAAACTTGTTGGTTGAATAGAGAAGAAAAACCAAGAACGGAAATCACTCCGGATTATGAGATACAAAGCTTAATGGAATTAACTCATATTATAGGGTAATATACAATAAGCGGCAGGATATAATAGCCTGCCGCTTTCTATATCTTTGTCTATTGCGAACCAACTATTGACACTACATCGAGAACGCATCGGTTATTGCTAAAACGGTGTTTTTATGTTATTATATCGTTAAATCTCTGCCATACAAGGAGAAACAGGATATGGACTACACAAAACCCCTCCGATATCATTACAAGCCCAAAAGGGGATGGATGAACGATCCCAACGGGCTGGTATATTTTAAAGGATATTACCACGTTTTTTATCAACACGCGCCCCACTATCCCGTTCCGTGGCAGGAGCCTATGCATTGGGGACACGCCCGCACCAAGGATTTTCTGAATTGGGAAGAACTGCCCGTTGCGCTTACTCCCGGCGCATCTTATGATACCGGCGGATGTTGGTCGGGTACGGCTATCGTCAAGGACGGCAAGCTGTATTTGTTCTACGCGGCGATCACCGCAGTGTCCGCCGTTGCGGTGGCGGTGTCAGAGGACGGCGTGCATTTCGAAAAATGCGCCGAAAACCCCGTTATCCCTACGTTTCCTCCCGAGGGCGGACCGGATTTCCGCGATCCCGCCGTTTGCTGTATAGACGGCGCGTATTATTGTATCGTGGCTTCGGGAAATCCCCAAACCAAAACGGCGCGGTTGCTGCTGTACCGCAGTGAAAACCTGTTTTCCTGGGAGTTTCGATCGGTTCTGGCAGAGTGGAAAGACGCCAAATATGCCGAATGTCCCTCCATTGTGCCGTTGCCCGACGGGAAGTGTCTGCTGGCGACCTCGGTGTGCAATTTGGACGAAACGCACTTTTTCCAGATAATGCTGGGTTCTTTGGAAAACGGTGTTTTCCGCCCCGAGCTTTCGGACCGCTTTGACAAGGGGCCCGATCAATACGCAGGGCAGTTATTCAAAGGCGCAGACGGCACGCCTTTGCTTATCACCTGGATCCCCGGCTGGAAGTATGCCGGCTTTAAAGAGGGGACAGACGTGGGGTGTCTGTCCGTTCCGCGCAAGATAACCGTTTGTGACGGGCGTATATGCGGTCAGCCTGCCAAGGAGATCGCCCATCTGTTCAAAACCTCCGATTCCCGCATTGAAACGACAGAGCACGGATTTACCGTAGAACGCAAGGAAAGACCTTCCCTTGTTCATAAGGGTGTGGTGCGCGATCTTTTGATACTGCGGGATGAATATATTATGGAAATATTTGTAAACGGCGGCGAAACGGTATATTCGCTGATGCTGTGTTGATTTTTCTTAACTCCGTCTTAACCGGTACTGTGATATAATAAAACTTACAAAAGCAAAAATGCTTTTATCTCCTTCTGTGAAGACACCGCTATAAAACGCGGTGGTCTTTGATTTGCGTGGTCCCGAGAAACCGACAGACTGCAAAAACAGAGGTTTGCATATATCCGTTTGGTTGTTTTTCTCACTCAAGGAGTTATTGTTATTTGCTTTTTTACATAGTATAATATTCACATAAAAAGCAACGCGGGTGAGGAAAATGAACAATATGAACGAAATTATCGCAAAGCTTCGCAAGGATGCGGGATTTACACAAGAACAGCTTGCAAATATGATCGGCGTATCCGCGCAGGCTGTTTCCAAATGGGAAAAAGGCACCACGATGCCGGATATTATGCTGCTGCCTATTATTGCAGAGGTGTTTGATAAGGATATAGACTATCTGTTCGGCAGAGAAAGAGAAAAATCGGAAGCGGATATCCGCAAGGATAATGTTCACGAAGAAGCGTATAATTTCTTTTTTGAAATGCTTCAAAGCTTCTGGAACTATGCGGAATCCGAAAAAGACGCGGTTGCAAAAGCAGAAGAATGCCGTGAGTATATAAAAAGCCATTCGAATACCCAAACCGTGGTATTAAGCAACTGCGAGGGTAACGGCGTTTTCGCGGATTGCAATATAGCGCTTACTTTCGTTAAAAACAAAAACGATATTAAAGACCTTTTCGGCGATGAGGAGGCTTTAATGTTCTTGAAAAGATTTACCGACGGTCAGACTAAAGAGGTTTACAGATATATTATGAGCAACCGCGGCAGATCTTTCACTTCGTCTTTTATTGCGGTAAAGTGCGGGATCGAGATCTCCCTTGCGGAACGCGCTTTGGATAATCTTTTGCGTATGAATCTCATAGGCAGAACCGACGCGGATACCGAAGAGGGAACTATGCACTTTTACTCCGCGTTTGCGTATCATAAATACCTTTTGATCTGTTCTATGCTTGCAATCGCTTCCCGTCTGGGACACTACGAGGAAGTTTACAGAGGATTTATGTCATGATCGGCTGTCCCGAAGGATGGTTAAAGCTTTTGTTTAAGCGTTTTGCCTTCGGTATAAAAATCAAGCGTATCTGCAGGCAAAAGGGGTTTGAATTAAAGAAAAACGGTGTTTTCTGGTGGCTGGGTAAAAACAAAAGCGGCAAACACAATTTTACCGTTAAGTGCGGTGAAAAAAGCTATTGTGTAAAGCTGGTGGGCGTCCGAAGCAAATGCATACTGTTTGGCTTTGCGGATGAATTCTTTTACGAGATCAAGGATTATACCTTCGCGATGGTTCAAACGATGGACGGCTTTAAATATGAATTAAAGAAAAAAGAACCCTTCAGGTTCGAAAACGGAGCCCTGCCGTGTATAGTTATGGTACCCGAAAGCGCAAAGGTAACCGTAAGGAATCAAACGCCGTATATGCGTACCGAGATATGCTCCGGCGACAAAGCTCCGGAAGGAAAATTCTTTTTTGGAGAAAAGTTTTTGAATATGTTAGAGGAAACCTGCGTTTAAAATGCAGGTTCTTTTTTGTTTTGGCATTGAAAAACGGCGGATAATGTATTACAATATACAAAAAGTATCAAAAGGTGTGTTTATGAAGCTTTACGCTCCCCGATATTATAAAAAATTCAAATGTATAGCAGACAAATGCGACCACAGCTGTTGTATCGGCTGGGAGATAGATATCGATGAAGATACGCTTGAAAAATACAAGGCGCCGGAAGTCCCGTACGCTTCGGAAATACTTAACAGCATTTCCTTTGAAGGCGCGCCTCATTTCAAGCTGTGCGAAGGGGACAGATGCCCTCATCTTAATGAAAACGGCTTGTGCAAAATTATTTTGCGCGCAGGGGAGGGGTATCTTTGCGGTATCTGCCGCGAGCATCCCCGCTTTTATAATTATACCGATGTGGCTGAGGTGGGTTTGGGTATGTCCTGCCGTGAGGCGGCGCGGCTTATTCTGTCTTCTCCCGATTACGATGTTACGGAGGAAATTGGCCAAACGCCTTACGGGGAAGAAACCTGTTTTTTTGACGGTCGGTCCGAACGGGAAAAAATATATAAAATACTCGGGGATAAAAGCGCGGATTACAGCGCGAAACTGCAAACCCTTTACTCGTCTTTCAAAATTGATGCGGTGGATGACGCCGTGTGGCGGGGAATTATAAACTCCTTGGAGTATCTGGAAGAAAAACACAAAGAGCTGTTTTTGAATTATTCTTCCCAAAGCCGCCCGCAGGGTATGGACGAATATCTGGAAAGAGCCCTTGCATATTTCATATACCGTCATTGCACGGAAGCGTATGATGAAGAGGAGTTTCGTTTGCGCCTTAACTTTTGCCTGTTTTGCGAAAGATTGCTTGCTTCCCTTATTTACAGCCAAAAAGCCGGTACCTTGCAGGAAATTGCGGTTCTGGCAAGCATAATTTCGGAAGAGATAGAATATTCCGAAGATAATACACAAGCGCTTACGTGGAGGTGACAGTAATGAGATTAGATCCAATCTTTAGTTCCAGTATGGTTTTTGCCGCAGGGCTTCCCATCCGTATTTTCGGTACGGGGCAGGGGGAAGGCGAGATTACCTTTGGAGGAAAGAGCAAAAGAATAGTTTCCCAAACGGATACCTGGCTTTTGGAATTTCCGCCTATGGATTTCGGCGGGCCTTACGAGCTTAAAGCCGTTTTTGATGACACTGAAGTTTTATTAAAAGATATTTATATCGGCAAGGTGCTTCTTTGCGCAGGGCAATCCAATATGCAGTTCAAGATAAGCGAAGCCCATGTTCCCGAGCAGCTTTTGCGTTCGAACCAAAAACTGCGTATGTTTGTTACCCACCGCCTTGAAAAAGAGCGTTTTTCCCCCAAAGACGGATGGATAAAAGCAGATAAAGAAAATATAAGGGATTGGTCTGCTATCGGATATCTGGCCGGAAACGGAATTTCGGAAAAAGAAGATGTTGCGGTAGGCATCATCTGCTGTTATCAGGGCGCTTCTATGATCGAAAGCTGGGTACCTGCAGGGCTGTTCGAATCTGAAGGAATCGCTGTTACCGACGATGAGAAGCACGAGGATTTCCGTACCTCGCCGTATAGATTTTGGAACAAGGATGGCTTTCTGTTTGATTATTCCCTCTCTCCAGTATTACCCTTTTCTGTTTCTGCGGTGGTCTGGTATCAGGGCGAGAGCAATACGTCAGCGGAAGGCGGCAAGGCGTATCTGCCTATGCTTCAAAGCCTGATACGGGCGTGGCGCAGGGAGCTTCGTAACGAGCTTTTGCCCTTTGTCGTGGTGCAGATATCGGATTTCACGCCGTGTCTTAACGAAGGATGGCGGCTTGTTCAAAAAGCACAGCTCGATGTTCAAAATACAACCGCAAAGGTAAAAACCGTTATTTCCGCAGACGTGTGCGAAAAGGATAATATCCACCCGCCCACAAAGCATTTGTTGGCACAGCGGATAATTTGTGCGCTGTCGGAGCTTATACAATAAAACAACACTCCGCGTAAAGAAAAACGCGGAGTGTTTTTTATTAAGGTGATTTTTACTTTAGCTCGGCGGCGTGGATAACGCTTCCGTAAGAGCAGGCTACAAGGAGATAATCCAGAGTTATCTGCTTAACGCTGTGGGCGGGGATGACCACGTCATAGGTGTAGTTGCTGAACACGTTGCTATTTTCGCCCAGTCCTGCGGTGTAGGAAGCTTCCAGCACTTCGCCTGTCAGACTGTCGCGGACAAGAATAGCCAGCGTTCCGTGGTCGCGGAGATGCAACGTAACCGTGCGCTCGGTATCTCCCTGATTAATAAGGGTGAAATGGTCCTGATATTCGATCATCCAGTTTGCCGTGTTGGCAGGCTGACCGCATCCGTCTGCGTGGTGGTTATCAATAACAATTGGCTTTCCGTTCTGATCGTGCCATATAAATTCAACCATATCCATTCCCACGGCGCGGTGGTCGTTTTGGGGGTTAAGGTGTGTCATCCAAGAGGTGGTGTTGTTTACGTGGGGGGTGCTGTTGTATTTGTTGTACGCCGGTGAATAGGTGGGTACGTAGTTTGCGTAAAGGTTTGTGTAGGTTACGGGAAGCATACCCGCCTTATCGGCATCGCCGAAGGTCCATTCCATATAATTATCAATAACGCCGTGGTGGTTTCCGATGCCCGAATACTGCTGTGCGTATCCTGCCGCAACGTAGCCCAGGGCTTTGGGCTCTGCTTTTACCTGAGAAGCGTTGGTATAGCAGTACATAGTTCCCGTAACCTCGCCTCCCGTTACGGTAAACTTTACGTTCCCGTTGGCACAGCGGATATTGTTTACGTAGTGGTTTGCGGAATTATCCACGTTTATATTTCTGTATGCATCCGCACTGGTTCCGCCGATAACCCAGAAATATTCTCCCGCAGGGAGGCGGTAGGTGGTGGGCTGATACACACGGGGCTGGTATTTTTTGTATGCGTAATCAAGATGGGAATATTTGTAGGTTATACCGCCGTTTGCATTAAGATAATCGTCGGGCAGTTCAAAGGAGGTGTTGTAAAAATCATACCACGCCAGCTGACCGAACCAAGTACCTATCCACTGATATCCCACGTTGGTGATAGTTATGTATACGTCGTGGTCGGTATTGTTTTTGAGCTGATACCCCAGATACGCGTTGCTTCCCGAATAATTCGCGTGCTCAAAGGTTACGTATACGTCCCCCTTGAGCCCCTCGTTGCGCATAAACGCCTTGCCCACGTGCTGTGAACCGAACTGCTCGGGGTTGTTGGAATAAATATAGGTACCGCCCTTGCGTTTTATATAGTTTACCTCTGCGGCGGTGAGCTTGTCACTTCCGTAAACATCATATTCTATAGACTCTTGGATGGAAGGCACGTCATAGGGCAGAGTAATAAGGTGGTTGTCCGCCTTAACGTCTATTTTAAAGTCGGCATTGGGTTCGGTCTTTACTGTAAGGGTATACAATTCGTTTTCTGTAAGGGAAAGGGATTTTATATAAGTTCCGCTTGCTATTACCGTTTCACCGCTTGAAACGGTAATATCGGATACGCCGTTTCCTTCAATGGTGTACGTGTCGGTATAAGGCGCGTAAACCAAGTAAGAACGGGTTCCGTTTTTATCGGAAACGTCGTCAATGCTTGAAATACGGAATGCGCCGTGCTCGTTTACCTCCGGCTCGTAAATTTCTGTGCTTTCCTCGGTGTCGGAAACGTCCTCGCTTTCTTCGTCAGGCTTGGAGCTTTCCTCCTTTTCGGAAACCTCGGCTTCGCTTTCGGCATCGGATACGTTGCCCGCATCCTCCGCGCATCCCGCAAATACGGCGCAAGCCAAAAGCGCAGAAAGTATAAATGCCAAAAGCTTTTTGTATGTTACCTTCATAACCCATACTCCTTTTACATATTTATTTTAATCATTATACAACACAAATGTTAAGAAGTTGTAAAATTCACAAAAGTTTTTTCGCTTGACAAAGCATATATTTCCTATATAATATATACCAAAGCTTACGGAAAGGAAGAATACATATATGAAAAAAGGCGTACTGCTTTATACCTGTTACAACGGATACGGAAACACCAAATACCACACTCCCACAGACGAGGAGCTTACCCGTATCTTGAGCGTGACCGATGAGATTTTGTTTATTCCCATAGTGACCTACAATCGCTTTACTGATAAGGACGGAAACGATTACTCCGTGCTGTCCCACGAGATAATAGATAATATGACCGTGGATATGGTTGGCGACCCCGCCCGTTTTGAAACCATAAAGGGCGAATACCACGCAACCGCAAACCACCGTCTGCCTGCGGATTATCACGTAAAGGACTACGTAAACGATGCGGTTTCCCTTGCAAAGCGTATCACCGCCATTAAACCCGATGCAAAGCTGTGGTTTTCCGTTCCCTCCGCAGAAAACTTCCACGCCCTTACCCATCTTTTTGCGCCTGCGTGGGCAGATACCGTGGATATGATCAAAAACGCCCTTCCCGAAGATCTGTGGCAAAACAACGTCATCGGCATATATTATGCAGGGGAGGACATAGTAACCGCGGGATATACCCGTTTTGATAACGATAAGCCCGAGGAAGATTTTAACAATCCCATCGTTTACTCAATGCGCGTGGTATCCGATAAGGTTCACGGCTACGGAAAGAAGATGCTGTGGATACCTTATTACCACGAAGCATCCTCCTCTTCCAAAAACATGGGACACGTGCTCAACCTTACGGATATTTTCGATGTTGCCATAATCCAGCCTTCCCATTTCTTTAATACCGCACGTAAGGATGAAATGTTGATAGTGCCCGAATGTGTGGAAAAGCAGGCGGTGGTGGATAAAGAGCATAATATAATAGGAAGCAAAAAGACCTCCCGCACCGAGATCGGCTTTGAAATGGAAATAGATGCCCAGTTCTACGAAAGGGAAGGATACCCCGAAAGATATTATGACTATGAAAAAGCCTTTGGTAAATTCGTAGGTGTGCACCCCACTGCATATTATGCGGGTACACCCCAGACCTTGCTCAGATCATTGGATATAATAGAAAAATTTTATAAATAAAGATGTTTAAACACCGCATTGTCCCTCAATGCGGTGTTTAAAATTGAAAAATATACAGCTTTTGCATAAAAAAGGATGTATAAAGCCCAAAAAACGTGTTTTTATAACAAATATGTTGTAAAAAATAATAAATTCTCATAAATGAATTGACAAAACAAATTGAATATGGTATTATTGATATGCTTATTGGTTTATGTTTTAAAATATTTTTGCAGTAACCGAAGAGCATTTGAATATTTTGGCATGTTCCGCCTGCAAAGGCGGCGTGTAAATAAATTTACCAAATATATTTTTTGAAAGGAAATGGCAAACTATGAACATCAAAAATGTTATCAGAAGTGTATCCGCTATACTTCTGGCTGCTATGATGCTTGTATCTATCGTTGCTTGTCAGGATCCCGAACAGCCCGGCAATACTTCCGGTACTCCCGACGAAGATAAGACCTATACGTACAATACGTATACCACTCTTTCTCCCTCTAACTGGAATGAGCTTACTTATCAGGATAACAACGATACTCAGATCATGAGCTATATCGGCAGCTCTTTCTATTCTTATGACTTCAAATTCGATGCAGACGGAAAGATCGTTCCCGGCGAATTCGTTATGAAGTACGACGCAGCTACCAAGCTCGAGGACGTTTCCGCTGACTACGTTGGCGATAAGTGGGGCGTTCCCGAAGGAGCTAAGGGCTATGCTTACAAGATCACTCTTCGTGAAGATCTTAAGTGGGACGACGGCACTGCTATCAAGGCAGAAGACTTCGTTTACACCATGAAGGAACAGCTCGCTCCCGAGTTCCAGAACTACCGTGCAGACTCTTTCTACGTTGGCGCTACCATTATCGTTAACGCAGAAAACTATGCTAAGCAGGGTCAGACCGTTGACGGCGTTGATAACAGCGCTTCCGGCAAGTACACTGTTGCTGACCTCGTTAAGGGCGAAGACGGCGTTTACACTCAGCCTGATGGCGGCGCTATCTACTTCGCACTTACCGAAGCACTTGACTGGTGCGGCGGCAAGACTGTAACCCAGTACTCTGCATACTTGGACGCAGAAGCATTTGCAGCTCTTCAGGGCCTTGCAGACGCTGAAACCGGTCGTGTAGCAATTACCGATGAGACCATCGCTCTCGTTACCAAGCTCATCGATACCGATGACTGGGGTCACGAAGGTCCCGAAAATGTACCTTACTACATGGTATATGAATATACCTATCCCGAAACCAAGTTTGAAGACGTTGGTATCTTCGTAGGTGAAACCGAATACGAGATCGTTCTCGTTCTCGCAAAGGCTCTTCCCCTTCTTAAGGAAGACGGCTCTCTCTCCTATCAGTCCGCTTACAACATGTCTTCTCTTCCCCTTGTTCACAAGGCTAAGTACGAAGCAGCTAAGCAGGAACCCGCAGAAGGCTCCGATCTTTGGACTTCTGTTTACAACTCCAGCGTAGAGACCACCGCAAGCTGGGGTCCCTACAAGCTTGAAAGCTTCCAGTCCGGTAAGCAGTACGTTCTCGTTAGAAACGAAAACTGGTACGGCTACGGCGTTGAAGAAAATGCAGGTCTCTATCAGACCGACAGAATCGTTTGCGATACTATCGGTGAATGGAACTCTGCATGGCTCAAGTTCCTCGCAGGCGAAATCGATGGTATCGGCATTGACGTTTCCATCGCTAACGACTACAAGGGATCTGACCGCGCTTACTACACTCCCGATGATTTCGTAGCTTCTCTCCAGCTTCAGTCCAGCGTAGACCAGCTCAAGGCTCGCGAATCCGAAGGCGTTAACAAGTCCATCCTCGGTTACACCGATTTCAGAAAAGCTCTGTCTCTCGCTATCGACAGACATGACTTTGCAGTTCAGACCACCACTTCTTCTCTCGAGGGCTTCGGTCTGTTCAACTCCATGCACTACTACGACGTTGAAAACGGCGGCGCATACAGAAACTCTGATGACGCTAAGAAGGTTCTTTGCGACATCTACAACGTAGACTACACCAAGTACGATAGCCTTGACGCAGCAGTTGACGCTATCACCGGTTACGATATCGAAGCAGCAAGAGCTCTTGTTACCAAGGCATACAATGAAGCTCTCGCAGCAGGCGATATCAAGGAAGGCGACAAGGTACTTCTCACTATGGGTACCGGCACCATCACCGAAGTTGTTACCAAGAGATTTGAGTACCTCACCAACGCTTGGAAAGAGCTCGTTAAGGGCACTCCCCTTGAAGGCAAGCTCGAAACCGAAGTTAAGGACTTTGCAGACGCTTGGGCAACCGACTTCCGTGCAGGTAAGTACGACGTATGTATGGGCGGTTGGACCGGAGCAGCTTGGGATCCCGGCTACTTCCTCCTCGCTTACCTCAGCCCCGCTTACATGTACTCTTCTGCTTGGGATACTTCTTCCGTTCAGATGACCTTCACCATGAAGGGCGTTGGCGAAAACGGTGCTGACGTTGAAGAGACCATGTCTCTCATCGATTGGTACAACTGCCTTAACGGCGCAGCAGAAGCTAAGTATGACTGGAGCGCAAACGCTCTTGAACAGGAACAGAGACTCCAGCTTATCGCTGCACTTGAAAAAGAAGTTCTTAAGGTTTACTACACTGTACCCCTTTACAACAACTTCTCCGCTTCTCTCCTTTCTTACAAGGTAGACTACATCACTTATGAATACAACACCTTCATGAGCTACGGCGGAATCAAGTACATGACCTTTAACTATGACGACGCAGCATGGGCAGCAGAAGTTGCAGCTCAGAACGGCGAACTCAACTACAAATAATTTATCGTCTTAAATGTCAATGATGTTGAGGGATAGTGCAAACTATCCCTCAACTGTCAGTTTAATAAAAGAAAAAAGGAGATTGCAAAAATGTATATGTTTAAGTATATTTGTAAAAGACTTGGCCTTGTGCTCATGACTTTTACTATAATTTTTGTAATGTGCTTTGTTTTAATCAAACTTAAGCCTATCGATATGAATACTGTAGGTATCGGTCAGGACGCGGATAAGCTCAGAAGATTGCTTGAAGCAAGAGGTTATCTTAAGCCCATTCCCGAACAGTTATTCTTATACTTAAAGCGTATCGTTCTCGATCTCGACTTTGGTGTGGGTGTATATATCCCTCAGTATTCCGGACAGCCCGTTTGGGGCGTTTTTATTGAAAAACTGCCTCCCACGATTTTGATCAACGTTTATTCTTCTCTCCTTGCGGTTCCCGTGGGAATCGTTTTGGGTATTTTTGCCGCTTTAAAAAAGAACAAGTGGCAGGACCATTTCATAAGCACAGCGGTAATGGTTGTAATTTCGGTGCCTTCCTTCGTATATGCATCGCTTCTTCTCTTTATCCTTTGCTTTAAGTTACCCGTAGATTTACAATTACCTAAGTCAATGCTCTCTTTGCCGGACATTGTTTCATTGTTCCCGGAAAAGGGTTTACAATATATTCCTTTGACGTTTAACTGGGACCTTTATTTTAATTGGCCCATGATCAAATCTATGCTTCCCGCAGTATTTGCAATGTCCTTCGGTTCAATTGCAGGCTACGCGCGTTTTACCCGTGCTGAGCTTACCGAAGTACTTACCAGCGAATTTATGCTGCTTGCAAGAACCAAGGGTCTTACAAAATCTCAGGCAACCGTGCGCCACGCTCTGCGTAACTCCATGGTGCCTATCTTCCCGTCTATAGTCGGCGAATTCATAAGCGTTCTTTCCGGTTCTCTTATTATCGAACGAATTTTCTCTATTCCCGGTGTTGGTGCTCTGTATCTTTCTGCTATTAACGCCACTCCAGTACCCGACTATGACTTCTTTATGATGTTATCTGCGTTCTATACGCTTATCGGTCTCGTTGCAGGTCTGGTTATCGACCTTTCCTACGGCGTTATCGACCCGAGAATAAGAATGGGGGCGAGATAAATGAAAGCAAACGAGTATAAGATATCAAGCGAAAAATTCGTTTTTTGTCCCGATAACGCAAATCTTCACGATCAGAAACTTGAGACAAAGCCCGTAACCTATATGCAGGATGCGCTTAACCGTTTTGCAAAAAACAAAGCGTCTATTGTTGCAACCTTCATTATAGCTATTCTTGTTCTTTTCGCAATTATTGCGCCTATCGCTTCTCCTTATCAGGTTAAGGATTCCGATAGTAACTATGCTTACGTTGTACCCAGAAACGAACTGTTTTATAATCTCGGCATAAAGTTCTGGGACGGCGGTACCCAGAAAACCGGTATTCCCAAGGCTACCTACGATCAGTATAGAGCTATCGAGTTAGAACTCACAAAGATCGATCCTGACCGTAAAGTTATTATGACCGAGCCCGAAATAAACAAGATCGTTTATATGGGCAAAGAAAAGGAAGAGTATTCCTTCCGTCTTGATACCTACAACGCAGTAGGTGTTAAGTGGGTTTCTCTTTCCACCGCAAGATACCAACTGCTGCAGGAGTATCAGGACAGAACAGGTATTCAGGTTTTGTATCCTATTACTGATGCTACTCTTCGTCCCGAGGCTATACAGGATAAGTCCAACGGTAATATCTGGTACAAGACCAGACTGGGCGCAGGACAAAAAACCGAAATTGTTTACGATGCAGACGGTAACTTTATTCCCATCTATATGGCTGATAACGGCACCGATATGTACACCAGTAAGATATACTGGGAAGGCGATCAAAAGCTTTATTCCTATGCCGAAAAGAAATCCGGCGACGAATGGTACGTGCGTGTAGACTACAGAGAGTACTATTCTTTCTATCATCAGGAAGTTTTGAAGGACAGAATTACACAGCCTTCTTTCCTGTTCGGTACCAACGACAGCGGTAAAGACATTTTTACCTGCCTTGCTTCCGGCGCAAGATTTTCCTTTATACTTTCAATAATCGTTGCCAGTGTTAACCTTTGTGTTGGTGCTATCTACGGTTCTATCGAAGGTTATTACGGCGGTAGGATCGATATAGTTATGGAACGTTTTGTAGAAATACTTTCTTCCATTCCTTTTATGATCGTTATCGTACTCTTACGTTACCATCTTGATGCTTCTCACATGGTGATTTTGTTCATTTCTTTCTTCTTGACAGGATGGACAGGTATGGCGGCAAGAACCCGTATGCAGTTCTACCGTTTCAAGAATCAGGAATACGTACTTGTTGCAAGAACTCTGGGTGCAAAAGACTCCCGTATAATGTTCAAGCACATTTTCCCCAACGCGATCGGTACTCTTATCACCGGTTCCGTATTGGTAATCCCCAGCGTAATCTTCTCTGAAACCAGCCTTACCTACCTTAACATTATTGACCTTAACGTTGGTAATATGACCAGTGTAGGTACTCTGCTTGCAAAGGGACAAAACTTCCTGTTTACCTATCCTCATATGATTCTTTTCCCTGCGATCTTTATCAGCTTGTTGATGCTTTCCTTCAACCTGTTCGGTAACGGTCTGCGCGACGCATTTAACCCGTCCTTGAGAGGAACTGAATAATAGAACTTTTCATAATTACTATATAAAATTTAGTTAAAGAAAACTGATGAAAGGAATGGTTAATATTTATGGATAAGAAATTAGAAGTAAAAGATCTGCAAATATCATTCCGTACTCAAGGTGGAATTTTGAAAGCCGTTCGCAACATCTCCTTTGATCTTTACAAAGGCGAAACGTTGGCGATCGTTGGCGAATCAGGCTCCGGTAAATCCGTTACAAGTAAAGCTGTAATCGGTATCCTTTCCGGTAACGCTATCGTCGAGGGCGGCGAAATTATATACGACGGACAAGATTTACTTAAGATTTCCGAAGAAGACTTCCATAAACTTCGCGGCGATAAGATCGCCATGGTCTTCCAGGATACCTTATCCAGCCTTAACCCCATTATGCGTGTAGGTCAGCAGTTGACCGAAGCAATGATATTAAAGGCTAAATCCGGTAAAAAGAACGCAAAAACTGCGTTTAATACAATGCTTAAAACCTTAGGCGACAGCATCAACGCTGCAAACGCCGAAGCAGGTGTAAGTACTACGGCAGACGTTTCTGCAAAGCTTAAAAAGTTTGACGAATTCTGTGTTGCCGCTACCAAAATAGAGGGCGAATTCAACGAAGCTTACGGTAATGCCGTTCAGCTTGACGTTGATCTCGAAACCGCTATTCTTATGATTCAGAGAAATAAGAAGCTTGATGTTGCCGCAGAGCTTAAAAAGCTTCGCAAGGTATTTGTTCAGTGTGCAAATCCTTACGTTATTCCCGAAGCAAAATCCGAAAAGATGGATGAGATCATTGCTCAGGGCAAGAACGCTGACCGCGAAAGCGCTATTGCCGTTTTAAAAGAGATCAGCGCTTTGGTTAAGCAGGCACTTAATAAAGAAAAACCCAACTTCTTTACTCTGGGTTACTACATCATCTCCAAGCCCAATGCTGACGTAAGCAAGATGGATGTTGCCGAGATGAACGCTATGACCCGTAAGTTCCTTGATGAGAACTTTATGTACAACTTCATTGCAACTGCAGAGAAAGGTGTTATTCATTCTCACAGAAAAGCAATGGCACAGAAAAAGGCTTGTTTGCCCGATCTTGAAGCGGCGCTCAAGTATTTTTCCACCGCACAGTTGGATGAAAAAACATCTTACGGCTACGTTAAATCCCTCAGCGCAAAGGTTGGTAAGGGAATTGACCGTCTTGCGGTTAAGAAAGACAGTGTAGAATACGTATTCGCTTCCGCACTGGCAACAGCTGTCAAGGAATACTTTGCGGGTGTTAAGAAAAATCCCGTTGAGGAAAAGCGTTATCTTAAGAACAAGGCTAAATACGATGCTATCATCTCAAAGGGACGTAAGCCCGATTGGACACTTACTCCTCAGGTTATCGTCGATCTTGATCTTAAGAGAAGTAATATCTGTAAGGTAATCGAAAACCTTTATAACCACTACAACGCAAAAATTGTTGACGATACACGTTTCAATGCAAATGCTCACGTTATTGAAATCGTTGATTTCTTCAAAGATCAGGCTTCCAAGTTTGTTGTAAAGATGAATAAGCGTATCGCCAAAGCAAAAGCAATCAAGCTTTTGGAAGAGGTTGGTATTTCCGAGCCTGCAACCCGTTTCCGCCAATATCCCTTTGAGCTTTCCGGCGGTATGAGACAGCGTGTGGTTATTGCTATTGCACTTTCCGCTAACCCCGATATTCTTATCTGTGACGAGCCTACCACCGCTCTTGACGTTACCATTCAGGCGCAGATTCTGGAGCTCATCAACAAGATAAAGAAGGAAAGAAACCTTTCCGTAATCTTTATTACCCACAATATGGGCGTTGTTGCAAATATGGCAGACCGTATTGCGGTAATGTATGCAGGTAAGATAGTAGAAAAAGGCACTTCCGAAGAAGTATTCTACGAACCTGCACATCCCTATACCTGGGCGCTTCTCAGCAGTATGCCCGATCTGCATACTACCGAGCGTTTGGATTCCATCCCCGGAACTCCTCCCGATATGCATTTCCCTCCCAAGGGTGATGCTTTTGCACCCAGAAACAAATATGCTCTTGAAATCGATTTCGAGCAAGAGCCTCCTCTGTTTGAGATCACACCCACCCATTACGCTGCTACATGGCTGCTTCATCCCAACGCTCCCGCTGTTGAAATGCCTCAGCTTATCAAGGCGCGTATCGAGCGTATGAAAAAGGAGAGAGAAGACAATGGAAAATAATATGGACAAAGAAGTATTATTAAGTGTTCGAGAACTCCAGCAGTATTTCAAAATGGGCAAGCGTGAACTCAAGGCTGTTGATAAAGTAAGCTTTGACGTTTATAAGGGTGAGGTATTCGGTCTGGTTGGCGAATCCGGCTGTGGTAAAACCACTACCGGACGCTCCATAATCCGTCTTTACGATATCACCGGCGGTTCCGTATATTACAAGGGCGAGCGTATCTGCGCAGGTACTCGAGGATATAAGGACGCTATAAAAAAGGCTCGCAAGGATTTTGAGGAGCAGAAGATATCCAAGGAAGAATTGGAGGTTACTATTGCTCAAAACCGTGCTGAAATGAAAGCCGCTGTTAAGGACCACAAAAAATGGTCCCGTACAAAGAGCAAAAATCAGCTTACCAACGAGATACAGATGATCTTCCAGGATCCCGTTTCTTCTCTTGACCCCCGTATGACTGTACGTGAAATTATCGCAGAAGGTCTTATTATACGCGGTATCAAGGATAAGAAGTATATCGACGAGCAGGTATACAAAATTCTGGAAACAGTTGGCTTGGTAAAAGAACACGCTACCCGTTATCCCCACGAATTTTCCGGCGGTCAGAAACAGCGTATCGGTATTGCACGTGCTGTTATTATGAACCCCAAGCTTATTATTGCAGACGAACCTATTTCTGCTTTGGACGTATCCATTCAGGCTCAGGTAATCAATCTGCTTCATGAGCTCAGTCAGGAAATGGGACTCACCGTTTTGTTTATCGCTCACGACCTTGCGGTTGTTAAATATTTCTCCGATAGAATCGCAGTTATGTACTACGGTAAGATAGTAGAGCTTGGCACCAGTGACGAGCTGTTTGCTCATCCTTTCCATCCCTACACTCGTTCTTTGCTTTCTGCAATTCCGTTGCCCGATCCTATAACCGAAAAGAACAGACAGAGAATAGTTTACAATCCTATGCTGGATCACGATTATTCTGCTGAAGGACCTTCCATGCGTGAAGTGTATCCCGGTCACTACGTACTGTGCAACATGGAAGAGTTTGAGAAATATCAAAAAGAGTATCAAGAAACTGCAAAATGAAAACCTTAAAAAAGTATTTAATAACACTGGCTATAGGTTTGTTAACTACATTCTTAATAGTCTGGTACAGAGGTATTTTTTCGGAAACAGAAGCCGTTAAGATATTTCATACGCTGTGCGATGCTTTCTTTATAGCAGGTACATTGCTTACTTGTGGCGGTCTGTTGGTGTTTTCCTCCAACGAGGGAACATTTGATATGATCGTTTACGGCCTCCAATCCTTTTGGGGAATGTTCCGTAAAAACACAAAGTTGAAGCACGAAAGCTTTTATGATTACCGCGAAAGCAGAAGCGGGAAAAAGATTAAATTCGGTTATATAGTTTTTACCGGTCTCTTTTTCTTGGCTATGTCCGGCGTAATGTATTTGCTGTATCTGAAATACGCTTAATATTAAAACCGTTCGCAATGCGAACGGTTTTTTATTGACTAAAAAATGTTGTTGTGTTAAAATTAATATTAAGTAAAATATAGGAGGTACGTTATGCACCGTGTAACTTGGCTTGGACAAGCGGGACTTTTATTTGAATTCGATACCTGCATCGTTATGGTAGATCCATATCTTTCCGATAGCGTTAAAGAAATAGAACCCCAAAATTACCGCCGTATTCCTGTAGACGAATCATTTTTTGATATAAAGCCGGATATACTCGTTTTCACCCATAATCACCTCGACCATTACGACCCCGAAACTGCAAAGCGGTTTTTGACAGCCGATTCGGGAATAACAGTTCTTTCTCCCCGTTCCGTGTGGGAAAACGTGCGCTCCTTCGGAGGAAACAACAATTACGTTTGCTTTAACCGCCATACTTCATGGACAGAAAAGGGCATAACCTTTACCGCAGTAAAGGCAGAGCACAGCGATCCTGCTGCCATCGGTGTGGTTATAAATACAGGAAGCAAAAAGTATTACGTGACGGGAGATACGTTGTATAACGAAGAGATATTTTCCGATCTTCCCGATGACATTCACGCCCTCTTTCTTCCCATAAACGGCGTGGGAAACAATATGAATGTGTGTGATGCTTCCTGCTTTGTTGAAAAAATAAATCCAAAGTACGCAGTTCCCATACATATCGGAATGTTTGACAGCATATCCCCAAATGATTTTGTTTGTGATAAAAAGGTTGTTCCCGAAATATATAAGGAGATAGAATTATGAAGGTAACAGACGTAAAATGTTTTACTGTAGATTGCTTCCGCACCAACTGGGTGTTCGTAAAGATATATACCGATGCGGGTATTGACGGTGTGGGAGAAGCCACCCTTGAATATAAAGAAAAAGCCCTCATCGGCGCTGTTGAGCATATAAAGGAATATCTTGTGGGTAAAAATCCTCTTGATATCGAAAAGCATTTTCACGATATATACAGAGACGCATATTGGCGCGGCGGTGCTGTGCTTATGTCCGCTTTGTCTGCGGTAGAGTGCGCTTTGTGGGACATTCTGGGAAAACATCTGGGCGTTCCCGTATATCAGCTTTTGGGCGGCAGAGTTAATGATAAAGTGCGTATATACGTAAACGGTTGGTTTGCAGGTGCAAAAACTCCCGCAGAATTCGGGGGAAAAGCCCGTATTGCCGTTCAGCGCGGCATTACCGCAATGAAATGGGATCCTTTTGGAAAATCCTATCTTGAAATTTCAAATAAAGACCTTAATACCGCCCTTGAATGTGTGGCAGCGGTAAGAGATGCGGTGGGCAACGACGTCGATCTGCTTATCGAAGGTCACGGCAGATTTAATGTTCCCACGGGGATAAAGATCGCCAAAGAGCTGGAGCAGTTCAAGCCCATGCTGTTTGAGGAGCCTACACCTCCCGATAATCTGGAGGCGCTCAAAGCCGTGCGGGATAAATCTCCCGTGGCAATTTCCGCAGGTGAAAGGCTTTACACCCTTAAATCCTATAAGGATCTGTTCGAAATGCGGGCGGCAGACTATATCCAGCCGGATATCTCCCACGCTGGCGGTATTATGGAGCTTAAAAAGATCGCCGCCGTTGCAGAGGCGTATTATATTCCCTTTGCGCCTCACAATCCCTCGGGTCCCGTGGCAAACGCCGCAACCCTGCAGATAGCCGCTTGCTGTCCTAATTTCTCTATACTTGAAATAATGTACAGCGACGTTGAGTGGCGCAAGGACGTTACCAACGAATCCCTTGAATATAAGGACGGATATATTACCATCCCCTCCAAGCCCGGCTTGGGTATCGAGATAAACGAGGAAGAATGCCTTGAGCATCCGTATCAGCCTCATACTTTGCGTCATTATACCGGCGCGCTTACGGATATCCGCCCCGCAAAAAGCGAATTTTATTTCTAAGGAGTGCTTCCTATGAAAAACGCAGTATTTATAACCGGAGCCTGCAGAGGCACCGGATACAGAATAGCAGAGGTTTTTGCACAAAACGGCTGGAGCGTTATCGTTACCGGCAGAAACGGTTCGGATGCGGCTTTGGCGGCTGAAAAAATAACGCAGACCTACGGCGTTTTCGCAAAGGGCTATGAATGCAATATCCGCAACGAACAGCAGGTAACGGATATATTCAAAGATATAGACGATCAGGGCGTTTTCGTGGAAACGGTAGTGCTTTGCGCCGCAGATCTGGGATTCGGCACGGATCCGAGCAAGGGTATGGATTTCTTTTCCGTTCCCGTAGAGGAGTTTCAGCGGGTATTTGAAACCAATCTGGTGTGGAACTTTACTATCGTACGGCAGGCGGCTTTGCGTATGCGTGAAAAAGGGAAGGGAAGTATAGTGTTTATATCTTCCAATACCGCATACAGAGCAATTCCCAACCGTAGCGCATACTGTGCCTCCAAAGGCGGTATAAACTCACTTTCCAAAGCTATTGCGGTGGATCTGGGCAAATACGGCATAAGAAGCAACGTGGTGCTTCCGGGTACCATAAAAACTGCCCGTTGGGAAGCAATGGGAAGCAGTGCCATAAGCGGAAGGCTTACTCCCATAGGCGATATTTCGGATTTTGACGATATCGCAAACGCAGTATGGTATTTCGGCACCGACCTTTCAAAAAACGTAACGGGTTCGGAGCTTATCGTGGACGGCGGTATGGCATCCCAGCTTTATCCGGATTACCTTAACGAACTTATAAGAAAAGAGCAGTAACAATGGAAGAACTTTTGGTATTTGATTACGATGGTAAAGGATATTTTTCCCATTTCAGATACGGCGGTTGGCGCATAGCATATCTTAATCACGCGCCTATGTTTACAAAAGAGGGAATTACCTATCTGGAACGGCACAACGAAACCGATGAGGTTTTTATACTTCTTGAAGGGGAAGCCTCTTTGTTTATGGGAGAAACCGCAAGGGAAGTGGTAATGGAAAAGTTCCGTTCCTACGTAGTAAAAAAAGGCGCCTGGCATAATATAGTTGTTTCCGAAGATGCCAAGGTGCTTATTGTAGAAAATGCAGACACGGGCAAAAATAATTCGGAATATCTGCCTTTCAGTTTTTTGAATTTTTGATTGCAAATTTGAATAAACACGTAAAAAAGGGCTTAAATTTAGCCCCTTTTTTGTTTCGGCGTATAATATTGAATAAAGTTAACAAAAATAACATATTAATATTTGACAAATTAAAGCAGAACTGTTATTATATCAGTAAGTATATTTTTGATTTTTCGGAGTTATTTTAATGGGCGCAAAGAAAAATAAAAAATGGATAAGGTTCAGGCATACCGTTGTAACAAATCTGGCGTTTTTGGTCATTTATCCGTATTCTCTTTTGAAGTACGGAATAAAAATAGAAAAATTCGCAGATTCAAAAAGGCAGTATCTGGTACTGCTCAACCACCAGACACCCTTCGACCAGTTTTTCGTGGGTATGTCCTTCAACCGCAAGACAATGTATTATCTTGCTACCGAGGATATCTTTTCCAAAGGCTTTCTTTCAAAGCTTATCAGATTTCTCATCGCGCCTATTCCCATAAAAAAACAGACAACGGATATCAAAGCGGTTATGACCTGTCTCCGCGTTGCCAGAGAGGGCGGCAGTATAGTTATCGCGCCGGAGGGCAACCGTACTTACAGCGGACGTACCGAATATATGAACCCCGCCATAGTTTCCTTGGCAAAAAAGCTTTCGCTCCCCATAGCCTTGTACCGTCTTGAGGGCGGATACGGAGTTCAGCCCCGCTGGAGCGACGTTACCCGTAAAGGTAAAATGAGAGGGTACGTTTATGAGGTTATCGAGCCGGAGGAATATAAAAGCCTTACGGATGATGAGCTTTTTGAACGTATAAAAGAAGGGCTTTACGTTGATGAAACCACCCTTGGCGGTGAGTTTTTCCACAAAAACCGCGCAAATTATCTTGAGCGCTGTATTTACGTGTGTCCGTTTTGCGGTCTTTCCGAATTCCACAGCGAAGGCGGTTTTGTAAAATGCGTAAAATGCGGCAGGGAAGCGGAGTATACCGTAACCAAGGAATTCAAGGGCGTGGGATACGAGCATCCTTTCCGTTTCGTTGCGGATTGGTACGATTATCAGGAGCAGTACATAAATTCTCTGAATACCCTTTCTTTAACGGAATCTCCTCTGTATACGGAGAGTATCAGGCTGTATGAGATAATACCCTATAAAAACAGATATCTCGTGAAAAAAGAAGCGTCAGTATCCCTTTACGGCGACCGTGTAACCGTAGACGATCTTACGTTTGATTTCGATTCGGTTTCGCAGCTTTCGGTTTTGGGTAAAAATAAGCTCAATATATATTACGGCGATAAATTGTATCAGTTCAAAGGAAGTAAGCGCTTCAACGCTTTAAAGTATCTGCATTTTTATTACCGATATAAAAACATTAAAGGAGAAAACGATGATCAATTTCTGGGACTTTAGTGTATGGGGTAGCTTTATGCTGTTTGCAGTGCTTCTCGGAAGCCTATTGGTTGCAAACATACTTAAAAAATCCGTACCGTTTTTGGAAAAATCTCTTATTCCCACGTCTGTTCTGGGCGGTGTAATATTGCTGGCTGTGGCGTTTATATATAAGCTTATTACCGACGATGTGTTGTTTGATACTGCGTTTTTCGGCGGTAACGGCTCTGCCACGCTGGAAACACTTACATACCATACACTGGCGCTCGGATTCATAGCCACCGCGTTAAAAACCACGGGCGGCAAGCTTAACAAAAAGCGCACTTCCGAAATTTTCAATACCGGCGTTACCACCGTAAGCACCTATCTTATGCAGGCACTTTTGGGTATGGGAATAACCGTTATTGCGGCGCTTATCGTGGAAGGATTTTTCTCCTCTTCGGGAATTTTGCTTGCTTTCGGCTTCGGTCAGGGTACAGGTCAGGCAATGAATTACGGCGGTATATACGAAAACGATTTCGGCTTTGTGGGCGGCAAAAGCTTTGGACTTACCATAGCGGCAATCGGCTTTCTTTGCGCCAGTGTCGGCGGTGTTATACATCTTAACATCCTTCGCAGAAGAGGAAAGATAAAGGTGGTAAATCCCGGCAAGAATTCTATTATACACAGCGAGATCCAATCCGAAAACGAAATTCCCATGCAGGAAAGTATGGATAAAATGACCGTGCAGATAGCTCTTATTGCGGTTTCATATCTGTTTGCGTATATGCTTATGTTCGGTCTGGGCAACCTTTTGCCCGGAATGAAATCTGTCGTTTACGGCTTTAACTTTCTTTTGGGTGTGCTTTGTGCTACATTGGTAAAAACCGTTCTTAATTTTCTCAACAAGAAGAAGCTGGTAAAAAGACAGTATACAAACAACTTCCTCTTGACCCGTGCCGGTAACTTTTTCTTTGATATTATGGTTGTTGCGGGTATCGCCGCCATCCGCCTTGATATGCTTGAAAAATATTGGGGAATTATTGCCATTCTCGTTGTTGTGGGTACTCTTTCCACCTATGCGTACAATTATTTTGTTGCAAAAAAGCTTTTCCCCGCTTATGCGGAAGAACAGTTCCTTGCAATGTACGGTATGCTTACCGGCACCGCATCCACGGGTGTAATACTCCTGCGTGAGATCGACGGCGAATTCCGCACCCCCGTTTCCGATAATCTGGTTTACCAGAATTTCCCCGCAATAGTTTTCGGCTTTCCTATGATGCTTCTGGCAACGCTCGCGCCCCAAAAGCCTATTCTCACGCTTGTTCTTTTCGCGGTGTTGTTGATCGTAATGAACGTTATACTGTTCAGAAGCTTTATATTCAAAAAGAAAAAAAGCAAACGGTAAAAATAAAGATAAAAAGAGTGTGTTTTAACCCACACTCTTTTCTCTTTTGTATTGATTTCCCGAACGAAAAATGTTATAATATATAAAATTAAGCAAAATCTGCACATTTTTCTTTTAGGCAGATATTTCGGTTTCACAAAGCAATCATTACTTTATATGTTAAAGGAGAAACAACAATGAAAGTTACAGTATGCATCGGCAGTTCTTGCCACCTTAAAGGCTCACGTAGAGTTATCGAACAGCTCCAGCGTCTTATCGGCGAAAATAATCTTGGCGACAAGGTCGAACTCTGCGGTACATTCTGTATGGGCAAATGCCAGCAGGGCGTTTGCGTATCCGTTGACGATGCGTTCCATTCTGTAAACGCAGAGACGGTTGAAGAATTTTTTGAAAACGAAATCAAAGCAAAGGTATAAATTTTATGGTCATTCAGGTTTGTGTAGGAAGCTCTTGTTATCTTAAGGGCTCTCACGAAATTGTTGAGCTTTTGCAGAAGTCTGTGGAAGAACATAAGCTTGAAAACGAAGTTACTCTTACCGGCAGCTTTTGTATCGGCAAGTGCAACCGTGTGGGAGTTACCGTTCAGGTGGATGATGATATTCACGTAGGTATCACCAAAGAAAACTTCAGAGAATTTTTCGCAGAGCAGATCCTTAAAAAACTGGAAAGGAAATGATGGGTTATGCCTAATTGCTTGACTCTCAGAAAATCAGATTGTAAAAACTGTTATAAATGTATCCGTCATTGTCCTGTTAAGGCTATTCGCTTTTCCGGAAACCAGGCGCACATTATCGGCAACGAATGTATTCTTTGCGGCAGTTGCTTTGTTGTGTGTCCTCAGGATGCAAAGCAGATAGTTAACGAAACGGAAAAAGCAAAGGTGCTTTTACAAAGCGGAGCGCCTGTAATAGTAAGTCTTGCGCCTTCCTTTATTGCAAATTATGATGGTGTGGGTATCAACGCTATGCGCAAGGCGCTTAAATCCTTGGGATTTTATGACGTTGAGGAAACCGCTATCGGTGCCACTATTGTTAAGACAGAATACGAAAGAATGCTTCGTGAAGAGGAAAGAGATATAGTTATTTCCTCCTGCTGTCATTCCATCAACCTTTTAATTCAAAAGCACTATCCTCAGGCGCTTGAATATCTGGCAGACGTGGTGTCTCCCATGCAGGCGCACTGCAAGGATATAAAAGCACGATATCCGGAAGCAAAAACTGTTTTCATCGGCCCTTGCGTTGCAAAAAAAGACGAAGCAGAGCATTACGAAGGAATAGTTGATGCGGTGCTCACCTTTGAGGAGCTTACCCAGTGGCTTAACGAAGAGAATATCACTCTCTCCAAAGAAATGGATAGTGACCCCAACAGCCGCGCCCGTTTCTTCCCCACAACAGGCGGTGTGTTAAAGACTATGGCGCAGGATGCGCCCGGGTATACCTATATCGCTCTTGACGGGGTAGAGAATTGTATTGCCGCCCTCAAGGATATTATCGACGGCAACATTCATAAATGCTTTATTGAAATGTCTGCCTGCGTAGGAAGCTGTATGGGCGGTCCGGTTATGGAAAAATACCACCGCACCGAAACCATAAAAGATTATATCGCCATTGCCAATTATGCGGGCGAAAAGGATTTCGTGGTTTCTCAGCCCAAGGCCATAGAGCTTAAGAAGAGCTTTGAGCATATCGAGCAGCGTCATCAGACTCCCTCTGAAATGGAAATTTATGACGTGCTTCGCCAGATGGGCAAGTTCAAGCCCTCTCAGGAGCTTAACTGCGGTTCCTGCGGCTATAACACCTGCAGAGAAAAAGCAATAGCAATTATCCACGGCAAGGCGGAAATTTCCATGTGTCTGCCTTATCTTAAGAGCAAAGCCGAAAGCTTTTCGGATATTATCGTTAACAATTCTCCTAACGGTCTTATTCTTCTTAACGAAAATCTTGAAGTACAGCAAATAAACGCTTCCGCAAAGAGAATGATGAATATTCGTTCTTCTTCGGATATACTGGGCGATCAGGTAGTTCGTATACTGGATCCTTCCGTGTTTATGAACGTTTTGCGCACGGGACGTGATGTGATCGGTCAGCGGGTATATCTGGCGGAATACAAACGCTTCGTAGAGCAGTCTGTAGTGCACGATAAGGCTTCTCACCTTATGGTAGCTATTATGCGTGATATTACCGACGAGCAAAACGAGCGTGAAAAGAAAGAAAATATCAGCCGTCAGACTATCGAAGTTGCAGATAAGGTAGTGGACAAGCAAATGCGTATCGTTCAGGAGATCGCATCACTTCTGGGAGAAACCGCCGCAGAAACAAAAATTGCGTTGGCAAAATTGAAGGAGTCCATCCAAGATGAATGATTTATGTGCTGATATCGGTTATAAGAGTATAAATCATTTCGGTGAACAGCTTTGCGGCGACCACGTGGATATTGTAGAACCCGGTGATAACTCTACCGTTGTCGTCCTGTCCGACGGATTGGGAAGCGGAGTAAAGGCGAGCATACTTTCCACCCTTACATCAAAGATAATTTCAACAATGCTTTCCGAAGGCTTGTCCTTGGAAGAGTGCGTAGAAACTATTGCCGCCACCTTGCCCGTTTGCTCTGTCCGCGGCGTGGCATATTCCACCTTCACTATTATACATCTTAAAAACAACCAAAGCGCCGAGCTTATTCAGTACGATAACCCCCACGCCATCATTATCCGTGATGAGCAGGTCTGGGATTATCCCAAAACAGAAATGAATATCGGCGGTAAAAAAATATATAAATCCGTAATAAAGCTTCAGGAAAACGATATTTTCGTTGCAATGAGCGACGGATGCCCACACGCGGGTATAGGTATAACCTATAATTTCGGTTGGAAGCGGGAAAATATTGCAGAATTTATGCAAACTCTCTCCCACGCAGGGTATACCGCAAAGACCTTGTCCACTATGCTTGTGGACGAATGCGACAGGCTTTACGGCTTCGAACCCGGAGATGATGCTACGGCGTGCGTTGTCCGTATCAGAAAGAGAGAGCCTATGAATATGCTGTTCGGCCCTCCTTCCAACAGAGACGATGCAGACCGTATGATGTCACTTTTCTTCTCCAAGGAAGGAAAGCATATCATCTGCGGAGGAACCACATCCTCTATCGCGGCAAAATACCTGCGCAAGCCCTTGCGCGCCAGCCTTAACTTTGAAATGGGGGATATACCTCCCATCGCAGAGATAGAGGGGGTAGACCTTGTTACCGAAGGTGTTATTACCGTTAACAAGGTGCTTGAATACGCCAAGGATTATCTGGGCGAAAACAAGTTTTACAGCCATTGGAGCTATAAACGGGACGGTGCGTCCCTTATATGCCGTTTGCTGTTTGAGGAAGCAACGGATATTAACTTTTACGTGGGAAGGGCAGTCAACCCTGCCCACCAGAATCCCGATCTGCCGATCAATTTCAATATCAAAATGAATTTGGTGGAGGAGCTTTCAGCCTGCCTCAAAAAAATGGGAAAAAGAATAAAAGTCAGTTATTTCTAAGGAGTAATTGCTATGGGAGCAATAAGAAAATTCGATACAAAAGTACAGCACTTAAAATATAAAGTATTGCGTGAGGTAGCGCGCCAGGCGTGGAGCGATACCTTGCTTGAAAATATCGTGGAGATACCCAAGATCATCTCTCCCGGTCCCAACCCCACAATGCGTTGCTGTATCTATAAAGAGCGCGCCATTCTCGGTGAGCGTATCAAAATAGCTATGGGCGGCGATAAGGATAACCCTAACGTTATTCAGGTTATAGATATCG
This sequence comes from Clostridia bacterium, assembly GCA_017537345.1. GTDB lineage: Bacteria > Bacillota > Clostridia > Oscillospirales > CAG-382 > SFLA01. Next base: position 37,905 of record JAFYKY010000009.1, on the reverse strand, counting down.
CCTGCGATGAGTGTTCCGCCGCAGGTTATGAGGTTACCGCATCCTGCCGCGGATGTCTTGCCCACCGTTGCGAGGACGTGTGTAAGCGCGGTGCAATTTCCTTTGACCACAACCACGTTGCTCATATAGATAAGTCCAAGTGCGTTGAATGCGGTCAGTGCGCAAAGGTATGTCCTTATTCCGCAATTATCAACCACAAGCGTCCTTGCCAGAACGCTTGTAAGGTTAAGGCAATATCCATTAATGAAAACAACGCCGCTGCTATCGATAACAGCAAGTGTATCCAGTGCGGTGCCTGCGTATATCAGTGCCCCTTCGGCGCAATATCCGATAAATCCTATATCCTCAGCGTTATCGATCTTATTAAAAAGAGCGAAAATAACGAAAAATATAAGGTTTACGCAGTAGTTGCTCCTTCCATTTCCAGCCAGTTTACATACGCAAAGCTGGGTCAGGTAATCACCGGTCTTAAGGAATTGGGCTTCTATACCGTTATCGAAGCGGCTCTGGGCGCAGATATGGTTGCACAGGCAGAATCCAAGGAATTGGCAGAAAAAGGCTTCTTAACAAGCTCCTGCTGTCCCGCATTCGTTCAGTATATCAAATCCGCTTTCCCCGCACTGCTTCCTCTGGTATCCCACAACCTTTCTCCTATGGGCGCTTTGGCCCAGTATATCAAGAGCAAGGATAAGGATGCAAAGGTTGTATTTATCGGTCCCTGCACCGCTAAAAAGGCAGAAGCTCAGCTTGAGAGCGTAAAACCCTATGTGGATGCGGTTATGACCTTTGAAGAACTGCAGGCACTTTTCGATAGCCGTGATTTCGATATCAACACCTTCGGCGAAGACGTGCTTGATAACGCATCTTATTTCGGCAGAATATTCGCCCGTTCCGGCGGTCTTTCCGATGCGGTGGTTCAGGGTCTTAAAGAGCAGAATATCGAATTCAACCTTAAGCCCATCGTGTGCGACGGTATCGAAGAATGCCGCGTAGCTCTGCTTAAAAAGAGCAAAAACGTTCTGGACGGCAACTTTATCGAAGGTATGGCTTGCGTAGGCGGCTGTATCGGCGGTGCCGGCTGTCTTACCCACGGCGAAAAGAATAAAGCCGAGGTAGATAAATACGGCAGAGAAGCTATGGAAAAGACCATAAGCGACGCTGTTTCCGTATTGAAATAACGTATAATTTAATTTTAAAAACGGAAGGCTGTCTGCCTTCCGTTTTGTTCTTTATTCTGTCAAGGTGTTGGATATAATTTTTCGTTTTGCTTCTTTTGCTTTTTCGGTGTATGCAAGGTATTCGTTTTCTGCTTTTTCAAGCTCGTCTTCCTCGCATTTTCCTCTCGTGTATCTCGCCAGTATAAGCACAAGCGACGCTATTTTTTCTTCTCCCTCCAGACGAAGCAGCTCTTGCTTGTTGCGTTCTGTTTTTCGGCGCTCCGCATCCTCTCTCGCCTTGTTTAACGCCCTTCTTAAAAAGGAACACACAAAGACAGACACAAACCCGCCGGCAGATAAAAACGCCATCAGAGCTTCTGCAAGGCTTTCAAACATCATCAGATCTCGTAAATCAGATATGCAATAGCGTCAAACAGATCAGCCAACCGTTTTGTCAGAGTCGTCAGCAGAAGCGTCAGTCTGTTCACGGTTTTTCTCCTTTAGCTGTCTGTAAAGATTATCTGTATATACGCTTGCGGCGGCGCACAGAACTCCCTGGGTGATACTGGCGAATATCATAGAAAGTACTTGCTGTGTACCTGTAATGGTATTTGCGGAAAATATCCACAACCCTGCAAGCAGTATTCCCGCCCCGCCGAGTATAAAGGGAATTTTCCAATCCTTAACACGGCTGTTTTTGATCACCGCGCCGATCACGTACAGTATAGGTATAAGCACGTAAAGTTCTGCGGATATGTATTCGGTGTAATCCATAGTGTCAGCTCCTTTTAAGATTTATTCTGCCCAAGCTTGATTTCGTTTTCCGTGTTTCTTCTGGCGGATACGAGATCCAGATATTCCTCGGTCTCCTCGCTATCAAGCCCAAGCATCAGGCAGGCTTCGTAAAACTGTTCCATAGTTTCGCATCTGGTGTATACGTAGTCCAGCTTTTCCATATACGCATGCTTCTTTGCGTAATTATTGCGGTCATCGTAATCTGTAAACAGCATCTTTGCCAGACTTTTTGCTTTTTCGTAGGCTTTGTCGTGGTACAATTCGGCTTCGCTTACTATAGAAGCGGTTTTTTCTCCCGTTTTGTCCATTGCCGTATATCCCAGTGCGTCGAGTACGAATATTACCTTGTCCATATATTCGTCTGTAATATTGTATCTGGAAGTCAGCTTTTCAAGGTAATTGCGGACGTTGATATTATGCTCTGCCTTGCTTATCTTGCCGCCGGAGCCAAAGCGTTTTACAATGGCGGATGCAAGCTGGTATGCGCTCATATCAGGGGTGAAGACCACTTCGCCGCCGTCTTCGCTGCCATCCGTACCCAAGGCATCGCCGCCAACGGTAACTTCACCGTATTTGATCTTGTTATCCGCCATTTCCTGCGCCAGCTTCTGAAGCTCCTTTTGGGCGGAGATACTGTCCTTGGCATAATCGGTATCAAGCTTTTCAAAGTATTCGCTTTTGCTTTTGTTAAGCTGTGAAATACCTTCGCCGTGCTGTTTTGCAAGGTCCGACAAAGTGTTGTTAAAGGTAATATCCGAATTCAGCCTTGCCTGCGCGCTTTCACCCGAAAAGGAAAGACCTCTGGACGCAAGGAATTCGCCCGTGTTCTTTTCGTCAATCAATTTCTGCGCCGCCGCATCGTTCCTTTTTTGTTCGTAATCCTTGTTCAGTTCTTCCAAGGATTGCTTGTGCTGTTTTTCATAGTTTGCCTTTGCGTTGTTATAAAGCCGCGTAAGCTCCGCGGCGGTGCCGTAGCTCTTTTCCAGCTCTTTTTTTGTCTGTTCAACAAGTTCGCTGTATTTCATCTTTCAACCTCCTTGTTTTTAATTTTAAAAGTAATGCTTTTTATATCCGCCTGCCTGCTTTCGTGGGTAGAGGATACGATGATCTTTGCGGCTGCTACTCTTTTTATTTCTGTCCTGAAGAAAAATCTCCGCAAAAGGCTGTTGTTTCTGTCCACGCTCACCGTCTGGGAATTCATTATCTGACCGATCTCGTTGGGGTTTGCCGTTACGGTAAGATCGGTGCCGTTATCGTTATCAACGTCAACGGTTACGGATAAAAGATCAAATTTTCTTCCCTTCGCCCCGAAATTACTAACGGGAGTGCACCAGTATGCGGTAACAGCCTTGTTTTCGTCCAGCGTAAGCTCTTCCGAAAAATAGTACAGCCTGCCGTCTTTGTCAAGCCAGTACAGCCTTCCGGGAATTTCGCAGAATTGTATTGCGTTTACAGCGTCATATCTGTACCAGACGCTTGTTTTGTAATTGTATATGTAAAGCCCGTAGGGTGTGGAAAAGTATAATTCTCCCGTAGACTGTCTGTCGTAAATACAGCAGTTTTCGGCGTTGCCCGTTTCCAGTATACGCTTTACGGTGTTGCTTATAGGGGCGGAAAAGCATACCGCGTTTCTTTCATCCTGCACCGTGGTGGATACCCAGCGGTTAAGTCCGTCATCGGAAAGTGTAACGGGGGTGTTGTCTATCACCGCAGAGCTACCCTTAATAAGGTTTCCTTTTTCGAAATTAAGGTTGTAAACGGGGAAGGACGGGTAGTAATTCCCCAAAGAATCGTTACGCAGTTCGCAGTAAGAATAATATGCTCTGTCTTCGGTAAAAATGAGCTGTCGGTCATACTGCTGAACCATATCGGTTATGGTGGAAGAACCAATAACAGTGTAATTGGTTTCGGGGAAGTATTCCGCGCTGGGAAGTCCGTTTGCCAGTTCGGAATAAAAACGGTAATTGGGGTATTCGGGGTTTCCGTAAAGAAAAACGCGGGTGTCTGTGTTACCGCCGAAATTCATACCGTCGGTACAGCTTGTAATGGTCTTCGCTTTTGCGGTGGACGCCTTTTCCCAGCATATCTCAAGATTATTTAGCCCCTTTTGGGGGACTCTGCTCTGCGCAAAGGAAACCGTGCCGTTTTGTATATCTGCAGTCCAGTTTTCGATCTCGTTTCCGTTTTCCTTTACCCATAAAACCGAATCGATATCTTTTTCTCCAAGGGTATATAGGGTTGAAACGCCGTCCGGAGAAAACTGCATACGCTTTTTACCCGTAAGCATATTTACCTTTTCGTACAGAGTTCCGCTTCCGTCCGGCGCGCAGGCAACGGCAACCAAAGGAATATATGGGGAAACCAAATTAAAAATATTGTTTTCGTACTTAAAGAAACCTGAATTACACAAAAAATATACTGCGTTTCCAAACCCGAAAATGTGGTGGCACTTACCTGCGGTAATATTTATGGTAACGAACGAATCTGTTTCAAAATCGTATTTGTATATTCTCGTTCCGGCGCACACTATAAAATGAAGTATACCGTTTACGTATCCCCGCCACATACGGTAAACACTGCCGTTAAGATCGGTTGCGCAAAGCTTACTTCCGCACCGCTTTTTCAGACTTCCGTCCTCCAGCACCGTAAAATTATTCATATCGGGGGAAAGGGAAGGGTTGTGGGAATAAACGTTTCTTTCGTCAAGACCTCCGAATTTGTTTATAGTCAAAAGTCCGTTTGCCATCAGTACACCTCGGTTACGGAATGAATTTTTGCTTTACTCGCTCTTTGCATATTTCTGTAGGCTGTGCGGTATCTGCTTTCCATAAGCTGAGATAACACGGGGTCTTCATCACAGCAAAGATACGCCGCAACTCCGAAAGGCAGTACGGATACCGCCAAACGCTCGTCGCAGGGAACGATTTCGTTTAATCCGGTTATATCCAAAAATTCGTTGTCGGTACGGTTTTGAAGCAGGTTGTTGAGAGGGGCGCATTCCGCAAGACAGATATTAATTATATTTACCGCCTTTGTTTTCATATCTGCGCAGTTTTCGGGTAAGAACCCGTTTGTTTTTCGCAGATCCAAAAGATCAAGGGCAATTTCAAAAAGTTTTTCTCCTGTCATAATTTCACCTCGTTAAAGGAGCGTGCCTTTTGGGACACGCTCCTTTTTGTATAAAGATCAGATCTGGTTGCCGCCGTCGGTTACGGGTACGTCTACCAGCTCTTTGGGCTTGATGACCTTCGCGCCGAACACGATTCTGCCGCGCACAGCAGAATCAAAGGAATTCTCCAGTCTGTCGATATACTGGATATCCAACACCTGTTCTGCATAAGCAATGGCGGAGTAAGAGCCTGCCATAAGATGCACGGTGCCGTTTTCTTCTGCGGCAAGCTGGTTGGAAACGTAAAGATCACAGCCCAGCTCATCGGTAAAGCCGATCGTTCCGCTGCCGTTCACACCGTTGTTTATCTGGAACTTAATGCCTGCCAGCATAAGCTTGGTCTTAACGAAGGGAGGTACGACTATCCAGATTCTGCCGTCCTGCACGTTCTTGGTTTCCAGCATTTCCTTAACCTCGCCGATCAGCTGAAGCACGTTTGCGGGGGTAACGGACTTGGCTTCCTCAAAATAATTTTCCGCCTGATCGTAAAGACCGAAAACGTATGCGTCAACCTCCTTCTTAAGATTATAGGAAGCGCGCTTTGCCTGAGAATCCTTAAGACCGAGAGAGCTTCTCAAGGCTTCAAGGTCGGCTACCTTAAAGGAAAACGCCTTGTCCTGATCAATTCTCAGAATTGTTGCGGAATCCTGAATATCCTCGTAGGTCACGGTGCCGTCGTAATCGTATACGGTAGGATCGTTAAGACCTACGAAGGTTACGCTGTCACCTCTGTTTTTAATATCTCCCACGAAGGAAGTGTTGCATATACGGTTTGCAAGGAGGTTATCCTCGTTTGTACGCATGATCTCTGCGGAAATTACCTTTTCGATACTGTTGTAATTAGACATTTTTATTTTTCTCCTTTTTGTTTTTTATATTTTCCAGTTCTTGATGGAACGGATAATGTGTTTAAAGTTCTTTTTTACGTTTTCCTGTGACATATCCTCCACCTGTTCGGGAGTAAAGGTCTGCTCGGCATCCGCTTCTTTTCCCGCAGGGGCGCTTCTGCGCATATTTTCTTCGTTTACATAATGCGCTTTCTGATCTTCTTTGTGTGCTTTGCAAAGATACAAAGCGTATGCAGAGCAAAGGGCGGTGCCTGCCGCCACCTCATCCCACACCTCGTCGGGAATATCTGCGGGAAGCACGTCGGGAAACAGCTTAATAAATTTTTCCACGTCCTTGTTTACGGCATCGGATTGCTTTTTTGTGTGCCTTTCCGCCTTTATGGCCTCAAGCAGTTCTTCTGCCGTGGTGTTGTCTTCCTTTGCCATTTCGGTAATCATTGTCAAAATATCCTGTTCTTTCATAAAACCTCCGTTTGTATACTTTCTATAAGCTCTTTTTTGCGGGGAATAATGTTTTCGGGCAACCGTTCAAGGTATTGCTTGGTGTTAATAAGTCCCATTTTAAGCAGATTGTCCAAAGTGTTTACTGCGGTTACCTCCGACCACCAGCCCGAAGCGCCCACGTCGATATTACATTCAAACAACGCTTCTCTGTAACGGGAAAAGGGGAACGAAAGGTATTTTCCGTTTTGCGCGGGCAAAAGTCTTTCGTCGGGGTAATAAGCAAACATAAAGTTAAGCCATATAAGACCTATATCCTCTATGAATTGGTAAAGGGATCGTCTTACGTTTTCAAGGGGCTGGGCAGAAGCCTGCTGCAACGCAATAATAGCAGAAGTATTGTCGGCTCTTTCACTGCCCAACGCAGAATCCGTGGCGCCCAGAAAATCTTTTGTGTGGCTTATCGCCATATTTATAACGTCCAGCATACCGCTTTGCATACTGCCGCTGTTAAGCACCGCCGCCACGTTTTCAACGGGGCCGTTCACAGCCACCGCCTCGCCAACCTTGTTGGACCAATCTTCAATAACCGTGGAATCGTATATTACCTTGGAAAAAGCGGTGTCCATCATGTGCTTCATCACCATGGCGTAGCCCTTGTTAATGAATATCTGGTTGTCCTTAAGCCCCGTTCCCACGGCGCGTCCGTGCCAGCTGTTTTTAACTCTGGTCCAGCTGTAATATGCCAGCGGGTACAAGGTAAGGCCCGTGTCTGTGTCGCCGATAATAACGGTATCCTTAACGGATTTTCTGTACATCACCTTGCCGTCATCGTTTTTCCACAGCTTTATGAGAGTTACGCACTTTGTGTTTTCCAATTCCTTTTCGGACATATCTCCCGCAAAGCCGTCGGTGTCGCTGTCGGGAACGATCAGCGCCATATTTTCCTTGGAAACTCCCGCTTTTTCCGCCTGCTTGCGCAGGTCGCACACAAGTTCTCTGCCTGAAATGAGAATATACGGCTGTGTCTGCACGGAAACGCTGTTGGGATTACCGAAGAATACGTTGGTGTTATCAATAAGCACCGTTTTAAAATCTCCCGTATACGCTTGCCCCGTCTTAACAGACGGATCCCAATACGTATAAGCAAAGGCATCTCCCGTAACAGCCGCGTCGTAAAGGGAATCGGAAACAAGCTTATCCATCTTAAGCTTTTCCCAGCGGTTTTCGGCAACGCTTTTCAAGGTTTCGTTAATGTTTTTTTCTTCCTCTGCCGTAAGCTTGGGCAGGGGAGAGGCGTAACGAAAACTCATCTTTACGGCGCTGGAAGCGATATTGGAAATATAGTAATCGATTATCCGTTTAAAGAAATTAAAAACCGGTGTGGGCAATCCGGAAGCGGCTACTCCCGTCCATTGATCTCCGCGGTAAAATCTTTCGTTGGTATCCACCTCGTCGTAAAGACCTATTGAACGGTTGTATTCCTTGCCTTTTTCATACAGCGCCCACTCTTCCGTATAGGCTTTTTGCTTTTTGAATTTCATTTTATCTCCTAATCGTATTGTATAATTCCGTCGTAGCCTTCAACTCTTTGGGGTGATTCAAAGGAATACAGACTCCTGCGGAATTTTTGGGTAATTTTGCTTTTTAAAGCAGGCTCTCTCGACATAAGGGCGTATCGCAGAGCCTCCGGCGCGTGGGTAATATCGTGTGGATGGGAAGCGGCATCCTCACGTATCTTTTCATCAAATCTTAAAAGGGGCAGACAGCGTATCAGCTCACTGCAATCGCGGGATATGGCAAGACGGCTTTTTCCGTCAACCGTTTTCATATATTCCCTCACCGCGCGCCAACCGGGTATGCGGGCGTTGTTCGCCTTAATAAGCCCCTTTAATCCGTTTGAATTAAGAATATCAAACCCGCTTTTTCCGCTTTCCTGCCGTCTGTTCCAAAGGTCGGGGGAAGCAACGGTATAACGTATTTTTTCTCCTGCAGGTGTACGGGCGCAAATTTCTGCGGCGGCTTGGGATAATATAAGATTCGGTGCGTTGAATTCTCTGTATACGGTAACGTTTCCTTTGCCGTCTGCGGCGCACCACAAACAGCTCGTCATATCCAATCCGTAATCAAGGGCGCGGAACAGAAAAGCGTTTTTGGGTATAACCGGATCTTTTACCACGTGTATTCTCGGATCAAATTCGGGGAAAAACGCCCCTTCAAAAGCATCCCAATCGCCGTAGAGCATGGCTCTTTTTCTTGCATCGGGCAAGGCGGATAGGGCGTTTACGTAATCGGGGTCGTTTTCCGTAAGATATTTGTTATCGAACACAAGACTTTGTATAAAACGGTAGTCTGCGGGGTTTTCTCCGTCGCGGTAAAGCTTGTCGATAAACAGCCGTTTTACCCAATCGTGTCCCACACCGCCGGGGTTGCAGGTAAAATACATTCTGGGGCGGAACGGTTCTTTCATATTTCCCGAATATCTGTTGCATTCCGTAAGACATTGAAACTGGAAATAGGTAAAATGGGTAGCTTCCTCCATACCAATAATCTCGTAAGCCTGTCCTTGGTATTGCAAAACGTCCTGCTCTCCGTCGCAATACCCAAGCTTTATTCTCGAACCGTTGGGGAACGAAAATTCCTTTTTGGTTTCGCTGTATACCGCCGTATCAGCCAGCATTTTTAGAAGCGGCACAATATGGTTATCCCTTAATTCTCCCAAAGTGCGCCGCAGCAAGAGTATTTGTATGCCGGGATGCTTTAATGCCAGGAGTACAAATTTTGTACGCATCGCCCAGCTTTTTCCACCGCCTCTTGCGCCGCCGTATGCGGTATATCTGTGCTGTGAGTTAAAGAAAGCTTCCTGCTTTTTGTTTGGACGCAGGGTTATTGTCAGTTGCCCCATTTTCCTGCTTCTCCTTTTAATATCACCGTGCTTTTTTCCGAACTATCGCCAAAGTCCGGTTTGTCCTTGTATGAATGGTTGTTTTTCATATCAAATACAAAAACAGCCGCCGGGATTTTCCCCTTAAAAGCAAGCTGTTTTTTTATAAAAGCTATTCTGTTCATTGCCCGTGTTACCGCGGGCGAATATTTTTTGTCCGACATCATTTCAAAGATATCGTTTCTGGTGCAGGAGAGAAAATCAGCCAATGCCTCAACGTCTGCCACTTCTTCCGCGTGTTCGGGCAGATATTGGGAAAAATAGCAATTAATCCTTTCCGCACACTCTTCAGGGCATGAAAAAACCGCCTTGTAGGGCGGCTTTCGGTTATTTGGTTTGTTCTGACTCTGTAAAGTCATTTTTTCTCCTTGCTGGTAAAAATGTAGATCTTGCTGGCGATATAATTAATAATAAGGCACAGCACGGAAGATACTACCGTGGCGATAAGGGAAGAATAGGGCAGGAATGAAAGCAGTGCGGGTAAAAATGCCATAAAGATCATATCCAACAGCATCACCGCTATGCGGGTAACAAAAAAGAGTACACTCTCTTTTGAAACCGCCGCCGCGGATTTATTTTTGCTGTCAAACACCCAAATGCGGTTGGGAAGGTATGCAAAGGCAATTCCGGCAACGTTTTTTACAACAGTCGATACCGTATCGTTTAAATCCAAAAGGTAAAACGCTACCCAGAACGCCAGTATGGATACCAGAGTAGTTAAGCCGCCCACCACAAGATATTTTCCTTTTTCGGTGCAAAACAGCAAATTAAAGATCTTTTTCATTTGTACGCTTCTCCGTCGGTCACTTTTGGTCGGGACTGCACGGAAAGCACTGTGTTTCTTTACCTCACGTAAATCATTATAACACGCGCTTTTTCAAATTTCATCCCAATTTTGTCCCAAGTTTCTATTGTATGTTGCACAAAAACGGCATATACCGTTTGTGCATATCGCTGTCAAACCAGTATATCTCCGATAATTGCGTTGGATATCCAGAATCCGTCTTCGGTCAGCCTCAGTCTACCGTCCGCGTATTCCGCATATCCTGCGTCGATATATTTTTTCACCTTTTCTGCGGTTTCTTCGTCTGCTTCAATTCCCTCGGCAAGACGGAGCCCCAGCATTATTTTTTCTTCCGCCGCATCTTTTTCGGTTATATGCTCCATATATCCCGTGTAGTTAAAGCGGTACCCTGCGGCATAGCTGTGGCTTCCGTGGCCGCAGCCGATATATTCTCCGCCCTTCCAATAATTTATATTGTGGCGGGATTCTTTTCCCGGCAGGCAGTAGTTGGAAACCTCGTAATGAATATATCCCGCTTCCTTAAGCAAATGGCATATAAGCTTGTACATGGCGTATTCGGTATTTTCGTCCGCCTTTTGTACGTTTGCCGCATAAAAGAAGGTGCCGTGCTCAATGGAGAGGGGATACAGCGATATATGGTCGGGCTGTAATTCCAGCATTTTCCGCACGTCTGCTTCAACCATCTCTAAAGTCTGGTTCGGAAGAGCAAACATAAGGTCGCAGGAAATGTTATCAAATCCCGCTTTTCTGGCTTCCTTAAATGCTTTAACCGCATCTTCCGCATCGTGAATACGCCCCAGAATTTTCAAAGACTCATCGTTCAACGATTGAACTCCGATAGAAAGACGGTTAAACCCCGCTTCCTTCATTTGCTTTAAAAATTCGTAATTTACGGTTTTTGGGTTAACCTCGCAGGTAATTTCCGCGCCAACGGGAATTTCAAATATTTCGCGGGCGTACTGCAAAAGCCCCGTAAGTCTGCTTATCCCGATAACGGGCGGAGTTCCGCCGCCGAAATATACCGTTTCCGCTACGGGACGCAGATGGGATGCATATAGCATATCCGTCTTTACCCGTTGGTATTCGAAATCCAATTCGTCATCATCAAAGTTATCGCTGGAAACAAAAGCGCAGTACGGGCATTTATTTACACAAAAGGGAATATGAACGTAAATACTACTCATCGTCCAATTTAAGCACAGCCATAAACGCCTCCTGCGGCACTTCAACGGTACCGAAGGTGCGCATACGCTTTTTACCTTCCTTCTGTTTTTCAAGCAGCTTTTTCTTTCTGGTAATATCGCCGCCGTAACACTTGGCAAGTACGTCTTTTCTCATAGCCTTTACGGTTTCACGGGCGATAATCTTTCCGCCGATCGCCGCCTGAACGGGAATTTCAAACAACTGACGGGGGATATGGTCTTTAAGCTTTTCGCAAATCTTTCTTGCTCTTGCATACGCCTTATCTGCGTGTACTATAAAGGAAAGAGCATCAATAATATCGCCGTTAAGCAAGATATCCAGCTTAACAAGCTTGGATTGCTGATATCCGTTAGGCTCGTAATCAAGGGATGCATAGCCTCTGGTACGGGATTTAAGGGAATCAAAGAAATCGTAAACTATCTCGTTAAGAGGCATATCGTAGTGAAGCTCGGCGCGGTCGGTATGAATATATTTCATATCTATAAAGTTACCGCGTCTGTCCTGGCACAACTCCATAACCGCACCAACGTATTCGGGGGGAGTGATTATGGATGCCTTTACCATAGGCTCACGGGTGGATTCTATCTCCTCGGGGGCAGGGTAGTTGGTGGGGTTGTCGATCATTACTACCTGTCCGTTTTTAAGTGTTATCTCATATATAACGCTGGGCGCCGTGGTGATAAGATCAAGATTGAACTCTCTTTCAAGTCTTTCCTCAATAACGTCCATGTGCAAAAGACCTAAGAAACCGCATCTGAATCCGAATCCCAAAGCTATGGACGTTTCGGGCTCGAACACAAAGGATGCATCGTTAAGCTGCAATTTTTCGATAGCGTCCTTCAGATCGCCGTACTTCGCTCCGTCTGCGGGATAAATACCGGCAAAAACCATAGGCATCGCCTTTTTGAAGCCGGGCAGGGGAGCGGGGGCAGGGTCATCTGCGGAAACGATAGTATCGCCCACCTTCGTATCTGCAATGTTTTTAATGCTGGCGGTAAGATAGCCTACCTCGCCTGCATAAAGACGGTCTCTCGGTTCAAGGGAGAATGCGGACATAGTGCCCACCTCTACAAGCTCAAACACAGCACCGGTGTGGAACATTTTAACCTTGTCGCCCACACCGATACTTCCTTCGTTTACGCGGAAATATACTATAACGCCTTTGTAGGAATCATAGAACGAGTCGAATATAAGCGCCTTCAAGGGAGCATTAACGTCGCCGGTAGGGGCAGGTACGTCCGCAACCACACGCTCAAGCACGTCTTTTATATTTATACCCATCTTCGCGCTTATTTCGGGAGCATTGTCTGCGGGGATGCCGATAATTTCTTCCAATTCGTCCTTTGCTCCCTGAATATCCGCAGAGGGAAGGTCTATCTTGTTTATAACGGGCACTATCTCCAGATCGTTGTCAATAGCGAGATATGCGTTTGCCAGCGTCTGTGCCTGAATACCCTGGGTGGCGTCAACTATGAGTATAGCCCCTTCGCAAGCCTTGAGAGAACGGGAGACCTCGTAGGTAAAGTCAACGTGGCCCGGAGTGTCGATAAGGTTCATAGAATAGGTACTGCCGTCATCTGCCTGATAATCAAACCTTACGGCGCGGGCTTTAATGGTAATGCCGCGTTCCTTTTCAAGATCCATATTATCAAGCATCTGTTCGCCTACTTCACGGGCGGAAACCGCGCGGGTATGCTCAAGCAAACGGTCGGCAAGTGTGCTCTTGCCGTGGTCTATGTGAGCTACTATTGAAAAATTTCTTATCTTTTTAATATCGTACATAAATTTAAAGTCTTTCTGTTATTTTTTGTTTCCCGAAAGTAAAAGCAGCTTTTTCTTGGGAATATCAAAAGAGAGGGTGGAAAACTTTCCGCCGTCTTCTCCGTCCAGCGTCCAGCCGGATTCGGAGGGAATGGTAAGCTCTGCTTTTGTTATCTGTTTGATCGTTATAAGCTTGTTGTCAAATTTGGATTGCATCAGATCTCCCACAAGCTGCATAAGGTCCTGACCGTTCTGGGGAGCGGAAATAAGGCAAAGCTCCAAAAGTCCGTCATTAAATAAAACGGTTCCCGCATCCAGATGTATAACGCCGCCCACGCTGGTGGAATTTGAAATAGAGCAAAAAAGATATTCACCGTCAAAGCTGCCTTTATCGGTAGAACCGGTAATACGCATTTTTGAAATCTCGGATACGGATTTAATTCCCTCAAGCACGTATGCCAGATGCCCTAATGCGTTTTTCATGGATTGACTGGTAGCGTAAGATACCTTTGTGAAAGCGCCCGTAGCGGCGATATATGCAAAGTATTTTTGGTTCACCCTGCCGATATCGTATTTTTTGGGATTAAAACGGGCAATTATCTCTGCACCTTCACGTGCATTGGTGGTTATACCCAAAGATCTTGCGGTATCGTTGGTGCTTCCGGTAGGGATGTAACCTACGGGAATATTCTTTTCCGCCCGCATAACACCGTTAACTATTTCGGATAAGGTTCCGTCGCCTCCCACGGCGACAACCATATCAAAATGCTCCGTTGCTTTTTCTGCGGTAAGGATGGTTTCTTCTTTATTTTTCGTAACGTATACCGTTGAAATTATATCAAATTTCGATAAGGTTTCAATAACCTCTGCGAGAACGGTTCTTGCTTTTCCCATTCCCGAGTGAAAGTTCACTATAAGTAATGCTTTTTTGTACATACCGAGTTACCTCCATAGCTATTTTATTTTAACATAAAAATTTTAGTATTGCAATATCAAACCTTATGTGTTATCATTATTTTGTGAAAGTGGGAGTGTATAATTTGAAAAAATATGTTTGCTTGCTTCTTATAATCCTTTTCGTTGCGGGAACTTTGCCTGTAGCGTCTTTTCCTGCGTCTGCCAAAGGTCTTGTTATGCCTTCGGATTTCGGCGGTATACAAAACGTTATGCTTATGTATACCTTTGGTAATCAGGGCGCGGTTTCGAGCAGACATACCGTAGAAACCCTGCTTCCTTACGCGGGCTATTACGGTACGGACGGAAAATTAAAAGACACGTTTTACGATGCGTTTTTACTGCTTCCCTGTGTAAGCACCGGTCCTTCCGGCGGCACTATGTATTTAAGCAAAAATCCCGCCGTTTCTTCGGATTGGCAGGCATATATAGACGATATTTTTGCGAACGGATATAATCTCGATGCGCTGAATACCGCCGTGGGTGAGGTTAAAAAAGGTCTTGGCAAAAAGGATTACAAGGTAAAGGTATTCTTCACTCTTATCTATCCCACAGAAGGGCAGACGAATTTCGGCTCTATCGGCGGGAAGACATACGATTTCTCCAAAACGGAGGACCGTATCGCCATCTGCAAATGGCAGGTTGATAATTACATAAAATTGTTCAATAGCGGTAATTACGAAAATCTGGAGCTGTTTGGATTTTATTGGTTTGAGGAATTTATAAACACCTCAAGCAGAACTGAAAAAACGCTTTTGACCTCGGCTACGGACTATATCCGTTCAAAGGGATATAAATCCGTTTGGATTCCTTATTATATGGCGCAGGGCTGGAACAAATGGAAAGAATACGGTTTTGATATTGCCTGCTTACAGCCCAACTATATGTTTAATGCAAATGCGGAAAAGGAGCGTGTGAAAAACGCTGTGGATTACGCTAAGCAGTACGATATGTGCAATGAAGTTGAAATCAGTGGAAAGATATGCGATTCTACCGATTATTATAACCGTTATCTTACATATCTTAAGGATTTTGCCGCAAACGGCGCTATGAATGCGGTCAAGATGTATTATCAGGACGTAAGGTTTTATTACGAATGCTACAGATCCAAAATTCCTGAAATACGACTTCTCTACGATCTTACGTATAAATACGCAAAGGGTACCCTGAAGGAGTCTGACGTAGCGGATAAATATGTGGATTCCATAAACGAATTGGACGGCTTGGATATCATTTCATACGGATGCTCGTATACCGCTACCACACCTTACACGAATTCCACCAACGGATATGCGGATATAAGCGGAAATGAGCTTACAGACGGCGCATATTACACAAGCAGCTACGGTACGGAATGGCATGCATTTTATAGAAATTACACGGAAAAAGATGGAAAACACCAGGTGATCTTAGACCTTGGAAGCGTGTATACCGATCTTAAAAAGATATATATGGAATTCCGTGAGGATCCCGGGGCTTCTATAGGCTTGCCGGAATACGTTGAGTTTTATATTTCGGATAACGGAAAAGATTATACTCTTTTAAAAAAAGTAAGTTTGAGTAAAGCGGCTATCGGCTGTCCCGGCGCTGTTATAAACCAGAAATTTTCCGCCCGCTATATAAAAGCAATATTCCCCACATCCTCAAAATCCTTTGTTTTCGTTTCCGAACTCGCAGTTGGACAGGAAAGACGGAGCCACGTTTGGGGAGAGGGATACGATATTATTTCCACCGGCTGTAAGTATGATGCCTTTACTCCATACACCAACACCGCCGAATGGGATGCGCCTTATATGAAGATAGACGGCAAAGAGCTTACCGACGGAATACTTGCAACCTCCTCCTTGGGCACGGAATGGCACGATATGCACGGTTCTATGCTTGAAGATGGCGAAAAATTCTTTATTACCGTAGATCTTGGCAAAATACGCGACGATCTGTCCTATTTTGATATGCAGTTCGGCTACGATTTGTCAAGCGGTATATCCAAACCGAATACGGTTACGTATTCCGTTTCCGAAGACGGCGTCAACTTCACTAAAATAGGTACTGTTGCCGTGGTTTTAAGTAAGGACGGCTACGCGTACGCAACTATGAAAGCCGCGGAAAATATTAAGGCAAGATACGTAAAAGCAGAATTTTTGCCCGATAATTCTCTTCACAACTTCGTTTCCGAAATGGTTGTAGGTGTTTCTGAACAAACCGAAGAAGAGGAAAAGCCCGGCGAATATATTACGGGCGATGTAAATCTTTCCGGCAAATATGAAATAGCGGATTACATTTCAGCTCTCCGTATTATTGCGGGCATTCTTAATGCAACGGAAACCGAATTTTCCGCCGCAGACGTGAACGGGGACGGTGTGATCTCCGATACGGACGTTGAGGCGATCAAGGCATTTATTTTGAATTAGTTATTTTTTAAAGGTTTATACAGGAAGGTAATTATGGACGCATTTGATTTCATTTCATTGTTGGGCGGTCTGGCAATGTTTCTCTACGGTATGGAGATAATGAGCGCAGGTCTTAAGAAGTCCACAGGCAGTGCGCTGAAAACCGTGTTGGGCAAGCTTACTCAAAACGTATTTCTGGGTTTCTTGACCGGCGCTGTGGTAACTGCGGTCATTCAATCGTCAACCGCGACCATCGTGCTTACCGTAGGTCTTATTTCCGCAGGTATACTTAATCTTAAGCAGGCGGCGGGAATAGTAATGGGCGCAAACGTAGGTACTACCGTTACTGCCCAGCTTATCAGACTTATGGATATCGATTCCGGCGGAAATATAGTGCTTAAGATCTTCAAGCCGGAAACCCTTGCGCCCATCGCTTTGGTTGCAGGTATCGTCCTTATAATGTTTACCAAATCCAGTAAGTTCAAAAACTCCGGCGAAATCTTCGCAGGCTTCGGTGTGCTGTTTATCGGTCTCCTTAATATGACCGGCGCTGTGGAAGGGTTGGAGGATTCACAGTTTTTTGTAGATATGATCACAAAAGTAACCGAAATCCCCGTGCTCAGTATATTGGTAGGCTTGGTTATAACCGTTATCATTCAGTCCTCCTCCGCAACCGTAGGTATTCTTCAGGCACTTTCTTCAACCGGTACGCTTACCTTCTCTTTGGTATATCCTATGATCATGGGTATCAATATCGGTACCTGCGTTACCACCGCAATGGTATGCTCTATCGGAAGTAATAAGGACGCAAAGCGCACCGGTATAATCCATATCGTTTTCAATGTTATCGGTACGGTTCTGTTTATGGCTGTTATGGCAATATTGCGCGCCTGCGGCGTATGGCCCGAGCTTTGGAATTCCGTTTCGGACAGCGGCGCTATCGCAAATTTCCAGACAGTATTCAATCTTTTAACCGCAGTTGTTCTTTTGCCCTTCGCAGGCTTGCTTGTAAAGCTGAGCATGAAGCTGGTAAAGGACGATCCCAATAAGGACTTTGTAAAGCCCTTCCGTGTTCTTGATGAAAAGCTGTTTATCTCTCCCGATATCGCCGTTGCGGAAGCAGAAAAGGCGATTGCGGAAATGGGCAGGACCGCCGCAGACAACCTTGCGCTTTCCTTTGAAATGTTCAGCAAATATTCCGAAGAGGATGCGGAAAAGATCCGCGCCAGAGAAGACCGTATCGACGGATTTACCGATACTTGCGATAACTTCCTCGTACGTCTTTCCAAGCACGCAAAGTCGGGCGCGCAGACACGGGCTATCAACCGTCTTATGCAGACCAACACCAATTTTGAGCGTATCGGCGATTACGCCACGGATATTCTTGAATTCGCAGAGGAAATGAAGAGGGAAGGCACTTCCTTCTCCTCCGGCGCAAAGAAGGAGCTTGAGCTTATGTGCTCCGCCGTTCAGGAGATCGTCGAGCTTACCGTTTCCGCCGTTGAAACGGGTGACCTTTCCGTAGCGGAAAAGATAGAGCCTCTGGAAGAAACCATAGACGATATGATCGCTCTTCTTAAGGACAGACATATCGAACGTCTTAAGGAAGGCACCTGTCTGGTATCCTCCGGTCTTGTATTCGTAGAAACGCTGACATACCTTGAGCGCGCGGCAGACCAGTGCTCCTCTATCGCGCTCCTGCTTCTTGCCCGTGAAAACGCAGAGATAATGTCCAACCACCATCAGTATCTCCGCGAGCTTCATAAAGGCGCAAAGCGGGAATATTCCGAAGAACTCAACCGCAGACATCAGCAATATATGGAACCCCTGCTGGAAATTACATCGGCTAAATAAAGCCCGATGATTTCAATAAATTATTTAATTAAAGGAGAAAAACAACATGAAAAAAGTTTTAACCGTAATGCTCGTTCTCGTAATGGCATTAACCGCATTCTCCCTTACCGCTTTTGCAAAGGGCGGCACAAACTACGTTACCGGCTCAACTGTTGAAGGTCCTGCATACAAGGATACTTACAACGGCGATCTCGCAGACGGTCAGGTAGGTACTGATTCCTACAACAACCTTTGGGCAGGCTTTTACTGCAATGCAGATAATGCCGATAACAACTACGACGGTATGGTTGGCGTTATAACCGTAGATTTTGGCGAAAAGAAAAATGCTATCGATTCTATCGAAGCTCACATCTGGGATGCACAGGATACTTCCGGTATCGCATCTCCCGAAGCTATCAAAGCATACGCTTCTCTTGACGGCGAGACTTATAAGTATCTCGGCGATCTCACTTTCAGTGCAGACGCAATCGGCTGGGCAGTTCTTGAACTGGATGCTCCCATTAACGCTCAGTACATCAAGTACGAATTCGTAAAGGGCGGCACCGGCGTATTTATGTTCGTTTCCGAGGTTGCTGTTTACGGCGAACCTTCCGGCACCGGTACCGATGTTGAAGCAGATGCACAAACTCCCGAAGAATCTACCCCCGCAGATGAATCCGTTCCCGCAGACGAATCCAAGCCTGCAGACGAATCCAAGCCTGCAGACGAATCCAAGCCTGCAGACGAATCCAAGCCCGCAGATGAATCCAAGCCCGCAGATTCTTCCGAAACCGAAGAAACTTCCGAAGGCGGCAACACCGCTTTGTGGATCGGCCTTGGCGTTGTAGCTCTGATAGTTATCGTAGCTGTAATCGCAGTTGTTGCCAAGAAAAAGAAGTAAATAAACTCCACGAATAACAATAAAAACCGGCTTTTAAAGCCGGTTTTTTGTTTGAATAGGGTGTTAATTTTATTTTATCATATCTGCAGTGATCGTAAGTTCTTTTACGTCATCCCGAGAGGGCATTTCATACATAAGGTCGGTCATAACGCTTTCCAGAATTCCGCGGAGTCCTCTTGCTCCCGTCTTAAGCTCAATCGCCTTGTCTGCAATCTTTTCAATCGCATCGTCGGTAAATGAAAGTTCGATTCCGTCAAACAAAAACAGCTTTCTGTACTGCTTTGTCAAAGCGTTTTTAGGCTCACGCAGTATACGTACCAGCGCATCTCTGTCAAGAGCGTCCAACGCCACGATAACGGGAAGTCTGCCGATAAGCTCGGGGATAAGACCGTATTTTACAAGGTCGTGGGGAACCACGTCCTTTATAATCTCTTCCTTATCCTTCTTTGCGGATATGCCGGATGAATATCCGATAATCTGTCTTCCGTTACGGCTTTCGATAATATCGTTTATGCCGTCAAAAGCACCGCCGCAGATAAACAGAATGTTGGTTGTATCTATCTGAATATATTCCTGGTTGGGATGCTTTCTTCCGCCCTGAGGAGGTACGTTGGATTGGGTTCCTTCAAGAATTTTAAGAAGGGCTTGCTGTACGCCTTCGCCGGAAACATCTCTGGTAATAGAACGGTTTTCGCTTCTGCGGGAGATCTTGTCGATCTCGTCAACGTAAATAATACCTTTTTCCGCTTTGGCGATATCAAAATCCGCCGCCTGAATAAGACGAAGCAGTATATTCTCCACGTCTTCGCCAACGTAACCCGCTTCGGTAAGTGTAGTTGCGTCAGCAATAGCAAAGGGAACGTCAAGTATCTTTGCCAAGGTCTGAGCAAGCAGGGTTTTACCAACGCCGGTGGGACCCAGCAACAGCACGTTGCTCTTTTGAAGCACCACTCCGTCATCTGGACCGGTAAGGGAGTTAATGCGCTTGTAGTGGTTATACACCGCCACGGAAAGAGCTTTCTTTGCCGCATCCTGACCGATCACGTATTCATCCAATTTAGCCTTTATTTCCATAGGCTTCATCAGCTGTTTCTCTTCTTTGATGGTAGGGAGTCCGTTTGCTTCGGCAGTGGTCAGTGCGATACCCGTTTCGTCATTATCGCCCATCAGC
Organism: Clostridia bacterium; assembly: GCA_017537345.1. Lineage (GTDB taxonomy): Bacteria > Bacillota > Clostridia > Oscillospirales > CAG-382 > SFLA01. Next base: position 17,533 of record JAFYKY010000009.1, on the reverse strand, counting down.
TTTGCCTCGTATTCTGCCACGATCTCTTCGCAAATGGAAATGCAATCATCACAAAAATCAAGGTTTTGACCGCCGATCTCAAGCTCGGTTACCTTAAATGACGGTCTACCGCAGAACGAGCATATTTTGCTTTTTGCCATTTTTTATCTCTTTTCAATAATTTTATCAATAAGACCGTATGCAAGGGCCTGCTCTGCGGTCATATAGTTATCTCTGTCGGTATCACGGCGGATAGTTTCAATATCCTGTCCCGTGCGCTCTGCCAGAATGGTGTTCATCTTATCTTTGATACGGAGTATATGCTCTGCGTGGATCTTAATATCCGAAGCCTGACCCTGCATACCGCCCAAGGGCTGATGTATCATTATCTCGCTGTTGGGCAGGGCAATTCTTTTTCCTTTTGTACCTGCGGCAAGGAGAAATGCGCCCATAGAAGCCGCCATACCGATACAAATGGTGGAAACGTCGCACTTTATAAAGTTCATTGTATCAAAAATAGCCATACCTGCGGAAATACTTCCGCCGGGGCTGTTAATATAAAGGCAAATGTCCTTGTCGGCATCCTGCGCCTCCAGATACAGAAGCTGGGCAACTACAAGAGATGCGGTAGCATCGTTTACTTCGTCGCAAAGAAAAATAATTCTGTCATTAAGCAGGCGGGAGTAGATATCGTAAGAACGCTCGCCGCGGTTTGTTTGCTCCACAACGTAAGGCACTAAAGCCATAAAAAACACTATCCTTTCATACATTGGTTTTAAAAAATATGGGCTGCCGCACCTGAATGAGACAGCCCGTAGTTTTGGTAAGCTTATTTAATAACTGCGTTTTCCTTGACGAAATCAACAGCTTTGCGGAGAACAACGTCTTCGGTAATACCGGAAACGGGGATAGAGGACTTAACCTTTTCTATCTCAACTGCATAGCCTGCGGCGATCTTTGCGTATTCAGCTTCGATCTCCTCTTCGGTAGCGGTTATATTCTCGGTCTTGGAGATGAATTCCAGAGCAAGACGGGTCTTTACCTGCTTCTCTGCGCCGGATTTGAAGGATTCGCGGAGCTGCGCTTCGGTCTGACCGGTGTACTTGTAGTACAGGTCAAGAGAGCCGCCCTGCATCTGCAGACGGTAATCGTAATCGCGAACGTAGCCGTCGATCTCGGTTTCGATCATACAATCGGGAATTTCAACGGTGGTCTTTTCAACGATAGCGTTTACAAGGTCTTCTTCAAGCTTGCGATCGCTGTCAGCAGTCTTTCTTTCCTTGATTTTAGCCTTGATATCTGCTTCGTATTCAGCAACGGTATCAAATTCGGAAACGTCCTTTACAAACTCTTCGTCAAGCACGGGAAGATCGGTACGCTTTACTTCGTGAAGCTTGATCTTGAATACTGCGGGCTTGCCTGCAAGGTTTTCTGCGCCGTAATCAGCAGGGAAGTTAACGTTGATATCAAAGAGCTCTTCGGAAGGAACCTTGCCGATAAGCTGTTCTTCAAAGCCTTCAATGAAGGAGTGGCTGCCAAGCTTAAGAGAATATTTCTCTGCCTTGCCGCCTTCGAAAGCAACGCCGTCAACAAAGCCTTCGAAATCTATAACTACCTCGTCGCCGTTTTCAGCAGCAACGTCGGTAAGAGTAAGTATACGCGCATTACGCTCGCGGATTTTGTCAATCTCTGCGGCGATCTCATCTTTTGTTACGCGAACCTTGTCCTTTTTAACTTCAATACCCTTGTAATCTGCAACAACAGCTTCGGGCTTGGTGTAAACCTTTGCAGTAAGCAAAACACCGTTGTCGTCCATAGACTTAACGTCTATCTCGGGACGGGAAACAGGGTCGATACCTGCTTCTGCAACAGCAGCAGCGTATTCATCGGGAAGAAGGTTATCAATAGCTTCTTCGAAGAAGTATGCGGTGCCGTACATTTTTTCGATAATCTTGCGGGGAGCCTTTCCCTTTCTGAAACCGGGAACGGTAATTTTTTCGGCATTCTTTTTGAACACCTTGTCAACCTCTGCGTCGAACACGGATTTTTCAATCAGTATCTCAAGTTCCGCAAGGTTCCGAGTTTCTCTGTTAACACTCTTTAAACTCATTTTATTTCTCCTTTAAATTGTTTACATAGTTAAACACGATATATAATATACCAAAAACCCCGATTTGTCAATTCCTTTTTAAATTTTATGAATCTTTTTGTCATCAAAGCAAAAAAATTTACAATACGTACTTGCTTAATTAAACATTTTTCACTATAATAGCAGTAGCAAAAACCAAAAGGGGCTTTTTCGGTATGCAAGATAATAATCAGTTTCTGTCGTCCCTGTCTTCTATGACTCCTGATCAGACGGGTTATGACAGCAGTAAACATAAAAAGAAACGTATCGGGGCGGATGGTATTCTCCGCGCCGTCCTTGCCTGCGTATTTATCGCAATATTTTTATATTCCTCCGGTTCCGTTGCGGAAAGATTTATTGCAGATAAAAAAGAGCAGGATACACTTACGGAGATCATCGTACAAAGCGCGCTGTCCCCGCTGGCATCCACCGTTACGCCGGATAACCTGCTTTCTTTGTACGATTCCATAAATCTGGTTACGGACAACAACACCGTTTCGGGATCGAAGGATAACGAATACGACGACCCCGCGAGATACGCAAAATACAAAGCCGCCGTTACGGCTCTTAACAGCAAATATCCCGATACTTATGCGTGGATCGTGGTAACCGGCACCAATATAGATTATCCCGTATTAAAGGGCGCCACCAACGATACGTACATACGCGCAGATTACAAGGGCAACTACGCCAACGGCGGAAGTATTTACGTTGATTACCGCCTTTCCGATATTTACAATAATAACCTGAACACCGTAATTTACGGTCATAATATGACCAACGGAACTATGTTCCGTTCCCTGCGCAACTGGTTCGAGAGCGCAAACCGTAATTCCACCGCGGAAACTATGCGTATAGAGATATATACCGAGGACGCGTTGTATATTTACAAGCCTTTTTCCGGTTATCGGTCGGACGGTTCCGATTTCACCAAGACCAGCTTCCCGTCCTATGAAGCTTTCGTGGAATATCTGGATATGATCCGTTCCCGCTCCATAATTCCTTGCTCTCTCCCTTACGATTCATCTTCCAAAATAGCAACGCTCGTTACCTGCACCAACAGCTATACCAACTCAAAAGAGCGTTACGTTCTCCATTGCCTGCTTACTCAGGTTGTAAAATACAACTAAAAATAAAGGAGCTTTTTATGAAAACCATTCTTTTCCAAGGCGATTCCATTACAGATGCCGGCCGCGATTATAACGACGACAGCAGAAGGGGAATAGGTTATCCCCAGTTGGTCACTGCGTCTATCGGCTATGACGAGCCGGGCAAATACAATTTTATAAACCGCGGAATTTCCGGCAACCGTATTGTTGACGTTTATGCCCGTATAAAGAAGGATATCATTAACCTTAAACCCGATATAATGTCCGTTCTCATCGGCGTAAATGACGTGTGGCACGAGATCAATTATCAGAACGGCGTAGATACCCCCAAGTTCGAACTGCTCTATTCTATGCTTATAGAAGAAGTCAAGGCAGAGCTTCCCGATTGCAAGATAATCATCTTCGAACCCTTCGTGCTCAAAGGAACCGCAACAGAAGAAAATTGGGACGGATTTCTCAGCGGAGTAAAGGAAAAAGCAGCTGCTTCCCGCCGTGTTGCGGAAAAATACGGGCTGGAGTTTGTACCTTTGCAGGATAAGTTCGATTCTCTCTGTGAAAAAGCGCCCGAATCCTACTGGCTGTGGGACGGTGTTCACCCCACACCCTTCGGACACGAAATGATCGCAAGAGAGTGGCTCAATACATACGAAAAAATCAAATAATAGTATTAAATTTCACTTGACAACAGGGCAACGGTGTGATATAATTACGCCGTTGCCAAATTATATGCGGGTATGGCGGAATTGGCAGACGCGCTAGATTCAGGTTCTAGTGGGGGCAACTTCGTGTAGGTTCAAGTCCTATTACCCGCACCAAAAAAATCCAAGTCGTATGACTTGGATTTTTTATTTCGTGTCCGAAGTTATATCAACGTATTGAATCACATTATTTTTTTCTTGACAACATCGGGATAATTTGCTATGATACAGTTGATACGATATTGCTTTTCTTTTTGCATTGAGGTAGATACGTATGAAAAAACGGATCACGGTACAAGCGGCAGGCTGCGTTGTTTTGTTTACGGAAGCGGGATTGTATAAGCTGATGCTGAATAAGACATACAAAGCGTGTCTGCTTGTGTCTGCAGCTTGTAATGCAGTTTCCTTTTCGGTCGGATTGTTATTGAACCTGATATGAGTATAAATATAAAAACGGCAGTTCATTACTTGACTGCCGTTTTTTCGATTTGTTTTACGCGGGGATATATTCAATGGAAATTACCGTGCCGTTTTTAAGAATAAAATTCAAAGCGGTGTTTCCGTCGGTATAGCTTAAAAGCGTATCTGTTTTTTGGTCGGGATTACCGTATTTTGCGGTAACGTCGGCTTCCGAAACGCCGATATAAACTCCCTCGGGAGTCGTAACGCTGTCATCGGTAAGGATAACGGAATTTATATAATCCTTATCTCCGTCGGGGCGGGTGAGTATCTGGAAGCCCGCGTAGGTGTAGGTTTTGTCAAGTCCGTCAAAGGCGCAGGATGCGGCTTCAAAATAGCTCAAAGGCTCTCCCAGCGCTTCAAGTACTTCTTTCATATTCATATCAAGCTTAACGCAGTAGTTGTTCTTGCTTGCAACGTTAAAAACGTATTTACTGCCGTTTTGCGTGTTTGCGCCGCCTTCGGAATTACCGCCCACGTTATCCGCAACGCAGGAAAATAAAGAAACCGTAAGCAAAAGACACAAAACTATAAGTGTGAATTTTTTCATAATTGCCTCTTTTCAAATAAGTCTTAATCCTTAACGTCGTAAGGACAGCTGTCTTTATCGTAGTTATAATAATTCGGTTTATCGGTACGGCTGTCGGAATATTCCTTTACCTCCGAATCGGTGCGCAAAAAGCATTTGAACGGGTACAGCGATGAGGTAGGGCAGGCATCAAAATGATACCACGCTCCCTCCACGTAAACTATAAGCCAGAAATGGTCCGAGGTGCCGTCCACACGCTGAAGAGTATAGTTGGGGATTTCCGCCATAGTAAGCAACGCGCGGGCGGCATCGGCATAATTTACGCAATCGCCTTTCATAGTGGATAATCCGTTATATGCGTTTACCATCCAGTCCTCATCGTCGGACGTGCTTACGTATTTTATTGCGCTTACCTTGTTGTATATAGCCTCTGCCTTTTCTCTTTCGTTCATACCGTCCCTGAGTATGGAATTAAGAATACTCTTGCAAAGCTGGTCAAGCTGATGCTTGGTAACGGTAGGCTGTTGGTCCGGATCGTCAACCGCTTCGATCACCGTAACTGTCGCGGTTTCCGTTGCGGTGTTTCCGCGGGCATCGGTAGCGGAATAAACCACCTCGTATTCTCCCAATTCGGTAAGATCCACCTTGGAAGCGTCCACGCTGAACTGTACGTTTTTATCGGTATCGTCCGTAACCGTAACTCCGCTTCTGTATGAAGGGGTACTGCCCAGATTAACCACAATATCCTTTATTCCCTCAAATACGGGAGGAGTGGTGTCCGCAGGCAAGACGGTGATGGATGTAATAACGTCCTCCACAGCATCGTTTTCGCAGTAGTACCGTAAGCTGTATTCGCCTTCGGCAAGGGACGTTACTTCGCTTGAGTCTTGCTTTGATATTATTTTGAACTTTACTTCGCAGGTATCGTCACCGTAAACGGAAACGCCTTCAAGCACAGTGGCGTTTATTACTTCCGCCGAATCGTCTGCGTATACCGTAATATTGCTTTTTACTCCGTAAATGGACATTTCCTTTATCACTTGGGAAGTGTTCGTATCGGGAGTGTCGCAGGAGCATACGGCGAACAGAAGCCCGAGTATGCAAGCTGCAATAAATATCTTTTTCATTTTAATTCCTCAAATCGTCAAGTTGTAACGCTCACAAAGCATTGTAACCGTCATAACTATAAGCAGATAGTCTATCTCGTAAGCTCCCATCAGCCTGAAATCCTCCGCAAGGTATACGTTTTTCATTTCCTTTACCTTGTTAAGATCGAATATATCGTACTTTTTGATAAGCGAATCGCTCAAAAAGCCGATCTCGCCCTTCGCCTTTTTGACCATAGAGGACATTCCCGGCGCCTGGAAGGGGAATTTACGTCTTTTTAATATTTCGTTGGGAACTATTCCTTCTCCCGCTTTTTTAAGGATATACTTTTCTTTTGCGCCGTTCATTTTGTATTTATCGGGAATAGTGGCAACAAAAGCAAGCAGATCTTTATCAAGGAAGGGGTGTCTTCCTTCTACGGAGTGGGAAAAGAACATACGGTCACCGTGCTCGGTAAGCAGGTGGTCGGAAAGACGAAGCTTGTAATCTATATACGACCGCCGCTTTTGTGAGCTGAGCCCTTTTACGCGGTCCACGTTTATGGGACTTTCCGCAAATGCGGAAAATTTGTCTATATCTCCGCGTATACGGTCGCTGTATACGGTTTGGTGTATCTTTCTTATTTCGGGATGATTACGCTCGTAACGGAAATAAGGGTCGCCCCACAGACGCTCGTTTATTTCGCATTCTTCCTTTGTCATTTTCCCTTTTTGCATTTCGCGGAACAGATCCACCATATATCCCACGTAACCGCAAAAGAATTCATCCGAACCCTGTCCCGTAAGAACAGCTTTCGCAGGGGAGCGTTGTACCAGAGAGGAGAGCATATACGCCGCTACGTCGTAGCTTTCCTTCAGCCCCGATTCAGCGTGGTAAACAACGTCATACAGATTTTTCCATATTTCGTCTTCGCCCACTTTTGTGCTGTAATGCTTGGAATTAACACATTCTTTTACAATCTTCTGGAAACGGCTTTCGTCAAGATCCGCTTCGCCTATCTCCGCCGAAAAGGAATAATAGCTGTCCAAAAGAAATTTGCCTATATAACACGCAACCACCGAGCTGTCCAACCCGCCGGAAACGTAAAATCCTACGGGAACGTCTGCCACAAGTCTGCGGGCGATGGATTCCTTCATCAACTCCCTCAGCTTATCCACGTAATAGGATTCGCCCTTGTCTTCCTCTTCCTCGGGGGAATAGATAAGATCCCAGTATTCAACGTCTTTTACGTCCTGCTCCCGCTTAACCACCAAAAGATGTCCCGCGCGGAGTGACTTTATGCCGTCAAAAAAGGTTTCGGGCGAAACAACGCCGGGGTAGTTCATAAGCTGGTCAACGGCTTTCAGATTAAGCCTTCTGTCTACGTCGGGACATTCCAATATGGCTTTTATCTCCGAACCGAAGATAAGTCTGCCCTCCGAAACTGTGTAAAATAAAGGCGCAATTCCTATCTGGTCGCGTACAAGGAAAAGGGTATCTTCACTCTGATCGTATAAAGCGATAGCAAACTGTCCGTTAAGCTTTTTGGGAAAATCAAGCCCGTATTCTTCGTAAAGATGCAGTATTACCTCAACGTCTGTCTTGGTTTTAAAAGTATGTCCTTTTGCGCAAAGCTCGTTTTTAAGCTCGCGGTAATTAAATATCTCACCGTTGCAGATCATATGCAGGGTATCGTCTTCGTTGGATAAAGGCTGCATACCGCCGTCAAGATCTATAAAGCTCAAGCGGTTAAACCCCAGACCGACACCGTTCAGTATTTTTGATTGTGAACCGTCGGGACCGCGATGACGGATAGATACAAGCATTTTGTCTATCATATCGCTGGTTATAAGGTGTTTTCCGGTAATATCAAATATTCCGCATATTCCGCACATAATCAGTCTGCCTTTTCATTCATTCCGTAAAATTCGTACTGGTATTGCTTTTCAGCTTCGTAAAACTCTATTTTTTCTTCCCAGCGCAGAGCAAGCTCTGTTTCCGATCTTCTGTCTGCAAGACCTGCTTCGGCGGTCAGATATTCTCCCAGCCAAAGGGACAATTTTTCCGCTCCCGCAAGATTCATATGAAGTCCGGCATCGTAGGTATCGGTGCTGTAATCAATACCGATCTCCTCGGTAAGCTCAAGGAAGTTAATGTACGTAAGACCGTTTTTTGCCGAGTATTCTTTTATCTGCGCGTCCCATTCATCGTACCAGTAAGGATAAAGGCTGGGAGCTTTGATAAGTATAAGCTCAATACCTTTTTCTGCGCAAAGATCACGCATCATATCAAGATATTTTATCGAACGGCTGTCAAACGTGTAATCCGCAAGGGGCTTGCCTGTCGGCACGTTTTCCGCAGGACGCACGTCCACGCGCATATAGTATCCGTTGTGGGATACTTTTTTTGTTTTGAACATATATTCAAGGTCATCGCCGTTTAACTGCTCCCATCTGCTGTGGTAACGCAGAATGGGGAACACATAATCCAAAAACCGTTCTTCCTCCCTCATAGAAGCCAGTATGGAGTTCACCTTTGAGAATGACCACTCCATACCTTCGATAGACATACGGTTGTAAGCTTCGTTTCTGGATTCGGGAAAACAAAGGGATTGTATATTAAAGATGACAACTTTCGGCGTTTCGTAGCGCAAAGTGTCTTCAAGAATGTAATAGGATTGAAAAACGTATTGCTCCGCGCTTCCCCGTATATAGCTGTTTATACCGTAATCGCGCCATAAAACTATAGGCGAAAAGTTTTCGTACACTTCGCAATCGCCTACGAATATAACGTCGTGATCCTTCACTTCATCGTAATATTCGGCAATAAACGCGCCTTCGACCGTGCCTGTAACGTATTTCGGCAAAAGCAGGCATTGAAGAAGCCACAGCGTGAACACCACGATAACTGCGGAAACGCAAAATTTTATCCATTTTTTTGCGGATGTTTTCATAGTATCTTCTTTCTCAGAACTGGTTATATATAAACTGGCTTGCATCGTATCCGATACCGTACGCCCCCATAAGAAGAATTATAAGGAACAGCCCGTACCATACGGCAAATCTTACGGGGTAGGGACGGCGGGATATCATATCCCGCACGCTTTCTTTTCGCTGCAGCAGGCTTACGGTTATCATTAAAACGATACCGCAGGCAAGAATTACGTAATCCGTAACGGTAAGCCCCAGTTCGAGCAGGGCGCCGTTAACAAAAATATTCCAGTTTTTTGCGCAGAACAACGAGAAAAATACTCTTCCCGTGTCTGCAACAGAACGGTAGCAATCAAAAAGATTTAAAGCGCAAACAAGGGCAAAGGTGCGTCCCACACAGAAAAGCTTGTATGCAAAGGTTTTTCCCATCCGCGGGAATTTTTCGTGGAACTTTTTGTAAAGGGGCTCGAATTCTTCCGAAACCATCAGTATTATCCAGTTGCACATTCCCCATACGATAAAATTCCAGCTTGCGCCGTGCCATATACCCGTGGCAAACCACACTATTGCGGTGGAGATATAGAGAGGGAAACGCTTGCCCACCTTTTCTCCCAAAAGCTTTTTGGAAAATTTGGTTATCTTTTGCATGGGCTTGCTAACTGAAACGGGGTAAAACAAATACTCCCTGAACCAGGAACACATGGAAATGTGCCAGCGGCGCCAGTATTCTTTTAAGGATTTGGAAAAATACGGTCTTATAAAGTTTTCGCTCATCTTTATACCCATAGCCTCGGCAAGACCTATGGTAATGTCAATACCGCCGGTAAAATCGGCATAAAGCTGTATAGTGTAAAACAGCATAATGAGCAGGGAATAGGCGCCGTTATATTCCGCGGGCGCTTTTATCATAGTGCTTACGGCAACGAGTATTCTGTCGGCTATGACCATTTTTTTGAAATAACCCCAAAGCACCCGTTCAAGTCCGTAACCTACGGTTTTTGTATCAAATCTGTGGGGAGAATACAGCGTTTCGCTCAAAGCGCCGTAACGGCCGATAGGACCTTGTATAAGCTGGGGGAAGAAGGAAACGAACAATGCGAATTTAAATATATTTCTTTCGGCTTTTACAGTTCCTCTGTAAACGTCGGTAAGGTAACCGATAGATTGGAAGGTGTAAAAGGAAATGCCCAACGGTACCGCCAAAGAAATAAAGGTAAGATTTCCCGTGCCGCCAAATGCGTCAACCACGCCGTTCAGGTTGGAAACAAAGAAATCCGCGTATTTTACAACCGCAAGTATTCCCAGATTTACAAGCAGACAAAGGACAAACACCGTAAGCCTTTTCCGCTTTTGCTTGTCCTTGTATTCTTTCTTTTGTTCTTTTGTTAATTCTTCCTTGTGCTCCTTAATATATTCGCTTTGCTTAACGGCGTTTCTTTCTATCAGCAATGCGGATAAAAACACCGTTACGGTGGTAGCGATTATGTAAGGAAAGAATTCCGGTCCCGCAATAAAATAGAAAGTATAGCTTGCAATAAGGAGCAAGCCCCATTGCAGCTTTTTGGGGACGGTATAATACAGCAGCAGTAAAGCCGCCGCAAAAAACAAGAAACCGTATGATGTAAAAAGCATTTTAATTAAAACTTAAGTTATTCTTCGTCTTCCAGTCTTTTAATAAGCTCGTAAAGCGCCTCTGCGGAATTGAAATTAGCGGGAATAATATCCTTTGCGGTTATGGTTACGTCGTATTCGTCGCTTATTTCGGTAATAAGGCTTATAATATCCATAGAATCCAGAATTCCGTCGTCAATAAGGTTTTGTTCGTTTTCAAAATCCACGTCGGAGTGGAGCTCGTTCAGTATAGCAAGCAGTTTTTCCATTTTTATATCCTTTCAAAACGTTTTTTTATTTATAACTTTCAGCAAGCTTCACTCTGTTAAGCTTGCCGTTTGCGGTAAGAGGCATTTCCTCCAGCCGTAAAATTCGGTTGGGTATCATATATCTGGGCAGACGCTCTTTAAGGGCAATGGTAAGCGTTTTTTCGTCGCAATCGCCAACGTAGAACAAAACTATCTTTCCCTTTGCTTTGTCATATATGCAGGCTGCCATCTTTACTGCGTCTATCATATTTGCGCTTACTTCGATCTCGCCCAGCTCTATGCGGTGTCCCATGTGTTTTATCTGGTAATCCCGCCGTGAAACGAATACAAGCTCGCCCCGTGAATTCAGCTTTCCCATATCTCCCGTTTTGTAGATGATCTCGGGATACGCAGTGTTCAGGGGATTTTGAACGAAGGCTTTTGACGTGCGCTCAAAATCGTTGTAATATCCCAAAGTGACCGCAGTTCCGCGTATACATATTTCGCCTTCGCATCCGTTTTCGGCAAGCTTGCCGTCTTCAGTAAGCAAAAGTATTTCGCAGTTGTTGAAGGGTCTGCCTATAGGGATCGGCTCGTTGTCCTCAAAATCTCTGTTCACGTGGTAGTAACAGCACATTCCCGTTCCTTCCGTCGGCCCGTAAAGATTGGTGAACGAAGCGTTGGGCAGAACGTTTTTCCATATTCTGAACTGTTTTATGGGGAACACTTCCGAACCGAAAGCGACGGTGTGCAGATACTCGGGCTTCAGAACCTCAAAGGTGCCGAAGGCGCTTATCATAGTCAGCGCGGAAACTACCCAGCATACCGTGTTTATTTTGTGCTTGTTAAGATACTCCAGCAGCGCTACGGGTTGTGAAAACAATGTCTTGGGTATGAGATAGGTGGTGGCGCCGAACTTCAGGGTAGGGTAAAGCTCTTTTAAGCAGGCGTCAAAATACAAAGGAGTCTGGTTTCCGAAAACGGTGTTTTCGTTAAACGAAAGGGTTTCGGACAATTCCTCAATATAATCAATAACAGAGCGGTGGCAGGCGGCAACACCCTTGGGAATTCCCGTGGAACCGGAGGTAAAGACGATATATATGGGATCTATATCAAGAGAGCGTTCGTATATTTCGTCAAGCGCCATCGTATCGGGCTCGGTCTTGGTGATCTCGCCGTAAAGCATAACGCTGTCTTTCGGAATATCAAATCCCATTGCAACGGGCAGGGTATGCTCATCGCATATAACCAGGGGAGATCGCACGTTGTTGAGAATAAGCTGTATTCTGTCTTTGGGCATCTCTTCGTCAATAGGCACGTAAAAACATCCGCCGCTTATAACGCCGAAAAACGCATTTACTTCATCGGGGGATTTGCGCATAAAGACCACTACCGGCTTTTTGTATATACCGTGCCCCGCAAGGAAGGAGCCGATTCTGTTTGCTTTGTCAAAAACCTCTGCAAAACAGTATGAAACCGCCCCATCGGAAAAAGCTGTTTTTTCGGGGTTTGTTTTTACGATATTACGCAAATAATGAAGTACGTTTTTTATTCTTGCGTTTGCCACGGTTCGCGCCTCCTGCGAAAAAAATCAAAATGCCGATAAGTTTTAATATTATATCACAAAAACCTACGGATTTCAATGTATTTTTTTGATTTTTGTGCGCAAAAAGCGATACTTTTGTACGGTTGTACCCTTTTATTTAAATAAATACCCCGAAAAGCGAAAAAACGGCTTTTCGGGGTGAAGGGTTATTCGGTTATTTCCAGCCGTCCGGGAAGAACGGATATTTCGTAACAATCAGTTATATCATCGTACAAAATCCCGTTTCGTGTTTCGTAAACGTATATCCGCGCAGAACCGTTTGTGATCGTTCCCACGTCCGTTATTTCGGCAAGCGTTTCTATTCGGATCTCTGTATTCGGTAAGACAGTACCGCTTACCAAACGCCATTCATCGCACCTCAACGGCGTACCGTCGTATTGCTTGGAAGCCGACCCGAGCTGTATAACCAGTCTTCTCTTTTTAATGGTCATGGTTCCGTCACGGTATGAAAGCCTGTAGTACTTGTCTGTAACGTCTTTGCCGTTTGAATCGTATACTTTTATGCCGGTTATCCGGTTTGAATATACGCCCGGCGCAGAGTTGTATCTGCCTTCCGAAAGTTCAACCTTCAATGTATGTCCGGGAAGGAGGATACCTTTTGTTATCACTGCCTTTTCGCTGTTCCATTCACTGAATATCTTTCCGTCGTATTCCTTCGTGGCGCTGTATGCGGAAACGTGCAGTTCTATCTTTGTGCCCGCAACTCCGTTGCCCGAACCGGTCACCTCTACAGGCACCCAGCCGAGATCCTTAAAGTATATCTCAACCCAGGCGTGGGCATCCATCGAAGAAACCGATACCGTGGTGTCGGGCTCAACGTTTACCGCAAATCCCGTAACGTATCTGGCGGGAATTCCGTATGCGCGGTACATCATTGTTGCCGCGGCGGCAAAGTGCTGGCATATACCTTCCTTGGCAACGTCAAGAAAATATACCGCTACGTCAACGTCGGGAGGATACGGCGTACCGTACAGATTATAGCTTCCCGCGTTTTTAACGTATTTCTGTATTTCTGCCGCAAGGGCGAATTTATCTTCGTCATCGTAAATACCGTTTTCTTCGCCGATACGCAAAAGCTCCGCTTTGGTATAATCGGAAATCTGTAAGTATTCGGTGTATACGTAATCGGTATAATATCCTATCTCATCGTAAAATGCCGTTGTATCGTAAAATGAGTTGTGGGAATATTTTCGCATATCCTCAATACTGTCGGTAAGTCTTACAAATACGTGGTCGTATTCCATTATCTTCGAACGGAAATAAGAATCACTCGTTCCGAAGGTGTTCAGATTGTAGGAATAATAGGGGATGATCACGGGACAACCGGACAGTCTTTCAATATGCATCGTCCACAGCGCGTTTTCGTATCCTCCGTTTGCCCGTCCGATATAATCCAGAGGAGATATGTTGGAATACGTGTAATCGTTGGCGGCTTCAAAACCGAAGCCGGTGTATTTTCCGTAGGAAGTGGCGCGCAGATACGCGATGAAGGGCTGAGCGCCGTAACCCGACAATTTTACCCGTGCAAAGGTTATTTCTTTTGCGTTGGGGTCTGTAAATCCGATTCCGGTAGAAGTACCTACTTCGAAGGAACTGTTGCCGCCTTGTTCGCCTTCTCCCGGATCGTTTCCTCCTCCGCCACCGCCACTTACGTCTACTGTGCCGCCGCCGCTGCCGCCGTTTCCGTTTGGCATATCGCCGGGGTTATAATTGGGGTTGGGAAGCACTTTCAGCGTTCCGTATATGCGGGTGATCTCGTAATTATTTATATAACCGTTACCGTTGCGGTCGTTGATGGAGATTACGAAATAATTGGGGCTCTCTCCCACCTCCGTCTGTTTTCCCGTGTAAAATCCTTTTAAGGTGTGTCCTTCAACCAGAGAGCCTTCCGTAACAGCGCAGGAAGGGGCTTCAAGCGGGGTTCCGTCATACAGCTTTTCCGCGCTTGCGGACGTTACGGTTATAGGTCTGGGTGTGATCTTAAGCGTTCCCGTATCCACTTCAATGCGGTATCCTTGCTCGTTGATCACACTTCCGTTTGTACCGTAAATAATTACTCTGAGCGTATTCTCCCGTTCTCCGGCAACGTCCAGCCAACCGTCGGTTTCGCAGGACATAGTGTGTCCCGGCAACAGCTCGCCGGAAATATGCTCGTAACCGGGCGCTATCAAACGCTTGCCGTCATAAACCTTTTCCGCAGATTCGGTTTTGAATTTTAACGTAATGGGCGTTATGGTAAGCGTGCCGTATTTTACGCTTATCTCGTAATTCTCTGTTACGTAATTGCCGTTTTTATCAGTTATTTTTACGTTAAGCGTGTTGTCACCGGTTCCCGCAACTGCTCGCTTTCCCGTGGTCTGTACGGTCATAACGTGACCGTCTGCCAAGGTTCCGCTCAAAAGAGTCCATTCATCGTTGGTGATGGGGGTACCGTCATAGATCTTTTCTGCGCTTCCGGTAGAGAATAACAGCTTTCTCTGCTCAATAGTCACCGTGCCGTATTCAAATTTAATATCGTATCTTTCGGTCACGTCTTGCCCGCCGCTGTTCAATATCTTGTAATCATCGGGCACAGCGGAATATCTGCCTGCTTTCGTTGGCATGGCTCTGAAGCTTACCGAAAGCTTGTCGCCTTCCGCCAGAGAACCGTATCTGAAGGTGTATTCGGGCTTTTCCGCAGGCTTGCCGTCATAAACCTTGGTAACGTTTTTCGCGGCTATTTCTATCTTTCTCGGAACCACCGTCACAGTGCCGCCGTTTGAAGTAACGTTGTATGCGGAAGTAACGTCAAGTCCCTCTGCGTTTATAATTCTATATTCCGTCAAAGCTGCCGCCGCGCTCTCCCAGCCTTCGCTTTCTATGGAAAATACAAGCTCTGAAAGTATGTCGCCCTCTGCAAGATTGCTTGTCTGAAGGATCTTTGAAAGAAATTCATCGTTCAGATCGCCGTATTCGCAGGAAACGTCGGGTATATCTATAACAGCATCTCTGGCATAAAAGGTAAAAGAAGCAGTTTTGCTGTACCGCTGTTTTCCGTATAAGTTTTCGGAAACACCGCGGACTTTATATTCTCCCGGCGAAACGGGGAAGACATCCGTCCACTGCCCGCTTCCCGCAACGGAATATTCAAACTCGATATCCGCAAAAAACGCTTTGGCATTTACCGCGAATTCCTCTCCGTAGATAAGATCGGCGCATTCTATATCCTGCGTAAAAATACCCATACAGTACGTAAAGCAAAAGAATATAACGGCAAGCGCAATGAAAGTCAATGAAAAAGCTATCCTGTGCCTGCGGATAAATTCAAAGACTTTTGCTAATTTTCGTATTTTGCTTTCGTACAGTTGGTATCTTCCCGCGGGATAAGAAACGTATTCGGGCTTTACCGCGTGTATGTCTTTTTCGCTTGTCATCTCGTTTTCCTCCTTTTACGTAAGTATAAAAGAAACTATTCCGCAGTTATCGTAAGAGTGCCGTAATCGTAGGTTATTTTGTAATTAACGGTAACGTCGGTCTTTTGGCCGTCTTCCGATCTGCCGTATATGGTAAGATCGATAATATAGTTATCGGTATATCCGATATTTACTATGGATGTACTCGATAACTGCAGCATATCGCCTTCGCACAAGCTGCCTTTCGTTATCTTGTATTCTGTGCATACCAGGGGATAACCGTCGTATTTTTTGGCGGCGCTTTCCGTTTGTATCGTGATCGGACGGGGAGTAACGGACAAAACGCCCGCATTCAGAATGATCTTGTATCTGCTTGTAATGTTTTTTCCGTTTATATCCGTAATTTCAAAAACGATCTCGTTTTTGCTGTCGCCCGCATAAGTCCTTTCGGTAAAGCCGACCGCCTTGATATTTTCTCCTTCTTCAAGAGAACCGTGTACGATCTGCCATTTTTGGTTTGATATCGGCTTTCCGTCATATTCCTTGTACGCGCTTCCGGTGGTTATATGTAATACGATAGGCTGTACGGTAAGTATGCCCGCTTCGGTTACGATATCGTAAAGCTGAGTCACGTCCGTACCGTTTTCATCGTAGATCCTTACGTCTGCAAGATTTTCGTAGCTTCCCACTTCCGATACGCTTGTGATACAGACGGCGTCTATCCTATGCCCTTTAAGCAGATTTCCTCCGGTGTGCTGCCATTTATCCGAAGATAATGGCAACCCGTCGTATTGCTTTTGCGCGGATCCCGTTGTTATGGTGACAGAAACGGGAAGAACAGTAAGCGTGCCCAGCCGTTCGGAAACGTTATACTGTTTGGTAACGTCTGCGCCGTTTTCATCAATAATTCTGTACGAAGGCAGTATTTTTTGTTCTCCCGGCAGAGTAATATCGGTAACCGAATCGCACACCAAGGTATGACCTTCCGCAAAAGAACCGCCTGTAACGATTATTGTATCCGAAACCAACGGCTCGCCGTCATACCGTTTTTCTTTGCTTTGACTGTATACGATCAGCCGTCTTTGGTTTATCTTTATTTTGCCGAACTTTTCGGTTATTTGGTACATGTCCGTAACGTCCGCGCCCATTTCGTCCAAAATAACGAACTCCGGCGCGTTTACGTATTCACCGGCATCGGTATGGCTGCATTCGGCGGTAACGACGATCCTGTGTCCGCTTATCAGTTCACCGTATGCAACGGAGATTGCTCCGCCCGATACGGAACGGGCGTTGTATGTCATCGTAACGTCAGCCGTTTTCAGCGTCAGCAACTGTTTTCTGGGGAAAATTATTCCCATCGAACTCATTACGAGCAGTGTTCCCGCAATCACCGCAGAAGCAACCGCAAATATTCCCGCAACGTATGCTGTCGTTTTTACCGCTTTTCTTTTCCTGTTCATATCTGCCTCCCAAAAATAAGGCTGCTTTAAGCAAAAAGGAAACTAATATCCTTTTTGCATTTTTTCAAGGTATTGTCTGCTTTGAAGCATTGCGTCTTCGCCGAACAGCTCGTCCAGCAGGTTCAAAAGGTTTTCGCTTTCGCTTTTAACAAAAGCAGGGCTCAACTGCTCCAGCTTACGCAGTATCTTTCTTGCCAGAATATCGTCCAGCGCTTCGGTCTCCGTTCCTCCGCAGGCGATCATAATGGGCACGTAAGCTTCGGTCTGTCTCATAATTCTGTTACCGAAGGAAACTCTG
>JAFYKY010000008.1 GCA_017537345.1 Clostridia bacterium | reverse complement strand
GGTGACAAAGAACGGACAGCAGTATCTTCTTATTGAAACAGGAAGAACATTCAATCCTAACAAGCACTATCTGCTTCCTATTCCTTTCAAGCAGACTCAGCTTAATCCGAACCACGTTGCCGTATGATATACTTGCTTCGCAAGCATGATATAATATCCGTTCCTTCATACGCGAAGCGTATATCATCTGCGAAGCAGATATCATAGCGTCAGCTATATCACCCGCTCCGCAAGGAACGGATATCATTGAAAAAAGCACTTGCGATTGCAAGTGCTTTTTTCTTGGTGGAGCATACGGGACTTGAACCCGTGACCCCAACACTGCCAGTGTTGTGCGCTCCCAACTGCGCTAATGCCCCGTTTGAGCAGATTATAGCATACCGAAAGAAGGTTTGTCAATAATCTGCTTTAAAAATTCATATTGTTTGAGCGAATACGGAAAAAGGATATTCTTTTTCAAGAACTTCTGCGGCTTTGCGAGCCTTTTCTTCTGTTTGGAAAACGCCAAAAACCGCGCTTCCGCTTCCGCTTAACATTGCGTTTTTTGCGCCCAAAGCCAAAAGGCGTTCCATTGCCTTTTTACATTCTTCGGGGCAGACCGCATCAAAGGAATTGAAAAACGATCCCTCTTCATACAAAACAGGTTCTCTTTCGGCTTCATCCAAAAGAGCATACATTTTCCCCGTGGGACAATCCACATCCGGCTTGACGATGGCAAGATGCAACTGTTCTTTTTCCATTGGGGTGATGATTTCACCTATCCCTTCACATCTTGCTTTGCCGCCGTAAACGCAAAAGGGTATATCCGCACCCAAGGGCGCACCGATACGGGCAAGGGTCTGTGTATCCAGCCCTGCTTTGTACATTTTATTGAGCCCGCGAAGCACCGCCGCCGCATCTGCACTGCCGCCGCCTAACCCCGCTTTGGAGGGAACAAGCTTTTTTACGGTTATTTTTGCCGATGGAGTTATGCCCGTGTAATCGAAAAATGCTTGAGCCGCGCGGTACGCCAGATTTTCCTTTTCCGGCACGTCCATATCGCAAAAAACACGGAGAGTATCGCACTTTTCGAAAGACACCTCGTCACAAAGGCTTACGGTGTGCATTACCGTATCTATATCGTGATACCCGTCTGCACGGCGACCGCCCACGGACAAAAACAGATTTATTTTTGCAAAGGCTTTTTCTGTCATTTTGAAAGGTCCTTAACGAATTCGGTTATACGCAAAATTGCTTTCTTGATATGGGTTGCGGAATAGGCATAGGAGATACGGGCGTACCCCTCACCGCTTAAGCCGAATGCAGTGCCGGGAACGATTGCCACGCCTTTTTCCGCCAAAAGCTTTTCGCAAAATTCTTCCGATGTCATACCGAAACGGGAAATATCCGCAAATACGTAAAACGCTCCGTCAGGCATCATACAGTCGATACCCGCTTCACGCAAGCCGTTTACGATAAGTCTGCGTCTGCCGTTGTATTCGTCCCGCATATATTCGATATCACCATCCCCGTTTTTAACCGCTTCAACAGCGGCGTACTGGGCGGTGGTGGGTGCGCACATTATTCCGTACTGGTGTATCTTGTGCATTTGCGCCGTTATTTCACGGGGGGCAAGGGTGTATCCCATACGCCAACCTGTCATAGCATACGCCTTTGAAAAGCCGTTTGCCACGATAGTCCGTTCACGCATGCCCTCAAGAGAAGCTACGGAAACGTGCTTTCTGCCGTAGGTAAGCTCTGCGTATATCTCATCGGAAATAACCACGAGATTGTGCTTGATAATTACGGGTGCGATAGCCAAAAGCTGTTCTTTTGTCATTATAGAACCGGTGGGGTTATTGGGGAAGGGCAAAACAAGAGCTTTTGTTTTTGGGGTAATGTATTCTTCCAGTTCCTCTGGTGTGAGCACAAATCCGTTTTCCTTTTTTAAAGGAAGTATAACGGGCACTCCCCCTGCCATTGTGACAAGAGGATCGTAGCACACGAAGGAGGGCTGGGGTACGATAACCTCATCGCCCAAATCAACTATTGCACGGAGAGCAAGGTCGATAGCTTCGCTTCCTCCTACGGTTACGAGTATTTCGTCCTTAGGGTCATATTCCAGACCGAAGCGGCGGGAAGCATATTTGGAAAGCTCGGTGCGCAGTTCCATAAGTCCGCTGTTAGAGGTGTAGTAGGTCCTGCCCTCCTCAAGAGAGCGTATACCTGCTTCACGGATATGCCAGGGCGTGATAAAGTCCGGCTGCCCTACGGTGAGGGCAACAACGTCCTTCATGTTCTCAAGCATATCGAAAAATTTTCTTATTCCCGAGGGCTGTAAAGAGCAAGCCCGCTTGGAAAGGATAGTGCTGTAGTCCATTACCAACCGTTACCTCTCAGGTCCACAGGGTCTTTTTCAAAATTTACGCCCCAGTCTTTATAACGCTCCATTATAAAATGGGTGGCTGTTGCGGTAACTCCGTCAATGGTGGCAAGCTGTTCTGCCACAAACACAGCAACGTCACGCATGGTGCGGCATTCCACCAGCACGGCAAGATCGTATGCGCCGGACATAAGGAACACGCTTTTTACCTCTTCGTAATTGGCAACACGTTCCGCAACCGCATCAAAGCCTTTATCTCTTTGGGGAACGGTCTTAAGCTCGATAAAAGCGGAAACGCTTTCCTTGCCTGCTTTATCCCAGTTGATAATGGTCTTTGTGCCTAAAATTATTCCTTCGCTGCGGCACTCTTCAAGAATGCTTGTTACCGTTTCCACGGTAGTATCCAGCATTACTGCAAGCTCATCCGCACAAAGGAGAGGATTTTTTTCGATAATGGAAAGAAGTTTTGTTTTCATATTTTTTCACTCCTAAAACAGAGATAACTGATCGGTTTCGGGAAGATCTCCCAAACAATTATTGGCTTTTAGTATTT
The DNA here is from genome assembly GCA_017537345.1 of Clostridia bacterium. Classification (GTDB taxonomy): domain Bacteria; phylum Bacillota; class Clostridia; order Oscillospirales; family CAG-382; genus SFLA01. The sequence continues at coordinate 46,619 of JAFYKY010000008.1, read as the reverse complement.
CCACCACGTTTTTGTTAAGTCCTGCGTTTATGCGCAGTTCCTCCAAAGTGGCGCAATCGGTTTCGTGTATGGTTTTGTAAATGTTTTCCGCCGCGGTGTCGCCCAGACCGTTAAGTGCGGAAAGAGGCAGACGTATCTTGCCGTCCTCCGGCTTAAAGACGTATGCTTCGGATTTATATACGTCAACGGGTAAGAACTTAATTCCGCGGGCATACATTTCACGCACCATCTGCATTACGGTTATGGTGTCTTCGTCCTTGGCGGTGGTATCCGAAAGTGCTTCCAGTTCTTCTATACGCTTGGAGATGACAGAGGGAGAGGAAAGTGCCAATTCGCTGTCAAAGCCTGCGTTTTTGGAGCATTTAACGGTAAAATAGGTTGCATAGAACGCCAAAGGCTCGTGTACCTTGTACCAGCCCAGACGGATCGCCGATATCATATAAGCGGCGGCGTGGGCTTTGGGGAACATGTAACGTATCTTGCCAAGGGATTCTATATACCATTCGGGCACGTTTGACGCCCGCATGGTTTCCACCATAGCTTCGGGAATGGGAAGACCTTTTTTGTTTTTACGGACAAATTCCATAATCTTGAAGGCGCTTTCCTTTTCAACTCCCGCATACATAAGGTATACCATTATACTGTCACGGGTACCGATAATTTCGGATATGGTGCAGGTGCCGTTTTTAATAAGCTCCTGACCGTTGCCCAGCCATATTCCCGTGCCGTGGGACAAGCCCGAAAGCTGCAAAAGGTCGGAAAATTTGGTGGGGTGTGCGTCGCGTATCATTTCACGTACGTAAGGAGTGCCGCATTCCGGCAGACCGAAGGTGCCGAAATCCGAACCGATCTGGTCGGGCGTAACGCCCAGCGGACGGGTGGATTCAAACAGCTCCATGGTGGCTCTGTCGTTCATGGGAACGGTGCGCACGTCCTTTCCCGTAAAGGTTTCCAGCCATTTGTATATGGTGGGAACGTCGTGGCCCAGAATATCCAGTTTAAGCAGAGTATCGTGCAAAAATTCAAACGCAAAGTGGGTGGTGATAACCCCGGAATCGTCTTTATCCGCAGGGTGCTGTACGGGGGTGAAATCGTATATCTCATACTGCTTGGGGATAACCACGATACCGCCGGGGTGCTGACCCGTGGTGCGCTTTACACCTACAAGTCCGTTTACAAGGCGGTTTTCTTCTGCTTTGGAAAGGTGCTTTCCCTGCTCTTCCAAAAACTTTTTAACGTAGCCGTATGCGGTTTTGGAGGCGATGGTACCAACCGTACCTGCGCGGAAAATGTTTTCCTTGCCGAACAGAACTTCGGTGTAATGATGTGCTTCGGACTGGTTGTCCGATGAAAAGTTAAGGTCAATATCCGGCGCTTTTTCTCCGTGGAAGCCGAGGAAGGTTTCGAAGGGGATATCGTGTCCGTCGGATATCATCATCTCCCCGCACTTGGGGCAGATCTTATCGGGCAGGTCAAATCCACTGCCCACAGAGCCGTCTGTAAACCATTCGCTGTATTTACAATTGGGGCATCTGTAATGGGGAGGCAAAGGGTTTACCTCCGAAACGCCGGAAAAGGTTGCAACTACGGAAGAACCAACCGAACCGCGGGAGCCTACAAGGTATCCCGTACGCTCGGAGTTGAGCACAAGCTTTCTGGCGATAACGTAAAGCACGGAAAATCCGTTTTTGATAATGGATGTAAGCTCTCTGTCCAGACGGTTTTTAACGATTTCGGGCACTTCACCCTTATAACCGTACCAATCCATTGCGGTCTGGTGGCAGGAGGTGGTCAATTCCTCCTCCGCTCCCTCGATCTCGGGGGTATAGGTTCCGTCGGGAATAGGTTTAATAGAGCCATCCACCATATCTGCGATCTTTTGCGGATTGTCGATAACGACCTCCTCCGCCCTGTCGCCCAGATATGAAAATTCATCCAGCATTTCTTCGGTGGTGCGGAGATACAATTTGCTTTCGTGCATAGCGTCCTTGTATTTAAGTCCCACCTGCATTATCTGGCGGTAAATTTCATCATCAGGTTCTATAAAATGCGAATCTCCCGTAGCGCATACGGGCTTTTTTAATTTATCGCCGATACGGAGTATCTGCTTGTTTATCTCCTCTAACCTGCCGTAATCCGTAAGGGTGCCCTCGTCTATAAGGAAGGAGTTGTTGGCTTTGGGCATTATTTCAAGGTAATCGTAAAACTTTGCTATACGCTCAAGCTCGGAATTGGGCTTGCCATCCAGAATACCTCTGAACAATTCTCCCGCTTCGCAGGCAGAGCCGATAATAAGTCCCTCTCTGTGTGCATCCAGCACGGTTTTGGGAATACGGGGATTGCGGTGGTAATAATCCAGATAAGACTGAGATATGAGCTGGTACAGATTGCGGAGTCCCGCTAAATTTTTAACAAGTATGGTGATATGGTATGCGCGGAGCTTTTTGGGGTCGCTGTTTGCCGCCATTGCCATATTCATTTCTTCCACGTTTCTTATGCCCTGCTTGCGGAGTCTGTCTGCCATGCAGGAAAAGATTGCGCCCAGCATTGCCGTATCGTCGGTGGCGCGGTGGTGGTTGAATTCGCCCAGATTATAATAATTTCCGATAGAATCAAGAGTATGCTTGTTAAGATCGGAATTTATATATCTGGAAAGCGGAAGCGTATCCAGATACGGATTTGTAAACTTTATCTTGTGTGTTTCGCAGGCTTTTCTGATAAAGCCGATATCAAAATTTGCATTGTGGGCAACCAGAATTCTGTCCCCCGCAAATTCAAGGAAAGCCTTTACCGCTTCCTTTACCTTGGGTGCGCCCTTTACCGTTTCTTCGGAAATTCCCGTAAGACGGGTAATGTTTTCGGGGATGGGCATTTCGGGGTCAACGTAGGTGCCGAAGGTATCTATTATCTCCCCGCCCTTGTAAAGGGATGCGCCGATTTCGGTTATTGCGCAATCTACGGGAGAAAGTCCCGTAGTTTCTATATCGAAAATTATAAACTCTGTTTCGTCAAAAACACATTCTTTTGGGTTTTTAACGCCGAAAACCGCGCGGGCGGTATCGTCTACCAAATATCCCTCCATACCGTAAATAGGCTTAACATCGGGATATTTTTTGCGTGCTTTCATTATCATAGGGTATGCCTGCACGTTGCCGTGGTCGGTTATCGCCACAGCGTTCCAACCCCAGGCGGAGGCGGTAGCCATTACCGTTTCGGGGTCGGACAAAGCGTCGTTGGCGGACATTGCGGTGTGAAGATGCAGCTCCGTGCGCTTGCGGGGATATTTATCCTTACGGCGCAGACGCTTTACCTTGTTTATTTTTTCTACACGGATGACCGTTTCTTTTTCGTAATCATCGTAGCTCGCCTTACCCTCTATAAGCAGTGCCGCACCGGGCTTGGGGGCGGAAAACTCCGTGTCCTCCTTGTTTACGGAAAAACGAAGCATAACGGAGGCTTCTCCGTCGGTTATATATGCTTTGTAATTGGTCTTGCTTCCGTCACGGGATTCTTTGTCCTCGATCTGGAACAGTTCGCCGCAGATACACACGGGAATACGCTTGGAAAAGGTGCGTCCCTCTGCGTTTACGGTGGGCTCTATATGTATTTCCTTTATGGCAAAGGGCTCTTTGCGGATAAGCTCTTTAAAAAGGGGAGTGCGTTCGGAAAGGTCAAAATGCATATTGCCTATACGGGTTCCGCCGATATCGTATTTATCCTCGGTATCCTCCACGGTTTTAAAAAAGCTGTCTTTGGTTTCCACTTCCTTGGGCGCACGGCTTTTTTCGTACTGGGCATAATCTTCCTTCGCCTGCTGCTCCAACGCCTTTGTATCAAAAACGGGAACGTAATCGTAATTACCGTCTTCTTCAAAATTAAAGGCTATATTCTGTCCGAACTGGGCAAAAACACATTCGGAAAAGAATTTGCCTGCCCCTGCCATATCCATTAAAGCAGAGGATATGCCCTTGCGTAATTTTACCGTAACGGTGGCTTTTTCTCTGTCGTAAACGTAATCGTATTTATCAAGTCCGCCTCTGCCCAAGGCGATATTTGCTCTGTATGCATAAAGCTTTACCAGCTCCGGCATATAGTCGGTGGCAAAGGTGCATCCTTCGTAAATGGGGAGCGCCAAGCAATAATTAAGGCGTAACGCCGCAGAAACGGTGTTTTCGATTTCGAACAGCTTGTCTGCGGGAACGGGCATAGGAAAATAAAGCTCCATTTTAAGACCGTTACCTGCCCGATCCACCTGCAGCTTATAATCCGTAGCATTTTTAAGCAGTGTTTTTTGCTCTTCGGTAAAATCTACCTTGGCAAACTGCTTGTAAAACCGTTCATTCATTGATAATCCTCATTATCTCTTGCTTTAGCGTGTTTTCTATTTCTTCTTCTTTTATCTTGCCGATAATCTCTCCCTTGCGGAAAAGCACCGCTTCGCCTATACCTCCCGCAATACCTACGTCCGCTTCCTTTGCTTCGCCGGGGCCGTTTACCACACAGCCCATTACCGCAACGGTAAGGTATTTTTGAGTCTGTATTCCCTCGCACAGCTTTTCAACGCGGGCGGCAAGGGGGATAAGATCTATTTTCGTTCTTCCGCAAGTGGGGCAGGAAACCACGTTTATACCGCTTTCCATACCCATTACTCTTAAAATTCTGTGTCCCGCATACACCTCTTTTACGGGGGAAGCGGTTAAGGATACTCTTAACGTATCCCCTATTCCCTTTGCTAAAAGTGCGCCGATACCGATAGCATTTCGTATAGTGCCGTTTTCCACACCGCCCGCTTCCGTAACGCCCAGATGCAAAGGATAATCGCAGGCGGAAGCAATAATCTCGTTTGCGCAAATCATCTTGGTAACATCAGAGCTTTTTACGGAAAGAACTATATTTGAAAAATCGTATTTTTCAAGCAGTCTTGCATTATTCAAGGCGGATTCAGCAATCGCCTCTGCCGTGGGGCCGCCGTATTTGATGAGCATATCCTTTTCAAGACTGCCCCCGTTTATGCCGATACGTATGGGAATATTTTTTTGGTTGCATATACGGGCAACGGCTTTTACGTTTTCCTCTGCGCCGATATTGCCGGGGTTTATGCGTATCTTGTCTATTCCCGCTTCCGCCGCCTCTATTGCAAGGCGGTAATCAAAGTGGATATCCGCAACCAGAGGCATATCCGTAACCGCTTTATACAAAGGGATAGCCCGCACAGCATCCATACTGTTAACCGCAAAGCGCAGGATATGACACCCTGCGGATTTAAGCTCTTTTATTTGTTTTATTACCTTTTCGGTATCTGCCGTGTCGATATTGGACATAGACTGCACGGCTATGGGGTTTCCTCCGCCGATGGTAAGAGAACCTATCTTAACGGGGCGGGAAATGCGTTTTGTTTGTTTCATATTTTCTTTTCGTAAATATCAAAATTTCTGGGAGTGTAAAATTCCCTTACTATATCTTCTCTTTTTGTGTACCTTGCAAGTATCCACATAAGCTTTGCCAAAGCGGATTCGTGGGTCATATCATAAGCTTCCAAAAGCCCCAGATCCTCTTTTATCTGCTTGCCTACAAGATATACCGCCATATCGCTTCCCTCGTTAAGCACCTGAGTGGTGATAACCACGGTAACTCCTCTTTGCACCGCTTCCCGTATTGCCGTTTCAAAACCGCCCTCTGCGGGAATACCGCCCACACCGTAGGTTTCGATAATGACCGCATCGCTGTTTTCCAGCATATATCTTAAGGCGCCGCTGTCCATAGAAGGTGCCAGCGCACAGACGGACACACGGGTGTTAAGAGAACCGAAAAATTCTTTTTCTCTTTTTTCCTGCTTTATGTAGTGGCGTACCTGCCCTTCGGAAACGTACGCAACCTCCGGATAATTTATAGAGGAAAAGGCGTTATAGCTTTTTGAGCGCGTCTTTTTTGCACGGGTACCCAAGATAACCTTGCCGTCAAAGACGATATGTACTCCCGAAGCCTCATCCTCGGAAGCGTAGACAAAGCTATCGTAAAGATTGACACGGGCATCTGTGTTTTCCATATCCACCGGCTTTTGCGCACCCGTTATAACAACGGGCTTGGGTGAGGAAAGCAAAAGATATGACAAAGCGGCGGCGGTATACGCCATGGTATCTGTGCCGTGAGTTATAACGAATCCATCGTATTTTTCGTAATTTTCCGCAACAGCTTTTGCTATTCCCAGCCAATGATGGGGGCGGATATCCGTGGAATCCACGTTATAAAGCTGCAAAGTATCTGCGTGACAGACGCTTTTTACATCGGGCACGTATTTAAGCAGTTCATCGCTTCCCATAAGAGGCTTTAAGCCCTGAGGCGTTCTGCGGCAGGCAATAGTGCCGCCGGTGGCGATCATAAGAATTTTCTTCATAAAAAACCTTTATTTAAAAAAGCTTTACTATATCTTTAAAGGTGATAAGCACCATAAGCAACAGCAACAGTCCCATACTTACGGAAATGGCAATGGTAACCGCCTTTTGAGGAAGTCTTCTGCCTATAATACCTTCTATTGCGTATATAACGAACCTGCCTCCATCCAAAGCGGGAAGAGGAATAAGGTTGAATATACCCAGCGAAACGGAAATAAGCACCATAAAATTAAGCAGATCGGTGATTATAATTCCGATACTCTCTCCCGTGGAGATGACCTCGCTCATAGCGTCCCCCATACCTACAACTCCGGAAACACCGGAAATACCGTATCTGCCGGAAACGGTGTCCACAATCCCCTGCACAGTGGTGCGTATGGTGGAAACGGGCTGCCAGAAGGCTTCGTAGCACACGTTTGCAAAGGTTTTATCCTTGCGGTAAACGATAAAGTCCATAGAACCGTACTTAATTCCGTCCATTTCGTCTACGGGGAAGCAAACGCCCTTCAGCTCAACCTCTTTGCCGTCACGTTCCACCACAAGATCCACGGGCTCGTTGCCCATTGTGGTGAGATAATACGCCATATCGTAATATACACGTATCTTCTTGCCGTTTATTTCAAGTATGGTATCTCCTGCCTGCAAGCCGTATTCGCCGCTTGTGTTAACGGGAAGTCCCGTTTCTTCGCTTTTTGCCTCGTCAACCAGATATGCAACGGTAGTAGAACCGATAACGTCTGCGGAAAAGACAAGGCCTGTCATAAGCAGTACGCTTAAAAGTATATTCATAAAAGGACCGGCAAGGACGATTATCATTTTCTGCCAGGTCTTTTTATCGTTGATACTGGGCTTGCCGAGATGTTCTTCGGGGATATCCGCTTCGTCATCCTCGCCGATCATACTTACAAAACCGCCGATGGGAAGGGCGCGTACGGAAAAATCGTTGTATTTGCCCTTCTTTTTAAAAATTACGGGGCCCATACCAATGGAAAATTCCATTATACCCACCTTAAAGGCGCGGGCGGCAAGATAATGTCCCCCTTCGTGGACTATAACAAGTATACCCAGCATAAGCAGGGTAACTGCAATGGTAACCAGTGTGTTCAAGATCAATATTCCTCCGCGACCGCGTTTCTTGCCGCGCGGTCTGTTTCAAAAATATCTTCCACCGTGGGGTTTTTGATAAAGGCAGCCTTTTGGTATGCCTTTTCCACCACGCGGAAAATTTCTGTAAAGCCGATTTTTCTTTGTAAAAACGCCTCTACCGCCGCTTCGTTTGCGCCGTTTACCGCCGCAGGAAGGTTTCCGCCGCGGGTTATGGCTTCTCTGCAAAGAGGCAGGAGAGTAAATGTATCTTCATCGGGCAATGCAAAGGTGAGTGTGGAAAGGGATGCGAAATCCACTTCCTTTGCAAGTCCCTCTTTTCTTTCGGGGTAAGTAAGGGCATACTGAATGCAGGTGCGCATATCGGGGGCGCCGCATTGTGCCAGCACCGCATTATCCTCGTACTGAACCATAGAGTGTACTATGGACTGACGGTGGACAAGCACCTGAATTTTATCCGGCGTTACGTCAAAAAGCTGTACCGCCTCTATAAGCTCAAGCCCTTTGTTCATAAGAGTTGCGGAATCTATGGTTATTTTTTTGCCCATATTCCAGGTGGGGTGCGCCAAAGCATCCTCGGGGGTAACTTTATCAAGTCTTTCCTTGCTCCAGCCGTAAAAGGGCCCGCCCGAAGCGGTGAGCAGTATCTTTTTCACCTTGTTTCCGTCAAGACACTGAAAGATTGCGGAATGCTCCGAATCCACGGGGAGAATTTTTGCCCCCGTCTTTTTCGCCATGGCGTTTACAAGGTCGCCTCCCGTAACCATACTTTCCTTGTTGGCAAGGCAAAGAGTCTTGCCCGCCTCCAGTACGGAAAGGGAGGAGCGGAGTCCCGCAATACCCGTTACGGCGTTTAAAACCGTATCTCCCTCACATTCCGCTGCCGCAAAATGAAGCTGACTTTCGGGCAGCACCTTTACACTTGTGTCTGCAAGGCGGATTTTAAGGTCGGAGAGATATTCCTCCCCTACCAAAACGCATAGGGGAGAAAATTCACGGGAAAGGGATTCCAATAATTTAACGTTTGAATGTCCGCTTAAAGCGGTGATTTTAAAGCCGTGGCGGCGAGCCACGTCGCAGGTCTGGGTACCGATAGAGCCGGTAGCACCTAAAACTATAAGTTTTTTCATATTTTTACGTTATACCAATAAAAACGAGAGCAAAAACGCGAATATTGCGGTGGGAAGGATACTGTCGCATCTGTCCATAACTCCGCCGTGGCCGGGAAGCAGATTACCGTAATCCTTTACTCCGCAGTTGCGTTTTACAACGGATGCGGAAAGATCCCCAAGCTGAATGATAATTCCCGCGGGGATAGCGCAAAGACCGAACAAAAGATAGCTGTAATCACAGCCCATCCAAGTGTTTACCACAAACAGATGCACCAGTGTGACCAGCATAGTGCCCACCATACTTCCAACAGCACCCGCAACCGTCTTTTTGGGGGAGATGTTGGGGCAAAGCTTGCGCTTGCCAAACAGCTTTCCCGTATACATCGCCATAGCATCGCTGACCCAAGGGGCAACAAACACAAGGAGATAAAGTGTGGGCCACGCATCACGCACGGCAACCACGCTGTATACGCCCAAAGCGATATAAAAGCCGATAAATCCAATATAAGACAGCTCGTTTATATTTGTTTTTCCATAATAAAATACGCCGGAAAACCAGATATATACCAAAAACACCAGAGATGCCGCCAAAAATATTTTTGTGTTTATTCTTGCGGCAAAGGGGGCAAAGCCCACGTAAAGAGCAGAGGGCGCCCAAAGATAAAACTTCTTGTGAAGCCCCTTGCATCTTGCAGTTTCCCAAACGCACATTATCCCCGCCAATGCAAGAAAGACGGGGTACGCGGGCGTATGTGAAAACACAAGCACGGGCACAAATACGGCAAGGAGCACCGATGCTGTTAATATTCGTTTCATTTTTTTGTTTCTCCTTCCGTTCCGCCAAAGCGGCGGGACCTGCCCGAATACCATCTGATAGCGTTCATAAGGTGTTCTTCGCCGAAATCCGGCCAGAGCACGTCTGTAAAATACATTTCGCTGTATGCGCACTGCCACAGCAAAAAGTTGGATATGCGTATTTCGCCGCCGGTGCGGATCATAAGCTCCGGCTCCGGCATTTCCGCGGTATACAGATTTTCGGTTATATCCTTTTCGGTAATCTCTTTTTTGCCCGAAGCCAAAAGCTTGTTTACCGCAGCCGTAATATCTGCCCTGCCGCCATAGGAAAGGCAAATATTTACGTTAAGTCCCGTGTTGTTTTGAGAGGATTCGATGCTTTCTGTAAGGGCTTTTTGGGTAGCTTTGTCAAAACGGTGCAGTTCACCCAGCACACGAAGCCTCATATTGTTTTCGGCAAGCTTGGGAATATAACTGCTTACCGAATTTTTAATAATTCCCGTAAGGGTATCTACCTCTTCTGCCGATCGGCACCAGTTTTCCGTAGAAAAAGCATAGACGGTAAGATATTCAACACCCAATTTACCGCAAGCATCTGCAATAGACACAAAGGTATCAAACCCTTTTTTATGGCCGTAGCCTGTGGGCAAAAGCTTACGCTTTGCCCACCTGCGGTTGCCATCCATTATTATTGCGATATGACGAGGGATCTTTATATCATCCGCCATAATTAAAGTTCCATTATTTCCTTTTCTTTTTTGCTTACAACAGCGTCAACTTCCTTGATAAACTTATCGGTAAGATCCTGAACGCTCTTTTCGGAAGCCTTCTGTTCGTCTTCGGTCATTTCGCCGTTCTTTTTCATAGTCTTGCAAGCATCGTTTGCATCTCTGCGGATGTTACGAAGAGCAACCTTGCCGTCTTCGCCCATTTTGGTAACCTGCTTTACAAGCTCTTTTCTGCGCTCTTCGTTAAGAGAAGGGAACGCAAGGCGGATGCACTTACCGTCGTTCTGGGGAGTGATACCGAGATCGGATGCCTGAACAGCCTTTTCGATAGCCTTAAGCATATTTGCTTCCCAAGGGGTAATAACGAGTGTACGGGGGTCGGGAGCTTTTACGGTCGCTACGCCGTCGATAGACGTGGGAGAGCCGTAATAATCCACCTTTATTTTATCAAGGAGCTTGGCAGATGCCTTGCCTACACGGATACCGCCGAATTCATCTTCCAGAACCGCGATACTCTTTTTCATTTTCTCTTCAAAGGGTTTAAGGTCAAGCTTCATTTTTGTTTCCTCCGTTTATATGTTTTTAATTTTCAAGAATTGTGCCCACGGTTTCGTCCATAGCTGCGGTGTATATGTTTTCAGGCTTATCCAGTCTGAACATAAGTACCTTAAGGTCGTTTTCTCTGCCCAGTGCGCCTGCGGCAGTGTCTATTGCGTGAAGATCCTTTTCCAGCATCTCCGCATAGGTGATACGGTCGTACTTAACCGCATCGGGATATTTTGCAGGGTCTTTATCGTATATACCGTCTATATTCTTTGCAAACATAGCCACATCTGCCTTAATTTCCGCCGCACGGAGTAAAGCGCCCGTATCTGTGGTAAAGAAGGGGTATCCCGTTCCGCAGGCGAGAACTACGGCTTTGCCGTTTTCCAGATGCTCTATAGCTTTGTATTGAGAATATACCTCGCATATCTGTGTCATGGGAACTGCGCTCATAACCACGCAAGGCGCCCCGGCTTTTATTATTGCATCCTGTATGGCAAGAGAGTTTATCATAGTACCCATCATACCCATATGGTCGCCGCGGACTCTGTCTATATTATGTCCGTGCTGTCTGCCGCCGCGCCAGATATTTCCCGCGCCGCAGACGATGGCGATCTGCATACCCTCGTCCATACATTTTTTTATATTCTCACCCGTTTCCTTCAAAAAAACGGGATCCAGAATATTGTCCTTACCGGAAAGCGCTTCTCCGGAAAGCTTTAATAAAATGCGTTTGTACTTCATTGCGTTTATTCCCCCTGTGTGTCTGTAAACTGAATTAGCTGTGTGTCTATATAATCGGTCCAGCCCAGCAGAAATGCATTGAGCGGGCTTACCGAATAATCCTGCAAAGGAAGGGAAAAGAACTTTTTGTTTAACATTATCTCATCGGGAAACAGCTTTTCGATCTGTTCGGTATCCTTCCTGCCGTAAAGCTTTTCCGCGCCGCAAAGCTGCAGCAGCATATACACGTAGCTGGAGGGTTCGTGGCCCGCATTCTTTGAATAATAGAACATTGCGCGCTCGCCGTAATATGTGAGATAATCCGTATTTTCTTTATCGCAGGGGATACAGTAATCGGTGCCGTTTTTCCACACGTGGAACAAAACGCATACTCCGTCGTATCCGCTCGGGGTGTTTTTTTCTATATATCCGTTAACGTCCACGTACACGGTGTTCTGGAACATAATATCCAGAAACGCCATTTCGTAGCTGGCAGGCACGGAATCGCTGTGAACGTAAAAGAGCGACTGGGTGTCTATTGCCAGATTTGCGTTTGAATATCCGCGGCTTTTGGTAACCAGCCATTCGCAGGCGCGGTCTATATTATGCTCCACCGTCTTGCGGTCGGAATCCTCCCAGGACGTAAAGCTATCGTTAAGGAACACGTTAAGCACCAAAAACTTGCCCGTTAATTTGGGTGCGCTTCCCACGTTCTGACGGGTGCCCAGATATATACTGCCCGACCAGCCCGAAGCCTTCTGCACGTCTATCTCGCTTTGAAGATATGCAAAATACACGCTGTTTTCAAGCTTCCATCTTCCGTTTACCAAAGACATTTCCAGCAAGAAGGTCTTGCCCGATATTTTTACGGAAACGGTGGCAGAGGTATCGTCAAAGGAGGTCAAGGCTACGTCCGCGCTTTTTGCGGTGGCGGCAAAATCGTTTATATACGTGTATTTATATTCCGTTTCGCCGTCGTTGTTTATAACCGCGTCCTCGCCGTAATCCGGATAAGAGAGCATTCTCTGCTTTACGTCTTCGTCCGAATAGGTAGCCGAAACAAGAGTAAGCAAGGTCTGATAGCTTGCGTACTTTCCTTCTGCGGCGGTATATTTTTTTGAATTCTCGCCGTTGGAAAGGGCGCCGCCCGCAAAAATACCCATAAGGGTTATATCGTTTTCAACAAGCTCTTTTGCCTTTGCCAGAAGCTCTTCCTTGCCTACGGGGAAGTAATCCTCCTCTGTGCTGTTTTCCGAAACTTCGTCTGCCGCGGAGGAAAATTCAGAAGTATCCCCCGAAGGATCGCCTGCTCCGGTTTCGCAGGAGCAAAGGGTAAGAAGAGTAATTAAAAGTAAAACCAAAAGCTTTTTCAAATAAAATCAACTCCAAAAAATAAGGGGAAGAGAAAGAAAGATATACTTAATCAGTTAATTATAGCAGAATACTTTAATATAATCAACCTTTTATATAAATTTCTCCATTTTTTCATTATAAAGACCGGTTCTGGTAATAAGGGACGAGCGCACTCTGTCCCCCAGATACTGCACCGCAAGGGCGGGATTCAGGGCGCGGTTGCAGGCGGCGCATACCGTCATTTCCACGGTTCCGTCCTTTACGGACACGTTTTTAACGAATTCGGAAATATCCACATCCTTATATCCGCTTTTTGTCTTTTTGTTTATTATCATTTCGCCGGAAAGCTCGTCCCGTATCTCATCGTCGGACATATCCGTATCCAGCTTTACGGAATAGGTGGCGTAGGCGCACTCCGAAATATCCATAACGGGGGAAGCGGTGTACATTACCTCAAGTCCCTCGGGAAGCACACGGTTGAGGGCGGCTGTAATTTCCTCAAAGGAAATATCCTCGTTATGTATGCGGAAATCCGCCGCTTCGTACACGCTTTCCTGAAAAATGGAAAGAGGCTGTATAAAAACCAATTTCACGTGGGGGTTATATCCCTCGGAATAGACTATATCCAGCCCGCTTCTTACCAAAGCTCTGGAAATTGCGCGGGACAGATCAAGATGAGAAACGTAGCGGATAGTGCCTTTTTTGGAAAAAAACATTCTTACCGACAGCATTTTCTTTCACCTCCCAGCTTATTTGCTCCGCAGGCGGAGCATTGTGTACGGCAATCGGGAGTGGTAACTGCGGCACGTGCTTTTTCGCTTTCCCGCATTAAAAACTCCTTGGTTACGCCGCAATCAATGTGGTCCCAAGGCAAAATTTCATCATAGGACATTTGTCTGTTTGCGTAAAAGGCAGGGTCGATACCAACGGATGCGAAGATATCCATCCATTTTTCAAAATCAAAGCATTCGTCCCATCCGTCAAAGCGCTGTCCCCGTTTGTTTGCTTCCACGAGCGCCCTTGATAGCTTTCTGTTGCCCTTGGCGAATATGGCTTCCACGTGGGAAACCTTTGCTTCGTGCCAGGAATATCTTATTTTACGGGTCTTTATGTTATCACGCAGCAGCATTTGTTTTCTGCGCAATTCTTCGATAGTATCCTGCTTTTCCCACTGGAAGGGGGTAAAAGGCTTGGGCACGAGGCAGGAAACGGATATGCCCACCTCCACCTTTCTGCCGGGACGCTTTACAGAGTAAAATTCATCCACTATCTTCTGTGAAAGATTGGCGATACCCAAAATATCCTCATCGGTTTCGGTGGGAAGACCGTTCATAAAATACAGCTTAAGAGAATTTCTGCCGCCGTCAAAAGCCTTGCGGCAGGCGGAAAGGATCTCTTCTTCGGTAATATTTTTGTTTATAACGTCACGAAGTCTTTGTGTGCCCGCTTCGGGAGCGAAGGTCATACCGCTTTTGCGGACACTCATTACCTTTTCCATTAATTCCTCGTAAAATGCGTCTATACGCTGGGAAGGAAGAGAAAGGGAAACTTTTTTTTCGTCTGTCCACAAAAGAAGCTTATCTATAAGCTCGGGAAGGCGGGTGTAATCCGAAACGGACAGGCAGGAAAGGGACATTTCCGAATATCCCGTGTTTTCAAAACATTCCTTGGCGCAGGCGTCAATAACGTCCGGCGTTTTTTCACGGTAAGGACGGTACACCATACCTGCCTGACAAAATCTGCACCCTCTTATACAGCCGCGGAATATTTCCATAACGATACGGTCGTGCACGGTTTCGATATAAGGAATTTCGGATTTTGTGGGGTAATATACCTTATCAAGGTCTTTTATTATGCGTTTTTGTATTTTTGCGGGAACGCCCTGCGCAGGAGTAAAGGAGCGTATGGTGCCGTCTTCGTTATACTCCACATCGTAAAGGGAAGGCACGTAAAATCCTTCAAGGGTGGTTGCGGCAAGATAAAGAAATTCTTTTTTGGTTTTGCCCTCTTTTTTGCATTTTCTGTAAAGCTCTACAAGCTCGGGAATAGCCTCTTCCCCTTCACCGATAGAGAAAACGTCTACAAAATCCGCCACGGGCTCGGGGTTGTATGAGCAGGGGCCGCCTGCAATTATAAGGGGGTGCTCCTCCCCTCTGTCCTCAGAGTAAAGGGGGATTTCCGCAAGAGAGAGCATATTTACCATATTGGTGTAGCAAAGCTCGTACTGCAGAGTAAAAGCAACTATATCGAATTTATCCAAAGGATCTCCCGTTTCAAGAGAGAAAAGCTTTGTGCCCGTTTCTCTCATCAAAGCTTCCATATCCACCCAAGGAGCAAAGGATTTTTCGCACCACACACCGTCAAGACGATTTACACAACCCATAAGTATTTTCATACCAAGATTGGACATACCTATTTCGTATGTATCGGGAAAGCAAAAGCACATACGGGTGTCGATCTCATCGAGATTTTTTTGTGTTTCACCGTATTCGTTGCCAGTATATCTGCCCGGCTTTTCCACACGGGAAAGCAGGTGGGAATATCTGTCTGTATTCATAATTACTGTGTTACCTCGCTTTCGGGGGTAAAAATATCGGCTCCGCCGTGCATTGCGGCGTGGAATTCGTTTACAAGAATGGTGATCGCCTTGAATTTATCATAGGATTCTTGGCTGTTTACATCGCTCTTGCTCAATATTACAAGCACGTAAGGATGCTCGCCCAGATACACCGCGCCGTCGTGGAGAGAAGGTTCGATTCCGTTATCCTCCCCGTATTTGTGACCAACGGGAATACCGCCGTCCACAGAGGTAATAAGCTCGTTATAAGTAGCTCGCTGCATACACTCAAGTACCCACGCGCCTTTTTCGTCCTGCGTTGAATATTCGTAAACGTCCTTCATCATAACTGCAAGGTCGGGTGCGGAAATAAGACCGAACTTATACCAGGTAGGCGCGCCAACGTTGGTGTTTTTATTGCCGATCGAGGCAAGGTAATCCGAAAACTCCTGCTGACCGTATTTTTTCAAAAGATGGGCGTATGCGGTGTTATCAGATTCGGTGATCATTATTTCCATAAGATATTCTGCGGTAAAGGATTTGCCTACATCTGCACTTTTAAGAACCCCGGAACCGCCCGAATATTTGGTTATGGTTATTTCTTCTGTAAGATCCGCACCGCTTTTGAGTATAAATACGGCAAGAGAAGGCTTTATAACAGAGCAGGTCTGGTAAATGGTCTTTGTGTTATAAGAAAGACTGCAGCCCGTTTCCAGATCTATATACACAAAGGAAAAATTATCCGAAGCGTTGCCCGTATAGCGTTCAAGCATATACTTTTCGTCTGTGGGAAAAGCAAACTTATTGCCCGTGCTGTAAAGAGTATCCATAAAGGTTACAAGATTTTGGAATTCGAATTCCGCAGCATCGGGGTTGAAATCGTATTCCAGCTTGCCTTCTTTTACTTTTTCTGTTTTTTCAAACAGATTTACGGGAATATACACGCTTTCTTCGCTTATTTCGCTTTGTTCGGGAGCAGAAATATCCGAAGCCTCGCTGTTTTCGTTTTCCACGGAAGTATCAGGCACGGAAACGCCGCCCTCGGTTTCGCAGGAAGCAAGCAAAAGGGAAAAAGCAAAAAGAATTATTATAAG
This sequence comes from Clostridia bacterium, assembly GCA_017537345.1. Classification (GTDB taxonomy): domain Bacteria; phylum Bacillota; class Clostridia; order Oscillospirales; family CAG-382; genus SFLA01. The sequence continues at coordinate 30,218 of JAFYKY010000008.1, read as the reverse complement.
CTTTTTCATTTTTTAAAGCACCTTTCTTAAAAATTGTCCCGTATAGCTGTTTTCGCATTTTGCTATCTCTTCGGGAGTGCCTGCGGCAACGATAGTTCCGCCGCCATCGCCCCCTTCGGGACCTAAATCTATAACATAGTCTGCGGTTTTTATAAGGTCAAGATTATGCTCGATAACCACTACGGTATTGCCCGTATCCACAAGGCGGTGAAGCACCTCGTTAAGCTTGTCCACATCATAGCTGTGAAGTCCCGTGGTGGGCTCATCAAGTATATACAAAGTCTTTCCCGTACTGCGGCGGGCAAGCTCGGTGGCAAGCTTTACTCTTTGGGCTTCGCCTCCCGAAAGGGTGGTGGAGGATTGACCTATCTTTATATATCCCAACCCCACCTGAGAAAGAGTTTTAAGACGGCGGAAGATAGAAGGGTAGTTTGCAAAGAATTCCATACCCTCGTCTACCGTCATTTCCAAAACGTCGTAAATATTCTTTCCCTTGTATTTTACTTCAAGAGTTTCTCTGTTGTATCTTCTGCCCTTGCACACGTCGCATTTAACGTATACGTCGGGAAGAAAATGCATTTCTATCTTTATGGTTCCGTCGCCTTCGCAGGCTTCGCATCTGCCGCCCTTTATATTAAAGGAAAATCTGCCGTCCTTGTACCCTCTCGCCTTTGCGTCGGGAGTGGAAGCGTACAAAGCGCGGATGTCCGTAAACATACCCGTATAGGTGGCGGGGTTGGAACGGGGTGTGCGCCCGATGGGTGATTGGTCTATCTGAATTACCTTGTCTATATTCTCAAGTCCCTCAATACCTTCGCATTTGCCGGGGTGGGCGCTTAATCTGCCCAGAGCGCGGGCGGCGCCTTCGCACAGCACAGAATTTACCAGAGAGGATTTTCCGCTGCCCGAAACGCCCGTTACACAGACAAGCTTGCCCAAGGGGAAATCCACGTCTATATTTTTAAGGTTGTTCTGGGCTGCGCCCCGTACGGTAAGGTGAAGTCCGTTGCCTTTTCTGCGTTCAGTGGGAACGGGGATCTTTCTTCTGCCCGAAAGGTATTCGGCGGTAATGGAATTTTCCGCTTTCAAAAGCTCTTCGGGCGTGCCGGAAAACAGCACTTCTCCTCCCCTTACACCTGCGTAAGGACCGATATCCACGATATGGTCTGCGCTCATCATAGTTTCTTCATCGTGCTCAACCACAAGCACGGTGTTGCCAAGATCCCGCAGGGATTTAAGGGTGTTTATAAGCTTGATATTATCACGCTGGTGGAGTCCTATACTGGGCTCGTCCAGCACGTACATAACGCCCACAAGCGCACTTCCCACCTGAGTGGCAAGGCGTATTCTCTGGGCTTCGCCGCCGGAAAGACTGCCTGCGGCACGGGCAAGGGTAAGGTATTCAAGCCCTACGTTTTCAAGGAAGCCCAAACGGGAATTTATCTCCTTGAGTATTTCCTTGGCAACCGCTTTTTCCGTTTCCGTAAGGGTGAGATTTCTGAAAAATTCACGGAGGTTGGAAACGGACATACGGCAGAGCTCGTCTATATTTTTGCCCCCAACGGTAACCGCCAGCGCTTCGGGACGGAGTCTTCTTCCCCCGCAGGAGGGACAGGGCACGTGGTCCATAAACGCTTCGTAATATTCACGGGATTCGGGAGATGTGTTGGAATCGTATCTCCGCTTTACCATATTAACGATACCCTCAAACTTGGGTATATGATAGTTTCTGCGCACGTACTTGTTTCCGTATAAAAGCACATGCAGGCCTTCTTCCGACATATCCTTTATAGGCGTATGCACATCCCAGCCGTAATGCTTGCCCACTTGGGTAAATGCATCATAGGTATAGCTGCCGGGGTCAAAGGTCTTGAACCCGTTGCATATAACCGCACCCGCAAAAAGGGAAAGAGATTTATCGGGTATAAGACGATCGGGTGAAACGACAAAATTCATTCCGATACCGGAGCAATCCTCGCAAGCGCCCACAGGGCTGTTAAAGGAAAAGAGTCTCGGCTCCAGCTCCCCAAGGGATATGCCGTGCTCGGGGCAGGCGTAATTCTGGGAAAAGCGCAGAGTTTCTCCCGTATCTGCCAGCAGTATTTTAACTATACCGTTTGCCAGATTTGCGGCGGTTTCGATACTGTCGGTAAGGCGGGATGCAATTCCCTCCGCACGCATAACAAGACGGTCAACCACAATATCTATATCGTGCTTTGTGTTTTTATCGAGAGGCGGAACCTCCGAAAGATCGTAAAGGTTTCCGTCCACGTAGGCGCGGACAAAGCCTCCCCTGCGCGCATCATCAAGCACCTTTTCGTGCATACCCTTTTTGGCGGACACTACGGGCGCCAGCACCATAAAGCGGGTGCCTTCGTCAAGAGTTAGCACACGGGAAACTATTTCATCTATGCTCTGCTGTTTTATGGGCAGACCGCACACGGGGCAGTGAGGCACACCGATACGGGCGTACATAAGACGGATATAATCGTATATTTCCGTAACCGTACCAACGGTGGAACGGGGGTTTTTGGAGGTGGTCTTTTGGTCAATGGCTATTGCGGGCGAAAGTCCCTCTATAAAATCCACGTCAGGCTTATCAAGCTGACCCAAAAACTGTCTTGCATAAGAGGACAGAGATTCCACAAATCTTCTGTGGCCTTCGGCATAAATGGTATCGAAGGCGAGGGAGGATTTACCGCTGCCGGAAAGCCCCGTAAAAACCGTGAGCTTGTTGCGGGGAACGGTAACGGAAATATCCTTTAAATTGTGTGTTCTCGCACCTTTTACCTTGATTTCTGTTTCCATATATTTTTCCTTACATTAATCGTTTAATTCTGTCACGCAGTGCGGCGGCGGTTTCGAAATCCAAAACCTTTGCCGCTTCCTTCATTTGCTTTGTAAGCGCTTCTATCTGCTTTTTCTTTTGGGTTTCGCTCATCTTCTTGGGGTCCGCCTGCTCGTTTACCGCAGAGGTAATGGCGATAGGATCACGAAGCTCTTTTACAATGCTCTTGGGAATAATACCGTGCTTTTCGTTGTATTCCTTTTGAATACCGCGGCGGCGGTTGGTTTCGGTTATGGCTCTTTCCATAGAACCGGTCATTTTATCCGCATACATAATTACCCTGCCGTTTACGTGGCGGGCGGCTCTGCCGATAGTCTGAACAAGGGAAGTTTCGCTGCGCAAAAAGCCTTCTTTATCCGCATCCAGTATGGCTACCAAAGAAACCTCGGGCAGGTCCAAGCCCTCTCGCAGCAGGTTTATTCCCACCAGCACGTCAATGGTGCCTTTGCGCAGGTCACGGATAAGCTCCATACGCTCCATAGCGTCAATATCGTGGTGCATATAACGGCACTTCACATCGGCAGAGATAAGATATTCCGAAAGGTCCTCTGCCATTTTCTTGGTAAGGGTGGTAACCAGAACACGCTCTCCTTTTTGTGTACGGAGGCGGATTTCGGTAAGGAGATCGTCCACCTGTCCTTTCACGGGACGCACCTCCACCTCGGGGTCCAAAAGTCCCGTGGGGCGTATGATCTGCTCCGCTATCTGCTGTGAACGCTCCTTTTCAAAAGGTGCGGGAGTAGCGGAAACGTAAAGGGTGGCACCCTTTTTATCCAAAAATTCACCGAAGTTAAGGGGGCGGTTATCAAACGCCGAGGGAAGACGGAAGCCGTAATCTATAAGATTTTTCTTTCTGGCGTAATCTCCGCCGGACATTCCCCGTACCTGAGGCACGGTAACGTGGCTTTCGTCAATTAAAAGCAGGTAATCCGCAGGGAAAAAGTCAAGAAGAGTATAAGGCGTGCTGCCCGGCTTTCTGCCTGCAAGCACACGGGAATAGTTTTCTACCCCCGAGCAAAAGCCCATTTCCCGTATTTGCTCCGCATCAAAGAGCACTCGCTCGCGGATGCGCTGTGCTTCTACGTATTTTTGCTGTTTTTCAAAAAATTCTATTCTTTCGTCAAGCTCGGTAAGGATTTCGTGTATTGCCGCATCCCTTTTTTCCGCAGAGGTTACGTAATGGGATGCAGGATATATGGCAACGTGGGAAAGACGGGCATTTATTTCACCCGTAACCGTATCCACCTGGGAGATACGGTCTATCTCATCCCCGAACAGCTCCACACGGTATGCGTATCTGTCGGAATTGGAGGGGAAAATCTCTATAACGTCCCCGCGCACGCGGAAATTATTTCTGTCAAAGCCGATATCCGACCTTGAAAACTGCAAGGTTACAAGCCGTTTTATTAAATCTCTTTGGGGGAATATCATTCCCGGGCGGAGGGAAATTACGTTTCTGCCGTATTCCTCGGGGTCACCCAGAGAATATATGCAGGACACGGAGGAAACCACTATAACATCCCGCCTTTCCATAAGCGCCGTGGTGGCGGAATGGCGGAGCTTATCTATTTCCGAATTTATGGATGCGTCCTTTTCTATATACACGTCCTTGCCGGGAACGTATGCTTCCGGCTGGTAGTAATCGTAATAGGAAACAAAATACTCCACCGCATTCTCAGGAAAGAATTCGCGGAACTCACTGCAAAGCTGGGCGGCAAGAGTTTTGTTGTGGGCAAGAACGAGGGTGGGACGGTTTGCCGCGGCGATAATATTTGCCATAGTAAAGGTCTTTCCCGAACCGGTAACGCCGATAAGGGTCTGGTCGGTATAACCCTTGTCAAACCCATCGCAGAGAGCGCGTATCGCCTCCGGCTGGTCGCCCGTGGCAGAAAAGCTTGAATGTAATTTGAACTTATCAGGCATTTATCCCACTCCTTTCTTTTTTTGATAATTTGCCTATGCGGACGGCAGGGCGTAGATCACGTGCTCGTTTTCAAGCAGTTGTTGAATAACGCCGTCCACTTCTTCCTTGTGCTTGATGATAAGCCTTGCTTCAATACCGCAGTTTCCCGCAATACTGCTTCTCGGCGCTGTTATCTGAATGTTTTTCGCATTGAATTTTCCGCTTAACATAGAAAGCACCTCGTTTACCGATTCTGCGCTGTTAAGCTCCATATAAATATGTACGTTTTTGTTTTTTCTTATAACTCTTGAATCCACCCAGCTCAGAATGGACATAGTGAAAACGACCAGAAATGCGCAAAATGCCGCCGCTTCATAAAATCCGATACCTACCGCAAGACCTATGGATGCGGTTGCCCACAGACCTGCGGCGGTGGTAAGACCGGTCACCTGAAAGCGTCCGTTTGAAATAATGGTACCCGCGCCCAGAAAGCCCACGCCGGAAAGGACCTGCGCCCCTATTCTGAGAGGATCTCCGGAATAATCGGCAAGCGTAAGGCAATAGTGGCCGATAAGAGTTGCCATTGCCGAGCCGACGCAAACGAGCACGTGGGTGCGGAGTCCCGCGGCGCGTCCGTGACGCTCACGCTCGAAACCGATAATTCCGCCCAAAACCACTGCGAGCAATAAACGCACGATCACCGAAACCAAAGAAAACTGCTGTAAATAAGAATATGCGCTTAATAAAACCTGCAAAGCGGGTTCCTCCTTTAATAAAGTATATAAATCTATATGCAGTCTCCCCCGCCGATACTCATACACGGGAAACGAAAATGCATTTTATCATTTTATTCTACCACATATTTATTAAAAAATAAAGAGGAATTGATAAATTCTTGTTAAAGTAAAGAGGACTTTGCCGTTTCGCAAAGTCCTCTTTTATTATATTGCACTTATTTCACAACGAAAATTGCTTTGTCATTGCTCCAGAAATCCGTTGTGTACTCAACCTCTATTTCCGTTGCACTCGCGGGAACTTCGAAGTATACATTGCCCGAAGCAGTTCTGCCGGGAGAAACTGTTGCGGAAAGTGTGTTATCACCGTAAAGATAGAGTTCAGCCGCTTCATTATCGGCGTAGCAATCAAAATCGTAGAAAGAAACAAAATGGTCTGTGGAAGAGTTGTTTTCAAACTTAAAGCTCAAACAATACACAATATTGCCCTCTGCGGGTTCGCAGTAACTGTCAAAATCGGTAACTTCCTCGCATTTAACATAAGTTATTTTCAGGTTGTTTACTGTTAAAGTTTCTCCCACGCTTATAGTCAGATTTCCGGGAGTAACCGCATCCTCTTTTTCTGATGATGCCGGCGCAGAATTATCATCAGTCGGAGCCTTAGACACCGATACATCCGATGAGCTTCCTGCCGCAAACGCCATGAACAAACACAGCACAATAACTACGCAAAGCACAGAATTGAATTTTTTCATATAAGTTTTCTCCTTTTTATAACTACAGCCGCCAAAATCGCCGCTGTTAATTCCATAATTATATCAAACACATCAAAAGTGCCGCCGACCTGCCCGAAAAGTTGAAGCAGTTCAAAAGCGACGCCGGCAAAAAGCGCCAAAACAACACTAAGCAACACTGCGTTCTTCCGCGAATACAGACTCACCCACAAGGAAAAAACCAGCGAATACGACCACAAAACGTCACACAGCCAACAAACCGTAAAAGTATATGTCCAACCGGACCAAACCAGCGGTTTAAAGTCGACCGCAAACATAGCGGCAAACACCCGTTCCAAATAAGTACTTTTCTGAACAGCAAAATAAACCGCAAGTCCTATAATAAGAGGAACCAATATGTTAAGCGCCGCAAACAAGCGCACTCTGTTTCTCACCGTTACACCGCCAAACGCTATTTGTTATAACAATTATACACTCAGAGTTGTATTTTGTCAACCCTGTATGTTTATTTAAAAACGCAACTTTAAGGGTAAAATATACATATATTGTCTCGTGTTTTAAGAGGTCGACAGTTATGGATTTAACAGGTATAGGAAAAAGAATACGCGCGCAAAGAGAGCGTTTGGGCATGACTCGAGAAGAGTTTGCCGAAAAATTGGATATAACACCGAAATTTTGCTCTGACATAGAATTGGGGGTAAAAGGAATGTCTGTAAACACGCTGTGCAACATCTCTAATGTTTTGTTGCTTTCTACAGACTATATTCTTTTTGGAACCGAAACAGACAGCGTTGAAAACACTATCTCCGTTTTACTGCGCGAGTGTCCTCCCTCGAAACTCGATAACCTTGAGAATATTATAAAAGCATATCTCTCTGCCATAAACAGCTAAAAACTTGTTTGCAGCCTCTCTTTTCCCCCAAAAAATGCAAAAAATTCACATTCAGTCTATTGCCTTTTTGGAAAGGGTGGTATATAATACGAAGAGAAAGCGAGGAAGACCTATATGAAAAAGATAATTTTTGCCCTTATTGCGGCTTGTATGATATTTTCTCTTTGCGCTTGCGGAAGCGGCGAAACGCCTGACGTTACCGTGCCCGACGGAATGGTTTACGTTAAGAACGACGTTATAAACGTGGCTTTGTGCCACCCCGTTGAATGGACGGTGGACAGAAACGACGGTATGCTTTCTCTTTTAAAGGATACCTCCTCTTCTTCTATGGTAAGCACCTACGCCAGCCTTTCCGTTACCAAATACGGTACCGATGCGCAGAACTACAAGGATTATTGGAAGACATACGAAGAAAGACTTGCCGACGAGCTTAAGGAATACAAGGCTGTTAAGACCGAAGAAATTAAGGTGGACGGCAACACCGTAGGCAAATACCACTACACCGCAAAGGTGGACGGAAGCACATACCACTTTGTTCAGGTAGTGGCTGTAGGCGGATATTCCGCGTATATTATCACTCTCACCGCCAGCGAAAAGGACTTTGAAAGCGTGAGCGCTGATTTTGATAAAATAATTTCTAATTTTTATTTCAATTAGGTATTGACAAACGATTTGACTTGTGCTATAATGCACGAGTCGGACACGGGGGCTTAGCTCAGTTGGTTAGAGCACCTGCCTTACAAGCAGGGGGTCACAGGTTCGAGTCCTGTAGCCCCCACCAGAAAAAAGCCTAACGCTATTGCGTTAGGCTTTTTTCAACGATGTGTTCCGCAAGCGGAACGTGATGCTTCCTTCGGAAGTGAAGTGCGCTTCGCGCGTGAAGTGTGCCTTCGGCACGAGATCAGGAACACATCACTTCACTGCGACCGTAGGGAGCAACATCACTGTGCATAGCACAACATCACTTTGGCGCAAGCCCATACTTCACTTTTCCCTCCCCCGTCATTGACAAAACTTTCCTTCGATGTTATAATTTTTTCTACCCAAAATATACACAGAGGTGAAAAAGGTGAATATTTTTCACAGATTTAAAAATCCGAAAATACAGTTCCTCGTGAACATGGTCATGATAACTATCGGCTGTGCAATGTATGCGGCGGGCGTGTTCTTGTTTTTGGACCCAAACGCTCTTGCTTCCGGCGGAATTTCCGGTGTTTCTATTATTTTAAGCCACTTAGTTGGTCTTTTGCCCACGGGTACGTGGATCATAGTGCTTAATATACCCCTGCTTATAATTGCCACTTGGAAGTTTGGATTTAAGTTTTTGTTTACCACCTTATATGCCATTGCAATGTCCTCTTGGTTTATGAATCTGGGTTCGGAATATATCGGCGCCGCCACCAACGATCCTATGTTGGCGGCGATTGCGGGACCGACCCTGGTTTCTTTCGGAATTGCCATTATGTTCCACGCAGGTACTTCTACCGGCGGTACGGATATTTTGGTAAAATTGATGCGTCTTAAATTCAAGCACATCTCCACCGGCGTTATTTTTATGATATTTGACGTTATAGTAATTATCGCTTCCGCTATCGCTTTCAAACGCTTTGAATTATCCATTTACGCAGGCGTGTGCGTTGTTGTTCAAACCATTGTGGTGGACAAGCTGCTTTACGGTTTTGACAGCGCAAAGATGATTTATATAATGAGCGAAAAAAACGATATTATTACCAAGCGTCTGCTGGAAGAGCTTGACGTTGGCGCAACCATCGTTCACTCCCACGGCGGCTACACCGGCAAAAACCGGCCCGTGATCATGTGCGTGCTTAAAAAGCACCAGCTTCCCAAGGCAAAAGAAGTTATCCGCGCGGAGGATAACGGAGCGTTCCTTATTGTTACAAATGCTACGGAGATTTTGGGAGAAGGATACAAATCCCACGACACCGCCGATCTGTAGGACTTGGTTATTTAACGCAGATCAAAACGCGAAAAAAGTTAAAAGAAGATGTACTGCGAAAACCATTACTGCTTTCGCTGACGTCTGTTTGAAACACTGATAATGTAGGAATTCGTGAATACACGAATTCCTTTTTATTTCGCGTTTTTAAACGTTTTTAGTCGGTGGGCAGTACCTTTGTACAGCCCCACGCGCCTAAAAAGCGTTTTCTGCGCTAAATACCCGGCGTCCTACCTTCTCCTGTATTACATATCGAAAGCCGTAGCTCTTTTAACGCAGACCGAAACGCAAATTGTTTATATACCGTAATTACTGATGCGAGAGATTTTTGTTTATCTCTCGCATTTTTGTTTTCTTTATAGGTAGGAATCTGCAAACAGATTCCTTTTATTTTGCGTTTCTACGCGTTTTCGCTCGGGAGGCAGTAGTAAACTACAGCTCCCCGCTCGCGAAAAAGCGTTCTGCGTCAAATACCCGGCGTCCTACCTTCTCCTATCTGGCATATCAAAAACCACGGCTTTGAATGCAGACCGAAACGCAAATTGTTTATATACCGTATTTACAAATGCCGCCTGCTTCTGCGGCAGTACGACGCGTTTGAGAAAATTTTATAGACAATTTTCGTATGTTGTGGTAAAATATAAGCGGTGGGCAAGCCGCACACGGTTTGCTGCTTTAAAAAACACGGAGGTGGATTTTATGCATAAGCTTATAAGAATTGTAGCCTTGGTATTATCGTTTGTTTTGTTGGCGGGCGTTTTGTGCGCTTGCGGCACGAATGTGGAAAACACATCCGATAATTCCGTAAATGACGCCGAAAGCGTTCCGCACAGCGAAAGCTCGGAGGTTTCGGCAGGTGAAGTAAGTGACGAAAAATCTTACCCCGAAGAAAACGAAACAAGCAGCGAAGCCTCTGACGTTACGGAAAACGAATCCGACGATGAGTTTTCCCAGCCCGATGAAACTTCCCGGCCCGATGAAACTTCCCAGCCCGATGAGCTTGACAATGCAAAGCGGTACGACGTTGTAGTTTACGGCGACACGGCGGCGGCTGTGGTTTCTGCCGTGGCGGCAAGCCGTCAGGGTGTAAAGGTTGCGCTGGTTGCCCCTGCTGACCATCTGGGCGGTATGCTTGCAGGCGGTCTGTTTGCAACCGATATCGGCAACGCAAGCGTGATCGGCGGTATGGCAAGAGAGTTTTTCCAAAGAAACGCGGTCAAAAAGGGTAACACCACACAAAACGCGGTGGATTGGTATTTTGAACCTCACGTTGCAGAAGAAATTTTTGCCGATATGTTAAACGAAACCGAAAATAACGCGTATCCCGTGGAAGTGTTTATGGGCGAGCGTTTGGTTGAAAACAGCGGTGTTGTGATGTCAGGCACCACCATAAAGAAAATTATATGCGAAAGCGGGAGCGAATTTGCCGCAACCAACTTTATAGACGCTTCCTACGAAGGCGATCTGATGGCGCAAGCCGGAGTATCCTATACCTACGGAAGAGAAGGCCGCGATGTTTACGGCGAATCTCTGGCAGGTGTTGTTGGCCCCGAAACCCAGGGCGCTTCCAACCACAACTTTAATTTTGCCATTGTGGCAAGGGACGAAAACGGAAACCTGAAATACAAAGAGGTTAGCGAAGAGCCGCTTGCACCTGTGGGCACGGGTGATAAAAAGGTTCAGGCATACAATTTCCGTATATGCGCAACCAACAACAAAAATAATATGATCCCCTTCCCCAAGCCCGAAGGATACGATCCCACACGATATACCCTGCTGGCAGATTATATTGACGCATGGGTAAAAGCAAAGGGAACGGCTCCCACGGTTTATAACCTGTTCGGTGTGGGTCCCGGAGTAAACGGCAAGCACGATTTTAACAACAACGGTGCTTTTTCTACCGATTATATCGGCGGAAATTACGATTATCCTGATGCTACTTACGCCCAGCGAGAGGAGATCTGGAACGATCACTATAATTACGTTGCGGGCTTGCTGTACTTCCTTGCAAACGATCCTTCCGTACATCCCGACGTAAGAAGATCGGTTTCCGCATGGGGTCTTCCCAAGGACGAATACGTTGAAAACGGTAACTGGACCTTCCAACTGTATATCCGTGAAGGCCGCAGAATGATTGGCGAATACGTAATGACCCAAAAGGATATTGAAAAGGGCGGCGGAAAGAATTTAACAAAACAAGATACTATCGGAATGGGCTCTTACAACAGCGATTCTCACAACGTTCAGAGATATATCACCGCAGACGGATATATAAGAAACGAAGGTAATATGGAGGTTAACGTAGACCCCTACGAAATTTCCTACAGAGCGTTGCTGCCCTGGCGTGCCGAAGCGGACAACCTGTTGGTTACCTGCACCCTTTCTGCAAGCCACGTAGCATACTCCACCATTCGTATGGAGCCCCAGTATATGATTATCGGAGAAGCGGCAGGCAGAGCGGCGGCTATTTCTGTGCAGGACAAGACCAAGGTCCACGATATCGACGTATCCAAACTGCAGAATATTCTGTACGAAAACAAAGCCGTGCTTTCCCTGACAAATTCCGAATGGATGAACTGCGCGTTTACCGAATCCTTTGATGACTGGAGCAAATGGGGAAAGGCAAACGCAGATAACAGCGCAGTAACCGTTGTTCAGAACAACTCTTATATAACCGTTAAAAGGGCGGCTATGGAGGGTTATTCCTATATTACGAGAGCCGAATTCGTATCCCCCGTGGTTGATTTTACCTTTGGGTTCAGAGCAAGACTGAATTCGACCGGAAAAGCGGAAATAACCGTAAGAAGCGCCGAATATTATATTCAGCTGATACTCGTTCGTCCCTACAACAGCATAGGCTCGGTATCAAGCTCATACGGCTCTGCTTCAAAATCCGCAAAGCTGGATACGTCCGTATGGCACGATTACGAGGTTAAAGTAAAGAAGGGCGCCGACGGCAAATACACCTATGATCTGTACGTGGACGGTGTGCTTGTCTGGGCAAACGCTTCTCACGAGAGCGGGTTCGGAACGAATATTTTCAAGATCGGTATAGATCTGTCAGCAAAGGTAGGCTCCGTATCGGAGCTGAACATTGATCTGGATTCCGTTTACTTAAGCGTGGACAAAAAATAAAACACCAAAAAACAAAATCCGCAGATCTGATCTGCGGATTTTTGTTTTTGTATTTTTGGCTCCCGATCATACGAAGGCTTGTTGGCTTTGCGCCCAAACGCGACATTGGTCCTTCGCAAATCAAAAAATTTTTAATGGGATCCTTGTTTTTGGAGTATCCGCCTTGACTTTTCGGCTTTTTTTAATAAAATAGTATCATACCGTATAGAGGAGATTTGATATGAGTAAGAAAAAATTAAGCACGTACGGTGAGCTGTTCTGGTCGTTTTTCAAGATCGGCGCTTTGACATTCGGCGGCGGCGCGGCTATGATAAGCTTTATGTCCGCAGAGGCGGTTGATAAAAAGAAGTGGATTACCGACGAGGAAATGCTGGATATAGTTACCGTGGCAGAAAGCACGCCCGGCCCCATTGCGGTAAATACCGCCACTTTTGTGGGATACAGAGCGGCGGGAAGCTTGGGAAGCGTTATTGCCACTCTGGGTACGGTAATTCCGCCCTTTATTATAATGACCTTTATTGCCGCTTTTTTTGATTTCTTTAAGAGCATAGAGGCCATAAACTATATGTTTATGGGAGTGCGTGTGGGGGTTATTGCCCTTATACTCAAGGCATTTTTAAAAATGTTTTCCTCCTGCAAAAAGGACGCTTTCTTTTATATTATGTTTGTACTTGCCTTTTGCGCCGTGGCTGTATTCGGCGCGGGCACCATACCTGTTATTATTTCCGCAGGACTTATTGGTGTCGGCAGTGTGCTGGTTTCTTTGAGGAGGGATAAAAAATGATACAGATATTATCTCTTCTCTGGATATTCTTTAAGATAGGCGCCTGCACCTTTGGCGGCGGCTACGCTATGGTAGAGCTGGTGGCAGAGCAGGTTACCTCCCACGGCTGGATGGAAATGCAGGAGATAATTGATTTTATCGCCATAAGCGAAAGCACACCGGGCCCTATTGCCATAAATATGGCGACATACGTTGGCTTTAACGTGGCGGGTATTCCCGGTGCTGTTGCGGCAACAACGGGCGTGGTACTTCCTTCCCTGATAGTTATAATGATAATAGCGCGGTTTTACAAAAAGTTTATTGCAAACCGCTACGTTGCGGGTGCTATGCGGGGATTACGTCCTGCGGCTATCGCCCTTATATCCGCGGCGATGGTATCTGTCGGAACTGAGGTTTTCCTGCCATTTGGTTTTTCCGTTCAAAGCATACTCACCTTTGATATGCTGTTTTCTGTAATAACTCTGGGTCTGTGTCTGTTTTTGGTATATAAAAAAGCAAAGCCTCACTTTATTTTACTTGCTTCCGCAGCCTGCGGTCTGCTTTGGGGAAGTATACAAAATCTGTTTATGTAAATACACATCTTAAAAGACCGTATAAAACGGTCTTTTGTTTTGCGCATAATTGACATTTATGCTTTATTATTATATAATCTTTTCGAGGTGATTATTAAATGAAATATGCAGAAGTCTTACATCAGAACCAACACATGCAGGGCTTTACCACAGACGATAAGTACGTTTACTGGTCCTTTACGGACACGGTGGTAAAGACTACTCACGAGAGCACTGTTAAGCGCTGTGTACCCGTGTTCGGCGGACATTTGGGAGATATTGATTACCACGACGGCAAGCTGTACGCTTCCTATATGGGCAACTGCCTTCCCGACCACGCCTGGAACGATTGGACTTCCTTTAAAATATACGTTTTTGATGCGGAAACCTTGGAAACCGTAAATATTATTAACCTGGATATTTGCGATTATTATAAATCCCTTAAGGGCACGGACAAGGACACCCGCGGTTTTCAGGGTATAGACGGCGTGGCTATTGCCAAAATTCCCGGCACCGAGGAATGGCGTATGTTTGTTGCCTGCGCTCTGGACACCGGCGAAAAATACGAAAACAACATACTGCTGCGCTTTACTCTTGACGGTGTTTACGAAACCGAATATCACATAAATACGGGCAACACCGTGTTTGGCATACAGAATCTGGATTACGATAAGACCACGGGCGAATTCTGGTTTTCCACCTACGGCGGAAGCCAAAGCTACCAGCCCAAGGAAACTCTTTACAAAACCGATGTTAACCTGACCAAGGCAGAAGAAAAGTTCTGTTATTCCTCCCCCTACGGCTTTGAATGCAGAGGGGACGGAAAGTATCTTTGCTCCATGCACTGGGGCAAAAACAGAAATACCAACGGCGGCGCGTACGAATGCGAAAAAGATTTCTTTAACGTAAAGAAGACAGAATTCGAAATAAAGGAATACGTTGACGGAATCCTGAAGGAAGAAGGCGTTATATGAAAAGGATTGTTTTAACCGTTCTGTGCCTTGCGCTGTGCGCTTTGGCGGCGGGATGCGAATTTGATATTAATATGAGCGTGGATATTGACGAGCAGTCCCTGCCCGCCGCGGAAAGCGAAAACGAAAGCGCGGGCGAAAGTCTGCCCCCGCAAGCAGACGGACTTACCTCTGACGACGTGGTGGTATTCTTTGGTGATTCCATTGCGGCGGGATACGGTCTTGCGGACGAGGAAAACGAGAGATATTCTTCCCTTATTGCCACAGAATACGGCTGTGAGGTGTATAATTACGCCGTTTCCGGCGATGACGGCAAGGATCTCCTTGCCCTGCTTGCGGAAGGCAACTGCGAACAGCTTGAAAACGCAACGGTTATAGTGCTTTCCATAGGCGCGAACAACGTGCTGAAGGCGGCATACGCTCTTGTGCCCTATTTTGAAAGCCTGCAAAACGGAACCGCACAGGGAAATCTTGACATTACCGAGGTTATGAGCGAGGTTGCTCAGGGGATCGACAGATTCAAGACCGAGCTTCCCCAAATTATCGCTTCTCTCCGCGCGGTAAACCCCGATGCGCAGATAATATTCCAGACGGTATACAACCCCTACCGCGATTTTACCGAATTCAAGGTGGAGCAAAACGGTTTTACCCTTTCCTTTGCGGCGGTTTCCGCCAGCAGCGTTATAAGCCTTAACGATGTGATCGAAAACGGTGCGGAAGCAAACGGATATACCGTGTGCGAAATATACACACCCTTTAAGGAATACCAAGGAAACCTTATAAACGCCCTGCCCGACGGCAGTAACGTTGACCCCCATCCCAACAAGGAAGGACACAAGCTCCTTGCCGAGCTTGTGGCAGATGCTGTGAAATGAAAAAATACAAATATATTCTCTTTGATCTGGACGGAATGATGGTAAACACCGATGACGGCGTGTTCAACTGCGTGTGCTACGCTCACGAAAAATTAGGTTACCCCCGCCCCGATAAAGAAACGCTGAAAAAATATATGGGCCCGCCTCTTAAATATTCCTTTGTGAATTTCAGCGGGATGACAGCGGAGGAAAGCGAGCAAGCTCTTGCCTTTTACCGCGAAAGATATTCGGTAACGGGGCTTTACGAAGGGCACGTTTTTGAGGGTATTCCCGAGCTTCTTAAAGCATTGAAGGATAGCGGCGCGCTTTTGGGCACCGCCACATCCAAGCCCGAGGAATATGCGAAAAAGATACTTGAGCATTTTGATATTGCCAAATATTTTGATGAAATTACAGGCGCCACCTTCGGGGACAGCCGCGCACACAAGCATCAGGTAGTGGAAGAAGCCATACGCCGTTTCGGTTCCCCCGATAAAAGCGAGGTGCTTCTTATCGGCGACAGAAAGTACGATACCGAAGGCGCCCATAAGGTGGGAATTGCCTGCTTCGGCGTGTATATGGACTGCGCAGAGGAAGGCGAGCACGAGCAAGCCGGCGCAGACTATATCGCCCACGGAGTAAAAGAGCTGACAGAAGCACTGCTTAAGTAAACTATGAACGATGAATTTCGGTAGTTTTTGCGGAGCAAAAACCGTATAATCGTTTTTGAAATCTAACGTCTGTAGAACTAAAAGTCTGCAGAGATAAGGCGATGGCAAAAAATCACCCCAAGAAGCCTTGCGGCTTCTCGGGGACCCCGACAACAAAAGCACAGAGAAACTCTGTGCTTTTACTATTTTGTTTTTGGGTATGGTGTTTTTTCGTCGGTCAATCCCAGCAGGTAATCAACGCTGGTGTTGTAATAACGTGCTAATTTTATAAGAACGTCTGTAGGAACATCTCTTTTCCCGATTTCATAATGAGAATAGCAAACTTGTGAACACTGCAGGTATTCTGCCAAATCTTTTTGGTACAGATCAGCATCTTCTCGTAAATCTCTTATTCGGCGATACATATAGCTCTTCCCTTCGTTATCATTCAAGAAGATTATATGCAGAACAAAATGTTATATTGACACACAAAACAAATTGTTTTATAATTAGGTATATCGTATGGATATAGGGAGGTTTGCGGTGATAAAGCGTTCAAATAAAACTGAGTGTAATAATGATAGAGTTATGAACACTCTTAAGCTTACTCCGGGCTATCCGAATGAGTGCGAGCTGCATTCATTCTGTCCGGAATGTGAACATCTTTTGCAATGTGCAGAGGACGATTCCGCGTGGACAGATGACACTCTTGAAGAAGTGAGAATATTAGCTTTTGCGTCCGCCTTCATCCATATCAGAACCTGCGCTGAAGCAAAAGAAGAATTATTCTTGAGAACTTTTAAGATTCGTATGACAGCCGAGCTTGGCACATGCACTTCTGCCGACCTTAAATGGGCAAAAACGGGCTTTAATGCTCGTGGTGAGAAGATTGAAGAATTGGAACGCAGGTTTGAAGAGGAACTGGAAAAGCTTTTTTTCGAGGATTCCGACACAGCGCTGATAAACGAATATGCCAAAAAACTTGACCAATACTATGGACCGCTTATGACTGAAGAAGAGTTTTGGGAAGTTATGAAAAAAGCCGACAAGCAGTTTGATGACAACGCAAAATAAACCAAATCATTTTCGAAAAACTGCCGTCTGTAGAACTAAAAGTCTGCAGAAATAAGGCGGCTGGATAAACAGATGCAGAATGAATTTTCACGCGCGTAGAGCTGTAGTAACCTACTGCCTACCGCGTGAAAATTTATAGAAAAACGCGATAGAAATAAAGAAGGAATCCGTCAAAAACGGATTCCTACATTTTTATTTGGTTGCGGACAGCCGAGGACGTCTGTCCCTACGGGTGAACGAAAACCATTATTTCATCTGTCGCGTTTTTCGATCTGCGCTGTTTAGCAAGTCGCCATTACTCTAATATATTAGAGGTTATCTGATCCACACCCCACTCCGCCAGCTGTTCTGCAACCTTGGGATCGTCTACTGTCCAGGCGTTTACTACAAGACCGCGGCGGTGCGCTTCCGCTACGCGCTCTTCGGTAAGGAGTCCGTAGTATGCGTCAAGGTCGATACCGTCTCTCTGCAGGTTATCAAAGAGATCGTCTGTCCACTGCCAAGCAAGGAACTGGCAGGGATGACCGGGAACAACCTCGTGAAGACGGGTAAGGTTTTCGTATGCGAAGGAGATGAAGATGACCTTTTCCAGATACTCTTCTTTTTTGATTATCTCTACCATTTCTGCGATATGCTCTACGGGGTAAACGGTCTTGAATTCAAGCACGCAAACCTTATCGTAGCGTTTGCAGGTGCGTACGTACTCTTCCAGAGTGGGGATACGAAGGTCTGCACGCTTGGTAACGCCGTCGATATCGGTAAGCTGAAGTGAGCGCAGGGTATCGAAGGTAGATTCGAAGATGGTGAGATCGTCAATAGCGGTGCGCTTTGTGGATGTATCGTGATGAAGCACGTATTTGCCGTCAAGAGTGCGGTATACGTCGGTCTCTACGCCGAAATAGCTGCGCTGACCTGCGGCAACGAAAGCCACGTTGGTGTTTTCTCTTTCCAAACCGGAAAGACCTCTGTGGGCAACAACTACGGAATTTTTCTTGTTAAACTTAATTGTATCCATGTTTTTCTCCTTTAGCTTTTATGTTAGAATTTACGTTATTTTTATCATCTGCAATAGTTTTGTTTGTATAACCAGGCTTGAGGATTATTTGCAATATACTCCGACGTTTTTTCATAATCCTTATCATTACGAATTATGTGATCGTAAAACGATGATTGAAACAGCTTGCCTTTATGGCAAGAGCGGTTGCAAATTCTTGTTGTAAGCGACTTAAAGACGCCGACTATATGGGACAATGTAGGGCAGAGGCTTGCCTCTGCCGTTCCGTGCTCATACCAAATGTTTAAAATGATATGAATGTGGTCGGGCATAATAATATAATCGTATACGGTAACACAGGGAAAACGGGTTTCGAGAAGCTTTAATTGTTCACTTGCTATCTTTCCGCAAGGCAACAGCTTTATTTCGGCAGGGGCAAGCCCCTGCCCTACATTCTCTTTATCCGTTTCCGGCAAGGGTATTACTTTTGATAAAACTTGCTTTTTCCCTTGTGTACATACGGTTATAAAATAAGTACCGCAGCCGCTGTAATCAAACCCATATAATCTTGTCGGCTTTCTTTGCACAAACTTTGTTTTATCCGTAATTTGCATTTTCAATATACCACTCTGTACCGGCAAAGTCAATTTATATTTCTGCTTTGATAGTTATAATTTCAAAGGGTTTAAGGGTGAGTGTACCGTCTGCGGGGAGATCGTACAGATATTTTTCCGTCAGATCGCAAACGTATGCTTTTTTATGGGCGAAATTAAACTTAACCGTTACCTCGGCTTCGCTGTTGTGTCCCTCGTAACCGCGGAGGATGTATCCCTTGCCGTCCTCTGAAGGACAGAAGGTTTCAAAATACACGCCCTCTCCCTTGGCGGTGAAGGGAGCAAACGCCGTTTCGCCCAGCGCCGTTTTATATGTTACGGGAGGCTCGTTAAGAGCATACGCACTTTCTATAACACCTGCATCCCTGAAATCTCCCTTAAAGGGCAGGAGAGAATATGTGAATGAGTGTGTATCCAGATCTATAAACTCGTTGGCATAGCCGGAGCATTTGATAAGTGAAAGGCGTATGGTGGATCCGTCTGCGGAATAGCCGTATTTGCAATCGTTCATAAGGGCAATACCCTTGCCGTGGTCCGCCACGATACCGTATTTATGGGCGCAGACCTCGAACCGAGCCTGATCCCAAGAGGTGTTTTTGTGGGTGGGACGGGAAACGTGGCCGAACTGGATATCGTATATAGCGGTATCTGTGTTCACTGCGCCGTCAAAGGCTGTTTTGAGCAAAAGATTTTTCTCTTTCCAATCCACGGTGGTGGAAAAATCTATTCTTCCGTCATAATCGGAAAGGGTGATATACTGGGTGATAACCGAATTCATAAACTTACGCACTATGCGAAGTCCCTTGCGGTGTCCTTCGGTGATTTCACTTACTTCGGAAACGTCGTTTATAAGCCACTTCTTTTCCTCGTGGTAATCCTCTACGTTCCAGCTATCGTAATTAAGGGGAATATCCTCGCAGGCATAGAGATAATTTCCCTTGCCGTTAATATATTCGGTTCCCTTTGTGTCCTTAACCGAAACGATATTATAATCATCATCAAAGGTGACGGTATATTTATCCGATACGATCTGCTTTTTTTCAACCTTTACGTTGCAACGGGCTTTTTTTGCCTTTACACGGGCAAAGCCTTTTGCGGGGATATTGCTTAATTCGTATTCCCCGACAGCACCTGAAAATTCAAAGGGCAGAGGGTTTGCTACGGCGATATATTCCCCATCCTCTTCTTTTCCCAAAAGTTCGGTAAGAGAAGCGGAAAGCAGTTTTTGGGAATCCGCAAACAGCTCTTCGTACTGCTTGCGGCTGTCCGCATACACTTCGGGAATGGAAGAACCGGGAATAATATCGTGGAACTGGTTTAAAAGGATTATCTTCCAAAGCTCGTCCCACTTTGCAAGGGGGAATTCTTTGCCGTTTTCTATGTTGTTTACCGAAAGGGCAGTTTCCAGAAGTCTTAAAACGTTTTCTGCCTTGCGGTTAAACAGCTTGTTCTTTGCGGCGGAGGTGTAGGTGCCGCGGTGATATTCAAGGTACAGTTCCCCTCTCCAATCCGGCAATTTGCCTTCTGTGGAGTCCTTAAGCTCTTTTAAATATTTGCTTGCGTGAACGTACTCTACCTTGGGGCAGCCGGGTAAGCCATCATAAAGACGGGCGCCCTTTTCCACCATTTTTTCGGTTGTGGCGCCGCCTCCGTCACCCCATCCTACGGTAACGAGCACCTTGTCCGTAAGGGATTTCTGGGAGTATCTGTCGTACGCTCCCGCAACGCAGGCAGGGTCTGTGGTGGCAACGTAGGTGGTATAGCGGGTGCTGTCCACCCCTCTCTGCTTGTCCTGCGCGGTGAGGAAGTATGTGAAAATTCCCGTACCGTCAATGCCCTTCCAGATAAAGGTATCGTAGGGCATACGGTTTGTATCGTTCCAGCTTATTTTGGATGTGAGGAAAGTATCTATTCCGCTTTTTACGCATATCTGGGGAAGTGCTGCGGAATAACCGAATACATCGGGCAGCCACAAAATGTGGTTATCCACCCCGAATTCCTCTTTGAAAAACCGTTTTCCGTGTATGATCTGGCGCACCAAGGATTCACCTGAGGTCAAGTTACAGTCTGCTTCTACCCACATACTGCCTTCCGGCTCTATTCTGCCCAAGGCTACCATTTCCTTTACACGCTCATAAAGGGCTGCATCCTGCTCCTTTATGTATGCAAAAAGCTGGGGCTGGCTGGACATAAATATATATTCGGGGTATCTTTCAAGCAAAGCAAGCACGGTGGCAAAGGAATGCTGTGCTTTTTCCTCTGTCTGTGCCAAGGTCCACAGCCACGCGATATCTATGTGGGTGTGACCTATACATATTGCCGTGGTTCCGTCCCCGCCTTTGTGCTTTGCATAAAGGTTTTCCTTTAAATATTCACGGGCGGTTTTTACGGATGCGTAAAATTCCTCCGAGCAGGGTATGCGCAGATCCAATTTATTGAGTGTGCCGATAAGGGCATCCATTATAATTTCGTATTCGCGGCTGTCCGGCTTTGAGATCTTGCAAATTTCAAAGGGCACCAAAAGATCGTAATACAACGCCTTTGTGTCTGCATCATAAATTTCGGCTTCCACGTTAAGAGGAAGATTATCCACCAATGATCCGGTGTAGGCATAAAGCAGATAATTATATTCCTGCTTGTAGTCTATCTCCACAGTGCGGTGGTTTGTATCCAAGCCCTGAAGCGCTTTGCCGTTTTCGTATATTATAAACTGGGGGTTATATACGTTCCAGCCGTCCTTATCCGTATCCACACGGAGTCGGATAGAGGAATCCCGCTCGCTTTCGGGCAGAGAGAATTTTAAATTAAACAGACAATGGCTATCCTTTTTTTCGCCCCAGCGCATACCCTTTTCAAAAGGAGTAAAATCGGTGGGCAAGGCTTCTTTGCTTTTGTAGCCGCAGGGAGCAAAGGTAATGTCTGTGCAGGGGTATCTTCTTTTTACGATCTGGCTTTTTACGGTTACCAGAAACCGTGTAAGCCGTTTTTCTCTGTCGCTCATAATATTTAACCTCGTCTTTATTGGGGTTTAATCTGTGCAAGGAGCTGTTCGGGATATTCGGGGATTGCGCCTAATTGTGTAACCACGTAAGAGCCTAAAGTGCAGGCGCGGTTTAAGCAGACAGACACTTTTTCGCCCGATAAATAGTTAACCAAAAATGCGGCGGAGAAGGAATCCCCTGCGCCGACGGTGGAAACCACCTCTGATTCGGGACATTTTGCAAACCATCTTCCCTTGCGGGTAAAGCAGCAGGCGCCGTCTGCATCCATGGTAATGACCACGGTATGTATATTTGTATAAACGGAAAGAATGTATTCGGCGGTGGCGATAAGCGAGCCTTTGCCGAAAATCTCCATTTCCTCTCTGCTGAATTTAAGAATAGTTGCGTTTTTAAGGCAGGTTTCCAGAATTTCGCCGGTGCAGAAATCCTGGCGTATATTTATATCGCAAAAAACTTCCTTTGCCACGCCCTTGGAAACAAGCTTTAAAAAGCTTTCCATACTCTTTTCTTCACGCAGAGCGAGAGAGCCGAAGTACAAAGCGTCATAATCCTTATCTATCCTCTTGGGGCAGGGAATGTTATCGTATGCCACGCCCAAAGCAAGATAATATGAAGGGGTACCGTTTTCATCCAGAGTAACTTCGCAATATCCCGTGGGGATTTTTTTAAGTGTTTCGATATAGTCTGTGCCCACGCCCGACATTTTGACCATATCCAAAGCCTGCTTTCCCAAAGCGTCCTTTCCCACGGCGGAGATTATCTGTGTCTGCGCGCCCAGACGGGTGCAATGGGTTATAAAGTTTAAGGGTGCGCCGCCTAATTTTTGTTCTCCCCCGAAAATATCCCAGAGGATCTCACCGAAAGCAAGTATTTTCATATTACTTTGCCTCGGGGTATTCGTTGCAAAGGAGGTATACGGGCGGGCAATCCTCCTCTATATTGGTAAATCTTGCCTGAGTTTCGTAAAAGCGGTTATCGGTATTATCATCGTTAACCATACTTACCTCGCCAAGCAGACATTTACCGGACCCTTTTTCTGCCCAGAATGCGTGGTACTGACCGGGGAGGAGAGTTATGCTCTCGCCGGGCATAAGACGAAGCACGGTACCGGAGGGTACTGTGAACTCACGTCCGTCGCACTTAACGGTAACGGGTTCGGTGCCCAAAGTATCGTTTTCCCCTCTGGAATAAAGCTCAACGCAAAGCACGCCGCCGCCACGGTTTATAATATCCTCCATCTTGTTCCAGTGGAAGTGCATAGGGCTGTACTGGTCTTCGTCGGTTATAAGCAGTTTTTCCGCATAGGGCTTGGGGTCACCTGTTTTTAAATTGCCGTTACGTATGGTGAAAAGGAACAGACCCACCTTTTTAAAATCTCCTCTGCCGTAATCGGTAACGTCCCAACCCAACATATTTTCACGAATTTCATCATATTCGTGTCCCTTTTCCTGCCACTCCTCGGGAGTGAAAAAGGCAAAGGGCGGGAGATTGAATTTCATTTCCTTTAAAAACTCTATGTTTTCGAGTATAAGCTGATTAATTTCCGATCTTTTCATACATAACCTCCGCAGAGTATTTTTGTTAATTAAATTATGCCATATATTAACAGTTTTTTCAAGTATTACGGTTGACTTTAATTAAAGAAAAGTGTAAAATTTAGGTGTAATTTAATTAAGGGGGCTATAATGTGTTCAACAACAAAAACAAAGCACTTACCTTCAGCTATGATGACGGCGTGTATCAGGACGCAAGACTGGCAGAGATATTCAACCGCTACGGTTTAAAGTGTACTTTTAACCTGAATTCCGCCCTTTTTGACCCGAAGAACAACTGGACATACCGTAAAGCCCACTGCGCCCACATGCGGGAGGACGAGCTGAAAAACGCACTTGCAGGGCACGAGATAGCCGTCCACGGAGCGTACCATCTTAACCTGGCTTCACTTACACCGGAAGAAGCAAAAAAAGAACTTTTGGAAGATAAAATATCCCTTGAACGCATGTGGAACACCGAAATGCAGGGTATGGCGTATGCTTACGGCGCGTATAACGAGGAGATAAAAAGCATTGTTAAAGAATGCGGTCTTAAGTTTGCCCGTACGGTAAGACCCACCCATTCTTTTGAACCGCAGACCGACCTTTTGGAATTCCACCCCACCTGCCACCATAACGATGAAAAGCTGTTTGAGCTGGCAGAAAAGTTTTTGGCGCTGCCCGATGATACCCCCGCACTCTTTTACGTATGGGGACATTCCTACGAATTTGACGGGGACGATAACTGGGACCGTATAGAAAGCTTTTGCAAAATGGTTTCCGGCAGGGACGATATTTTTTACGGCACCAACAGCGAGGTGTTATTAAAATGAAAAAGCGCGGGGCGGTATTCACAATAATCGCGGTAGCAACGCCTGTATTGAGCATAGCGGCGATTGGAATTTTTATGTGGGTCCACAGTACTTTCCGCGAGGAGCTGACAGAAGCGGCAGTAAAATTCTTTGAGCTTGTAAATCCCATGGCACCCCGCGACGTGTATAGGTGGATAGACAGTTGTTTTTTGTTTTTCTGGCTTTTTTCCTTCTGTGCAAGCGCCGTGCTTTTATACAGCGGATTAATGCGCCTTGTGAACAAGAATGCCGAAACGGTTTATCTTACCCCTAAACTTTCTTTATGGGTAAACTGTGCATCTGCGGCAGGCGGCACCGCAGCGGCGGCGTTGGTTCTGTTTGGATATACTTTTCTTTCCCAGGGAGTTTATTTGAAATATCCCAACCGTATCCGCGGACTCACAATAGCCTTTGCAATTGCGGCGATAGCGTTTTTGCTGTTTGCGGTAATATATCTCGTGCAATGGAACACGGCGAAAAGCAAGCACGGGGACGGAAGCCGTCTTCCTGCCGGCGTTATATTCTTCGATTTATTCAGAGGATTTCTGTTGACCCCCGGTTACTGCCTGCTGGCGTGCATTGCATACCATATTTTGCTGATTTTCTTCAGCGATGCATATTATTAATATAACAAACATCTTGACACGTCAATATTGTTCGTGGTATAATACAATTACAAAAAAAATATACGGAGGTATTTTTACAATGGTTTGGCAATTTGATGAAAATTTCCCTATTTACCGTCAGGTAATCAACAGACTGAGAGGAGCGATACTCAGCGGCGAGTTAAAGCCCGGTGATGCGCTTCCCACAGTTCGCGCACTTTCTACCGATTCCGGTATCAATCCCAATACTGCACAGCGCGCACTCTCTTCTTTGGAGACTATGGGTCTTGCGGTTTGCTACAGCACATCCGGCAGAAAGGTAACCACCAAGACCGAGAATATCGAGACTCAGCGCAAAGCCGCTACCAGAGATCTTGTTGAATTCACCATCAAATCCGCAAAGGAGATAGGTCTCACTCCCGAAGAGTTCGCAGCTTTGCTTTGCGAAAAGGAGTAATGTTTTTTGTACGTAGTTGAATGTAAAGGCTTAAGAAAACGATACGGCAAGGGAAAGCTTGCTATCGAAAATCTTAACATCCAATTGGAAAGCGGCAGAATTATCGGTCTGCTGGGCCCCAACGGTTGCGGCAAAACGACCTTTATGAAAATTCTTACGGGTCTGCTTGTGCCCACCGAGGGAGATATTTTCGTTTGCGGACAGCCCAGAAGCGAAGCGACCAACAATTTTATATCTTATCTGCCCGAGCGCACCTATATCGGCGGTCGGAAAAAGATAAGCGCGATGCTTGATTATTTTGAGGAATTTTATCCCGATTTTGACAAGGTGAAGGCATATAAAATGCTTGAATCTCTTAATCTGGATCCGGATTCCCATATATCCTCCCTTTCCAAAGGAAACAGAGAAAAGGTCCAGCTTATATTGGTAATGGCGCGTAACGCGCAGATATATCTGCTTGACGAGCCTATCGCAGGGGTTGACCCTGCCGCCCGCGAGTTTATACTCCGCACCATAGTGAGCAACCTCAACCCCGGCGCAACGGTACTTATATCCACCCATCTTATTCAGGACGTTGAGCCTGTGCTGGATGAATTTATTTTCGTTAATTACGGCGGAAATATTATCGGCAGAGGCACGGCAAGCGAACTGATGGAAGCCGAGGGAAAGACCGTGGACCAAAAGTTCAGGGAGGTGTTCCGCTATGCGTAAAATGCTGAAACACGACCTGAAAGCAATCTGGCCGGTCTGGAGGATAGTTGCGCCTATTGTTGTCGTACTCGCTGCCCTTGCAGGCGTGGTAGTCGGCATCGGATATTCGGATTACGAAATATTTGATTCTGTATACTGGCTTTTCAGGATCACGGCGCTTCTTATAGACACTTACTGGTATTTAATACTTTCTGCGTTTTCTATGCTGGTAACGGTGCTTATAGTGGTAAGGTATTATAAAAACTTCTTTACAGATGAAGGCTACCTCACCTTTACCCTGCCCGTCTCCAGAACAAAACTGCTTAATTCAAAAATACTTATGGCGCTTATCTGGATCTCCGCAACCTTGGCTGTGTGTATTCTGGCAGCGCTTGCGTATTCGTTTGCGTACGAGCTTACGTTAAGCAGTTCGGGTTATATGGGTGATATCTTCGAAGATACGATCGAGGATTCCGTGGAATCCGCCTTTTCCTCCCAAGATATCCATATATTGCTCTTCGTTTTGGAAGTCTTATATTTGGCAGCCGCTTGGCTGGTTTCCAATCTGTTGCTCCTTCTGCTGTGTATAACGGTAGGCGCAGTTATTGTAAAAAGAGCAAAGCTGGTGCTGGGTCTTGGCATTTACTACGGCGCAAACGCTGTGATCGTCGGTATCTTTTATACCGGCATTATCGTGGGAATCATCCTGATCAGCTCCGCACCCGAGATTTCGGAGGAGGCTGTTATGTATATGTTCCACGCTGTATTTTTAATGGGCGGCGCGCTTTTCTCCGCGCTTGGCGTCGGCGCGTACTTGCTTAACAAAAAACTTATAAACAAACATCTTAATTTACCATAAGACAAAAAGCACCCGAAAGGGTGCTTTTTTGATGTAAAAGGTAAAAAGTAAAAGTGAAGAGGTTCGGTAGTTTTATTTTGATACGGGATGACGGCGGAGTTCCCCGCAAAACCGCAGATTTTGTGGGGTGCAGGCGGGGTTCCCCGCAAAACCGCAGGTTTTGTGGGGTGCAGGCGAGGACGTCATCCCCTACGGTTTGCAAACAACCGCGAGGGTAAAAACGGAAAGGGCAAGCCCCGCCCTACAACACAGCCAATACTACCGGCTGTTCGATAACGGAAGGGGCAAGCCCCTTCCCTACAATATAGACGAAAGTAACGTCTGTAGAACCGAAAGTCTGATTTTGGCGGGGCGGTTGTATAAACAAAGCAGAAAACGTCTTTTACGCGCGTAGATCGGGAACCCCAAAAAATGCGGCAGCATTTTTCGGGGACCCCTGTGGAGCTGTAGTATTCTACTGCCTACCGCGTAAAAGCGTTTAGAAACGCAAAATAAAAAGGAATTTGTGAAAAACAAATTCCTTCCTAAATTTAAAACAAAGATGCGAGAGATGAATTAACACCTCTCGCATTTGTTGTCGGGGTCCCCAAGAAGCCGCGAGGCTTCTTGGGGTGATTATTACGTATCAAACCACTTTGCGTTTCGATCTGCAAAGTTTAGACAGTCGCCAATAGTTTAGGCGCGCTTTTTGATTACTACTGCAGTACCAATAAGTGCAACAACTGCAAGTGCTGCGATAGCGTAGATGCCTGCATCACCGAGGTTATCATCGGTGTCGCCGCCTTCTGCAACGATAACGCCGAGAGCGAGGTCTGCTACGTTAACGGTTGCGTCGGTTGCTGCGTGCCAGCTGAGCCAAGGAAGGTTTGCATGAGGCTTGTGAGCATCGCCGCCTTCAGCGCTGGTAGGACCGATGGGAGCTGCGGGGAAGTAAAGGGTACCGAAGTTTTCGCCAACCTTCTGAGAAGCGCAGATGTAGTAATCGAAATTGCCGTCTGCACAGAATTCTGCTACGTCGATAGAGAATTCGATAACAGTCTTGCCATCTACAACAGAAGCCTTTGCTACAACAGTGGAGCCTTCGATAACTTCGCCCTTGTTTTCGGTAGTAGAGGTGTTGCGCTTAGCTGCGGTGGTGATTTCGCCTTCAGCGAAGCCGAAATCATAGAAAGAGGTGTATACGGTTGCATCGTCGTTATCTCTGAGCCAGAGACGTACGAATGTGCCGTTGCCGTTGCCGCCGTTTACGATGTCGCCATCGATAACAACTGCTGCGTAAAGCTTGGTGTCATCAGTTCTGAACTGATACTTGTAGCCGAATTCGGGGCAAACCTTAGCGCCGGTTTCGAATTCGTACTGCTGCTGCCAGAAGCCGTTTTCAGAGGAAACTGCGGTCCACTTGTCTGCTGCCCAGCCGTTATCGGTAACTGCGCCGTCAACGGTGATGGTTTCGAATTCTACGTCTGCAGAAGCGGGAACTGCTTCAAAAACTTCAACTTCGGAAACGAAGAGCCATCCATCACGAGCAAAGCGTACCTGAACGTACTTAGCATTTGCAGAAACCTTGGAAGCAACTTTTACAACGTTTACAGTTGCATCGTCAACGGGAACGAGTACATCGGAAATAGCTTCCCAGTTTTCGCCGTCGTTAGAAGCGAAGAACTGAACGGTAGAATTGGTGCAGCCGATACCGTTAGAAAGCTTGGAGGTAGCAACGTAAAGAGCTACTTCGTAAAGATCCTTAGCTTCGCCAAGATCAAGAGTGATTGCGTGGTAACCAACGCCTTCATAGGTAGGAACAAGATGGCTGAAGCCTGCCCAAACTGCATCTGCGTAAACGTTTTCAGTAGCGTCGGTATCTACTTTACCGTCGGTAAGAGAGCCGCCTTCATCGGGATAAGCGATAGGAGCGTTGGGATCCCAGCCCCAGTTTACATCTTTGCCGCCCTGACGGAACTGATCGGTAATGGTGTAATCGCCTGCGATGTTGTCGCCCTTAACAAGAACGGATTCTTCCTTATCGTCAACACCGGGGATAAGAACGTATACAGAAGACTTATCGTCTGCAACCTTAACCTTGTCGCCTGCCTTGAGAGCGATAGCAGCAAGTTTGGTCTGCCAGTTGAAATACTTGTAGTTGCCGTCTGCGTCAAAATCCTTTGCAGGATCAGCGTCTTCTGCAGAATAAGAAGCGGAAGAATGTGCAACAAGAACGATATTGCCGTTTTCGATAGCAATACCCTTTTCGATACCTGCTGCTGCAGTACCGGGAGTAACTACAACAGTAACAACCTCATAAAGGTCGCCTGCGGGCTTAAGAAGAACGCTTATTGCCCAGTTGGGATTACAAGCCTTGTATTCGTCTACGGTTTCGATAAGTACGTTATCTTCGCCGCCGATTTTCTTATCTGCGTCGATAACGAAGGTGTAACCATAAGCGTTGTCAAACTTCCAGTTTCTGCCTGTTGTATCAGCAGGATCTTTGATCTGACCGTCTTTCCATGTAACAACGTTATCTGCGGAAGCAGAAACAACAAACGTTGCAAACAAGGAAAGAACCATGCACATTGTGAGCATAAGAGATAATGCTTTTTTCATTTGTTTTTTCTCCTTTTTGAATAATTTTAATATCTCACTAAAAGATAGAGAGATTCTTATGTAGATATCTTACAATACATAAGCATTTTTGTCAACATATTTTTTGTATTATGTTAATAATTTGTTGATAATTTGTCAAAAACAGCAGCGGTTTGCAAAAGCTATAAATGAGAAACGAGGAACTGTGAACTTCGGTAGTTTTTGACAAGGGCAAAAAACAGATTTTATTTACGGGCGGTCGAGGACGTCCGCCCCTACGGTTATTCAACAGCCGAAATTATCGCAAGCTGCCGTCTGTAGAAGCGAGAGTCTGCAGGAACTCGGCGATGTATAAATGACGCAGAATGCATCCTTTACGAGCGTGCTGTAGTAATCGAAATAACGGCGGGAGTACCCCCCCGCCCTACAACACAGCCAAAACTGCCGTCTGTAGAAAACGGAAGGGGCAAGCCCCTTCCCTACAATATAGACAAAAGTAACGTCTGTAGAACCGAAAGTCTGCAGGAACTCGGCGATGGTAAAACGCTGTAGAAAAGGTCTTTCGCGAGCGGTAGCTGTAGTAACCTACAGCCAGCGAAGCGAAAGCCTTTAGAAACGCAAAAATAAAAAGGGATTTGTTTTTACAAATCCCTACATTAATATAGACATAAATAAAGGCGAGAGATTAGGACAACCTCTCGCCTATCGTTATTTAAATTTTGCGTTTCGATCTACAGTGCTTTTACCGAGCCGATTAAGCGCGCTTTTTGATTACTATTGCTGTACCAATAAGTGCAACAAGTGCAAGAGCTGCGATTACGTAGATGCCGGTATCGCCGAGAGCGTCTGCGTTTTCAACTGCGAGGCTGGAGCCTGCGCCTGCTACTTCTGCTGCATCAAGATCCCAAGAGTAACCAACGAGACCCTTGTTGGAGAGCTGGAAGTTGATC
>JAFYKY010000007.1 GCA_017537345.1 Clostridia bacterium | reverse complement strand
GCACGGCGAACCATCCACGCCCGATAAATTCAGTGGTGCGGCATTTAATAAATAAACACCTTCCGACACCTCTAATAAACGAATTCCTTCAAGCAAGATAACATTGGCACCCAAGAGTGCAAGATGGACTGCCATTGGGGTGCTTTGCGGACCGATTGTCTGGGATTCATTTCCCAGAAGCAAAATATTTGAAGAGGCAAATACCTTCGCAGCCTCTAATGACACTTCAACATCTCCTTTAATCAGAATTCTCTTTGCCGCTTCCGGGTTCTGTTTTTTTGCTTTTTCAAGTATCCGGGAAGCATTATCACCCGTGACAATCCCATGATGCTCTGCCACATAAGCCATTCCCACAAATGCCTCTAAACATATCTCATCAACCGTTTTTCCATCTTTAATAAAATGAAATGGTGCATCTATATGTGTGCCGTTATGCGCACACATGCTAAAAGCAGTTAAATTATATACTTCACCTTCTTGCATTGATTTCAGCGCTGTTTTCTCCGGTACAGGGTCACCGGGATATACTTCGCAACTGAAAACCTCTTGAGAAATATCATAGATTTTCATTGAATATTCTCCTCGTCAAATTCTTATTTATCGAACTGATTTAGAATAACCGGCATCGCAGTTGTATGTACAAACGCTTTTGGGCTATACCCAAACCCATTTTACTATAACATATCAGTCGATATTATTCAAGTTCTATTCCGACTTCGTCGGAGTGATATTATTGCCTTATGGCAATAGTGTTATTTAAACCTTGCGGTTTCGGTGATATTTTATTCGCCTAAACTGCCGTAGGCAATACCACTCGGCGTTAGCCGAATATCACTGCGAAGCAATATCACGCGCCAAATATATTTGGCGAATAAAACTGCGAGACTTCCTTATGAGAAGTCTCGCAAATTGTGGCTTTTTGTTGTTTGTCGTTATTTGCTGTACTCTTCAAATACGGTATAATCTTCCACAAGCTGAATTTCGTCGATAACGAACTTGGTGCCGCTTGTTGTAGAGCCTGCGTAGTTCCAGAACATATACACGCCTGCGATCTGATTCAAGGGGTATGCTTCACCACCGGTGCCTGCGCCGGAGCCGGTGCCGTAGCGGTACGTAAAGTCTTTTACGGGGAACGCCATCCAGCCCTTGAAGCCTTTTACGGGAGTGGACTGCTCTTTGCCGAAGCATCCGTCTCCGCCGTGCTTATATTCTACCCATTCGTCACTGCCCTCTGCAAGATAATAGAAATACAGATCGGGAACGTAGTCGCTTTCATCGGTAGTATAAAGATCGCCGGTGGGAGAAACCAGACCGAAGTTTGCCTTGCGGAACTCAACGTCCGTAAAGTCTACCCATACACGGAGATATGCGGTAGAGGGGAAGGAGGAAGTGTTTTTGTTTTGCTCGGTTGCGAAGATATAAAGTCCCTGATTATCTCTGCCGTCGCTCCATACGGAAAGGGCGTTGGAGCCGCCGTAACCGTTCTGCGTAAGCTCGAACTTGCTGTTTGCGTCCGCCTCTGCGGAATTCCAGGTGCCGACGTAAATATCGCCGTTTACCTTGCCGCCGTAAGCAAGATTGTTTTCGGATGCGGTAAGATCTTGCGCGGAATCAAAGTTTGTGAAGGTACCGAGGAAGTTTACATCGTTTTCCGAAACGTAATCCGCAACCTCCATAGCATCGGTAGTGAATGCGGAGGAGATACATTCGCCCTTTTTGCCGAATACGTCGATAGGATATACCTGAACGGTGTACTCGGTTTCGGATCTGAGTCCCGAAAGGCTGAAGGTAAGGGTTTCGGGCATAGGCTCGAAATAGTATTCGGAGAAGTAGTTAAATTCCTTCTTTTCGCCGTTTGCGGCGGTGCAGACGATATTATAGCTGTATACGCAATCGTCATCAGTTGCCTGCGGGAACGTGATCTCGGCGGAAACGGGAGTAACGGTGCCCACGGTGATGGCGGCATTTTCTGCAAACACGGGATTTTCGCTCTTATCTGCGCGGTTTTCCTTGGTATACGCCCACGTGGATTTATCCTTAAGATCGTTAATTTCGTAAACCAACTGCTTACTGCCGTCTGCGGTCTTGAAGAAATCATCGGTAAGCAGGTTGTAGGGAAGCACGCGGACGCGGTTGTCTGCGGAAACTTCCACTATATAGTACTGTCCCGCTTTGTCCGCTCCGGGAGGAACGGTTCCGTAGGTCATACCCGTGGTCATTTCAAAATATGCCAAAGTGCCCGTGCCGAAAAGGGTGTAATCCTTCTGGAAGCAGGATGTGGGGTTGTTTATGGGGCCGTGGGAGTGGCCGGAGAAATTGATAACCTGGGAATATTTTGAATACGCCGCGTTAAGCTCTTTGGTGTGCATAGAATACCATTCCGAGCTGACGTACACCGTATCCTGAATATGATGGTGCTGGAAGGTGATTATGGGCTTTTCGGGATCATCGTTTGCGGCGGAAGCAAGGGCTTCTTCGAGCCACTGAATATCTGCGGAATAATCGCCTTCGCCGTAGGTGGAAACACCGATAAAGTGATAACCGTTAATAACCACGTGCTTGTTATCCTCTGCATCCATATTTTCCTTGTAGTTCTTTTCGCCTACGGAAAGATCGTCAAGATTGCAGTAATATTCGTGGTTGCCCATTACGGTTATAAGCTGTGTTTCTTCTTTTATGTTATCGTTTACTATTCTTTTCCACGCTTCGAATTCATAGGGCTGACCGTAATTGGTAAGGTCGCCTGCTACCACAAGCGCGTCTACCTTTTTGTAATCCTGAGTGTCTGCATACGCATAAGCGGATGTGAGCAGCTTTGCAAGACGGGTTGCGGAGGTGTCCGTTACGGCGGAAACGTGGGTATCCGAGGTAACGAGGAAGCGGAGCACGGTTTCAAATTCGCCGTACTGAACTTCGGGAGTACTGCTTTCTGCGGGAGAAGAGGATTCATTACCTGCGCCGGAGCAGGCGGAAAGGATACAGGTGAGTGCCAACATAAATGCGATTACCACTTTTCTTTTCATGTTTTAATTCCCCTTAAGGTTATTTTTGTATAATAAAATAAAAAGGATCCTGTTTAAGCTTTTCCACTGCGGCTTTTTGTAAAGCGGGAGCGGAAATAAGGGTGCAATCCGCTTTGCAGATCTTACCGCGGCGGATATCGGGGAAAGACAAAATATTTTCAAAACGGCTGTACTTTTGCTCGGCAATATCTTTAAAATCGTGTCCGTAAAGATGTACTTCCCGTTGAGTGCCGTCGTAATCCTCAAGAACATATCTCGTGGTGTGCTTGTTAAGACAATAGGGCGCGTTACCGATCTCCTCCATACCGTGCATAAAGGTGCAGTGATCGTTAATATCGCCCACCATAAGTATTTTACCGCCCACCTGAGCAAGGATGCGGAAGGGGGAATTTTCCCCTACGGGAGTTTTATCAAGGTGGTGGCGGGATGTCATTTCCTCTGCTCTGTACCCCTTGGCGGCACAGGAATGGGTGGGATGCATACTGCGTATTACCCCCTCCATCTTTATAAAGGTACGGGGCAAAAGTCCTATGCAGGGTTCGGTATCTCTGACAGAAAAAAGAGGCTGATGCTCCCCTACGTTTGAATATGTTAAAGCGGGTAAAAGCAGAGTGCCTTTTTCGCCCAGATACTCGCACAGAGAGTTTAAAAAATATTCCGGTGTTTCATCCGTCCCCAGCGCTTTCATAGAAGAATGCATAAGCACGGTATCCCCCGGAAGGATGCCCAAAGCCGCAAAATCTTTACTGAAATCGTACATTTTATTCCCTCCTGTTCCCCAAAATTATACTATATTTAAAGCGCAGTGTCAACTGTTGACAATCACCTTTTTTACGTGTATAATTTGTTATACGGAGGGGTTTGCCAATGAAAAAATTAATTGCGGTTTTATCTGTTTTGCTCTGCTTTACCTTTATTATTAATATTCCTGCGGAGGCGTATGATATGAAATACGGAAAAAGCTTTTACGAAAAAGTAATAAAGCTTGAATGTGAATATATAGAAAGTCTTGTACTTCCCAACGGCGCCGTGGGATACGATATTCCCAAGGCAAGCGGCGGGTTTGATATTGCTTCCCTTCCCGAAGTTGACGGGATCTCTCCCGCAGTATACACCAACTGGGCATACACCCGAGTTGTTCCCTATTTTTCCGCTTTCGCCATACTGGGAATTATGGCGGCGGATTACGAAAACGCAAAAGACATTACCCTTAATTATATTAACTGGTACATATCCTCTATGAACACCGCAAAAAGCGACGTTAACGGCGTTGCGGGCACTGTATACGATTATTACGTGTTCGTTTCTCCCGAAGGGGATAAAGCGGTGCAGGTAACGTATATGGACGTTTTGGGAGATAAAGCCCGTAATTATGACAGCACGGATTCCTACGCTTCCACCTTTTTGCAGATACTCAGCGCGTACACCCAAAAATATGACAACACCTTCCTTGACGATAAAAAAGACCTTTTGCAAACCCTTGAAAGCGTAATATATTCCACCTACTGCAAAAACGTTTCTCTTACCGGCGCAAAGCCCGATTATATGGTGTGCTATCTTATGGATAACTGCGAAGTTTACGCAGGATTCCGCGATATTTCCGTTTTGTTCCCCGAATATAAAGAAGATGCGGAAAAATTTAAAAACGGTATAATGAACGCGCTTTACTGCGATGACGGATACTATTACCCCGCCGTGTTTGAAAACGGCAAGACCGCTTATACCATTGATGATAAAACGTCTTTCGATTTTTATCCCCACGGAACGAGCCAGCTGTTTCCCATAACCTTTGGTATTCTTGACCCCGCAAGCGACGAAGCAAAAGTTCAGTACGAACTGTTTAATTCCGTTTACGGACAAAACGGAAAAGCAGGCAGGGATTGGACGGCTGCCGATTGCGGCGATGCTTATCCTTGGGCGCTTAATCTGCGCGCCGCCGTTAAGATGAACGATTTCAGACGGGCAGAAAATTTTATACACTACGTATATATTAAATATATTGCAACCGGTCACAGCGGCAATTACTACTGCGGCGAAGCGGGAAATATGCTGCTTGCCCTTACCGAGCTTTGCGAAAAAGGCGTTTGGGAAACCGAATACGAATCTTCCGCACCCGCCGTTTCCGATACCTCCGAAGCGGTAACAACGCCCAAAAGCGGAAGCTTTAAAAAATATATTCCCTATATTGCCTTGGGCGCTTCCGTAATTTTGGGCACGGCAGCTGTAATATGGGCACTCAATAAAAAGAAAAAAAGATAAATAAGGAGGTCGGGCGTTGAAGGATATTCTCATTTTCAAGCGTGTGGAAAAAAAGTACAGAATTGACGAAAGCAAAAAGAATATGCTTCTTGCTATGATAATAGACAACCTTAAAGCCGATCCTCACGGAAAAAGCACTATATGCTCCGTTTATCTGGACACTCCCGATAGGCTGCTTATACGAAACTCCATAGATGCCCGTACATATAAAGAAAAGCTGCGTATACGCAGCTACGGTACGCCCAAACCCGAAACCGACGTGTTTTTGGAAATAAAGAAAAAGTATAAAGGCGTGGTGCACAAAAGGCGTGTAAAAATGCCCCTTGAAAAGGCTTTGGAATATGTTTCCACGGGAAAAACCGATATAAACAACCAGATAATGCGTGAAATCGATTACGCAATGCGCTTTTACAGACATCCCGCACCGTCTATGCTTATAGCATACGAAAGAGATGCTTATTTCGGCAAGGATGACGAAGGTCTGCGGTTAACCTTTGACCGTAATATTCGGTTCAGAGAGCAAGACACCGACCTTACCCAAGGAAGCTTTGGGGAACACATTTTGCCCGAAGGCGAATACGTGCTTGAAATAAAAACAAACGGCGGTATGCCCTTGTGGCTTTCCTCCGCTTTGGACAAGCTTAAAATATATCCTACGGGTTTTTCCAAATATGCAAATGCCCACTATATATCCCTTGAAAAAACAAAAACGCTCTTATTGAAAGGAGAACAGTAAAATGCCTGCTATATTCGATTCCGTAATAAAAACCGAATTAACGGTTACCACTTTTCTTATCTGCCTCGGCTGCTCTTTCCTTTGCGGAATTATTGCCGCCTTTGCCGCAGGCTTTAAAACCCGCAACAGCAAAAGTTTTTTGGCTTCTCTTATACTGCTTCCCATGATCGTGTTTACCGTTATCACTATGGTTAACGGAAATATCGGCACCGGCGTGGCGGTTATGGGCGCATTCTCTCTGGTGAGATTCCGCTCCGTGCCGGGAAAAGCAAAGGATATCGTTTCCATCTTTCTGGTAATGACGGCAGGCTTGGCTTGCGCATCCGGCTACGTGGCGCTGGCTGTGCTGTTTACTCTTATCGTAAGTATTATAACGGTGGTAATTTCCTTTATAAAGATAGGTGAAGACAGTTCTCTTTTGCTTAACATAACCGTGCCCGAATCCCTTAACATAGCCCACGGGTTTGACGATCTGTTTAAGACTTATACAAAAAAATACCGCCTTATTGCAACCAAGACCACCAATATGGGAAGTCTTTATAAGCTTTCCTACCGCGTGGAATTAAAGGACACGGACAAAGCACAGGAGTTTATTGACGCCTTGCGCTGCAGAAACGGAAACTTGGAAATAATGCTTTCCGAACCGCCCACAGCAGAAGAACTATAAACGAGAAACGAGAAACTATGGTAGATTTTTGCGTATAACGCAAAAATCTTCCGAACCTTTTAACTTTTCACTTTTACCTTTTACCTTTTACCTTAAAAAGCACCCCGCAGGGTGCTTTTTTTAATACATATAGTAAGGGATCGCGTTTTTTTCGTGCTCTTTTAATTTTTGATCGCATTCCTTTAAGTAGGACTGCGCGGAAAAATCGGGCAGGCGGATGATATCCGAGCCGAAGAGGAGGTCGATAAAGGAGCGTCCGTTATAAAGGGGTGCGAATTCGAATTCTACGTTATTTTTGCGGATGATATCCAAAAGCGTAAGAGCGGATTCAAAGGGACGGAAGGTGGTTTTATTTGTTATATGGAAAAACACTCCGCCGCACACCTGCCCTGCATACTTTGAAAAGACGGGGGTAAAGTAACAGCCGCGAAGCTTTACCCCCGCAAGACCAAGGGAATTAAATTCCTCTGCCGTTTTCTCACCGTCCAGCCACGGGGCGCCGATAAATTCAAAGGGGCGGGTGGTTCCTCTCCCCTCGGAAAGGTTTGTCCCCTCAAAAAGGCAATTTCCCAGATAGCACAGCGCCGTATCCGGCGTGGGGATGTTGGGGGACGGAGGGATCCACAAAAGGTCGGTATCCGAAAAAAGCATACTTCTTTCCCAGCCCTTTACGGGAATTACCTCTAATTTACAGCCAATTCCCTCTGTTTCGTTTATATACCGGGCGTATTCGCCCATAGTAAAGCCGTGTCTTGCGGGGAGAGCGTATCTGCCCACAAAGGAAGAAAACTCTGTGGAAAGTATATTTCCGTCTGCATAACCGCCTACGGGATTTATACGGTCGAACACCACCATAGTCTTGCCCGAAGCGGCGCAATCCTCCATAGCATAAGAAAGGGTATACATATAGGTATAGTACCTTGCGCCGATATCCTGAATATCGAAAGCCACAATATCCAACCCATCCAGCACCTCTTTGGAGATATGAGGCGCACTTCCGTAAAGACTGTATACGGGAAGGGAGGTTTTTTCATCGGTATAAGTATCTATATGCTTGCCTGCCTGAACGTTGCCCCGCACGCCGTGCTCGGGGGAAAACATACAGCGCAGTACACCCATATTGAAAAGAATATCCGCCGTGGAAACAAGCTGTCGGTTAACCCCCGTGGGGTTGGTTATTAGCCCCACACGGCGGTTTTCAAAAAGAGAAATGTATTCGTTTATATTATCTATACCGTTAAAAACAGTTTTTTTCATAATATCTGCTCCGAAAATACAGCGTTGTAAAATTCTCTGCGGATGGGGTACAAAAGTCCGTTTTCACGGGTGGGGTGAACGCGGTTGGTAAGGAGTATTGCATACACACCCGTTTTGTTGTCCACAAAAAGGGAGGTGCCGGTAAATCCGGTATGACCGTAGCTTCCCAAGGACATATTACTGCCCCCGGGGAACGGCTTGCCGCCGTAAAGCTGGAAGCCCAGTCCGCGGCTTTCGTCAAAAGCGGGGGTATAATCCGTAACGGCGAGAGAGAAGGTCTGTTCCGAAAGATAGCCTGCCCCTCTGTTTGAAAGCATTTGGGCAAATCTTACCGTATCGCCCAGTGTGCAGAACATCCCTGCGTTGCCCGAAATTCCGCCGAGAAACCGTGCGTTTTCATCGTGGACAACGCCGCACACCATTTCGCCGGTAAAAATATCCTTTTCCGTGGCGGCGCACACTTTGTCCGCAGGGGGATTATAAAAGCTGTTTTCCATTCCCAAGGGAACAAAAACTCTTTCTTTTACTATTTCGTCCAATGGCTTGCCCTCTATCTTTTCCAATATCTTGCCAAGCAGTATATATCCCATGCAGCTGTACACCGTTTTTGTACCCGTGGGGTATGCAAGGGGACGGGAAAGAATGGCAGACACCGCATCCTCCATATCCTTATCAAGATACAAAGGCATATGGGCGGAAATACCGGAAGTATGGGTCATAAGCTCAAAAACGGTTATATCCTCCTTGCCGAAGCAGGAGGAAAAATATTTGCTTATTTTATCACCGCAGGATATTTTCCCCTCCTCCATCATACGCAGGCACGCCATAGTGGTGCCCATAAGCTTGGAAAGAGAAGCCATATCAAACAGAGTATCCTCTGTTAAAGGCAGTTTTTCGGGAAAAAGAGCGCGGTGCCCTGCGGAAAAGCGAAAGAGTACCTCGTCCCCTTTTCCCACAGCGGCGGCACAGCAAGGGTATGCGCTCTGCTCCAAACCTTTTGAAAGTATGTTTTTTAAGTTTTCCGTATTCATGATTTTGATGTGAGTCTGCGGATATCCTCTTCCTTGCCCACGGTTACGATATGGTCACCGGCAGCAAAGACGAAATCCGCGCTGAACATAGGACGTAAGTTTCCGCCCCGCTTTACACCAACGATATTTATGCGGTATTTTCTTAATACCTGCAGTTCGGCAATAGTTTTGTTTTCCCAGGAGCGAGGTATGGGGATTTCGTACATGGAATATTCCTCGGTAAGAGGAATGTAATCAAACACGTTGCGGGCGCTGAAACGGGTTGCCATACGGAACGCCATTTCTTTTTCGGGGTAAACCACCTCGTCTGCGCCGATCTTGTACAGTATCTCCGCCTGAATTTCACGGTTTGCCTTGGTGCATACGTATTTTGCCCCGTGCTTTTTCAAAAGAGACGTGATTATGAGAGAGGATTCAAAGTTTTCGCCAATGGTTACAAAGCAAAGGTCGAAATCGCTTACACCAAGAGAGGCGATAACCCCTTCATTGGTGCAATCACCTATACTTGAATCGGTATACCGAGGAGGAAGCTCCTCTATAAGCTTTTGATTGTTATCCACAACCATAACCTGATTTTTTAAAGCTATGAACTTTTCGGAAAGATGTCTGCCGAATCTTCCCATTCCGATCACGAGAATTGATTTCATTTTACTTTTCCTTTCTTTTAACCTATAAGCACCTTGCCCGAAGGACGCTCCACAAGAGGATGGGAACGCTTTTCCGCAAGGGAGAGAATGAAGGTGAGTCCGCCCAATCTGCCTGCAAACATTAAAACCATTAAGATAATGCGGCTGGCAAGGGTAAAGGAGGGGGTGAGCCCCATAGTAAGTCCCACCGTGCCCACAGCGGAAACCACCTCAAACAAAACTTCTTTTAACCCAAAAGGCTCTATGGCACATATTATCATTGTGGCAAATGCGGCGGCAAGAACGTATATAAGCACTATAGCACTTGCCTGACGCACCGTATCGTCATCGATCCGTCTGCGGAAGACGTTTACGCTTCTGTCCTTTTTGGCGCAGGCGACGGTAGCAAATATAAGCACCGCCACGGTGGTGGTCTTTATACCGCCTGCAGTAGAACCGGAGCATCCGCCCACCAGCATAAGCAGCATTGTGAGCAGTAATCCCGATTCCGACATTTCCCCAAAGCTGACCGCATTAAAGCCTGCGGTGCGGGGAGTAACGGCGGCGAAAAAGCTGTGGTATATTTTTTCGAAAATGGTAAAATCCTTAAAAGCTTCGGAGGAATATTCAAAAGCAAGCATTGTGGCGGTACCGCCCAAAACCAATACCAATGATACGCTTAAGGCGATCTTGGTATGAAGCTGGCATTTTGAAACACGGAAGCGGTTGCGGATAAGATCGTTCCAAACCAAAAATCCCGTACCGCCTATAAGGATAAGGGATGCCAGGGTGAGAATTATAACAGGGTCGGTTGCAACGGTGGTGAGAGAGGAAAAGGCTTCTGTTCTGCCAAAAAGATCAAACCCCGCGTTGCAATATGCGGAAACGGAATGGAACACCGAATACCATATACCCTCGCCCCATCCCAGCATAGGTACAAATCTGAAAGCAAGCACCACGGCGGCAACAAGCTCTACCAAAAGGGTGCCCAGAACTATATTGCGCACAAACGCACTCAAGCCTTCGTCCATACTGTCTGTGCCCGAAGACTGCATCATGATCTTACGGTCGTGAAGAGAAAGACGCTTCCCCGCAAACAAAAATCCAAGAGAAATAACTGTCATTAACCCCAGACCGCCGATCTGGATCATACACAGTATAACCGCCTGCCCGAAGCCCGACCAGCAGGAAAAGGTATCTCTTACAACAAGTCCCGTAACGCAGGTTGCGCTTACTGCGGTAAACAAAGCATCTCCAAAGGGGACTCTTCCCTCTCCCTTATATGAAACGGGCAGGGACAAAAGCACGCTTCCCACAAGAATTACCAATATAAAGCTTATAGCTATAAGCTGTGTGTGGGTAAATGACAGCTTTTTTATGCGCTTGCTTTGCATAAACGGTTACTACCTCCCGAAAAATCTGTGTTTTTATATTTACATTATACCCGTAATGCCTGCGTATGTCAACACATTTGCCGCGCAGTCGGCAATCAAAGGCTAAGATCTAACTTCATAACAACTCCCCGCCGAGTAATCGGTGGGGATTGATTTTTGGTAGACTTTGTGATAGTCTATGATTGATTTTACGTAAGGGGCGGTATGTTATGATGATAGTTGTTGCGCAAATCGTCGGTTTTGCGGGAGTTGGACTTTTTCTTTTAAGTTATCAGCTCAAAAAACGGCAACAAATCGTGTGGGTTTCATTTTTTTCCAATGTGTTTTATGTGCTGCAATATCTTTTATTAGGTGCATTTTCGGGTGCGATTATGGATACTCTGGCCACGGTGGCATCCTTTTTTGCCGCCAGAAAAAATGCCCCGCATTTAAAAAAGTACACAAAACAACTCGCCTTTTTGAGCGTGCTTATGATTGCTGTGATCGGTATCGCTATTGCAATAATTCGTAAAGATTTTATCGAGCTTCTTCCGATTGTGGGAGGAATTTTTCAAACCCTTGGATTGTGGTGCGATGATGAACAGCTTATACGAAAATTAGGTTTATGCGGCGCACCTTTTTGGCTGGTATATAATTTTATTTCCCAAGCTTATGGCGCTACATTAGGCTCAGTGCTTGCAATTATTTCTATTATTGTTTCCTTGGTGCGATATCGTAAAAAATAAAAAGGAATATCCTATACCCTTTTGTTGAAAGCAATTATCGTATCCCTGTCACTTTATGGGTTGATTTTGAATACAATCATTATTTGATTTTAAGAGATGGCAAAAGAGACAAAATTAAACGGATGTGTAGAAATTCTACGCATCCGTTTTTACTATCAAAAAACATAATACTTAAATAGTGATATTGTTCACTCGCCGCAAGGCGAATAAAATTGGCGTTGTATCCTTACGGGTACAACGCCTAAAGAAAGTCTTTTTTTATTATTTTAAAACGATATACATTTTTTCGTTTGTTTCGGTGAGGGGAGAAAAATCCTTTTCGCCGTAAACAAAAATTTGTGTAAAGCCTGCTTTACGGGCGCAGGAAGCAAACGATTCTGCAGAAAAATAGGTTTGCAGAGTGGTTTCGTCCTCTCTTGAATAAACCCCGTCTTCTTCGGCAAACATAGTAAGGTAAAAGGAACATTTTTCCGTTTTACTGTCCCATGCGTTTTGCCAGATAAGCATATCCTCATCCACCTCGTATACGAAAGAGTTATCTCCGTACACCTTTTCATAACGGTACAGACTATTTATATCGCATACCATTACCCCGCCTTTTTCCATATAAAGACGGCAGAGGGAAAGAGTCTTTACAAGCTCTTCTTCCGAAGAAAGATAATTAAGGGTATCGAAAGAGCATATTATGCCCTGCACCGTTCCGTACAGCTCAAAAGAGCGCATATCCTGATTAAGGAGCAGCACGTCCTTGCCGTAGGTGTTTTCACGGGCACACATAAGCATTTCGGGAGAAATATCCACTCCCACCATATCGTAACCCATATCTGCAAGCAGGGCGGTTATTCCGCCCGTGCCGCAGCCAAGGTCAAGTACTTCTTTTACGGGAATATCCGAATGCTTTTCAAAGCATTTTTTTGCAAAGGAAGCATAGGGTGCATATTGGTCGCCGTTTACTGTATCGTATATGATCTCTATCATTATTCTACAGTAACGGTAATTCTGCCGTATTCGGAACGGCCTGCCATACCGTAATCGGCAACGACTTCGAACCAATCTTCGCCGGTAAAGCCTTCATAAGGAGTATAGGTGAAGGTGCCGTCCGCACTAAGGGAAACAGAGCCGTTTGCAGCGCTTACCGCAAGACGTATTCCTTCGGTAGGCATGGTGGATTCGGGTATGATTATGGTTCCCGTTACGGTTTCGCCCGCTTTGCAGGTTACGTCTTCCGCATAGGGCGCTTCATCGGGTACGCCAAGCTTGCCCTTGATAAACAGATAAGTTTCTTTATAGATGCAGTTGATCTTGGGATTGGTGGAAACGTAAGCGTTATAGATAGCGCCGGGCATACCTGCCAGATAGTACATATGTACGGAGTCTGTCATAAATCCGATCTCTGCGCCGACGTAGAGGTAGCTTCTGTATCTGTCTATCCACTTTACTTCGGAGGTGCTTTCGATCTCTATTTCGATACTCATACCGTAAAGCTCTGCCAGCTTTGCCGCATCGTAAATACGCTGCAAAGGAACGTCCTCGTTAAATGCGTAGTTGGGCTGGAGGCAAGCGGTATCGAAACCGAATTCGCGCCAACGGGTGTTACCGGAAGCGTTGAAATAAGGAATCCAGGTGGTCTGGTAGCCAAGGCTTCTTATGTAATCGCAAATGTAGTTACAAAGCTCCTGAACGTGGGGATCGGAACCGCTCATTTCTTCTACAAACCAGTAGAAGCCGGAAAGACGTACGGAATCGTAGCCCTTTTCCTTAAAGCCCTTGAGCTGTTCATCAACAAACCATTTAAGAACTGCCTTTCTGTCCTCTATCTTGGTAAAGTCCATCTGCTTGCCGTTAAGTTCGCCAAAGTTTTTAGCGCCGTAAACGGGATAGAAGAGAGAAAGATATGTGCCAACGGAATAATCTTCGCCAACTTCGGGAAGAGCTTCTTTCATTTCGTCAACTGCGGCGTCAAGCGCATCGAAATTGTAGCCGTCCATATACTGCCAATCGATCCACTTCTGCCATTCTTCCTTGGTAAGCTCTTTCTTCTTGCCGCCGGAATAGAGATACTTAACGTAGGGCAGGTACATAAAGCCATCGAAATAAGTATCCTTTATTTCGCCGTTTTCAAGGTATGCAACGTATGCCAGATACTGTTCCTTTGTAACCTTTACTTCGTTGGGGCAAAGGTAGGAAAGAACAACGTCGTGCATTCCGTCATACTGGTCGGGAGTACCGTAGCCGGAGCTTATAGCGGGAGTCTTTATGGGAGTTTCGGAGGGGTGGGCG
The DNA here is from genome assembly GCA_017537345.1 of Clostridia bacterium. GTDB lineage: Bacteria > Bacillota > Clostridia > Oscillospirales > CAG-382 > SFLA01. Next base: position 32,958 of record JAFYKY010000007.1, on the reverse strand, counting down.
GCGGTTTTACCGTTGCAGGTACCGAAAAGTTCTATTTCATCAAGATAAATATGTGCGGCAATAGAGAAAGCTACCTTTACGTATCTTGCTTTATACGCTTTATCAAACTTACCGCCGAAGTTTACCTTTGCGCTGGATGCTTCGGAGGTGTTCTTTTCCTCGTAAACGGCAAACCATTCCTTGCCATCAAGAGAAACGGAAACGGAAACTGTATCGGGAAGACGGATTCCGGGGCCGTGGGAAGCGAGGAAGCCTATCTTAACTTCGTCCACAGAGGCAATTCCGCCGAGATCAAACACAGCTACTCTGCCGGTACCGTGAGTATTGCGGAACCAGGTTGAATCGCCCATTTCCGCACGGGAAGCATACTTACCGTCGGTAAGCTTGCCGGTATCGGGAGTGGTATTGTAATTGGAATTTATATAATCCGTGCCAACGTCGGTAAGAGCTTCGTAGGTAACGGGCTTAAGACCGAGCAGCAAATTCTTGCGGTCGGTAAATCCTTCAAGATAAACCTCTTCGTCTATAACGGGAACGGACTGTGCGCCGTAATAGGTGTTGATACCGCTCAGCTGTTCAGAAGTTTTGGGACCGTAAGTATAAACGGAAACCTCATCAAGCAGCATAACTTCGTTTTTGATTCCCTCGAAGGTGAACTTAACGTATCTTGCGCTTACAACGCCCTGAATATTAACGCAGATAAGGTGCTTTGCTTTATCGGCTTCACTGCCTGAGAACTGGTAAATACCGATATTCTTCCAGTTTTCGCCGTCTTCGGAAATGCTTACGAAGACCGCTTCGCAAAGATCTACGTTATACTGTGTATTTTTGCAGGAGGACGCTTCGAAATCGCTTATGTTGTCTTTAACTTCGCCAAGGTCCAGAACTACTTCCGCGCCTGCGCCGGTAACTGCCATCCAGCCCGTCTTTACAAACTTGTAGTGGGTGTCTCTGATATCGCCATCGGTAAGAAGATGTCCCTTGTTGGGGAACTTTTCGTTACTACCGGAGGATACGGTATAATCCTTGGCTTTTGCAAGGTTGATACGCTCACCGCTTCTGTCCGCTTCGCCTTTGATAGCGGAAGTACGGTCGGAAAGCATCTTTTCTATGCTCTCTTTGGTAAGAGTGTAGGCAATGCCCTGCACTACGTCACCTTCGGAAACGGTGCCACTTATATCGGTAACGCTTTCTTCACCGCCGGTAGTACAAGCGGTAAGAACGAAAAGCGCCGCGATAAACAAACACATAAGCTTTTTCATAATTGGTTCTCCTTTGTTTTTGCTTATAAATAAAAGCGGGAGCGGCAGTGCACCGCCCCCGCATAAATAACTATATTGCTCTCTGGGTACTGCTCGTATCGGGCACGTATATCTTTTTGATATCTGCGCCAACGCCCTGAAGCTTTTCGCAAAGATGCTCGTAACCGCGCTCGATATGATAAATATTATCGATTATGGTTTCGCCCTCGGTTGCCAGCGCGGCAATAACCATTGCGGCACCTGCGCGGAGGTCGGAGCATTTTACAGCGGCGGGCTTTAAGGGCTTTCCGCCCTCTATAACAGCCTTTCTGCCGTCCACCGTAATAACGGCGCCCATACGGGTAAGCTCTTCTACGTATTTAAAGCGGGTATCCCACACGCCCTCGGTAAGAATACTGGTGCCCTGCGCAAGACAAAGCAAAACGCATATCTGAGGGTTCATATCCGTGGGGTAACCGGGATAAGGCATTGTCTTTACGTTTATTCTGCGGAGCGGCTCTGTTACAGCCTTTACACGCACCGCATCGCCGTAATCTTCTATCTCCACACCCATTTCCTCAAGCTTTGCGGTAATGGATTCAAGATGCTTGGGGATAACGTTTTCTATTACCAGATCGCTTCCCGTTGCGGCGGCAGCCATCATAAAGGTGCCTGCTTCTATCATATCGGGAATTATTGCGTAGGTAACTCCGTGGAGCTCTTCCACACCGCGGATCTTTATAACGTCTGTTCCTGCGCCGGAAATATCCGCACCGCAGGTGTTAAGGAAGTTGGCTACGTCAACTATATGGGGCTCTTTTGCCGCATTGTCGATAACTGTCATTCCCTTTGCCATTACAGCCGCCAGCATAATGTTTATGGTAGCGCCTACGGAAACGATATCCATATATATGGAAGAACCGGTAAGACCTTCGGGCGCGACGCAGTTTATACATCCGTCCACTACCTCTACCTTTGCACCCAGCGCCTCAAATCCTTTGATATGCTGGTCGATAGGTCTTACACCGAAATCGCATCCGCCGGGGCAAGCGGCACGGGAGGTTCCGAACCTGCCGAGCTCTGCGCCCACAACGTAATAAGACGCTCTCATACTGCGAGCCAGTTCATAAGGCGTGGTGCCGGGACGTACCCCTGCGGTGTCTATTTCCACCGTAGTGCGGTCCAGCATTTTAACCTTTGCGCCCAAAGCGGAAAGAATATCCAAAGCCGCCTTGATATCGCTTATTTCGGGAAGGTTTTCTATAACGCATTTATCCCCTACCAAAATGGTACCCAGCAGGATGGGGAGGGCGGCGTTTTTCATACCGCCAACAGTTATACTGCCGTGAAGACGTTTTCCGCCTGTGACAGAGATCTTTTCCATTTATATACACCTTTCGGATATGTTTTCATAAATACTCTATAATATAATATACGGAAAAATTGATTTTGTCAAGGGTTTAGCCGTTAATACATAATATGCGACATAAAATCAACTTGACAAAACAATTGTTTTGCTTCATAATATATAAAGGTAATTTTTGGAATTTGACGCTGTAGGCGTTACACATACATAAATTTTGTTAAAGAAAGGATAAAAAATGGCAAAGAAAAAAGAAAAAGAAGCAGCCAAAACAGAAAAGAAGATAAATAAAACAAATAAAAAAGACGTGGGCGAAAAGCTGAAAGTGATACCCATAGGCGGTGTTGACGGGATAGGAATGAACATGACCCTCCTTGAGCACGGTGAGGATCTGATCGCCGTGGACTGCGGTGTGGCGTTCCCCGAAGACGATATGCCGGGTGTAGATCTGGTAATACCCGATTTCACCTATATTTTACGAAATTCGGATAATTTCCGCGGGCTTATACTCACCCACGGACACGAAGACCATATCGGTGCGGTGCCCTACCTGCTTAAGCAGATAAACGTGCCCGTATACGGCACCCCTCTCACTCTGGGCATACTCCGCTTGAAGTTGGCGGAGCACGGGATCAAAAACCCCGACCTGCGTGAGGTTTTTCCCGGAGAAACGGTTATTTTCGGCGATGCGTTTGACGTGGAATTCATAAAGGTAAACCACTCTATTCCCGATGCGGTGGCATTGTGCATAACAACCCCCGTGGGAAGAGTTATCCACACGGGAGATTTTAAAATCGACCTTACCCCCACCAAGGGCGACGAGCCTATTGACCTTTACCGTCTGGCATCGCTGGGGCACAAGGGCGTAAAGCTGCTTATGGCAGATTCCACCAATGCGGAAAGAGAAGGCTACACCCCCTCCGAAAGCGTGGTGGGAAATTCCTTTGACAAGCTGTTTTACGGCTGTGAAAAGCGTATAGTTATTGCCACCTTCTCCTCCAACGTTCACCGTATACAGCAGGTTATAGATGCGGCGGTGAAATACGGCAGAAAGGTTGCGGTTACGGGCAGAAGCATGCTTAACGTGCTTAAAGCCGCCACGGAGCTGGGATATATGTCCGTGCCCGAAGGAACTATTATAGACCCTGCGGAAATGCGTCTTTATAAAGACAGCCAGCTTACCCTGCTTACTACGGGAAGCCAGGGCGAGCGTATGAGCGGTCTTTACCGTATGGCAAACGAAGAGCATTCTCTTATTACGCTGGGTGCAAACGATATTGTTGTTTTATCCGCATCCGCTATTCCCGGCAACGAAAAGTTGATCGGAAACATTGTAAACGGATTATATAAATTGGGCGTTGAGGTTTTGACTGTGGATACGGAAGAATCGGTACACGTTTCCGGACACGCCTGCAGAGAAGAATTAAAGCTGATGCACGCCCTTACCAAGCCGGAATTCTTTATTCCCCTTCACGGCGAATACAAGCATTTGTGCGCCCACGCATCTCTTGCCCGCGAAATGGGTATGAAGAGCAAAAATATAATGATTCCCGAAAACGGAAAGATTATAGAAGTGGGCAAACGCGGTCTTGCCTGGGGAAGCACCGTGCCTGCAGAGCAGGTGCTGGTGGACGGTTACGGCGTTGGCGACGTTGGCGCCACCGTTTTGAAGGACAGACTGCATATGGCAGAGGACGGTATTATTGTAGTATCCGCCACCGTGGATTTTACCGTTTCCGAAATGACCGCAGGCCCCGAAATTATAACAAGAGGCTTTGTATATGCAAAGGAAAACGGACAGCTGCTCGAAGAGCTTACGGACAAAGCGGCAGAGCTGATACGCAAAGCCGTATACAACGGCAAGCCGGATATGTTTGCACTTAAAGAACGGGTAAAAACCGCCCTTTCCTCTTATATTTACAGCAAAACAAAAAAGAAGCCCATAGTATTGCCCGTATTTACAGAATCTGAAATATATTAACACCCCTAAAATCCTGCGGATTTTTGGGGACCCCGAAAAAAGCACCCCTAATAAGTTTTAACAGAGGTTGAAGAAAATGAAAACCGTACTCATAACCGGCGCATCCCGCGGGATTGGTGAAGCCTGCGCAAGAATATTCGGCGAAAAGGGCTGGAAGGTCTATCTTAACTGCCGCAATAACGTAAAAATGCTTGAAGAATTGCAAAAGGATATCCCCGAAAGTGTTGTCTTACCCTTTGACGTTTCGGACAGAAAAGCGGTGTTCGCGGCTTTGGAAGGTCTGCAGATAGACTGTCTTGTAAACAACGCGGGGGTTTCTCTGGTTTCACCTTTTGATGCAGTTACGGAGGAGCAGGAAAAAGCCCTTTACGGCACAGACCTTTTCGGTGTGCTTAACTGCTCCCGCGCAGTGCTTCCGGGGATGATACGCCGCAAAAGCGGATGCATTATAAACCTTTCCTCTATGTGGGGGGAAACGGGCGGAAGCTGTGAGGTGGATTATTCCGCCGCAAAGGGCGCGGTCATCGCCTTTACCAAGGCGCTGGCGAAGGAAGTCGGCCCCTCAGATATCCGCGTTAACTGCGTTTGCCCCGGTGTGATCGATACTGATATGAACGCACACCTTTCCGTTGCGGATGTAAACGCCCTTGTTGAAGAGATCCCGCTGGAGCGCCTTGGCAGAGCCGAAGACGTGGCAGAGGCGGTGTACTTCCTCGCCTCCGAAAAAGCGTCCTATATAACCGGCGCCGTGCTGGACGTAAACGGCGGAATAATATAAATTTACACAAAAAAAGCTCCCGAAAAATTGGGAGCTTTTGATGTACCGAAGCATTTTAATTCTCGTCGTTATCACAAAAAGGACATTCAAAAAGATCTTTTCCATCCAAGCATTCTGCGTTACTCAACGTTTCGTTGCAGTAGTTAGAAAAAAACAACTGGTATCCTGCTTCTTTGCCGTATTCTATGATCTTTTTCATATCGTTATATGAAATATCACCGTGCAACACGCCGTTTTCGTACTTAACGGGAATATTTCCGGCTTCAAACCAACAAAGAAGCTCTTGCGCGTCAATTTGCTTCGCGTTCTCGGTAAAAGGATATTGCAGTTTTGCTTCTTCAAGGTCAAAAGCCGTTATCTGCACATGAATTAAAAATTCATATCCTTTTTGTTCGTGCGTTTCCATAATGGCTTTGAACAAATTGTCATAGTGGGGGTTCTGCTCTTCTACCGCGTTTACAAGAAGCGGCTCGAATTCGCCGTGTACCTTCCGGCCTTTAAGAAAATCCCAATCTTCGTCGGTGCCCCAAGAAGCGGCTTCGTTTTTCACAGGTGATGATGCTTCATTTTTGCTAACATCGACTTTGCTTGTAGCAGGTGCGTTACAGCCAAAAAAAAGTGACAAAGCAAAAATATGACAAAGAAAAACACAAACAATTTTAATCAATTTCATATCATTATTTCCTTTCTGTGCGGATTTGACACCACTCTTTCTTCTCCTTTTAATTAATGATTTTGTTTTTGCTCTACAGTTGTGCCCAAAAGGGCGGCATTAGCGCAAGAGCAGAGGAAAATCAAAGAAGAAAATAATCGGCAGTTTGTTTTTCATGGACGATTTTCTCCCGTTTAAATTGTTTTTGGCTCATTTAAGCCTTCATGTATAATACTTTCGAAAACAGCGTTTGGTTACAATAAAATGAAATTTTTTAAAAAAGCAAAACGCACTGCCACACGTTTATTTTAACATAGCATCGGTAACAATTCAATTATACAATATGTAGAAATTCGCGCGTGAAATTTGTATATAAAAAACAAACAAGTTTTTTGCAAAAAATGTTAAAAAACACTTGATTTTATGGAAAAAGCGTGATATAATTGCGTGTCAAGAAATCGGGCGGTCCTCTGCGGCTCGGCAAGAACGCCTGTAACTTTTATTATTTTTGAATTATTAAAAGGAGGAAAAGCTTTATGGATATGTTGAAAGCTTTTACAGACGAGCAGCTTAAGGCTGAGGTTCCTTCCTTCAAGGTGGGCGATACCGTTAAGGTTCACTGCCGTATAGTTGAAGGCACCAGAGTTAGAACTCAGCTTTTTGAGGGCACAGTTATTGCAAAGAAGAACGGTGGTATTTCCGAAACCTTTACAGTTCGCCGCGTTTCTTACGGCGTTGGTACCGAAAAGACCTTCCCTCTCCATTCCCCCAACGTGCTCAAGGTTGAAGTTGTTCGTAACGGTAAAGTTCGCAGAGCTAAGCTTTATTATCTGCGCGACCGCGTTGGTAAGGCAGCAAAGGTTAAGGAACAGATCTAACCGAAAGACTTATCGGCAATCAACCGAAAACAAGGCATGGCGTCCTTCGCCTGCCGGCGCAAGGCAGGTTTTTCGTTTCTGCCGGCGCGCCCAATACCAAGGTAAAAAATCCGGCGTCGCAACAGCACACCGGATTTTTTGTTTTTTAAAGCAGAGGAGATATTATGGATAACAATATGATGACCGCGCATAACACGGAAAAGAAAGTGAAAAAGAAAAAAACCTTTTTCGGTGAACTGTACGAATGGATAGAAACCTTTTGCTTTGCTCTTGCGCTTATGGTAGTGCTGTTCATTTTCGTTTTCCGTTACGTTACTGTGGACGGTAATTCTATGATGAACACCCTGCATGATCAGGATAAGCTCATAATATCGAATTTTAATTACACTCCCCAGACGGGAGATATAGTAGTTATATTTATCGAGGGGCAAAACAAGCCCTATATAAAGCGTGTTATCGCCACCGAGGGACAGACCGTGAAGATAGACTTTGAAAAATGGCAGGTCTACGTTGACGGCGAGCTTCTGAAAGAAGACTACGTGCTCCGCCGCGAGGGGGATATGCATTACGCCGCCTTTTACAACGGTGAATTTACCGTACCCGAAGGGCAGGTATACGTAATGGGTGATAACCGCAACGATTCCACGGACAGCCGCGTGCTCGGCTGCCTGGACGAACACAACATTATCGGCAGAGTTATTGTAAGACTCGCGCCGGAGTTTGGAACGGTGGATTAAATTATGGCAGATCCTATAGTATGGTACCCTGGGCATATGGCGAAAGCCAAGCGCCAGTTAAAAGAAATGTCTTCTATGACCGATGCGGTTATAGAAATTCTTGACGCCCGTGTGCCTTATTCATCCCAAAACCCCGATATAAAAGAGCTTTTTCCCCAAAAGCCCAGACTTACCTTAATAAACAAATGCTCGCTTGCAGACGAAACACAGACAAAAGCGTGGGTGGAAAAACTGCGCTCCGAAGGCAGAACGGTTATTCCCATAGACTGCAAAACGGGACTTAATATAAATTCCGTTGCCCCCAAGCTGCGCACGCTTATGGCGGAAAAGCTGGAAAAAGCCGCAAGCAAGGGTATGAATATTACCTTGCGCGCAATGGTGGTGGGAGTTACCAACGTAGGTAAATCCACCTTTATAAACAGCTTTACCAAAACCAGCAAGGCTGTGGCGGAGGACCGCCCCGGTGTTACCCGTAATCTTAAATGGATAGCATCCCCTTACGGAATAGACCTGCTTGACACCCCCGGTCTGCTCTGGCACAAGTTTGATGACCAGCAGGTTGGAATCAACCTTGCCTGCACGGGAGCTATAAGGGACGAAATATTGGATACCCTTACCCTTTCCGTAAAACTTTGCGGAATTTTAAGAGACAAATACCCCCATTTACTGGCGGAAAGATATGGTATAACCCTTTCCGACGAGGATATGGATTTTGAAATATTCGAAAAGATCGGCAGAAAGCGCGGAATGCTTATAAGCGGCGGCGAGATAAACGAAGAACGCTGTTCCGCCACTATACTTGATGAATTCCGCGGCGGTAAAATTGGCAAAATAACTTTGGATACGTTGGTATAAGATATGAATTGGGATATCGAAAATCAAGTCAAAAACGAAGGCTATTCGATTATATGCGGTTGCGACGAGGCAGGCAGAGGTCCTCTTGCGGGCCCCGTGTTCGCCGCCGCAGTAATACTTCCCCACGGCATTGAAATATCCGGTCTGAACGATTCCAAAAAGCTTACGGAAAAGCAAAGAGATAAGCTGTTTGACGAGATCATATCCCTTGCCGTTGATTACGCAATTGCAAGCGCAAGCGTTGAAGAGATTGAGAAAATCAACATTCTTAACGCATCCATGCTGGCGATGAAGCGGGCGATAGAAAGCTTAAAGACCAGGCCCGAATACGCTCTTATTGACGGAAATATTGCCAGAGGTTTTGAAATAGATGCCCGTCCCGTGATCAAGGGAGATGCGCTCAGCCCTTCCATTGCGGCGGCAAGCATACTTGCCAAGGTGAGCAGGGACAGACATTGTATGGAAATGGACAAAGAATATCCCGAATACGGATTTGCAAAGCACAAGGGATATGCCACCAAGGACCACAGAGAAGCGATACTGAAGCACGGCGCTTCTCCCGTACACAGAAAAAGCTTTCTTAAAAAGCTGTTGGGTGAGTGACCGATGGCAGACATAGGAAGGCTGGGCGAAGACAAAGCGGCGGAATTTCTTTTGAAAAACGGCTACAAAATACTTGCCCGCAACTACCGAATTCGCGGCGGGGAAATGGATATAGTGGCGTTTAAAAGAGGGGTTTTGGCTTTTGTGGAAGTAAAGACCCGCACGGGCGAAGCTTTCGGCACACCTGCCCAAGCGGTGGACGAAGAAAAGATAAAAAGGTTTTTAAAAGCAAGAAAAGACCTTACCGAGCATTATTTGAAAAACGGGAAAATTCCCGTTAAACACAAGTTTTTTACATTAAACAGACGAGTTTTCTCTCTGCGTAACGATATTATAGAGGTATATGCCTTTAAAAACGGAGAGATTAAAAGTATAAATCATATAAAGGAAGCATTCTGATGAGATACTACAGCACACGCGACAGCGAAAAGAAATATTATACGGCTCCCGAAGCGATCTGCAAAGGTCTTGCGCCCGACGGAGGTCTGTTTGTACCCGAGGAGATACCTGCGCTTACACAAGAGGAAATAAACGCTTTTTACGGCTATGAATACAACCAAATAGCCGCAGAGATACTTTATAAATTTTTCCCCGAATTAGGAAAAGAAGAGATACTGGCGGAATGCAAAAAGGCGTACGCTTATCCCAATTTCGACCCCTCCCCCGCTCCCGTAAAGGTTTGCGACAATATGGCGTTTCTTGAGCTGTGGCACGGTCCCACCTGCGCTTTTAAAGATATGGCTTTGCAGATAATGCCCAGACTTTTACGTATGTCTATGAAATATTGCGGCGAAACCAGAACTGCCCATATCGTTACCGCTACATCCGGCGACACGGGCAAGGCGGCTATGGAAGGCTTTAAAGATCTTGAGCAGACCCGCATAACCGTATATTATCCTACCGACGGTGTTTCCGATACCCAGAAAAGACAGATGGCTACACAAGAAGGCAACAACGTAAACGTTATTGCCGTACGCGGTAATTTTGACGATGCCCAGTCTGCCGTAAAATCCATTTTCGCAGACGAGGATATTAAAAAGACAGCGGCAGAGCAAGGCGAATTCCTTTCCTCTGCAAACTCCATAAATATTGCCCGTCTTGTGCCTCAGGTAGCTTATTACGTTTCTTCTTATATTGACCTTGTAAGACAGGGCTTTATTAAGGAAGGTGAAATTCTTAACGTATCCGTGCCCACCGGCAACTTCGGCGATATTCTTGCAGGCTGGATAGCAAAGAAAATGGGTATTCCTTTGGGAAGACTTGTTTGCGCATCCAACAAAAACCGCGTGCTTACCGATTTCTTTGTGACCGGCGTTTACGATATCCGCCGTCCCTTCTACGCAACAACTTCTCCTTCTATGGATATTCTTATTGCTTCCAACCTTGAAAGACTTCTCTGCTTCGATTTCGGTCCCGCGCAGACAAAAGCCTTTATGGAAAGCCTGAAGGAAGACGGTATATTCTCCCTTACCAAAGAACAGCTCGACGTGCTTGAAGCAGAATTCGGCTGTTCCAGCTGTGACGACGAGAGTACGGCGCAGATAATCGAGCATATTTTCGATGAGTTCGGCTATACCATAGATACCCACACCGCCGCCGCTGTTATGGGAAGCAAGGAAAAATGTATGGTGGTTTCCACCGCATCGCCTTATAAATTCGCTCCTGCGGTTGCGCAGGCTTTGGGTGTGAAAGAAACGACACATCAGGCGCTGAGCAAGCACACGGGAACAAAAATTCCCGCGCCCCTTGCGGATATATACAAAAAAGAGATCCGCTTCACCCGTGTAGTGGATAAAGCGGATATAAAGAAATCTCTTTACTTGCAGTGATGGCAGTCTTCCGCAGACTTAAAGGTGTTGCAAGCGGTCTGTGAAGAACATTCCGCGTGGGTAGGTCCCACGTTTATCTTGGGCGCTGTGCAAATGCGCTGTTCCGCATGGTAAATGCAATCGGTAACGTTGCAATCAATACCGTGGTTTACGTGTTTTTGTTCCATTAATTATCCCTCCGTTTCATATACAGTTTGCCCAAAACCATTAAAAATTATTCTTTATTTAGTTTAAAGGCGGTGAAGATCCTATGGCGGTATTCGTAATAGCAGACCTGCATCTTTCCCACGATGCGGACAAGCCTATGGACGTTTTCGGCGCAAAATGGGAAAATCACACCGAAAAATTAAGAGAAAATTGGCGCACTACCGTTAAGGACACCGACACGGTGGTGATCGTGGGAGATATTTCCTGGGGGTTAAGGTTTGAAAACGCGGTGGAGGATCTGGCGTTTATACATTCTCTGCCGGGAAAAAAGATAATTTCCAAAGGAAACCACGATCTTTGGTGGCAAAGCGCAAAAAAACTGAAAGAATATAAAGAAGCCTCCGGCGCAGACAGTATAGAGTTTCTGTACAACAACGCTTACCTTGCGGAAGACCTTATTATTTGCGGTACCCGCGGCTGGGTGGAAGAAAACGGGGCAAGCGAAAAAGACAAAAAAATCATTGCCCGTGAAGCAGGAAGGCTTAATCTTTCAATAAAAGAGGCGCTAAAGCTTAAAGAAGAAAACCCCCAAGCGGAAATAGTTTGTTTTATACATTATCCCCCCACAAGATCTCTTACCGAGATAATGCGGGAAAACGGTATAAGACGTTGCTGGTACGGTCATTTGCACGGGGCGATAAAAGAACACCTGCCTCAGCATATTGACGGAATAGAGGTCCATCTGGTTTCTGCGGATTTTTTAAACTTCAAGCCTATGCTCATAAAGGAGTGAAAATATGAAAAAAGCAGGAATTATTACACTTATTCTCGGTGCGGTGACATCGTTTGCAAGCTTTGTTATACCCCTTTGCGGTGTTATTACCTCTTTGCTGACAAGACAGCAGAGCGTTGGCATTATCGGCGGAGCGGACGGACCCACCGCAATACTCATTACAAAAAGCACCTTTGGCGGCTTGCCTTCAATAGCCTTTTTTATGGGCGTTTGCGCCATAACAGCGGGAATAGTGCTTCTTATAGTAAGCGCAAAAAAGAAAAAATAAAATTTAAGCACTTGGAAATTACTCCAAGTGCTTGTTTTTTTGTTCGGCTGTATATTCGGGACTAAAGGTTGCCTTTATGCGGTAGCGGAGATAATCCAGATCCCGTTTGCCTGCAGCGGAAAGAAGCTTATTTTTGCTTACCGCACCCACTATTTCCAAAGCTTTGTCAAAAAGACGCACCCCCGGTCTTTCCGTAAAGGTGATACGCAGTTTACCCTGCGCTGAAAAATAAAACTTTATTACCCTTTCCGAAGCGGTTTCGCAAAAAGCGCAGTTTAGGGTTAAAACGGGCACGCCGTCTTCGTTTTTTCCAAAACGGGCAAAGCTTCCCACTATATATTTTTCGCCCCCGAAATCAAGCTTTGTGTACTCCCCTTCTTCGAAGCCCGAAACCACCCGACGCACACCGTCTTCCGAAACAAAATCCGTATACAGCGCGCCGTTTTCATATAAAAAGGATATTTTGTTTATTCCCGTGCCGTAATTATTTTGGATAGCGCGAAGCGTTACGGGCAAAAGACTTGCGGAAACGCGGTTTTTTGAAAGGATGTTGTATTCCCTGCCCGATATTTCTTTTAAAAACCGTTCTCTTTTTATGCGGGCAAAAGAATTTTCTTTTTTTGTTTTTTCCCCGCAAAGTTTTTTTGCGGTTTTGCACAGCGTTTTATATGCTTTTTTGTTTCGGGGCAGGCTTTCTTTGAAATTTGCAGAGCCGAAATGTTTTTCTGCTATTTTAAAAAACGGGCTTTGCTGGAAGACCTCATCGTTTCCGCCGTTGGAAGCGATAATAACGCCGTTTTCCCTGAACCCCAACACATTTTGACCGAACATACCGTTTAACAAAAAGCTTTTGCGGCTGTGCCCTATCCAGATATGGCAGCCGTAATCGAACCCTCCGTATTCCGCGGGGCATTTACGGTGGCGGCGAATCATTAAGTTCAAATATTTTTCGCTTATTATCCGTTTTCCGTTCCAGACACCGCCGTTCATTATAAGAACGCCTAATTTTGCCGTGTCTTCACGGCGGAGATAAAGCCCCCAGCCTCCTTTTTCTATTCCCTTCGGGCAGGTTTCCCAAGGGTGCATATCTATTCCCAGCGGATTCCACAGCTTGTCTTCCAGATATTCGTTTACTCCAACCCCCGCAACCTTTTTGATAATGCAGGAAAGGATATAGCTGTTCATACTGTTGTATTCGAAGCCTTCTCCCGCTTCGAATTTCGTTTTAGATTCAAAAAAACCTTTTACCCAATCGTTTTCCGTAACCGCGCCCAGCTCGTTGAAGGAAATTCCCGTGGACATTGTAAGCAGTTCTTTTACGGTTATGCCGCCTTTGCCTATTTTTGCAATATTGCCTATATCCAAAAGATCGGCAATACGGTCATCGGGAGAAAGCGAGCCTTCTTCAAACATAAAGCATATTGCAATACTTACCACAGTCTTGCTCATCGAATATGCGGCGTGCCAGATTTCGCTCCGATACAAGCCGAAATCCGCTTCAAAAAAGATCTTGCCCTTTCTTATTAAGGTTATACCGTGGAGATTTACGCTTTTATCCGATATAAGCTCGTTTATAAATTCGTTTACCCTTGCGCTGTCTACCCCCACCTCCTCCGGTGTTACCCGTTCAAAGGGTTGGGATATTGGCTTTACCCCGGGGAAATCAGGCTTTTGAGGGTAAAAAGGGATTGCCGTTTCCGCCTTTTTGTTTGGAGAAAAAAGACGGTTTATAAGCTTTAAGCCTCTGGTTTGAAAAATAAGATCCATACATATCACCTACGTAAAATTATACCACCCAAATATTAACAAATCAACAGAATAAAAAGGCGAAAAAAGAGAAGGTTTGTAAAAAGCCTTCTCTTTTTGCTTATAGCATTCTATTCTGCCGTATCGAATTGGGAATTATACAGCGACGCATAAAATCCGCCCTGCTCCATAAGGCTATCGTGAGTGCCCTGCTCGGTGATACGTCCGTCACGCATAACCAGAATGTTATCCGCTTCCTTTATGGTGGAGAGTCTGTGGGCGATAACAAAGCAGGTCCTGCCCTCCATAAGAGAGCGCATTGCGGACTGTATATTCTTTTCCGTGCGGGAGTCTACGTTGGAGGTAGCTTCGTCAAGAATAAGCATAGGTGCATCCGCAAGGAAAGCGCGGGCGATGGTTATGAGCTGTTTTTGTCCTTTGGATATGCTTACTCCGTTATCGGTTATAACGGTATCGTATCCATCGGGCAGGGTGTTTATAAACCCATCTATATGCGCCTGCTTGGCGGCGTGTTCGATCTGTTCACGGGTGGCATCCTCTTTGCCGTAGGCAATATTTTCTGCGATAGTACCGCCGAAAAGCCAGGTTTCTTGAAGCACCATTGTATACGCCTTGCGCAGGGAATCACGGGTGTACAGACGGATATCCTTGCCGTCTACGGCAATGCTTCCCTCGTTTACATCGTAAAACCGCATAAGCAGGTTGATGAGGGTGGTCTTGCCCGCCCCCGTAGGACCTACGATAGCCGTTACGCTTCCCGCAGGGACTTTTACAGACATATCCTTAATAACCGCCTTGTCCGCATCGTAACCAAAAGTTACGTTCTTTATCTCCACGTCGCCCTTTACGTTATCCAGAATGATGGCGTTTTCGTCATCCTCCGCTTCGGGAGAAGTATCGAGAATTCCGAAAATACGGTCTGCCGCCGCCAAAGCGGACTGAAGGTCTGCCAAAATGTTTGCAAATTCGTTTATGGGGCCTGCGAACTTACGGGAATACTGGACGAATGCAGACAGATCTCCCAAATTCAAAAACATTATGCTGGTTGCAGGCAGGGCTCCCGTTAAGGAAAGCATAAAGAATATGCCGCCTATGAGGGTCACCAGAGAAACGGAAAGGTTGTTTATAAAGTTGACGCCGGGGCCGATAATTGCGCCGTGGTAATCCGCCTCGTAATACGCATCGCAGGAC
This sequence comes from Clostridia bacterium, assembly GCA_017537345.1. Classification (GTDB taxonomy): domain Bacteria; phylum Bacillota; class Clostridia; order Oscillospirales; family CAG-382; genus SFLA01. The sequence goes on along the minus strand of JAFYKY010000007.1, from coordinate 17,875 downwards.
TGGGCGTTGCGGTCATCAAAACGGTTGCAAACGTCCTTTTCCCTGCCGTATATGCGTATGGTGCGCTGACCGGAAAGCATTTCCTCCGCATAGCCGTTAAGCTCGCCCAGCTTTGCGCTTCTTCTTTTGAAAAGAGGCCTTGTCCGCTTGGTCTTATAACGGGTGAACAGTATGGAAATGGGCACGGTCACCGCAAAAACGCCGATAAGCACGGGAGATATTGAAAGCATATAGCCCAAAGAGCCTGCCACCGTAACAACGGAAGCGCATATCTGCAAAAGATCGTGGGAAAGAGATGCGTTTACCGTATCTATATCGTAGGAAATGTGGCTTACTATATCACCCGTCTGGTGGGTATCGAAATATCCCGCAGGTAACGTGAGCAAATGGTCGAAAACCTCTTTGCGCAAGGTATAGGTTATTTTTTGTCCCAGTTTTACAAGCAACGCCGCAAGAAGGAAGGACATCAGCGCGGAGGCGGCGTAAACGATAACCATAAGTATAACGTTTTTCGTTACCGTATCCATATCCACCTTGCCCACTCCCAGGTTTATGGCGTTTATGGCTTTTGCGGAAAGGGAGGGACCCAAAAGGGCAAGGAGGTTTGAAGCAAGCATTAAAGCAAACGCGGTTATAACGTATAATTTGTGGCGGAAAAGATAGCTTCCCAAACGCAAAAGCGCCGCTTTTTTGCCTTTTAAAGATGTTTTTTTAGTCAAGAACGGCACCTCCCATCTGGGAATTGCTTATATCGCGGTATTCTTCGCTGTTTTCCAAAAGATATTCGTGGGTGCCCATAGCGCTTATTCTGCCTTCGGAAAGGACGATAATCTTATCACAGCTCATAACCGAGCTTACACGTTGCGCCACTATTACGGTGGTACTGCCGGCGGTGTCTGTCTTCAAGGCTTTGCGCAAAGCGGAGTCTGTGCGGTAATCCAATGCGGAGGAAGAATCGTCCAGCACAAGAATTTGAGGGTTTCCCGCAACGGCACGGGATATAAAGGTTCTTTGCCTTTGTCCGCCGGAAAGGTTGTTACCCTTTGAGGTCAGCTCCCGTTCATAGCCTTCTTCAAAGCCCAATATAAACCCGTCTGCCTGAGCGGTTTTTGCGGCGGAGTGCATTTCTTCATCGGATATATCCCTGAAGAATTTTATGTTTTCGTTTATTTTTCCCGCAAAGATAAAATCGTTTTGCATAGCGGCGCCGAACATTGTGTGCAGCTTGTCCGCAGGGATGGTGCGGATATCCTTGCCGTCTATATAAACCGCGCCCTCCGTAACGTCATAAAGGCGCATAAGCAAAGCGAGAATTGTAGTCTTGCCGCTTCCCGTCGCGCCGATAATACCCAGCGACTGCCCTTTTTCAAGGGTGAAGGAAATATCGTGAAGCACGTTTTTGGTGTTGTTGTATGCAAAGGAGACCTTATCAAAGCGTATAAAGCTGCCGTCTTTTTTGGGGGGATAGTCGGTTTCGGAGCATACCTGCAGGTCGTAGGGGGTATCCAGCACCTCCGCCACTCTGCCCGCAGAGGCGGAAGCCTTTGAAAATATGACGAAAAGGCGGGAAATTGCCAGCATTGCCATAGAAATGAGGGTGAAATACTGGATAAACGCAACTATCTTGCCCGGTTCGGTAAGGTCGGAGTTTACGCGGAACGCGCCGATAAACACCACGGCGGTAAGACCCAAATTCATAAAAAAGGTCATTACCGGATTGGAAGCCGCCATAGTTATGTTTGCCTTTTTCTCTTTTGCCGCAAGGGTTTTGTTGGCGGTATCATAACGGCGGGATTCGTATTCTTTGCGGGAAAGCGCCTTTATTACTCTTATTCCCTGTGCGTCCTCGCGGACTACCTTTACCATTCCGTCCACCGCCTTTTGGGTTTCGCGGAACATAGGAAGTCCCTTGCGGGAAATTCCGTAAACGGTAATAAATATAAAGGGAAGCACGCACGCCATTACACCCGTAAGCACGGGGTCCAGCGTGGCGGTGATGATAAGACCGCCGAAAAGCATTATGGGCGCCCGTATGCCCATACGCTGTACCACGTTCATAAAGTGGTGGATATTATATGTATCCGTAGTAAGACGGCTTTCCAGAGAAGCTACGGTATAGCTGTCGGTCTGGGCGGGGGAAAGCGCCATAGTGCGCCTGAAAAGATCGCTTCTTATTTCCCCTGCCACGGATTTGGAAACCTTTGCCGCCATTCTGTTTGCGGTAATGTTGCCCACAACGGCGATAGCGGCGCAAAGGATCATAAACGCCGACCAAAAAACGATGCGGTTTATAACCGCGTTTGTGTTTATATCCGTCTGCCCTTCGAGAGGACGGATAATACGGTCTATAATATAGCTAAGAATATAGGGCAGAGCCAGCTCCGCCATAGTGGCAAGTATCTTTACGGTATAGGAAACCGTCATAGACACGCCGTAAGGCTTAAGGTATGCAAGTATCTTTTTCAAAGCCGTTCTCCCTCCCCTGCGGTTTCGGATAATTCGCCGTAAGATGCGGCTTTTTTGGCTATTTTTTCAAGCACCGCCATAAAAGCGCACAGCTCTTCTTCGGTAATATCCTCGGTTATATATTCGTTCCAATCTTTAAGAATACTTCTTATTCGGGGTAATTCGCTCAACGCTTTTTCCGTGGGGTAAACAAGCAGAACTCTTTTGTCCGTTTCGCTTTGCTCCCTGCGTACGTACCCGTGCTGTTCAAGATAGGTAAGGGCACGGGTCACGTTGCTTTTGTTGATATACACCATCTTGCAAAGGGTCTCCTGCGTGATACCGGGATTTCTGCAAAGGGTGAGTATATACGGAATATGGCAGGCGCCAAGCTCTGACCCCTCCAACCGCTGTGAACGGTACATGGAACAGCAACGGCTTACTATATTTATATAACGCATCGTGGATGCCATAAAGCCACCTCTTTTTTAAAATTAGTTGCGCGCGCAACCATTTGTGTGCATTATAGCAGAAGTATACAGAAATGTCAATAAAATATCTCGGAACCAAAGCGATGGCTAAATGACGCAGAACACGACCTTTACGAGCGGAATCTCGCGCCCCAAAAATGCAAGCGTTTTCGGGGACCCTTCGAACGCTGTAGTAACCTACAGCGAGCGAAGTAAAGTCGCGTAGTAAAAACGCAAAAAAGAAATCCGCAAAAGCGGATTTCTACCTTAAAACAATCAATAATGCAAATAATCACCCCAAGAAGCCTAACGGCTTCTCGGGGACCCCGATAATAATGGCGAGAGCAATTCTTATTGCCCTCGCCGATTTTTATATTTGCGTTTTTACGATCTGAGTTATTTAGGCGAGCTAATTAATAGTTGATCTTCTTTTCTGCAAAGTATGCCTGAGGATGAGCGCATACGGGGCATACGTTGGGAGCCTTCTTGCCGATAACTACGTGGCCGCAGTTAAGGCATTCCCAGATGGTATCGCCTTCCTTGCTGAATACAAGACCTTCCTTGCAGTTCTTGAGAAGCTTTCTGTATCTTTCTTCGTGCTCTTTTTCGATTGCTGCTACGCCTTCAAAAAGCTTTGCGATAGCTTCGAGGCCTTCTTCACGAGCTTCCTTTGCGAAGGTAGCGTACATATCGGTCCATTCATAATTTTCGCCTTCTGCAGCTTCTTCAAGGTTTGCTTCGGTGTTGCTGATACCGCCGAGAAGCTTGAACCACATTTTTGCGTGTTCTTTTTCGTTGTTTGCGGTTTCTTCAAAAATATTTGCGATCTGAACGTAACCCTCTTTACGTGCTACGGATGCAAAATAGGTATATTTGTTTCTTGCCTGAGATTCGCCTGCGAAAGCGGTCATAAGATTCTGTTCGGTTTTGGTTCCTTTAATGTTCATTGTGTTTCTCCTTAAATTTTAAACTGTATATTTTTTTATTTTTTTACATTTTTCACATTCCCTGCGCACCGTTAGTTCGTAGGAAATACATTCCCCCAAAGCAAGCTTCAGAGTTTCCGAAACATGCTCCGGCAGGTCGCTTACGTCACCGCAAGCGGGACATACTGCGTGGCCGTGGGGTGTTAAGGTTTTATCAAATCTGTCTGCCGCGAAGGGAACTGCGATCCTGCGGATAAGCCCTTCTTCTGCCAGCTTGCCTAAATTGCGGTATATCGTGCCCAGAGATACGTGAGGTATATCCTCTTTTACCCTTGCGCATATCATATCCGCATCCGGATGGCAACAGCTTTCACGCACGGCGGAAAGTATTGCTTCTCTTTGCCTTGACATTTGCGCCTCCTTTTAAAAAGTAGGAATGATTACTGTTATTAGTATAGCACATTTTTCGCAAATGTCAATAGGAAAAACACAAAAATTTAAAAAAATTTTTTACACCGTTAAAGCCTTGTTTTTGAGCCGAAGATTATCTGCGATCATGGCGATAAATTCCGAATTGGTGGGCTTTCCTCTGGAGTTTTGAACCGTGTATCCGAAGAAGGAGTTGAGCACCTCCAGATCCCCTCTGTCCCAAGCCACCTCGATAGCGTGGCGGATAGCTCTTTCCACGCGGGAGGAGGTGGTACCGTATTTCTTTGCCACCGAAGGATAAAGCACCTTTGTTACGGAATTGATTATATCGTTATCGTTTATCGTCATTATTATCGCGGTGCGAAGATACTGGTATCCTTTAATATGTGCAGGAACGCCTATTTGATGTATTATTTTGGTAACTTGCGCTTCCAGATCGTTTTCATCGTTTTCTCTGCGGACACGGAGTCGGCGGGATTTATCCGAAAGACGCACCACACGCTCTGCCAGAGTGGTATAATCCGGCGGCTTTATCATACAATAAGAAGCGCCCGCTTCACAGCACTCCTCAAAAAGCTCCTCCGAATTAAAGGCGGACATCATTATAAACGCAGGGGCATTATCCCCAAGCTGTTTTCTGCACTCCTTTATAAGTCCCGCGCCGTCCAGCGCGCCTAAATATATTTCACTTATGACCACGTTGGGCTTACTGCGGCATATTCGGGTAAAGGCTTCCCTGCCGTCCGATGCCTCTCCCACGATCTCCACGCCTCGGGGACGGAGGTGCTGTACGCATTGCGCGCGGAACTCCGCCGAACCGTCCGCTATAAATACTCTTGCTCTTGTCTGCTGTTTTTCCATTGCCGTTACATCCTTTCAAAAAATACATTATGTTTTCCTTTTGGCAGAATTATAACACATTTGGCAGTTTTTGGCAATAGGTTTTTGCCAATTTATTCACCTTTTTGCCAACTTTTTACGACATTTGCCAACAACACTCCCTTTTTTGCGACAAAAAACGCAGTTTAATTATGTAAAACCATTGACAAACGCGCCCGTGGGAGATATGATTAAATGAGAAAACAAAAAAGGAGCAAACCCGTTTTGGCAGAAAAAACACTTTTGATAACCGGCTTCGACCCCTTCGGAGGAGAAAAAATAAACCCTTCTTATGAAGCGGTAAAAGGACTTCCGGAAAGGGTTGGTAAATATAATATTGTAAAGCTATGCGTGCCCACCTCCTTTGAAAAGGCAAGCGGCACGGTGATAGCAAAAGCCGAGGAGTGTGAACCGGAGGTTATTATCTGTATCGGTCAGGCAGGGGGCAGAAAGGGCGTTACTCCCGAGGTGATAGGCATAAACCTGCGGGATGCCCGTATTCCCGACAACGACGGAGCTATGCCGAAAAACGTTCCCGTTATCGAAAACGCGCCCGCCGCATATTTTTCCACACTGCCTGTTGACGATATTGTTGAAGCAATAAATCAAGCGGGCGTGCCCTCTTTTAAATCCTATTCCGCAGGGGCATTTGTATGCAACGATCTGCTTTATTCCCTGCTTCACCGCTTTGACGGGACGGACAAAAAGATTGGTTTTATTCACGTTCCCTATCTGCCCCAGCAGACGGGCGATAAGCATCCGTCGCTCACCCTTGAGCAGATCATAACCGCACTCACCGCGGCGATAGAGGCTATATAAATACCACCCCAAGAAGACTTTGTTGCTTCTTGGGGTGATTTGTTATTGCGCGCCCAGCATATTCTCTATAAATATGCCGTAGCCTTTGGTGTGGTCGTTTACAAGAACGTGAGTCACGGCGCCGGCAAGTCTGCCGTTCTGGATAATAGGCGAGCCGGACATTCCCTGAACGATGCCGCCGGTAGCCTTAAGCAGTTCGGGATCGGTAACACGGATAAGAAAGTTTTTGGTTTCCCCCGAATCCTTATATACCTTCACTATCTCTATATCGTATTCACCGACCTTGCCGTTTATCTGGCACAGCACCGTGGCTTTGCCTTCGGTAACCTCTTTCTTTTTGGCTACCTCTATGGGTTGGCGAAGGCTTGCGGGCAGGGTAGAAAAATTGCCGTAAACACCGGTCTGTGTGTTTTTGAAGATCTCGCCCCGAGTTTCCTTGCCGAAGGTGCCCTTCAGTTCGCCGGGGACGCGGGTATCTCCCTTGTCTATGGCAGTGATATTCACATCCACCACGTAGGCTTTGCCGACGGGCATTAAAGCTCCCGTATCCACGTCGCAGATACCGTGGCCCAGACCGCCGAAATCACCGGTAAACCCGTTTATATAGGTCACGGTGCCGATACCTGCGGTGGAATCACGCACCCACACGCCGATACACCATTTACCCGTTTCCGAGCTTAACACCGGTGTCACCTTGACCTGACGCTCCGCGCCCTCCGTATTTTTTACGGTAAGCACCATTTCCTTGCCGCCGCTTTGGTCTACGGCGCGTAAAAGCTCTTCCGATGCGGAAAGCTTTTTGCCGTCTGCCGAAATAATTGTTTCCTTTACTTTAATACCGCAATCCTTTGCAGGGGAACACAAGCCTGCAGAGGTTGTTACATCCGCCGTGCCTACTACCAGCAGTCCGTCTGTGAAAAATTTGACACCGAAATTCATTCCGCCGGGGATAAGCTTCAACCGTCCCGCCGCGGCGTGAGTTCCGGATAACACGCCCAGACAGATGCAGGCACAAAGGATGAGAAAGGTAAAACGATAAATCCTTTTCATAACATCACCTTTTTTGTTTTTTAAGATGAATGATCAAAACGCCCTCGAAACAATTATGCGCAGAGAAAAGCCGAATATGCTTTGATAAATAAGGAAAAAACGCAGAAGAAATTACTTTCTTCTGCGTTTATCGTTTGTTTTTGTCTTTTGGTGATTTTTGGGTTTGTTTTTATTTTGTTTTTGAGGCTCTGTTGCTTTTTTACGGTAAGGAAGCAAAACGGGAATAAGGTCTTCCCTGCCCAATTTATACAAGGCTTTTTTGACCATAGCCGCGTTTTCGGGACGGTATGCCTGAAGCAGAGCACGCTGAAGCTGTTTTTCCTCGTATGAACGGGGAACATACACGCTTTTACCCGTAAAGGGATCTACACCCGTGTAAAACATACAGGTGGACGCTGTGCCCGGCGTGGGATAAAAATCCTGCACCTGCTCGGGATTAATGTTGTTTTCCTTTAAATATAAAGCAAGCTCCAGCGCATCCTCCAGCTTACTGCCCGGATGGGAGGACATAAGATAGGGAACGAGATACTGCTCCTTGCCCATAGACTGCGTAATGGAATAAAACTTCTTTTTAAAGCGGTTGTAGGTTTCTATGCTCGGTTTACCCATACAGTGAAGCACGCTGTCCACGCAATGCTCGGGAGCAACCTTAAGCTGTCCGCTTACGTGGTCGCGCACAAGCTTTTTGAAAAAAGCATCGTTTTTATCTGCCAGAACGTAATCGAAACGGATACCGCTTCGTATAAACACCTTTTTAACGCCCTTTACCTTTTCTACCTCTTCAAGCAGGTGGATGTAATCGCTGTGGTCCACCTTCATATTGGGGCAGGGCGAAGGCTCCAAACATTTGCGGTTTACGCAAAGACCGTGCTTTTTCTGCTTTTCGCAGGAGGCAAAGCGGAAGTTTGCGGTGGGGCCGCCCACATCGTGAATATAGCCCTTGAAATCCGGCTTGGCGGCGAGAATTTCCGCTTCTCTTACCACGGATTCCACGCTTCTGGAAACCACCTGCCTGCCCTGATGGAAGGCGATGGAGCAGAAATTGCAGTTGCCGAAGCAGCCGCGGTTGTGGGCTATGGAAAACTTCACCTCGTTTATGGCGGGAACTCCGCCAAACTGCTCGTAATACGGGTGATACTCCCTTTCGAAAGGAAGTGAGTAAACCGCATCCAGCTCTGCGCGGGTAAGAGGAGGCATGGGCGGTGTCTGCACCAGAATTTTATCCCCGTAATCCTCTATAAGCGCCTTGCCGATAACGTGGTCCTGGTTTTTTGCCTGAATACCGAATGCTTTTGCGAAAAACTGTTTATCTGTCTTTAAAGTATCGTAATCCCCGATAAATTCGGTTTCGAACTTGGGAACAAAATCCTTTTCCGCCAGATAACAACAGCCTCTTACGTCCCGTATCTTTTTAACGGGCACGCCTTTATCCAAAAGAAAAGCGATACGTCGGAGTATGTTTTCCCCCATACCGTAGGTAAGTATATCCGCGCGGCTGTCCACAAGGATACTGCGGCGCACGGAATCCGTCCAATAATCGTAATGGGCAAAGCGGCGGGTGGACGCTTCTATACCCCCGATAATAAGAGGCACGTCCCCGTAGGCTTCGCGGATACGGTTGCAGTATACGATCACCGCGCGGTCGGGTCTTTTACCCGCAACACCGCCGGGTGAATAATAATCGCTGTTGCGTTTGCGGCGCGCGGCTGTGTAATGCGCCACCATTGAATCTATATTGCCGCTGTTTACAAGGAAAGCAAGGCGGGGCTTGCCGAACCGCTTGAAATCATCGGTAGTGCGCCAATCCGGCTGGGGAATTACCGCAACGGAATATCCCTCCGCTTCCAGTACCCTGCCGATGACCGCTGTACCGAATGACGGGTGATCCACGTAGGCATCACCCGTCACGATAACAAAATCAAATTCGGTTATACCGTTTGCCAATGCTTCCTCTTTCGTTATAGGAAGAAAAGCCATAATTAATTGCGGTAGTTTTCTATAGTATCTTCGATAGCGTTTTCTGCTTCAGCCTTGATGCTTTCGAAGGTGGAAACTATATCGGTCTTGCCTTCGTAAGCGAGAGTCTGCATCATAGAACCTACGCCGCCGAAGTTGTAGAAGGAGCCCACGTCAAACTTAAGGTTTGCGAAAATGTACTTATCCAGCATTTCTTCGGATTCATCGTCGCGGGCATCGCGGGATTTAAGGGTGGTTTCGTAGTATGCGGGGGTAAGATAATTCTTTGCTTCGCAAGCGATAAGCTCGGTCATATATGCAGAGAATTCGGGATCCTTTGCGGAAACGGGAATTACAGCAACGTAAGTGCCGGATCCGGAAGGAGTGTAGTAGTTTTCCTGCTCTGCATCGAACTTGGGAAGAGGAACGATGCCGAATTCGATACCGTCTTCATAGTTACGGAGCTTCTTGATAGCGGAGAATACGCTGCAACGGAACAACGCTCTGCCTTCGCCGAAGATATCAAGAGAAACTACCCAGATATCGGAAGCGGGAACGCCGTGGTCAACGCCCAGTCTGTTGGAGGAAATGTGCCAGGTATTTTTCTTTGCATATTCTTCCAGCAGACGCTGAGCAACGCTTACGGAACGGGTGCCTTCAAAGGTGAGGTAGGGCAGATCGTCTGCGTCCTTGTTTGCAAGGGATTCGCCTGCTGCGGAATAGAAGTTATAAGGATCGGAGGTTTCGCTTACCAGACCCCAGGTATCGTTATAATCCCACTTGCCGTCGCCGTTTTCAACGGTTGCTTTTTTGCACATTTCAAGCATGGTATCGTAGGTCCAGATACCTTCTTCAACCATTTCGTACAAGGATTTTTCACCGGGGAAAAGGGTGGAATACATTTCCTTATTGAAAACGAGAGCGCGGGTGGAGATCTTGGACATTATGGTGATATCGCCGGTGGAGAAATAAAGCTGATCGGAAATAGAAAAAGCTTCGTTTGCGCCCTGAGACCACCAAGGCATAGAAAGATCTATGTATGCGGAAAGCTTTTCGCTGTTGAGAACTTCAAGCTGACCTTCCTGCGCCATAGTTATTGCGCCGGAAAGGAAGGGCATTGCCATATCGTAGTTGCCCAGACCGCCTGCGATATCGTCCTGAACTGCGGTGGTTACGTTCTTAACGTAGATGGGGTTAACAGTTACGCCGGTAAGCTCGGTAACGAGATTGTTACGTTCTCTGACAGCTTCGTTGATAACCGCATCGGTAGTAGCATACTTATCAAATCCGATATCTTCGGAAAAATAAGTAGACTGTTCTTCGTTGCTGGTTACAGCAACGTCAAAGGTAGCGTAAACGCTATCATTTACGTTCCACTCAAAAGCGGGAAGATTTGCTACGTAACGTCCGGTTTCGGAATCGTAGCCTGCTTCTACCTTGGAAGTATCCGCGGTGGATGCGTTATTGTTCTGCGGGTTATCATTGCAGGAAACCAGTAAGCAGGAGCCTGCCATAATAAGACAAAGGAACAAAACCAAAAGTTTTTTCATTTTTTGCCTCCGTTTATAGGATGTACCTTTTTTAACGAAACCGCGCGGCGGGTCTTAAACCCGCCGCGGGTAAAAATAACATAAACAGTGTGAGTATATTAATCTCTGAAGTTTTCGATAGTATCTTCGATAGCGGATTCAATGGTATCGGTTACTTCTTCAACAGAAGACTGAACATCGGTACCCTTGGAGCTCATAAGATTTTCAAGAATGGAGCTTGCGCCGGAGAAGCCGTAGATATAACCGGTATCGTAAACTACGTTGGAGAAGATGAGGTCAAGCATACGCTCGGTTTCATCGTCCTTGGAATCGCGCTTCTTAAGAGTTACTTCGTAGTAAGCGTCGGTTACGTAGTTCTTTGCTTCACAACAAACGAGCTCGGTCATATATGCGGAGAATTCTTCGTCCTCAACACAGTTGGGGATAACTACTGCATATGCATAACGAGCGGAGCAGGGAGTATAGTACTTTTCCTGGTCAGCGTTAAGCTTGGGCATGGGAACGATACCGAATTCAACGCCTTCTTCATAAGCGCGGAGCTTCTTGATAGCAGAGAATGCAGTGGTTCTGAACAAAGCTCTGCCTTCGCCGAATACGTCAAGAGAAGAAACCCAGATGTTCTTATCGCTCATATTCTTCATATCCTGAGCCATAATAGCCCAGCCGTCAGACTGAAGTACTTCAAGAACCTTAATAGCAGCGCTGATGCTGGAGGTGGAATTCATAGAGAATACGGGAAGGTCATCGGAATCCTTGGAGCAAATGGTGTTGCCGGATGCGAGATAGAACATATTAGCATCGCCGTAAGCAGCGGAGCAACCCCACTGGTCCTGAAGATCCCAGTCGCCGTCGCCGTCCTGAACGGTAGCAACCTTTGCAAGTTCTACCATTTTATCGAGAGTCCATTCGCCGTCATCAACCATTTCGTACAGAGTCTTTTCACCGGGGAAGAGAGAAGCGTACATATCCTTGTTGAAGGTAACTGCGGTGGAAACGATCTTCTGCATAATGGAGATATCGCCGGTGGTGAAGTATACGATATTGTCAACAGAAAGACCTGCGGTAGCGTTTGCATCCCACCAAGGCTGAGAAAGATCGATATAAGCGGAAAGCTTTTCGCTGTTGAGCGCGTGAAGCTTGCCTTCCTGTGCGAGAGTAGCTGCGCCGGGCATAAAGGGCATAGCCATATCGTAATCCTTCATACCGCCTGCGATCTGGTCGTTAAGAGCTGTTACAACGTTTTTCACGGGATGAGCAACGACCTCAACGCCGGTAAGCTGTTCAACGTAGTTGTTACGCTCCATAACTGCAGCGTTAAGAACCTCGTCGGTAGTTTCGTACAGATCGTATCCGATCTCTTCGGAGAAATAGGTAGAGTCGCCCTCTTGGCTGGTTACGAGAACGTCAAAGGTGCCGTAGGTGCCGGAAGAGGTGTTCCAAGTAAATTCGGGAAGGTCTGCTACGTAGCGACCGTCGCCTTCCTGCTTGGAAACGTTGCCGCCCTTGCTTTCATCGGGAGTGTTATCCTGACAAGCAACAAAAACGCTTGCTACCATAAGCACTGCGAGAAGAAGCGCGATAATGGAAATTCTTCTTTTCATTTTGGGAAAGTCCTTTCGGTTTTTTGTTTTTATATTTTTTGTTTTTTATTTATGAACGGAAGCAATCTGCCACGGAATTTTCCGAAACGGAAAGTCCTTTTTGGGTAAGGACGGAATACTCATCCGCATAAGCAACGGCGCCGGAGCGTATTGCAAGGAGAATATCCGTGCCCGTGGGCAAGGTGCGCTTGGGGGCTGCTCCCGACCCATCGCAAATAAGTATCGCCGTTTTTGCCAGAGCGAACAAGCCGCAGGCGTATTCGGGAGATATGCTGTCTGCGTGGTCGAGAACGAGCAAGGGAATGGAATCGAATTCCTCGAACTGATCTGCGATCTTATCAAAGGGGGCGATAATTACGGGGGACAGGGTGTAGGGGTTGTTTTCCGGATCGGAAGCCCAGATACATTCGTAATAATGCACCGCCAGCCAGAACATTGTGGGAGTTACCTTTTTCATTATAAGGCGGTTAATATCCTGCTCGGTACAAAGGAAGGTGTCTTCTTCGCCGCGGTCCGCAAAGAAATCTATGCCGTATTCGCTGTATTCACCGATAGTATCAAGCAGCTGCTTCTTTAACGCGGTTTCCTTCATAAGTGCGTTGTTTTTTGCAGCCATATCGGTAAATGCGTTGAGTATCTGCTGAGGCGACATTTCGGGGTTTATAAACGTGTCGGTTTCTGTCATAAATTCAGAAAACAGACGCTTGCGCTCCTCTCTTACGGAGGCGAGTCCGCCGAAGGTGCGCACTCTTCTGGGAAGCTGTCCGATAAACAGCTCCCACTCCATACGGCGCTCACGGAGAGTTTTTTCCAGCTCCTCACACTTCATAAGTGTCTGGGAAGCGGCAAAGGTTATACGCTTACCCTCTTTAACGGGGAAGGTAATAAGCCCTTCGTGCTTTTTAACCTCGTTCACAACACGGTCGTTAAGAACGGAAAGGGCGGAAAGCTCACGGTATATACGGTCTATACATCCGTTTACGGAAGAGAAAGATACTCCGTAACGGCGGGCACAGCCTGCAAAAATTCCATCCGGTGAAAGGTTGTCCGTATTATACGCAGGGAGAGACTGAACGCTGCTCTTTACCTCTGCCCAATAGGAAGCAAGGTCATCCCCAGTTTCCGCAAGGCGGAGAGAAGGAGAAATATCGCTTCCCACGATAATGGGACGGGCGGGAACACGGGCAAGGGCGGAATTGATTATCCAATTGGTGGAAACCTTGCGTATGAATTCTGCTTTTTCCTCTGCGGAAAGGGTTATAAAGGAAATATCCTCATCGTTGCCCGCGCAAAGATCGCCGTAAAGCTTGTTGGGAGTATCGTCCGCTTTAAAGATGCGGGCGTATAATCTTAACATAGGCTTCACACCCTTTACGGAACGGGCGGGGATAATATAACAGTTCTGATCGAATATAAAAGAGGAATTATCCGCTCTGTTGGTTATGTAGCATTCGTTATAGGGAACTCCGCAGACTTCCTCAAAATAAGCGGTGGCAAGGCGGACGTACGCTTCCCAGGTGCCGTTTGCGTATATGGCGGAAATGAGTCTGGGGTTGGCGGCAAAATATCCGTGGGCGCGGGCGCAATCGCCAAACACTATATCCCCTTCCAAAAATTCCTCGTTAAAATAAGGCAGGCGGTTTTCCGTAAAGGAAAAGGTGCCGTCCGTATGAAGCACTGCGGGAATATAATAAAGTCCCTTTAACAGCGCGGGAGAGGAAGAAGAATATATACCTCCCGCAACGGTGGTGTTTACGGATTTTGCAACGATAAGTATATCCGTATCCGCCGTTATGCGCATATCCTCTGCCAGAGTTAAAAAGCGGTTTGAATTTATTTTGCCTTGTAATATATCGTAGGAGTTAACGGGCAAAGCTCCCTGCATAGGCGGATAAAGCTCCGTACCGTTATTGAGCGCATCAAAAAGATACTTTGTTATGCTCAAAATTCATCCCTCCAATTTTATTATAAAGATACAGATATAGTGTAACACACTTTTTTGATTTGTGCAACCAAAATATTGATATTTTACATATTTTTTTGTTAAACACCAACAAAACTGCCCGCAAAAAGCCCGCGTAACGTGACGCGGGCTTTAAAATGTTATTTTTTTCTTGCTTTTCTATAGGAAACAGCGCCTACCAAAGCGCCGACCACGGCGCCGGAGATCACCATAACCCACGGACTTTTTGTGTTTTTGGGAGAAGAAGCGTCCGTCGTATCCGACGCCTGCGAAGAAACGGGAGCGGAATTTTCGGAAATTTCGGAAATCACGGATTCCTCCTCCGAATATTCGGCGGCAGGGTCGTTTAAAGGCTCCGAGCCGAAGAAGAAATAGCTTACCGCAACGGTATCTCCCTTGGGAGCGTACAGCTTCATACGGCTTACTACCCATTTAAGCGCGCCGTTGACCGTATAATCCCTCAGGTCTATACAGCCCGTCTGGCTTTGGGTGGCGTACTGCTTTCTGCCCGAGCCAAACGCCGCGTCCCAGTTTTCCGCGCTTTCGTTAAGCACCGCATCCCCTTTGCTTGCATCAAGGAAGGTGAGCCAGGGGGAATAGGTGGAATCGCTGTAGATGGAAAAACAGAAATCCGACCCTTTGGGAATAACGAAGGAATAATAAAGATACGGAGTTTTTTCAAGATCGAGAGTGAGTCCCAAGCCGTTTGCGGTTTCAAGGGTGGTGCTTATCTCCCCTACTCCGTTTATGTTGAAATACGGGAGGATATCCACTTTTTCCTCTACCTCGGGAGCTGTTTTTGCCCCGTGGGCATAAAAAGGATCCTTGGGCGTGGCGGCGGGACCGTATTCCGATTCGGGCCAGACGAATTCCGGCTTTTCGATAACCGAAGCCGTTACGGAATAGGGGGTTTGAATTGCGTTTTGTACGGATTCGATCGCAACCGCCTTCATATAAGCGTTTACCCCGTCGGGCGCCCAGGTGATTTCCGAAACGTCCGCGCCCGTAAGGGCTTTGAAGAAGGTAAGCCCCGCTATGTATCTTCCCAGTTTAAGGCTTAAATGATAATTATCCCTCGTAAGTACGCCCACGGAGGAGGTGCGGGCGTTTTGTACCGCCGTGCCTGTGGGAGAGATTATATCTATCCCCTCCATACCCGCGATCAGCGAAGAGGTGAGGGCGGCAACGGAATTGTAGTATTTCAACTGATCGTTGCCGAAGGCGATCATTTCCTCGTGGGAGCCGGGCTCGCCTACCCAGGTCATATTAAAAGCGATCTTGGTTTTTTTCGGCAGGTAGGATTTAATATACTCCACAAGCTTGGGCAGGTCCGCATACGAAGCTTCCTCTGCGTAGCGACTTCCGTCCAGCGTGCCGTGCTGTATTGAAACGTAATCCCAATCATCGCTTTGCAAAGTGTCCTTTATGGAATGGTTATAGGTGATCGACCAGCCCGCTCCGGTGTTATAATAATATTCGTAATCGTGCTTATCACCCACGGCGTTTGCGTAATGCTTTTTAACGGAGCATCCGCCGATATAAAGATTGCCCAGAGTAACCTTTTTTACGCCGAGAGAAAGGGCGATATCCGCCACGTGCTCGATAGTATCGCAGGAAAAGCTGTTGCCTATGCAAAGAATTTTAATTTCTTCCGGCAGGTCTTCTTTTGCAGAAGCGGAAAAACCGCTTGCCAAGGGTAAGGTGAGTAACACAGAAAGCAAGATAACTACCGCCTTTTTCATATTTTCTCCTTTTTAAGCAAGATACTCTTTTATGTGCAAAGCAATATTTTCGCCCCAGACGGCGCAGCCCTCATCGTGAGGGTGTCCGCCGAACACGGGGGCAGCCACGTCCCCACCTTCGCAGAGGAAACGGGTGTTATCGAAACAGCCGAAGAAGGTGTTTTTAATATATTCGTTTACCTTTTTGCAGTTTTCCGCCGCAGAGGGAGGGTATTCAAAGGGAGGCGCAGTCTGTACGATGACCCGTATTCCGAGATTTTCAAGAATACCGGCAACGCGGGTGATATCTTTGCAAATATCCAAAGCGCTTCTGCCGTGAAGAAGATCGTTTGTGCCAAGACAGATAACGCAAATATCTTGGTTCTTTGCCCGCTCCAGCCAGACGGAATCGGAAGCCGCATCGGAAGCGCGGGCAGAGCCTATGCCAAGATTATAAAAAGAGTATTCCCTGCCAAGCTTTTCTGCGGCAACGGCACACCACCACGAATAGCTGTTGTGGGTTGCGCCTATACCTTGTGTAATTGAATCTCCGAGGAAGCAAATTCTCTTTCTCACTTCCCTTTTCACCTGCGCCGTAAGAGGCACGGGAATATAGGGAGTGCGCGACCACCCGCCGTTTTCATATATAAAGGTGGGAATAATAATTTCCTGATGGCAGGGGAGCTTTTTGCCCTTGAAGGAGTATTCCACGCAGAGATATTCGCCGCTTTCCGCTTTTATCTTTACCGTGTCCGTAAAAAAGCGTTCGCCGGGGAGTATGTTTTTGTATTCCGCACCTTCAAAAAGGATATCCGTAAAAGAGGTCGGTTCTGCGGGGTTTTCCATACCGCAACGGGGAACTACGCCTACGCGGGCGTCTGATATCTGCCACTCCCCGCAAAGCATATTCGCCACGGAATATGACCCGTCCGCAAAGGTGGAATCCACCGTGTTGCCGAACATAAAACGGTATTCATCCCCACCCGCAAAGACCTTGTAATATATCCTGCAAAGGTGCTTTTGATTGTCTGATTTAAAATAGGTCTGGTCGGCGCTTGCCGCCAACGTATCGGAAACAAAGGTACGCAAAAAATCAACTCCTTTAAAACGAGTATATCACGGAAAAAAGAAAAAATCAACAGCATTGATGCGAAGCATCACATCGTTTGAGGCAGTGCCTCAACATCGTTAATTTGTGTCCGCAAGGAACGGATATCATTGAAAAAAGTCACCTTTGTCGTTAGACAAAAGTGACTTTTTTCGTGTAAGAGAAGTTGCAAAAGTACAAATCATTCCTTATAGAAAGGTAAAAAACGCTTAAAGTATACCAACAAAAATTTGATTAATTACAACGTTTCCGTTTTCTTCACAAATCATTGTGTAATCAAAGTTGTTTTTGCCATCCCAACTTCTTATTTTGAACGAATCAACCACATCAAGCAGTTTTGTCAAACCGTAATATCCAGTAAATTGCTCCAGCTTTTTATATGTTAATCCTTGCAATTCCTCTGTATCAATCTCACTACCAAAACGGCGCTGATCATTATTAAAAAATTCAATTGCGAATGTGTTGCCGGATATAATTTTACCAATCCACTCGATTAAATCCTCTTCATCTTCGAAATGACGATGCTGAAAAGAAAAACAAGCAATAAACTCATATTCATCATCATACACAGTAATATTTTCATCGTAATTAGGATTAAGAATAACCACGTTGGATTCATCTTCAGCGAATTGCAGTTCAAACCCACGGAAAGCATCTTTCAGAAAATCAAGTCTCTTTTTGCTCATTTTCCATTCTCCTTTGCTGTACGGCACGAAGCAATCAACAGTCTACGAATATTACCACACAGTTTTTCTGTGTATTGATACGTTGTTGTATCTATTCTTTTGGTTTCATACATCAGCTTTAACCAATAACTTGTTTCGTTAGATTCCTTCAAAGCAATTTCCAATTTTGCTACAAAGTCTTTCTTGCTCTGTGCGTATTGTGCTTCGTGGATATTAGCACCAACCGATGTGCCTGCTCGTGCGAGCTGATCTGTCATATAGGAACTTTTGGG
>JAFYKY010000001.1 GCA_017537345.1 Clostridia bacterium | reverse complement strand
ATTCGAAATGTTTTTCCAGATCAGAAATCATATATTCAAGATCTTTTTCAAAAGAAGGAAAATCAAACACCATCAGATCCGTTTGACCCGAAGGGCGTCCGTGTACGCCGCCGTTGCCTTTATGGTATTCGAACAAAACATAATTCTTGCTATTGTTCCAAAAGAAGCAAACACCGCCGTGCAGCTGAAAACCGAATCCACGCGCAGGAGCAATCTCAAAAACCACAAAGCCAAAGCCTTTATCTTTAACATAAAGCCGCTTGTTGGAAAGCTGAGTATACCCATGTGATTTAAAAATGGGAGCAAATATTTTTTTAACATCTTGGTAATTCACGTTTCTCTCCTATAATCGGTATTATATATTACTTAATAAAATTAACGATAATCTCACCATTTGTTTGTTGGGTTATTCTATCATAAATGTTATCCAACATTGCCTGGGTCCACGCTTGACCGCGAACATCAATAAAAACCTCATACGTTGTACCGCTTGGCAATTTGTTCAGCCGATCGTTATATTGGTTAACAACATTATATACCAACGAATTACGACCATTCGCGGTGGTTATTGTATAATTCTTAACCTCCACAAAATGCTTGGTGGTTTTATTATAAAAATCCGGTCTAATACTATTTGCGGCGCCATATGTAGTCTCAAAAAGGTTACCGTCTCTAAATTCGTACGCTTTATTGCATGTATAACCGAGTTCATATGTAAAACGACTATAAGAAAGGAAAAGTTCACTTTGACGCCATGTAGGTCTTGCACCAACATAATTGTTTGCAGGAACAATATCGGTTATTCCTAAATTCACAGCCTGAACATCTGTTATTGTATCAAAAGCTTCTGCGGCGGTTATAGCGGAAAAATATTGAACAGCAGTGTGTGTAGCCGTGGCATTTGCCAAAAGTTGAATATTAAGCGAAAGGATATATGCTTGATTTGCAGCGCTCAACAATGTTGTAAAGGTGTTAAGTCCTTCAACGGCTAAGGCAATGGCGCCCCTATATTGAATTTCTCTCAAGGAAAAATGAAGCCACAATCCATTATATTCGTCCGAGCTTTCGGGAACGGGATAAAGTTCTCCTTCAGCGATTTTGGCATCGACTTTTACTTTTGCCAAATAAACACAATACTCGGTAGAAAATGGATTGCTGCCATTTTCAATATGGCTATTATACGCCTCTTCTAACAGGTCGATGTTACTTTCAGAAATTAGCAAAATGTTCGAGCTTTCGCCTGTATCGGCTAGTTGATACCAATATTTTTCATTGTTGTATAATGTTACAATACATAACGTAAAAGTGTCCGATGGATCCCGTGTGAATTTCATGGATTTAACATCATTTAATGCGCATATTAAAACAACGCAATCATCAGTCCAATAGGTCGAGGGTGTATACGGATACGGATACGTTACCGTTACAATTACTGTACCCGGAGATATGCCCGTTAAGACACCTGTGTTTGAGTCAATAGTTGCGCTTCCGGTGCCATTGGTAACCGACCATGTGATTCCATTTTGCCCGTTAACATACGAAACAGACGAATACATAGTGGCAACAAATCTATGAGTACTACCCATTACCAAAGTGCTTATCTCGTTTCGTATTTCAACGCCGCTGTAACTGCCGGAAAGCTTTGTTAGTTCCCAGTGCTGCGTCATATCCGTCTTTGAGTGTGATTTATAAATAACATCAGCGCTTGTAGTGACCGTTGACG
Organism: Clostridia bacterium; assembly: GCA_017537345.1. Lineage (GTDB taxonomy): Bacteria > Bacillota > Clostridia > Oscillospirales > CAG-382 > SFLA01. Next base: position 102,410 of record JAFYKY010000001.1, on the reverse strand, counting down.
GATGAGAGATAGTATAAGACGACCCGTAGCGGTTGGTAATAGTATATCCATTGGAATCAGAAAGAATATACCATTTAGCTTCAGTGGGTACGTTTGTTTCCGATGTGCCGATATCCGAGCAAACAAGTGTCGTTCCGTTTCTTGTCCAACCCATTGTGCTATTCACCATAGAACGGATGCTGTATAGACCTCCGCCTATATGTGTTATTTTGAAGAAAGAATTACGCTGGGTTGGGGCAGACCCTCCGGTGTTCCAAACCGAAAGCGGCATGCCGGATTGGTATGAGTTAAGATTGTATAATTCAATTCTATACGGTAACTGCGCACTTTCGACGCTATATATTCCGCTTGGAATTATAACATATACGCTACACGAAGCGGTGCTGCTAGTTCCATCGGATTCAGTAATTGTTGCAGTTATTGTCGCACCGCCTGCGTTTATACCCGTTACCAAGCCGGTGTTTGAAACAGAAGCAGTAGACGGGCTGTTTGATGCCCACGTAACTATTGCATTAGACGAAGTGGAAACTGTCAGTTGACACGTATGCCCCCGTTGTAAGTTCACGAGTGAGCTGCTAAGCGAGATATCAGGCGCGTAAGTCATAACCACATACGGTCTGCGGTCGGTTATGGCGGTTTCCGAAGAGCAAGGAACCTTTTTGTATAGGTCGCTTGTTTCATTGGGGTTTTTCATTGTAAAACCGCCTGCAGGGGAATTGCCGGCTTTCCACCACTCTACGATGCTCGTTATATCAAAGCAGGCAAAGTTACCCGACGGCATATTAGCTGTTACGGGAGAAAGTCCGGGATAACCTCCGGGAGCGTTATTCCACTTTACTCCGCTTTCCGTCCACGGGATATTTACGTTTGCCAATACATTTATAGGGAGATTATCGTGCCCAGATGCATCCCAAGTATAGAATTTTACGCTGGTTATTTGTGAAGCGGATAAGCTGTTGTAAAGATCGCTGTTATACAGTCCCGGCAGGCGGAAGATAGCTCTTCCCACGCCGTAAGTAGAATCTCCGTATCCTACGGTAAGATACGTAAATCCGCCGTAATTGGAATTGGGCGTGCCCGAATATATTACGCTGTCCTCGATAGCGTTTGCTCCGTTCAGATTATCCGAAACGGTAATAGACGGATCTATTGTTACGGGATAAACCGTATCGGGGTCGGTAAGGAATTCTTCGGGGGCGATAAGGGTGAGTATATATTTACTGCCGTTATTCTGCTCGGTTATTTTCATTTCGCCCACGCAGAAGTTCCCTGCAGAATCGTATATCTGCACAGCGCCTAATTCAAAGGTTTCTTTATTGCCGTTACCGGGCTTTTTAACAATATATTTTCCGTCCTGCTCCAGTATTCGCATACCGTGGGTATGGATAAGAAAATCATAAGAAAGCTGCCCCGTATATTCGGAGAGTATAATATCCTCCTTCAAGCCGGAAAGCGTGGGAGTATATGCAAGCACGGTATTTTCACCGAACACGCCGGGGTAAGTTATACGCTCGTATTCGTCGATAATTACCTCTTCCGTATCCGCAACGCCTTGGGGATACAGAGTAAGGTGGAATTTATCGTATTTAACGGAAATGCCGTCGGACAACACGTCGGGAAACCACAGTTTTACGTCGTTTGCTTTTAGGGTATATCCCTTGTTTTTGCGTATGATGGTAAGGTCTTTTTCAACCGTTTCGCCGTTTTCGTCCACATAGCGCACGTTATCGTCCATATAGTATACGCTTTTTGTGCCGTCGCGGTTAAGGAAAACGTAGGTATTTAATGCTTCTTCCTCGTTTATACGGGCTACGTGCCCTGCTTCGTCAAGGGTTTCGTTATCCACATAATCGCGGATAAAGGTGCCGTCAAAGGCATATTCAAGAGAGCCGGTGCCCTCGTATATTTCTTCTGTGTACTCTTCTTCGGGTATATATGTGTCTGTCTTTAATGTTGTATCTTCTTCCTGCGCGCTTGCCTGTTCAAAGGGAAACGCATAAACAGCGGAAAGAAGCAGTGTTAATACAAGCAAAAAGGATAATGCTTTTTTCATTGCTTTTACCTCCATGTATTTCGTTGTTTTTCGCGTTTGTATGCTGTGAGATATCTGAAACCATGGGGACCGCCGCCTTTCGTATAAAATTTGGTAAATATTTACACTACCACACATTTATTTTAACATAGCATCGGTAACAATTCAATTATACAATGTGTAGAAATAGATACGTGGGTTTTGTGCAATTAGCAAAACGGATTTTATCTTGACTACTGCGTAAGGTTTTGATATAATTGATTTACAGTATTTTTACCAGAGGAAAAACCGATGAAAGAATATATATCCAATTCCCCTGCAGAAACGGAAAATATTGCCGCAGAGTTGGCAAAGGAACTGAAAGCGGGCGATTTCGTGGCGTTTTTCGGGGATCTGGGCGCGGGAAAGACCGCTTTTTCCAGAGGAATAGTAAAATGTCTTGCCCCCGAATGTCTTGAGCTTGTTCACTCCCCCACCTTTGCCATTGTAAACGAATACGTGGGAGAAAAGATAAGCATATTCCATTTTGATATGTACCGCATAAAGGACGAAGACGACCTTGTTTCCACCGGATTTTACGATTACGAGGAGCGGGGCGGTATAATAATTACCGAATGGAGCGAAAATATCCCCTTCGCCATACCCGAAAAGGCTGTGCGGGTGAATATTGAAAAAATATCCGAAACCGCAAGGAGGTTTACAATATGTTAGTTCTTGCAGTAGATACCACCGCCCTTACCGCTTCTGCGGCTGTGGTGGCTTTTGAAAACGGCGTACCGGACAGATATTCCCTTATAACCGTTAAAAACCGTCTTACCCACAGCGAAAATTTAATGCCCATGGTGGAAAAAGCCCTTTCCGCTATGGAAGCGAGCATTAACGATATAGGTCTTATTGCCATTTGCGCAGGCCCCGGCTCCTTTACGGGAGTGCGTATCGGTGTGGCGACGGTAAAGGGGCTTGCTTTCACCAACGATATCCCCTGCGTGGGAGTTTCCACACTGGAGGCTATTGCGGAAAATCTTGCGGGCACGGGAAATATCATCTGCCCCGTAATGGACGCACGCAGAAACCAGCTTTACAACGCACTTTTTAAAGACGGCAACCGTCTGTGCGAGGACAGATTGGTGAGCGCGGAAGACCTGCTCGGACAGCTTATTTCCACAGGTGAACGGGTAACCGTATGCGGTGACGGAGCAAAGGTATTTATGAAAGCGGTGGGAGATACCCCCAACATATTCTCTGCATCCTTCGCCGCTACCGACCAGAACGCCCTTTCCGTAGCCTACGCAGGCTACAAGGCATATACACAAGGAAAAGCAATTTCAAGCGATAAATTACAGCCCGTATATCTCCGCGCAAGCCAGGCGGAGCGGGAACGAGAGGAGAAAAACAAATGAAAATTTCAATAGGCTGCGACCACGGCGCATACGATCTTAAAGAAGCCCTTAAAAACCATCTTACCGCAAAGGGATATGAGGTTGCCGACGAAGGCACATATTCCAAGGATTCCTGCGATTACCCCGTTTTCGCCCACAAGGTAGCAAACAAGGTTGCCGCAGGGGACGTGGATTTCGGTATTCTGTGCTGTACCACGGGTATCGGTATGTCTATCGCCGCAAACAAGATAAAGGGCGCGAGAGCAGCGCTTTTGCACGATGAATTTTCTGCGGAAATGACCCGCCGCCACAATAATTCCAATATTCTTTGCATCGGCGCAAAGATAGTGGAGAGCGAGGAAAAGGCTTGCCGTCTGGCAGACATTTTCCTTTCCACCGAGTTCGAGGGCGGCCGCCACGAGCGCAGAGTGAATATGTTTGAATAATTTTAAAAAATCCTGCGATAATCTCGCAGGATTTTACATTTTGTTAACATTTGGAGAAAAACATTGTGTTAATATAGTGACAAGGAGGGGTGAAAATGAAGAAAGCAAGATTTATTTCGGCTTTGCTGGCGTTACTTTTTGTTACGCTGTCCTTTGCGGGATGTTATCAACCCACGCTGGATGCGGACGAGATCATCGCAAGGACGGATAAGCATATAGTTTACCGTGTGGGCAATCTGTATTATATGGAGTTTTTCCACGATTTTTCCAAGGGATATTCATATTTATCGTGTCAGGACGAAAGCGTTGAATTCGAGTCATTGAGTGATATGAGAAGCACCATACTGGAAGACGGTTTTTCCGATTTCACAAGATGGTATATGTGGTATACCGACAAAGACGGTATTATCGAGATTACGGACACGGAGCATCTGTGGCAGCCCGTATACCCCGAGGACGTTTCCGTGGAAAGTCTGAAATGGTTTAAATTCAATTACGATTTTGAGCTGACGTCTTCAAAGGATGAAAACATAAAGATCGAAGTTACGGTCTGCACAAACGATACCACACCCTCCGACACAGCGGAAGCCTTTGAAGCTAAGGGAGCAACACGGGACGACAGCCTGAAGGTTCCGTTGATGAACGTGGAAAATTCAAAGCAATATATTGAAAGATTTGATGTTTTGACATACGATGCCTTCGTACGGGTATATTACACGCTGCAACGGGGTGAATTGACGTATAACGTTATAGAGTACTATTATTACTCTTCCTCGGAAGCACATCCCGAAGTCCCCGCAGAAGACGTGCCCGGATCCGTTGCCATGTGGATAACCGGCGAAAATCTGGCGGCATATATAAGTATATCCGGTTTCGAAGCCCGCCCCACCGAGGAATGGCTGCTTTCCTTCGGAATGGAGCCGTACGTTTCCGATTGAGGGGGAGCGTTTCCCAAAAACTATAATACAAGGAGGAAATCATTATGAAACGAAGCATTGTTTTTTTACTCGTCTTTTTACTTACCGCGGTGATCGTCTTAAGCTCCTGCGAGCCCGAAAACGGCGCGTCGGTATCGGAAAATATTTCTTCCGAAGTTTCAAATGAAGAAGTTTCAAATGAAATTGAAGAAGACGCTTCGGTAGATGTTTCCGACATAATAATGAATTCGCAATCCCCAATAACCGTTTCGCAAAGACGTTCCGAAGAAATACTCTTCACTCTTTCCGGCGAAGACTTGGATTTTGTAAAAGAGCTGTGGCGAGGTGAATGGTACCCCGCCATTGCGGAATGTATCTGCGATTACGAATTCAAACTTGACGGAATGATTATTGAATATTCCGACGAAGGCGGACTATTCAACGATTACCAAAATCAGCGGAGTATGACACTCACAGAGGAGCAAACGCAAGCCGTAAACAAAATGCTGGGCATAGAATAACGTTTTTTGCACAAAAAACGCAAAAAACTCCCGAAAAACCACAATAAATATTAAAAAAGACCTTGACAAGAGGGTGAAAATTTGGTATACTGCTTTCACCTCTGTGATTGGGGTCTTTTTTGTTGCGCTCTTGTTTGATTTCCGCGGGAGTGAAAACGAAAAAGCAACAGAGGGAGGTAACATTTAATGGAGGTGCCGATTAATGAAAAAAGGTTCTAGAGAAAAGATCACTCTCGTTTGCACCGAGTGCAAGCAGAGGAACTACAACAGCATGAAGAACAAGAAGAACGACCCCGACAGACTTGAAATGAACAAGTTCTGCAAGTTCTGCCGCAAGCATACTCTCCATAAAGAGAGCAAGTAAGCGAGGGTAACGGAAATGAAAGAAAACCGTATATCCAAATTCTTCAAAGACAATAAGAGCGAATTCAAAAAGATCGCTTGGCCTTCCCGCACTCAGGTGCTCAAGAACAGCACGCTTGTTATAAGCTCTATTCTTGTATTCACCGTTGTAGTGGGCGGACTTGATTATCTGCTTGAAACACTCGTAAGCCTTCTTGCTAATCTTATTGCATAAGCGCGATGAATATACAGCACGAAGGAACTCCCCGTTGGTATGTAGTGCATACCTATTCCGGTTATGAGAACAAGGTCGCAACCAATATCGAAAAGATTGTTGAAAACCGCGGTCTGCAGCATCTCATTTTCGGAGTGAAGATCCCTATGGAAACAGTTATCGAGGCAGACAGCGATACGAACAAGGAAATCGAACGCAAGATGTTCCCCGGCTACGTTCTGATCAAAATGGTTATGAACGATGAAAGCTGGCATATCATCCGCAACACTACCGGTGTAACCGGCTTCGTTGGTCCCGGATCCGCACCCGTCGCCCTTACGGACGAAGAGGTTGAAAAGCTGGGCGTAGAAGTTAAGGTTGTGGAGGTCAAGTTCGCAGTGGGCGACAGCGTCCAGATATGCGACGGTCCTCTTGCAGGCTTTATCGGTATCGTAAACGAAATCTCTCCCGATATGAAGAAGGTAACAGTTACCGCTTCTATGTTCGGCAGAGAAACCAAGGTAGAATTGGATTCCACACAGGTCAAAACATTAGACGAGTAAGCCATATCGTCGCAAGTAGTAGAGCCTGAATAAAAGAACGAACAGGCTCGGTGGGAGGGAGCAAAGCTCCCGACATATTTACCACAATTCGGAGGTGTAATTAAAAATGGCAAAAAAAGTAGTAGGTTACATTAAACTTCAGCTTCCTGCCGGCAAAGCGACTCCTCAGCCGCCTGTCGGTCCTGCGCTCGGTCAGTACGGCGTAGCTATCCCCGTATTCACTAAGGACTTTAACGAGCGTACCAAGAATGATATCGGTCTTATCATCCCTGTAGTTATTACAGTTTACGCAGACCGTACTTTCACTTTCATCACCAAGACTCCCCCCGCAGCAGTCCTCATCAAGAAGGCTTGCAACCTGGAGAGCGGTTCCGCAGTTCCCAACAAGACCAAGGTCGCTACCATCACCAAGGAACAGGTAAGAAAGATTGCCGAAACCAAGATGCCCGACCTTAATGCAGCTAATATCGAATCTGCGATGAGCATGATCGCAGGTACCGCACGCTCTATGGGCGTTACGGTTGTTGACTAAGGAGGGGAACAGCAATGAAAAGAGGAAAGAATTATCAGGACGCTCTTAAGACAATAGATAAGAGCAAGCTTTACGAATCCGCAGAAGCTCTTCAGCTCACCTGCGACAATTCCAAGGCTAAATTCGACGAAACCGTAGAAGTCCATCTCCGCATGGGTCTTGACGGACGTCACGCAGATCAGCAGATCCGCGGCGCTATCGTACTTCCCAACGGTACCGGTAAAAAGGTACGCACTCTCGTTTTTGCTAAGGGTGACAAGGCAAAGGCAGCAGAGGAAGCAGGAAGTGATTTCGTTGGCGCAGAAGATATGGTCGCAAAGATCCAGCAGGAAAACTGGTTCGATTACGACGTTATCATCGCTACTCCCGATATGATGGGCGTTATCGGCCGTCTCGGTAAGATCCTCGGTCCTAAGGGACTTATGCCTAACCCTAAAGCAGGCACCGTTACTATGGACGTTGCCAAGGCTGTTCAGGAAGCTAAGGCAGGTAAGATCGAATACCGTCTTGACAAGACCAATATCATCCACTGCCCTATCGGCAAGGTTTCCTTCGGCGCAGAAAAGCTTAATGAAAACTTCGAGGCTCTCCTCGGCGCGATCATCAAAGCTAAGCCCGCTGCAGCAAAGGGTCAGTACATCAAGTCCTGCACCGTTGCTTCCACTATGGGCCCCGGCGTAAAGGTTAACCCCTCTAAGCTTTAATTTTTTAAAAAACTTCAATTAACCTATTGACATATCATATTTTCTGTGGTATTATTCATAAGGTTAAAAACAAAATATTCCAAAGACAGTAGGCACACTTTATGTGTATAATGGTTTTCCGCCTGCCGAGGAAAGTATTTTAAAACACCGTAAATTAATGGTATTTTTATGCTCCCTCGCGCAAAGGCGAGGGAGCTTTTTTACGCAGAAAAGCGTGTTATATGGAGGTGAACACATGGCAAGCGCAAAAATTCTTGAACAGAAGCAAGCGATCGTCCAGTCTATCGCAGACCAGATGAAAAATGCTGCCGGCGGTGTTCTCGTAAACTGCCAGGGTATTACCGTTGAAGCTGATACAAAGCTGCGTGCAGAACTTCGTAACGCAGGCGTTGAATACAGCGTAGTAAAGAACACTCTTACTTCCAGAGCATGCGATATCGTAGGCTTTGAAAACCTTAAAGATGTTCTTTCCGGTATGACCGCTATGGCTACCAGCGAGAGCGATCCTATCGCACCGGCAAAAATTCTCTGCACTTTTGCAGAAAAGAACCCCAACTTTGTTATCAAAGCAGGTTTCGTAGAAGGCAACCTTCTTGACGAAAAGGGCGTTCAGGATCTTGCAAAGACTCCTTCGAAGGAAGTTCTTATCGGCAAGATGCTCGGCTCTCTTCAGTCTTCCCTTTACAGCTTCGCATACGTACTTCAGGCTATTATCGACAAGTCCGGCGAAGCACCTGTTGCAGAAGAAGCTACTGAAGCAGCAGCTGAATAATCCTTGCTTAAAGCAAGAACAAACCGCGTGAAAACGCAAAACAAAATTTAAAAAAATTAACTAAAAAATATTCGGAGGATTTTAAAATGAACGAAAAATCTCAGCAGATCCTTGACATCGTTAAGGAACTTACCATACTTGAACTTGCAGACCTCGTAAAGGCTCTTGAAGAAGAATTCGGCGTATCCGCAGCTCCCGTTGCAGTAGCAGCAGTTGGCGGCGCAGCAGAAGCAGCTCCCGCAGCAGAAGAAAAGACCGAGTTTGACGTAGAGCTCACCTCTTTCGACGAAGCTAAGAAGCTTAAGGTTATCAAGGCTGTTAAGGAAATCACCGGCGTATCTCTCGGCGAAGCTAAAGAGATCGTTGTTGGCGCTCCCAAGGCAGTTAAGACCGGCGTTTCCAAGGAAGAAGCAGAAGCTATCAAGAAGCAGCTTGAAGAAGAAGGCGCAACCGTTACTATTAAGTAATTCGGTTTACACCAAGTCTTACAAAACAAACATCAAAAGAATCCGTAGTTGGAATACAACTACGGATTTCTTTAAATCATCTCTTTTTGGTGAACTATATGAAACGTATTTTCATTATACTTTTAGCCCTTGTTTTAATTCTCTGTTCCTGCACAGAAAAAGAGGTTTCCTTTGGTGAAGCCACAGATACCTCCCTGCTTAAGCAATATTATGCGGGAGAAACCATTACAGATTGGCGCGTTATCTCCGCTTTGTATCTGGAGGGTGCGGATATTTCTGCCCACAGAATACAGCTTTACGAGGGTGACAGCGTGTACGAAACAGCGGCTTCCGCTATCTCTTGTGCCGTGCTTACACAGCTTTTTGAGGTGGAAGGATACGATGCGGACAAGTACATCTCTCCCCTTCTGCAAGCGGTAGAAAAGCCTTATAAGGTGCCTACTCTGAACCTGTGTATGGCGCTTATGGCGTTTTACGTTTGCGATACCGAGGTGCCCAATCTTAACGATATTCTCACCCATATCGCCGATATCCAGCTTGCAGACGGCGGCTGGGGTGTGGACGAGGATGACCGTTCCTGCGACCCCTATATATCTGCAATGGTGCTTAACGTAATAACAGCTTACCGCGAGGAATACAACGATAACAACAGCCGTGACGGATTGCTTACCTATCTGGGCTCTTGTATCGAAGATGACAACACCGTACACGATTCCGAGGCGGAATCCTCTGCCCTTGCCACAATGGGCGTTCTTAATGCTCTCGTTTTTGCGGGAATTCCCGCAAACGGCGAGATTTCTACCGCACTTTGCACAGCAGTTGGCGATTTTTCCGCAGGCGGAACCTACGCAGACCACAGAAAAGGCGCACACGACGACTCCGCTACCGCAGAAGTCTTTCTCGCCTTTGCCACCGCAAGACGCGCAAGCATATTCTCCTTCTTCTCTGATGAATACAAGGATATGATAAATAACCAATAGCAACAAAAAAGACCGTGTTACCACGGTCTTTTTTACTTTGTTAGTGTGATTGGTTGCTATTCGGTAAATAGAAAAAGTCCGATCTTGCTGTTTTCGGGGTCTTCGGGGATTAGGAGTGTATTCCTTTCCACCAGATCGTGCACTGTCATCATACGGGTATCGAGAATAAACATAGATGCGCAGTAATTGAGAAGATGGGAAAGCTGGGGACTGATATTCCTTTTTATACTCTCTTTGGTTTCGTTAAACGCCTGCACGAACATTCCTTTCAATTCTTCTGCCAAGGGGTGGGATAAAAGAATATCGTTTAAAGCATTCCGTTGTTCTTTGGTTGCCACAATAATATCTGCAACCACTTCCCCGTTTTCGCCTTCGTGAGCGTGGATATTGTTTATACAAGCATCCCATATTTTCTTTTCCGCCGAAGTGAAATCCGCAACCTTGCGTTTATTCTTAACTGCATCTGCCAAAAAGACGGTGTGAAGAGAATCGAATAATTCTCCTACGACGTGCCACAGACCGTAATCTCCTACCTTGTACGCCCAAAGCTCTACGCTGCCGTTACCGGATCCGTTGTGTCCAACTATAAGATTTTCGGGCAGTACTGCCATTTCCATTCCCATAAAGCCCCAGGTTTCTCCGTTTTCGCGCTTTTCGGGGTACAGATGGCTGTAATCGGGGATCGTTTCCACAATGCAGTCTACCGCGTGGATAGCAAGCCACCATTTAAGATTATTATCGCTTACGGTAGGTCCTGCCACGCCAAGAGCGCGGATCTTATCAACGCTGTCCTCAACGATCTTTTCAATCAAGGCGCTGCGCTTTTTGGAATCTCTGCGCTGTACGGTGTAAATATCCGTCTGACATTCCTTGCTTGCAATGAAAAAGTTTGTAATATACTTATCGCCTATCTTTTTAAGGAGGGTGGCATCTTTAAGGATCTCCACTTCTTCCTCAAGATAAGGCATAGCCGTGCCCAATTCAACTGCCAATTCCTCTAAAGTGGAGGGGTTGTTGTCCGCTTCAAGCAGAATGTTTTTGGGCAGTTTTCTCTGTACCACACCCCAAGGGCGGTTCATTTCCTGTTTACCGCTTGCTATAAAATGCACGTCATCGGGCTTGTAGCTTCTTATTCCGTATTCTCTTGCCATATTCATACCTTCTTTTAGTATTTTTCGCGCACGGAAAAGGTTTGATTTTACCGTGCCCACGGGAAGTCCGGCAGTTGCGGCGATATCCGAAATCTTTTTATTTTCGATATAATATGAAACCAAAAGATTTCTGTATTCCGAAGATATATACGCAAGCTCTCTGCGTAAAAGAAGCAGTGCTTCGTTTTGCACAAGCGCGTTTTCGGGGGTATCGCTTACGCTTTCAAGCTCATATTCGCTTATATCCTCGTAATGCTCCCAGCTTGCTCTTTTGTGCTTTTTTGCCGCCCAAAGACAGTATCTGTTTCGGGCTATCTGCCATACCCAAGGGCGGAAATTAACCGGTATGTTTCCGCGGTCAAGAGATGACAAAATATTAACAAGTATATCCGATGTAAGGTTTTCCGCCTCAATACTGTTACCCGTCTTTTTAAGACAAAAATAATACAGCTTTGGCATATACTCGTTTGTTAAAGCATCAATATATCTTTGCTCCATTTGCCTGACCTCCTTTCATTAAGGTAGTGTGAGAAAAACAAAAAAGGTTGCAAATATTATAAAATATTTTTTAAAAAAGTTCAAGCCAAAACCACCGTAGGAGAAGTAAGACGCGTTCATTCAGATGCAGAAGGCGTTTTTAGGAGTGGGGATTGGGCACCCCAAAAAATGCGATAGCTTTTTTTAGGGACCCCTGTGTAGCTGTAGTATTCTACTGCCCCCCGACTAAAAACGTCTAAAAAACGCAAAAATATAAAGAAAATTCCGTAGATGTTTTTATACTTCTACGGAATTTTTACCTTATTTTGTGATTAGCACGGCGGGGGCAAGCCACCCGCCCTACATTAGGGAATCAGCTAAACAGAACTATATACTTTTGCGTTTTTGTTCTGCGCTAAAAGAAAACGTTTACTTGCGGGGTCCCCGAAAAAGCGTTTTTTCGTGAAACATACATTAAATAAAAACTGCCGTAGGAGAAGGTAAACGGTTTCATTTGGATGCAGAAGAAATCTTTTGTGAGCGGTAGCTGTAGTAACCTACAGCGAGCAAAACAAAAGTTTCTACAAAAGCGCATAAAAACAAAATCCGTTTACGGATTTTTTCCTAAAAAGAAAGCTGATTTATACAAACAAATGTACAAATCAGCTTTTAATGACATTATTCTTTATTCGCGCTTTTGGTTCTGCGCCGAATGAAGCTGTTTACGTGCGGGGTCCCCGAAAAAGCGTTTTTCGAAAACCACCACCGTCTATTGCCTATATTTACCAAAAACCTTTTTTGGGGTGATTAAGCTTTGCCGTTGCAACCGAGAACGTTAACAAGCTTATGACGAACAAGCTCTTTGATGTTTGCTCTTGCGGGCTTGAGGTATTCTCTGGGGTCGAACTTATCGGGATGTTCTGCAAAGAACTTACGGATAGTACCGGTCATTGCAAGACGGAGGTCGGAGTCGATATTGATCTTGCAAACTGCAAGCTGTGCAGCGCGGCGAAGCTGTTCTTCGGGAACGCCGATAGCGCCGGGCATTGCGCCGCCGTAGGTGTTAACCATTTCTACATAGTTCTGGGGAACGGAAGAAGAACCGTGGAGAACGATGGGGAAGCCGGGGAGCTTCTTGATGATCTCTTCGAGAATATCGAAGCGGAGCTGGGGATTTGTGCCGGGCTTGAACTTGTATGCGCCGTGAGAAGTACCGATAGCGATTGCAAGAGAATCACATCCGGTGCGTGCTACGAATTCCTCAACTTCTTCGGGACGGGTGTAGTGAGCGTGATCTGCAGATACGTTAACTTCGTCTTCTACGCCTGCGAGAGCGCCGAGCTCTGCTTCTACAACTACGCCGCGTGCGTGAGCATATTCAACTACCTTCTTGGTAATTTCGATATTCTCTTCGAAGGGCTTGGAGGAAGCGTCGATCATAACGGAAGTAAAGCCGCCGTCGATGCAGGATTTGCAGGTTTCAAAGCTATCGCCGTGGTCAAGGTGAAGAACGATAGGAATTTCGGGGCATTCGATAACTGCAGCTTCTACCAACTTAACGAGGTAGGTGTGGTTTGCGTATGCACGTGCGCCCTTGGACACCTGAAGGATAACAGGAGCCTTTTCTTCACGGCAAGCTTCGGTGATCGCCTGAACGATCTCCATATTGTTGACATTGAAAGCACCGATAGCGTAACCGCCATTATATGCTTTTTCGAACATTTCTTTTGAATTTACAAGAGGCATGGTAATACTCCTTTAAATAATTTTTTCCAAACGATGACATTATACCCCTTTTCTTTACAAATGTCAAGAAAAGATGTGCATTTTTTAGTCTTTTTTATTTGCCCAAAGTGTTTATGGTCTTCTCTATATCCGATTCGATTTTGGATTCAATACTCTCATAAGCGGAGGTGAAGGTGTTGGAGCCGGAGAATGCGATGGGGTTCATAAAGGTGTTTACCCCGCCCCAACCGAAGATGATAGCGTAATCATATACGCGGCTGTCAAAGATAATATCAAGCATTGCGGCGCCGTCATTATCCTGAAGCTTACGCATCTTAAGAAGGGTATCGTAATAGCTGGTCTTTACAGTGCCGGTGGCTGCCTGACACATAGCGTCCAGAATGATAACCGCTTTTTCATATTCCTTGTTGGTCTTGGGAACAGCGGCGCAAGAGCAATAAACTGCGGAAACGTTTACACGGTAATTTTCCTGCTCCTTGTTAAGCTTGGGTGCGGGAAGAACGCCGAAGTTACATTCGTATTCAGCCATTGCCTGAATGTTACCGATAGTAGCGGCACGGAACAAGCAGTGTCCCGTTGCAACAGCTTCCGTGGTGGAATCCCAGATCTGGGGATATTTGCCTATAAAGCTTTCGATATAACCTACGGCAGGATCGTTGCAAAGATCGAATATTTTGCCAAAAGCTTCTGTCTGACCGGTACCCATAACGGTTACAACGGGAAGATCGTCTGCATCCTTACCGGAAAGGGAATAGCCCGCGCCGATAAACATACTGGTTACGTAATTGGTGTTGATAAGGAATCCCCAACGGTCTTCGTAGCTGTCAAGCACGCCGTTATCCTGATCAACGCTTACGCTCTTTGCGATCTCGTAAAGCTTATCGATCGTCCACTCACCGTCGTATACAAGCTGATAGGGGTCTTCAAGGTGAAGCTCGTTGACCATATCTCTGTTGAAAACGATAACGTGAGTACATTCATAGCAAAGCAGGTTCATATCGCCGGTCACAAAATAAAGATTGTTGCCGATCGACATAGTTTCCTTTGCGTCCTGAGCCCACCATTCGCCGGAAAAATCCACAACGGAGGTATCTTCCGCCAGATTGTAGAAAAGTCCTTCCAGCGCAAGAGAAGCCGCATCGGGCATCCAGGGCATAACCACATCGTAAAGGTCTGTACCGGCGGATGCGTTGGAACGGATAAGGTTAACCATTTCCCCATTGCCGGTGGTGCGGATTTCCTTAATAACAACTCCGAACTGCTGCTCTACCAATGCGTTACGCTCGAACACTGCTTCCTGAATAAGCTCGGAGGAAAGCTCGCTGGGGCATATTTCAACGGAAGCGTAGGTATTTGCATAATCGCCTACCGTCAAGAAAGTAAAATCTGTGGGGGTGCCGTTGTCCGAAAAATCTCTTTCGGGCAGGTTGGAGAAAAGTACGTATTCTTCGGATACTTCGGAAACTTCCGAATTCTCCTGCGCGGGTTGCTGGCAGGAAGCCAACAGCGCGCCCACAAGCAAGACCACAAGTAAAATACAGCACAGTTTTTTCATAATTGAACCTCTGTTAATTTATTTAAGGGATATGCCGCTTAATCTGCCAAAATCTCGTCTGCGGCGGCTTCGTCCTCTGCGGTGAAGTCGATATCCGCGAAATCGGCATCGATATCCGCTTCTTCTCTGTTCTTTTTGCGGGAAGCGGAGATATCCGAAACTATCTTTTTAACTGCTTTGATCTGATCCTTTAAAATACCGCCGATATCTATACGGATATCCTTGGTGCCGTCCTCTTTCTTTGCTATATTAAGATCGTAAAGCACGGCGCGGAGCTTCAAACCGCCGTTTTCGTCCTTTTCATAAACGAAAGGCACTGTAAGAACGGCAACGGTAATAAGCTTTGCGGCAAGTGAAATTTTTTTCATATTTATTACCTCATACCTTCGATGGTATTTTCGATAGCGCTTTCGATAGAGCCTTCGATAGAATCATACTTGGACTTGAAGTTGTTGGTGCCGCTGAAGGCGATATCGTTCATAAAGGTGTTTATTCCGCCCCACTGGAAAAGGATGCCGTAATCGTATACGCGGCCTGCAAAGATGATATCAAGCATCTTTTCATCGTCCTCGCCCTGAAGCTTGCGGAGCTTGAGAAGGTTATCGTAGTAGCTGGATCTTACGGTGTTGGTAGAAGCCTGAGCCATAGCGTCCATAACTACTGCGGCGCATTCGTAATTTTTGTTGGTCTTGGGAATTGCAACGCAGGTAGCGGCAATTGCGGAAACGTTGGAATAGTAGTTTTCCTGATCTTCGCTTGCCTTGGGAGTGGGAAGAAGACCGAAGGAGCATTCGAATTCTGCAATTTCAAAAATATCTACCATTGCGATAGCGCGGAACAACGCGCGTTTTTCTGCAATAGCGGTGGAAGCGGCTGTCCATACGCTGGAGAATCTGCCGATGTTTACGGAAGAATCTATATGTCCTACAGCGTCGTTACTGCAGAGATTGTAGATCTTATCGAAAACCTCGATCTGTCTGGTGCCCATAACTGCGATAACGGGCATATCGTTTTCATCCTTGGTGGTAAGACGTTCGCCGGAAGCAAGGAACATAGAGGTGGTGAAGTTGCTGTTGATAAGACAGCCCCAAACGTCGTCAAGGTCCATGGTACCGTCGTTATTCTCTTCACGGGTGATACCCTTGGAGATCTCAAGCATTTTATCCAGAGTCCATTCGCCGTCATATACGAGCTGATAAGGGTCTATGCCGTTTTCGGTGGCAAGATCACGGTTGAAAACAAGGCAGTGGGTGCAATCGTATGCCAGCAGGCAGAGGTCACCGGTGATAAAATACAGCTTGTTATCTATAGAAAGTGTTTCCATAGCAGACTGATCCCACCAAGAGCCGTCAAACGCAACCGCATCTTCAGCCAGAAGGTCATAGAACAAGCCTTCTGCGGCAAGGGTAGCGGCTTCGGTCATATAAGGCATAACCGCATCGTAAAGGTCGGATCCTGCGGATGCATTGGAGCGGATATCCTGAAGCATACCGGCGGAGCTGGTGGTACGGGTTTCGGTGATCTTAACGCCGAAACGCTGTTCAACGAGGGCGTTACGCTCCAACACAGCGTCCTGCAAAAGCTCGGGAGCCAGCTCGTGAGGAACTACTTCTACGGATTTATACGCGCCGGACCAGTCACCTATGGTAAGTATATTGAACTCATAGGGGGTATTGCCATCGGCAAAATTAACCTCGGGCAGATTGGAGAAAAGCACGTACTCTTCGGATTCCTCGTTAGGTGTCTGGGAAGCGGGATCATCCGGAATTTCATTGTTACAAGCAACGAGAGCAGCGCAAAGCATAAGGACAACCATTAAAATGCAGAGAATTTTTTTCATAAGCAGTTTCCTTTCTGAATATTGATTACATTTTTCCGGTGGAGCCGAACCCACCTTCGCCGCGGTCTGTCAGCGAAAGACTTTCCGCTTCGGCAAACTCACCCCGTATAAAAGGCATAATGACCATCTGGGCGATACGCTCTCCTCCTGCGACGGTCTGCGCAGTTTCCGAATGGTTGTGAAGAGCCACCATAACTTCGCCTCTGTAATCCGAATCAACTACGCCCACCTTATTTGCGGGAGCAAGTCCGCGCTTTGACGCAAGACCGCTTCTGGCAAATATAAACGCGGCGCATCCCTCCGGAATTTCCATAGCAAGTCCCGTATGGATCATTACCGTTTCACCGGGAAGGATAGTAATATCACTACCGGGAAGGGCGCACAGGTCTGCCCCCGCGGCAGATGCGCTTGAGTAAACGGGTATCTTCGCTTCGCTGTTAAGTTTTACAAATCTCACCGTCATACCGCTTCTCCCAATGAAATTACTTATCTTTATATATACATAGATTTTACCAAATTACACAAAGAAAAGCAACAGCTTTTTTTCAATTTATGCAAGTTTGTGCAGTTTTTTCGTTATTTTTTTCGCACTTTCAACAAAAAAGCGTATAAAAATAATACACCCCGCAAATGCTTTTAACATTTGCGGGGTGAAAAATGCTTTATATGTTAAAACAGTTTAGTCTTCCAGGAACAGATCTATAGTATCTGTCATCTGAATTTCAAAAGCAGACTGGTGGGATTCAACGTAGCTGGAGAGTCCTGCGCCGCCGGTCTTAAGGCAGTTGTTGTACCACTGGATACAGTCATCCCAGTTGAATACGATAGAGATATCAACAATACGGTTGGAGAAGAGTACGTCAAGCATTTCTGCTGCGTCATCATCCTGGAGAGCGCGCTTGTTCTTAAGGGTTCTTTCGTAGTATTCGGGAGTGATGTATTCTCTTGCGGACCAAGCCATAGCTTCAAGAGTGAAGGTTACGAAATCGAAATCCTTGCAGTTTTCCTTGATAGCAATGCACTGGAACCAGTAGGGGTTAGCTGCGGAAGCGTAGGTTTCCTGTTCCTTGTTAAGCTTGGGAACGGGAAGGATACCGTATGCTACTTCGGAATCACGGATCTCTGCGCTGTTAACCACGTCAATAGTAGTGATACGGAAGAGAGACTGACCCTTTGCAAAGTTATCTACGAGAGTAGAATCGGACCAAGTGGTGAAACGCTCGGTATAAGCGCAGGAATCAACGGCGCTGATAACCTTATCGTAAACCTGAGAGAATGCGTCGAAATTGCGTTCTTCCATAACTGCGAGAACGGGAATATCGTTTTCATCCTTGGTAACCATAGGACAGTTTGCGCCAACAACGAGGGTGTACGTATCGAAAGCTGCCATTACGCTGCCCCAGATAGCATCCTTATCGTGAGTCATATTGCCGTTGCTGTCGGGAACAGCGGCGGTCTTTGCCATTTCGCAGAACTTATCAAGAGTCCATTCGCCGTCGCGAACCAGCTGTGCGGGAGATTCAAGCTTGTTGTTTCTGAGCATTTCTATGTTATAAACAACGCAACGGGTGTTTTCGTCGTCCATCATAAGAATATCGCCGGTAGAGAAATAAAGCTTGTTTGCGATAGACATATCTTCGTTAGCGGCAACGTCCCACCAGGGCTGGTCAAGGCTGAGATGCGAGCCTTCGATAGAATAAAGGTCTGCGAAGAAGCCTTCTGCTGCGAGAGTACCGAGGGTGGAAAGACCGGTTACTATAACATCATAATCATCAATACCGGAAGCCTTGTCGTTCTGAACCTTTTCAATAAAGGTAGTCCAAGCGGCAGACCAGATGGTTTCGATAGTGATGCCGTAGCAATCCTTTATCTTCTGGTTACGCTCATAAGCGGCGTCGTTTACAGGTTCGCCGGTAGAAGCATCGGGATCGAGAGCTTCTTTACAGAAAGCGTGCCAGCTATCTGCGGTGTCGCCTGCGCTGGCAAGGATCTTAAGGGTCTTGCCTGCGTATTTGTCCGTAGCGCCAAGATGGGGTACGTACGCGTTGGGGTCTACTGCTGCAGAGTCATCAGATGCATCGCCGGAGTTATTATTGCAGGAGCAAAGAATAACGGAAAGCACCATCAGTACTATCATAAGCAGACATACTGTTTTTTTCATGTGTTTTCTCCTTGTATATAATTTTTAATAAGAGCGGTTATTAATCTTCGGTAAAGAATACCAGAGTTTTTTCCATTTCAAAATTAAACTGAGCTTCTTCGGATTCAACAAGGCTGGCAAGTCCGCGGTCGCCTGCAGAGAAGATACGGTTGTAATACTGTATACAATCGTCCCAGTTATAGCAGATAGAAACGTCTACGATACGGTTGGAGAAGATTATATCAAGCATTTCTGCGGAATCGTCATCATCCAGAATGCGCTTGTTTTTAAGGGTTCTTTCGTAATATTCGGGGGTTATGTATTCTTTGCCCGTCCAAGCCAAGGCTTCAAGAGCAAAGGTTACGAAATCCACGTCCTTGCAGTTTTCCTTTATGGACACAGCGTGGAAGTGATAAGGATTGATAGTGGTGCAATAAGCTTCCTGCTCTTCGTTATACATAGGAATGGGAAGTATACCGTAGCGTATATCAGCTTCACGCAAGCCCTTACCGCTTACTGCGTTGACCGTAATGGTATAGAACAAAGCCTGACCCTTTTCAAAGTTCCGGCACACCGCACCTGCATCGGGATCATCCCATTTATAATACTGTTCGGTATAGGCGGTGGTTGATCTGTCCGTACAAAGATCCCAGACCTTATCAAAGGCTTCTACGTTTCTCGTATCCATCATTGCAAGACGGGGAATATCGTCCTCATCCTTGGAAACCAGAGGACAATCGGAGCCGAGAATAAGAGTATAGCTTTCGAAGCTTGCCTGAACAAGACCCCAAACGTCGCCGCCGGTAACGGTCATTTTACCGTCGCCGTCGCCTTCGTGAGCGGCGGTCTTCGCCATTTCGTAAAGGGCGTCAAGCGTCCACTTGTGGTCATAGACCAACTGCGCGGGGCTTTCAAGATTGTTATCTTCAATAAGATCCTTATTATAAAGAATACAACGGGTATATTCATCATCAAGCATTACTATATCGCCGGTGGCAAAATACAATTTTCCCGCTACGGACATATCCTCGTTGAAGGGCTGGTCCCACCAGGGCTGGTCAAGACAAAGATTGGAATCCTCCAGCGCGTTAAGATCAAGGAAAAAGCCTTCTGCCGCAAGAGTACAAAGTGTCTGAAGTCCGGAAACCATAACGTCGTAGTTGTCTATACCGGCAGACTTATCGTCACGGACTCTGGCAATAAAGCCCGAAGCGTCCTGCCATATAGTTTCTATGGTAAAGCCGTAATTTTCCGCCAACAAAATGTTACGGTTATAAGAAGCGTCGTTTATAGGCTCGTTGGTAATTTCCACCGCGCTGAACGCTTCCTTGGAAAAGTTATTATTTTCGTGGCTGGACAGAACGGTAAGCACTTTTCCTTTGTAAGCGTCCGTTTCGCCCAAATGAGGCACGTATGCCTGAGGTCCCTGGGAAATATCATTTTCCGAAGTATCGCCCGCGTCGTTACACGCAGACAGCGCTACGGTAAACAAAGAAATTAAAACCAAAAGAATGCAAAGTGTCTTTTTCATACCGTTCTCCTTTTTGCCGTTAATACTCTTTCAGTAGGATACTTTACGTATCCTACTGAAACAGGGGTACCCCTGTTTGCGTTTGCTTTTTTAGCAAATTATATTATACTGCACAAACCGTTTATTGTCAAGTGCGACAATTTTTACCTTTTAACAAAAAATTCTTTATACCAAAGCAAGAAGGAATAGATCATCCATATTTTGCGCATATTGTGTTTTCCCGCTTTGTGGGAATCCAAAAGCTTCATAAGCTCTTCCGTATCGAAAAACACTTTTGCGTTTTCGCTTTCAAATTCTTCCTTTACGGTGTTGTAATATTCGTCCTGCCGCAAAAGCTCGTCCAAAGGAACGGGAAATCCTCTTTTTACCATTTTCGCGCTTCGCTCGGGAATATGCTTTGCCGCCGCGTGACGCAGTGCGGTCTTTGTCTGCTCCTTGGTGGCTCTGTATTTTGCGGGAACCTGCATTGCGGTTTCCAGCACCTCTTTATCAAGGAAAGGAACCCGCAGTTCGAGAGAGTGAGCCATACTCATTCTGTCTGCCTTTACCAGAATATCGTACGCCATCCATACGTGAATATCTGCGTACTGGGTCTGGGAGGCGGGGTCGAGCGAGGCGACTTTATCGAATACTTTTTTGGATGCCAGAGCGGGCTGTTCAACGGCGGGATGTCCCTTCAAAACCGCCTGCGCGGATCTTGCGTTGAACACGTAATTTGCTCTTGCGTATCTTTCCCAGGGCTCTAGCGCTCCCGCGGTGATAAAGTGCTTGCCCTTGAAATCGGGAAGTATATTCGCCACGCCTGCCAGAGCTTTACGGATAAAACGGGGCACTTTTTCGTATCTGCCGAAATGCCATTCGCTCTGGTAGAGAGGATAACCGCCGAACAATTCGTCCGCTCCCTCGCCGGAAAGCACTACCTTTACGTATTTGGATGCGGTTTCCGCAAGGAAGAAAAGGGGGATTTCCGAAGGGTTGGAAAGAGGCTCGTCAAGATAATACTGAATATCGGAAGCGCGGGTAAAGAACTGCTCGTCCTTCATAACCGTAGGGATATTGGGAAGTCCCACAGCAGATGCAAATATGGATGCATCCTGCAGTTCGCTTACCTTTTCTCTTTCATAGCCGATAGAGAAGGTTTTTACCGGCTCGCCGGTAATTTCCTCGTTGCGGGCGGAAACCGCCTTTGCAACCATAGAGGAATCCACGCCGGAAGAAAGGAAGCAGCCAACCTCTACGTCGGCAATACGGTGGGCTTCCACACTTTCCGCAAACACGGAATTTATCTTATCCGCCCATTCGTCCATACTGCCTTCGTTTTTGATATTCCACTTTATATCGTAATATTTCTTTATATTCAAAGTGCCGTTTTTGTATGTGAAAAAGTGTCCTCCCTCAAGACGGAACACGTTTTTAAACATGGTATCCTCCCCTACCGTGTATTCGTAGGTGAGATACTGTGCAAGCTTATCTGTGTTAAGCTCCTTAACAAAATCGGGATGAGGCAGGAATGACTTTATCTCGCTTCCGAAGATAAAGTTTTTTTCATCTTTGTAATAATAAAAAGGCTTTATTCCGAAAATATCTCTGCAGCCGAAAAGAGAGTTTTCTTTTTTATCCCAAATAACGAAAGCGTACATACCACGCAGTTTTTCGCATATTTTTTCGCCGTATTCCTCGTATCCGTGAAGCACCACCTCGCTGTCCGAACCGGAAACGAATGTGTGTCCCGCCGCTACGAGCTTTTCACGTATTTCGCGGAAATTATATACCTCGCCGTTAAAGACCAGTACCTTTGTGCCGTCTTCGTTCTGCATAGGCTGTGCGCCCGAAGCAAGGTCTATAATGGAAAGACGGCGGAAGCCCAAAGCCACACCTTCATCCACGTAATATCCCTCGTCATCGGGTCCGCGGTGAACGATGGTATCCGCCATGGATTTTATAATATTCCCATCAGTATCGCGCTTTTCTGTTATTTTATATCCAACGAATCCGCACATATTTATTACCTGACCTGTTTTCCCATAGTTTTAATGCAGGCTTCCGCAAGCACCTCCATAGCGTCCACGCAGGAGGAAGGATGCTCCCCTCTGAAAACGAGAGAAAGCTCCGTACAGCCCAAAATAATTTTTTCCGCGCCCAGAGAAAGTATATGACCGCAAATATCCGAAAACATTTCCATATCCACGTCAGTGCCTTTTTTTACCTGATCGTAAATAACGGACATTACTTTTTTCTGGTGCTCTTCATCGGGAAGGACCGCTTTTATCCCCTGCTTTTCCAGAGAGGATTGCAAAACTCCCGTTTTTACCGTACCGTCGGTAGCGAGAATACCTGCGCTTTTTACCCCTTGGGCGCAAAGGTTTTTCGCCACCTCATCGGGCATATGGATGACGTTTGCATCAAGACGGGGCGCGTATTCATCGTACAAAGCGAAGGAGGTAACGCAGGGCACCGCAATTACGGTACAGCCTTGGGAAACCAGAAGGTTGCCCATACGCAAAATAGCGTCCACGGGAGAAGGGTTGCTTTTATCCAGCAGATACGCCGTTCTGTCCGGCACACGGGGAAAGCTGGCAAGCACCATATCTATATGCTCCGCATCCGAAAAAGCGGAGGTTTTTTTGGTTATAAGTTCGCAGAAATATACGCCCGCCATAGGGCCCATTCCGCCGATAACGCCGAGAATATCAGTCATTATAGCCTCTTTTACCGAAGTGTTTTTTGTATTTTTCATAGTAATGGTACTGACCGACCAAAAAACGCAGAGTGCGCTTTAAGCCCATATCGGGGCCGTACCAGGATTGACGCAGGCACTTTTTTTGCTTTACAAGCTGTTTTGCCTTTTTTACAAGGCTTTGATCCGAAACGTATTTATATATTATACCCTTGGGAACGGTTGTCCACAAGCATTCGTTGCGGGCATAAACGCAATCGTGAGGAGCGTTTTCGTATACGTCCTTTACCAGAAATTCCGCTAAATTATATCCTGCGGCGCAAACGAAAAAGCTGCTTCTGCCCTGACGGGGGTTAGTTTCCAAAAGCTTGTACTGCCCGTCGCGGGGGTCTTTTTTCATATCTATATTTATAAATCCGTGGTAGCCGATCTCTTCAAAGAATTTAACAAGGCGTTTTTCCATAATTTCGTCGCTGCCGGAGATTATGGCGGCATAAGAACCGATACCTTCGGGAGTGTGCTCTTCCAAAAGCACGTTGCCCATACAGATCATACGGCACTTCCCATCATTACCCACATAGGCGTTTACAACACGCATTGCGCTGTCGTCACCGGGGATAAACTCCTGAATAATAAGGGTATCACGGTAAGAGGAGGAATATATAGCCTGAACGACTGCCTTGAATTCCTCTTCGCTCTGAATTACGAACACCTTTTTCTTGCCCTTAAAGGAGCAGTTCCAATACGCCACGCTGTTAGAAGCCTTTACCACCACGGGAAAACCGAATTCGGGAACAAAAGTATCCTTGGTTTCAAAGGTCATTTCTGCGGTGCGGGGGTAAAGAAAACCGTATTCTTCGCACATTTTATAAAAGTTTTCTTTTAAAGAAAGCTTCATAAGCAGTTCGTAATCCGGCACTGCGAAGCGGTACATATCCTTTATTCTTTCGCAATTACGGCTTACAAGCTTGGTATAGTTATCTCCGCAGGGAACGAGTATAAGAGTTTTTTCCTTGTGGGAATTATAAAATTCCGTCATTACCGAAACGAAAACCTCATCGTCCTCTATATTCGGCTCAACCTTTACCACCTGCACGATACGGCTGTCTGCGGTGGCGGGAAGTCTGCCTTTGCCGATCGCCAATGATGAAACGCCGTATTTTTCGTGAAAGCATCTTGCCATTCCGTATACGTTCTGGTCACTGCCCAAAAGCACGGGCAAAAAGCCTGTATTCGCCATAACAAACCCTTCTTTACTGCTTTAAACAATTTTACAGAATATTGTACCACGAAAAAAGATATATTGCAAGTAAAAAATACCCTGTAAATGTGAAAAGAGCTGTTGCAAATTTCTTGCAACAGCTCCGAAGCTCTGTTTTGTTTAGTCAACCAGTTTATCAAGTTGTCCTTCGGTTACGGCAATGGCAAACTGAGGGAAATCATCCTTGGGAGAAATGCAAGCACTTCCCTGCTCTGCGGTGCCTTTGAGATAGTAGCACTCGTCAAGAGGATTTGCGTCCATCATTTCCATAACTATGCCCGCGCAGTTCTGACCGGTAAGCTTTCCCGCGTTTACCAACCGGTAATAGATTCCGTCCATACTGTTGCCGATAATACCGCCAACGAACATTCCTCCGGTAACCTCGCCTTCGTTAAAGCAACGGCTTACCTCGCCGGTAAGGAAATTGCCTACGATACCCGCCAAGGTGGAATCCCCCTTTACGGTGCCGCCGTTATAGCAGTTCTTTACGTATGAGAATTGAGCAAAGCCCACGATACCGCCGCACCAATCCGCTTCGCTTATAACGGTGCCCCAGTTGGCGCATCCGTCTATTGTTGTGTATCCGACAGCAGCCGCAATTCCGCCGCCGCCAACAACGGTACCTTCGGCAAAATAGCAGTTGGATATGGTAGGCGTTTCGGGAGAATCCTTTCTTACGGTAGTATTAACGATACCGCCGTTACGCACGTAGGAATATACAACGCCAAGATTTTTTATATTACCGCGCACGTAACCGAAAAGACTGCCTTCGTACACACCGGCAACAACGTATCCCTTGCCGTCAAAGGTGCCGTCAAAATAGTTCTTTGCTGTGGCTATGGAAGTCCATTTGTTGTAAGACGCATCCGATTCGGGAGAAGGAGTACCTTCGTTAAGCTTTATGGAAGCACCGAGGGCGATAAACTGACCTTCATAAGAGTTACCGCTGTTTACCGAATTCGCAAAAAACGCAAGCTGTTCAGCTGTTTTTATAATAAACGGATCGTTTTCCGTTCCCGTGCCGGATTCAAATCCTTCCGCAACGGTTCCGTCCCAAGCATCACCCGTTATCTGAGGAATGTTAAGTACGGGACGTTTTACCACGGGAGCGGATATTACAATATCGTCATCAGGCTCGGGTTCAGGTTCGGTCGAAGTTTCCGTATCCGGATCATAGGGTGCGCTTTCCTCTGCCGAAACCTCTGTATCGGGGTTGTAATCTCCGCTTTCTTCAAAGGAAACCTCGTCCCTTGAAGAATCTGCGTTTTCTTCGTCATCGGGTATTCCCGAGGTTTCGATACCGTCATCCTTCGGCTCTTCCGAAATCTCCGTTCCGATTTCAACACTCTCTTCGCCTCTGTCTGCTATAGGTGTGGAATTTTCCCCGCCCACGCCTGCAGGGGGAACGGGTGCGTTACATCCCGCCAGCATAGATAAAACAAGCATAATCATAGTTACAAAAACAACTATGTTTTTCTTCATCACTTACCATCCTTTCACATTTGGTTTCAATAATAATACTTTGCAAAAGCCTGTTTGGTTACATTGATTTTTAAAACAAAATCAAAAAAAGCACAGACTTACCCGTAATAAATTTACGGAGCCTGCGCAAAGCTTTATATTTTTATAGCAAAATCAACCTACGGCGGACTCCACTTACAAGGATATTATAACATACATTTGGGACAATGTCAACTGCTTTTTAATACCCCAACAAAAAATCGGCTCCGCAAAAACGGAGCCGAGCTTTATGTTGTTTAATTAGCCGATAAGGCTCATTATCCAATCCATCAGGTTGTATTTTGCAAATACGGTAACGGTGATAAGAGAGATGGTGGACATGATCTTGATAAGAATATCGAGAGAAGGACCAACGGTATCCTTAAGAGGATCGCCTACGGTGTCGCCTACAACTGCTGCGCTGTGAGCGTCGCCGCCCTTCTTGTGACCGGGAACGCCGCCAACTTCGATATACTTCTTACCGTTATCCCAAGCGCCGCCGGCATTACCGGTGAACAGAGCAAGCATGATAGCGGAGATGGTAGCGCCTACGAGAACGCCGCCAACGAACTGTGCGCCGAAGATAAAGCCGCAAACAACGGGGAATGCAATAGAGAATACTGCGGGAACGCGCATTTCTTTAAGAGCGCCCTGAGAGGAGATTTCGATACAAGTCTTGTAGTCGGGAAGAACCTTGCCTTCGAGCAGACCGTCGATTTCTCTGAACTGACGGCGAACTTCTTCAACCATCTTACGAGCAGCCTTAGCAACAGCGTTGATAAGCATACCGGAGAACATGAAGGGAAGAGCCGCACCAACGATAGCACCAACGAGAGCTGCGGGTTCGATAACGTTAAGAGTAATCTTATCGAGAGCGCCTTCTGCAAAGTTGGGAACTTCGGGAGCTGCAGTATATGCGAAGATATAAGAGGTCATCATAGAAAGGGTTGCAAGAGCAGCGGAGCCGATTGCAAAGCCCTTACCGATAGCTGCGGTGGTGTTACCTACTGCGTCAAGCTCGTCAGTGATTTCACGAACTTCGGGTTCGAGGTAGGACATTTCTGCGATACCGCCTGCGTTATCGGAGATAGGACCGTAAGAGTCAACGGAAACGGTGGTAGCAACGAAGGAAAGCATACCGATTGCGGCAGCTGCAACGCCGTACATACCGGAAAGGAGATAAGAACCGTAAATTGCAACACCAAGAACTACGCAGGGAAGCATACAGGAGATCATACCGAGTGCAAGACCCTGAGTGATGGTGAGTGCGGAGCCTTCGATAGAAGAAGCGGAAAGTTCTTTGGTAGGCTTGTAATCATAGCTGGTGTAGTACTCTGCGATCTTACCGATAACGATACCTGCAATGATACCGATAGCAGCAGCAACCCAGGGAGAGATCCAGCCGATGTGGAATTCAACGGAATCGAATACGGAAAGGTTATCGTAACCGTCGATCATAAGACCGGTGAACTTGCCGAAGGAGAAATAAGCGATAACGCCGCCGAGAACCATAGTAAGGATCGCGGAAATGTATGTAGCGCCGTTAAGCTCTTTGTGGGGGTTATCGGAAAGCTTCTTACGGATGAAGAGAGATGCGATACCGATTACACAGGAGATAAGACCTGCGCCTGCGAATGCGAGGGGGAAGTAAAGCATTGCTTCAAGCATGTCGGTGTTACCGAAAACGTGCTTTGCAAAAAGCTCGATAGCGAGAATAGCGCCGGAAAGAAGTGCGCCAACATAACTTTCAAGAAGGTCGGAGCCGAGACCTGCAACGTCACCTACGTTATCGCCAACGTTGTCTGCGATAGTAGCGGGGTTACGGGGATCGTCTTCGGGAATGTGTGCTTCGGTCTTACCAACAAGGTCAGCACCCATATCTGCAGCCTTGGTGTAGATACCGCCGCCGATACGTGCAAAAATTGCGATAATAGAGCAGCCGAGAGCATAACCGGAAAGGGTCATGGTAAAGCCTGCGCCGAAGTTAAGAGAAGGATTGATAAGACCGAGAATGCTCTTGCAGGAAGCTGCCTGAGTGCCTGCAACGGAAGCGCTGATCTGACCAAGTCCTACGCCGAATACGAGGAATACGATGAATATACCGAGAAGTGCGCAGCCGGAAACGCACAGACCCATTACGGAGCCGCCTTTGAAGGCTACCTTCAAGGTATTGGACAGAGATTTGGTGGTACGTGCGGTGTTGGTAACGCGAACGTTTGCGAAAGTAGCGATCTTCATACCAACCCAGCCTGCGGAAGCAGACATAATTGCACCAACGAGGAATGCAACTGCAGAAGACCAAGAGATAACGAGAGCAAGAAGAGCCGCAACAACAACTGCTACGATAGCAACTATCTTGTACTCGTAGGTGATGAAGGCATTTGCACCAACGCGGATAGCGGAAGCGATCTCACGCATTCTGTCGGTACCTTCATCGAGCTTCTTAACAGAGAAATAGTTGTATGCAGCGTAGCCGAGACCACAGATAGCAGCAACTATTACAATGCCAAGGACGAGAGTAACGTTCATATTCATTTCTCCTTATATTTTTACGGCTTTTTGCCGTTTATTTATTCTCTGCAAGCAGGCTTCCCAAAAAAAGCCCATATCTTGCACAATACGTATTATATATGAAGATTTCTACCTTGTCAATATAAAAACCCAAAAATTCTTAACCGCTTTTTTAACAAAAAACTATATTTTTTTACCAAATCTTTGTTTGTTTTGCGAAACGGGGCAAAAAGAGGATATCTTTTTAAAACAGTTGTTTGTTTTTTTACAAATTTTACCTATATTTTGCAAAAAACGGGGGTTAAAATCAAAAAGCAGGCTTTTCCGACTGATTTTGCTCCGCAAAACGGCATTTTTCGGCGCGTTTACCAAAGTAGAATAGGACATATAATGTTTATCCAAAACCGCCAAGGAAAGAAAGGACCGAAAAAATGGATAACGGAGATATACTTATATCCGATTGTGATGATTTTGTTCTGGAATACAGATTATGCGGAAATATAATAGCCGTAACCAAACGGTATGAGGATGGAAAAAGCGAATGCGAGGTGGTTTTCACCCGTTTGGAGGGAGAAAAGCTGCGAAAGCTGTGCGGTCTTTTGTGGGCGGCAAGGGCTACCCCAAAAACAGCAAAGGAACTGGCAGAGGATATTGAGGTTTAATATTGACATCGGGCGCAAAAATTGATATACTTATATGAAGAATTATTTTAATTATAAGGTATGAGGTTTTTGCCGGTATGAGCAGACGGAAGATAATAAGCTTTGCAAACCAAAAAGGCGGCGTGGGAAAGACTACCAGCGCCGTAAATATTGCCGCCTGCGTAGCCGCAAAGGGCAACAAGGTGCTGTTGGTGGATGCAGACCCTCAGGGCAACGCCACAAGCGGTCTGGGAATTAACAAGCGCACCGCCCCCGGCAGTGTGTATGACGTTCTGATCGGCAGAAAGACGGCATCCGAATGTATTTGCCGTTCCTCTGCGGAAAATCTTTACGTTATACCTTCGAGTATAGATCTTGTAGCCGCCGAAATAGAATTGGCAGATATCCACCGCAGAGAATCCCGTCTGAAGACTGCGCTGGACACGGTGAGAGAGCAATTCGATTACATAATCATAGACTGCCCGCCCTCTCTGGGACTCATCACCCTGAACGCGCTTACCGCATCCGACGGCGTGGTAATTCCCCTGCTGTGCGAATATTACTCACTTGAAGGGTTATCACAGCTCACTCTTACCATAAAATCCGTAAGAAAGCTTTATAACCCGTCATTGGAGCTTATCGGAGTACTTGTGAATATGTATGACGGCAGGCTTAATCTTACAGCTCAGGTAATGAACGAGATTAAAAAATATTTTGCGGACAAGCTGTTTTCCACACCTGTGCCGAGAAACGTAAAGCTTTCCGAAGCGCCCAGCTACGGTCTTGCCATTGTAGATTACGACCGTTCATCAAAGGGTGCGGCGGCATACTCTGCTCTGGCAGAAGAATTTACAGAAAGGTGCAAGTGATAAATTATGGCAAAATCTGCAGACAGACAAAGACTCGGCAGAGGGCTTGATGCCCTTATGTTTGATAACGAATACGAAATATCTTCTCCCGGCGGAAGCGGTGTTACCATGGTTCGGCTTACAAATATAGAGCCCAACCCCGCTCAGGCAAGAAAAAAGTTTGACCCCGTTTTGCTGGAAGAGCTGGCGGAATCTATAAAGGAACACGGTATTATACAGCCTATCGTAGTTCGGGATATGGGCAACGGATATTACGGCATTATTGCCGGTGAACGCCGTTGGCGCGCCGCACGGATAGCGGGACTCACGGAGGTGCCCGTTTTGGTTAAGGATACCGACGAGGTTTCCGCCGCGGAAATATCTCTTATAGAAAACCTGCAAAGAGAAAATCTTAACCCCGTTGAAGAAGCCTACGGGTATAAGGATCTGATAGAAAATTATTCTCTTACCCAAGAGCAGGCGGCGCAAAAGGTGGGAAAATCCCGTGCCGCCGTGGCGAACATACTGCGTCTTTTAAAACTTCCCGAATCGGTGCTTGAGCTGGTGAGAGAGGATAAGCTCACCTACGGTCACGCCCGTGCTCTGCTTCCCCTTACGGACAAGCTTACAGAGCAAGCGATATTCGCCCACGCAAACAACATAATATCCGGTATGCTTTCGGTAAGAGAGACCGAAGCGTTGGTAAAACGGATAATGGAAAACAAGCCCCTTCCCGTAAAAAGCCCCGTAGAGACCGAATATTACAAGCGTCTGGAAAGCAAGGTAAGCGAGCAGGTAGGCAGAAGAGTATCTATTAACGGAAACAAGCTCTCCATTGCGTATTCCGGAACGGAAGACCTGGAGCAACTTATAAAATCTTTGTGCGGAAGCACTTTCTTTGAGGAGTAAAATAAAATGCTTGATATTAAATTTTTAAGAAACAACCCCGATATCGTAAAACAGAACATTAAAAACAAGTTTCAGGAAAATAAGCTCCCTCTCGTTGACGAGGTTATAGAGCTTGACGCCGCTTCCCGCGCAGCACAGCAGGAGGCAGATAATCTCCGCAGCGAAAGAAACCGTCTTTCCAAGCAGATAGGTGCTTTGTACGGTCAAGGCAAGAAGGAAGAAGCAGAGGCTGCAAAAGCAACCGTAAACGCTCAGGCGCAAAGACTTGCAGAGCTTGAAAAGCTGGAAGAAGAATACGCTGAAAAGATAAACAAGATAATGATGGTTATTCCCAACATTATCGATCCTTCCGTTCCTATCGGCAAGGATGACAGCGAAAACGTTGAACTGCAGAAGTTCGGCGAACCCGTTACCCCCGATTTCGAGATCCCCTACCACACCGAAATAATGGAGCGCCTTAACGGTATCGACCTTGATGCCGCACGTAAGGTTGCGGGCAACGGCTTTTATTATCTTACCGGAAACATTGCCCGTCTCCATTCCGCAGTGCTTTCCTATGCAAGAGATTTTATGATCGACAGAGGATTTACCTACTGTATTCCTCCT
Source organism: Clostridia bacterium (assembly GCA_017537345.1). GTDB lineage: Bacteria > Bacillota > Clostridia > Oscillospirales > CAG-382 > SFLA01. Next base: position 71,148 of record JAFYKY010000001.1, on the reverse strand, counting down.
TATATGATCCGTTCTTCCGTTGTTACCGGCGTTATGAGCTTTGCTGAAATGGAAGCTATGATGTATAAGATAGAAGGCGAGGATCTGTTCCTGATCGGTACCAGCGAGCACTCTATGATCGGCAGATTTATAGACAGCATCGTGCCCGAAGAAAAGCTCCCCTACACTCTCACCAGCTATTCTCCCTGCTTCCGTAAGGAAAAGGGCGCTCACGGTATAGAGGAAAGAGGCGTTTACCGTATCCACCAGTTTGAAAAGCAGGAAATGATAGTTGTGTGCAAGCCCGAGGAAAGCCCCATGTGGTTTGATAAGCTTTGGCAGAACACCGTTGACCTGTTCAGAAGTATGGATATCCCCGTAAGGACTCTTGAATGCTGCTCCGGCGACCTTGCAGATCTTAAGGTTAAGAGCGTGGATATTGAGGCTTGGTCCCCCAGGCAGCAAAAATACTTTGAGGTTGGTTCTTGCTCCAATCTGGGCGATGCTCAGGCAAGACGCCTTAAGATACGTGTTAACGGCAAAAACGGCAAATATCTTGCTCACACCCTTAACAACACCGTTGTTGCACCTCCCAGAATGCTTATCGCATTCCTTGAAAATAATATGAGAGCAGACGGAAGCATTGCTATTCCCGAACCTCTCCGTCCCTATATGGGCGGCATGACCGAAATAAGATAGGAGCTTAAAGATGACCGTAACCTACCTCGTTTGGGGAATTACCGCAGGACTGTGCGCGGCTACCCTTTACCTTTATTTTATAAAACGCACCTGCGGAAGCTTTATTAAAGCTCTTACGGATAACGGTTGCTTTGGCGCAGAAAACGCCAAAAGTTGCGAAGAACTGGGCATAAAAAACCCCGATGGTTATCTTAAAAAACAACTTGAACAAAACGGCGGTATTTCCAAAATGGTAAAGGCCGATGAGAACGGGAAATATTATATTCCCGAAGAGTATTCTTCTCTTGCCGGCAAAAAATACCGCGCAGAAACTATTCCTTTTATCGGCGTGCTGGGATTAATAGTCATTATAATCCTTGTGGGTGCGGTGGCATCTTATCTGCTGCCCGGAATTTTAGACAGCTTGGGTGAATTGTTTTGAATAACGAAGTAAGAAGCGCATTAAAAAGCCCCTTTATTAAAATAATATTGTTGGCTATGGTGTTGGTGATAATCACCGTGGTGGTGTTCTTTTCCATGGGCTACCGCTTTGTTTCCACCGACGAAGGCTACCGCTTTTTCGGCAAGGCAAGCGGCGGTCAGGAAATGACGGGCACCATACGTTACCCCAACGGGGACACAGCCACTCTGGATTTTGCCGCAGGAAAGATAGTCTTTGCAAACGGTGATATATACGAAGGCGGGATAAGCGGAATATACCGTAACGGCAAGGGTAAAATGACCTATGCCGCCACGGGTGACGTTTATGAGGGTGATTTTCTTAACGATGAAATTACCGGTCTGGGAGTATATACATACGCAAACGGTGACGTTTACGAAGGATCCCTTATGAACGGCAAAAAGCACGGTAACGGAAAATACACCATGTCCAACGGAAGCTTTTACGAAGGCGCTTTTAACGATAATATGATGCACGGCTCCGGCACCTACACCTGGGCAAGCGGTGCAACGTATAAAGGCGAATTTAAAAACGACCTCAAGGACGGAAAAGGTGTGTTCACCTCTGCGGAGGGGGACGTTTACAACGGCGAATACAAAGCCGACAAGCGCAACGGTCAGGGTGTTTACACCTGGAAAAACGGCGAAACCTATACCGGATATTTTCTTGACGATTATATGGACACCCGCCTGAGAAACGACGACGGCACCTTCAGATACGATGATAAAAACGATTACGTTCACAGAGGAGAATCGGTTTACACTTGGCCCAACGGTCATTCATATACCGGATACTTTGTTGAAAACAAAATAGCTATGGGTCCTTTAGGAGGTTCATAATGGCAAAATTTATTCTTTCCGCTTTTGCGGACGAAATCGACGCAAGCTTTGATATACAGCTGGAGTCCCTTAAAAAATTAGGCATAAATATGCTTGAAATACGCGGTGTGGACGGAAAAAGCTTTGTGACCCTTTCCGATGAGGAAGTGGATACTGTAAAGAAAAAGCTTTCTGAAGCAGGCATAACCCTTTCTTCTCTGGGCTCCCCTATCGGTAAGATAGCTGTGGACGGAGATATGGAAGCCCACAAGGCGCTGTTTACCCGTATAATGGATATCGGCGATAAGCTGGGATGCAAGCGTGTGCGTATGTTCAGCTTTTATCCCGCGGAAAATATGGAAAGAAGCGAGTTTGCCGAAAAGGTATACGCTCTTATGGAAGAGCTGCTTGTAATGGCAGAAGCCCGCGGCTTTACCCTTTGCCACGAAAACGAAAAAGGCATATACGGTCAGAGCCCCGAAAACGTGCGTGAGCTTATGGATCACTTCGGAGGCAGACTTAAAGTAGTGTTGGATAACGGCAACTTCCCCTTCTGCGGTGAGGACGCTTCCGGCGCATACGAGCTTTTAAAGGATTACGTTGAGTATATGCATATTAAGGATTGCGACGGAGAAGGTATTATTGTTCCTCCCGGATACGGCAACGCATATCTTAAAGAAACCCTTGCACAGATAAACAAGGACACCGAGGAGGAATTCATACTTACGGTAGAGCCCCATCTTATGATGTTTACCGGACTTTCCTCGCTTTCGGATACCGATGATATTAAACACAAATATTCCTTTGCAGACGGATATGAAGCTTTTGAATTCGCTGTAACGGAAATAAGAAAAATGCTGAATGACCTTAACTGATTACGTTAAAAAACATCCTGCGATTACTTGCCTTACAGCCGGAATAATATATTCGGTGCAGTTCTGGAGCGATTATACCTTTATATTCGCCTTTCCGGGACTTGCGCTGTACTTCTTTGCGCTTTTCTCCTGCGAGAGGAAAGCGTTTTTCCGTTATTCCTATTTGTTTTGCTTTGGATTTTATATTCCCCTTTATTATTGGTTTATGGCACTTTACCCCTTTGATGGGTTCGGATTTTCCGCCGCAGAGGGAATAACGATCGTAATTGTCGCCTGCATAGGAATAGCACTGTACCATTCTCTGCTTACGGCAGGAGTTATGTGGCTTATTAAATTTGTGCCCGCAAACAAGCACTTACTTGCTTTTTCCTTTGCATCACTCTGGACAATTGGAGAATGGGTGCTTTCTTTGGGAGAATTGTCCTTTTCCTGGGGCAAAATGGCGGTTGGGCAGGCAATGTTTTTGCCTATGGTGGAAACCGCTTCCCTTTTCGGAAGTTATTTTATATGCTTTATAATCGCTCTCATATCCGCTTATCTGGGACTATGGCTTATGACGGGAAATCACAAATTATTGTGCATTTCCGCAGGAGTGCTCGCTTTAAACCTTGTGTGCGGCACGGCAATACTTTTAATACAGCCCAAGACCGAAAACAAAACCGATATAGCTATTATCCAAGGTTGTATAACCGGCGAGGACAAATGGCGCCCCGATTACTACAACCATATTGTGGAAACCTATGTATATATGTGCGAGCAGGCGGCAGACGAAGGAGCGAAAATACTTTTCCTGCCCGAATCCCCCCTGCCCCGCTACAGCTCCGAGGACTGCGAAAGGCTTAAGCCCCTTGTAAACGTGGCGCGGGAAAAGAACGTTACCATACTGACGGGAGTTCTGGTTGCTGACGATGAGGACAGATACTACAACTCCATTGTGGCAATTTACCCTGACGGAAGCATTAGCAACCGTTACGATAAACGCCACCCGGTTCCCTTTGGGGAAATGATACCCTATGGCGAGCTTATAACGGGAATCATACCCGCTTTGGGCAACATGAACCTTTCCGAATCCCTTACTGCGGGGAAAGACACTTCCCTTATAAAAGCTGAAGGATACACCTTTTCTCCCCTGGTGTGCTTTGATTCCATATTTGCATCCTTTTCAAGAGAAGGAGTACGGGACGGGGCGGATATTATCTTTGTCGCCACCAATGACAGCTGGTATAAATCCACCCGAGGCGTATACCAGCACAGAAACTTTTCTGTTATACGCGCCATTGAAACGGGCAGACCCGTTATCCGCGCAGGCAACACGGGTATAAGCTGTATTATTGACCCCAGAGGCAGAATAATTTCCCAGACAGAGCCAATGGTAGAGGATATACTTTACGGAGAGGCGGTTTCCTGCAACACGGTAACGCTGTATTCCCTTATCGGCGATGTATGGCTGTATTTGTGCATAGCTTATACCGTAAGTATTTGCAGTTACGGTATATACAAACAAAAAAAGAAGGTAAAAACAGATGATAATAAATCTTGACGGAAGCGCATATATCGACGCTCACATAGCAAAAATATCCAAAGAAATGCCCATTCCTCCCCGCCCTGCGGTGGTGGTGCTTCCCGGCGGCGGATATATGTATTGCTCTGCCCGTGAAGCAGAACCGGTGGCAAACCAGTTTAAAGCCGCAGGCTGTAACACATTCACTTTGTTTTACAGAGTTATGGAGGAGGCAAAGGACAAAAATCCTCTTATAGACGTGGCAAAGACCATACACCATATCCGTGAGCACGCCGAGGAATATCACGTAGACCCCAACAGAATCGTTACTATCGGTTTTTCCGCAGGTGGACACCTTTCCGCTTGGATAGCATCCGCTTTTGACGATCCTGCTCTGGAGGGGCTTGACTGCCGTCCCGACCTTGCGATTGCCTGCTATCCTTTGGTAAAATCCCACCCCGAATGCTTTAAACTGCTTATGGGACTGGACAGAGAGCCTACCTACGAGGAATACGCTCACCTTTGCACCCACAATATGGTTCACGAAAAAACATCCCCTATGTTTATATGGCACACCTTTACCGATGAATGCGTCCCTCTTTCCGATCCCCTTTCGCTGGCAGACGCATTGTATAAAGAAAATAACCCCTTCGAAATGCATATCTTCCCCAAGGGGCCCCACGGACTCTCTGTCTGCACAGAGGAAACCGCACCAAACGGCACCGGCGATTATAACGACCCCTATACCGGCAGATGGGTTGATATGGCAATAAAATGGATGAATAAACAATTCGGAAGATAAAAAAATTAACCGCACTTCAAACGAAGTGCGGTTTGTGTTTTGGGGTGGTTATTTGAGAACCACGCACATAGCTCTATACATACTGTGGAACGTTCCGTCGTCCTCTTCATAGTAATAAGCGATACCGAAGCTACGTAATATGCCAAAACTGCCATCTTCTAATAAGATCACCTGCGGTTCGGAGACGTGTTTGATGTAGAACTTAAAATTCGAGACTGCGTCCTCTTTCAGACTTTCTTCGCATATTTCCTTTATTTTTTCGGTAACCACATTCTTTGCCGTATCGGAAACAAAGGCATCGTATTTCCTTTTTGCTTCCGAATCCAAACTATCCAATCTGTAGACACTATTCAACACCTGAATATATACAATCGTACCGTCCTCGTACGTTTCCACCTTCAGCCAATCGTAATAATCGTTTATACGTGCCAAGATGTTCGTATATTCCCAGCGGTCTTTGCAATTTTCAAGCTCGGCTTCAAGTTCTTGGTTATACATTTCGGAGTAATACTGCTTAACGAAGTTCATTTTTGCTTGTATAACGGTTTTATATTTATAAGATGATTGAAAAATACCGTATTGCTTATCGGTAAAGTCTTGGAAGCTTTCTATCTTGCCCGTAATGGCATTTATGGAAACGTATCCGCCGTCAAACAAGTAAATGTGTATCGGCACAAAAGATTCGGAATAGGCGCACCGCGTTCTGCTGTATTCACAAGAATATTCTTTTCCGTTTATAGTGAGTTTCAGGTTTTTCGGTGCAGATTCATCTATGTGGTCTTTTTGGTTATCAATGGAATAGAATTCATCTTCACATATAATCGCACCCGTATAGTTTATCGCACTGCCTTCACCGCCATACATATCAAAAGCGATACTATCGGCGTTTTCCAATATCTCGTCTATCTCGCTTTGAGTAAGCGGAGCTTCAGACAACGTATCATCACTTACAAAAAAGCTTTCCATATCGTCAACGGGCACGGCGGGGATATATGCTTTTGCGTAAGTATCGTGAGTTTCGGAAGAAAAGGTTTGCTTATAAAAAACGTAATACGGCATAATAGGTCTTTCGTAATTTTCCGTCCACATAAAGTTTCCGCCGGAACCGCGTACTTCTTTGGGATAATATTCGTAGGAAACGTAATCGTAATCAGAAAAATCTATAATCTCTTTTCCGTCCATAAAATCCCAATAATGGTTGCCGAAGGAATAACCTTTTTCAAGCCACGCCTCTGCTTCACTTAAAGAAATGATTTTTGAAGCGCCCAAGTTTTGGTATATCTCATCCATGGGCAAGCGGTAATTGAAATAGGATACATATATACTGTAAGTACGATCTGGGTGGTTTGCACGTATCGTTATTGTTAAATCATCCCACAATACGTCGTCTTCCGTTTCAAAGGGAAAGTTCGTTTTATTATAAAATACGATAGTGGCAGAGGACGTATATCCTTCCGCATCCTTACCGAAATTAGGGGTTTGCGCCGTTGATATTTTGATTTGGTCGAATTTTTCGCCGAATATTTTAAAAAAAACGGGAGCAAAAGCAAGAATGTCGTTTTGTATGCTTTCTTCGCTTTTGGTAACGTCTATATAATATTCGGTGCCGTTTAACGTGATGCAGGGTATCACTCCCGTCCCTTTAATATCAAGGGTCAAGAAGTTCGCCCATATATTCTGGGAAACGCGCATAATGGTATTTCCGCATACTATTTCTCCAAAAGGCTGGCATAAATCGTTGTATTCATCCGTTTTATATATACTGTATTCGGGTGTTTCAAAACCCAGCGCGGAAGAAAGCTTTGGGATATACTTATCTGCGAATTTTTCACATTCCTTAACGCTGAAGTTATCACCTTCATATACGGCGGTCAAATAGCTGTAGTTATTATACTTGTATACAAAGGCATAGTCATTTTCGGGCAGGGGCTGAAGCTCGGGGCTCTCACCGTGAGGTACGGAAACCGTTTCGTACGCTGCCATTCCCTCGGGTCCTATCATGTTATAGCTTGGCAATATACTCTGTATTTCACTGCTTGAAAATCTGCCATCGTACTTTTGGGAAAAGGTATATACAAACACCCGGCTTAACACGCCCAAAATCAGCAGTACGGCGCAAGCGCAGGAAACCGCAGAAACGGATATACGCTTTGCAAAAAGTATATTTCGGTATTTCTTTGTGCGGGATTCAAAAGCATCCGAAGCTTTTTCCACAAGGTCGTGGGTGATATAGCTAACCGCTTCAAACAAGGTGTTGCGTGTCATATCTCGTATCCCCTTTCCACAAGAAATTTTAAAAGCCGTTTACGTGTGCGGGAAAGTATGTTTGCCACGTATTTTTCGTTAAGTCCAAAGCGGGATGCTATTTCCGAAACGGGATACACAAAATAATATCTTGCAATAAAAATATTACGGTCCCTTTCGGAAATCTTATTTAAAAACAAGGATATTTTTTCCCCAAGCTCTTTGAGCAGTAATTCTTTTTCCACAGGGTTGGAGATATCTTCTGTTTTAAGTTCCTCCCAAGCAAGCTCGGTTTCACCGCTTCCCCGTTTTTGACGGCGGTTGAATTTATACTTATCCAGCGCCAGATTACGGGTAATTTTTCCGAAAAATCCTTTAAGGCTTGCGGGTTGCTCCGGCGGAATGGTGTTCCACGCTCTGTACCAGGTATCGTTTACGCACTCCTCCGAATCTGAATTATCGTTAAGGATATTAAATGCGATAACATAACAAAAATTACCGTATTTTTGGTTGGATTCGGCTATGGCACATTCGTTCCGTTCATTATACAAAGCAATAATCTTTATATCATCCATATACGTCCTCCTCGCTTTCTTCGGTTTTGTGCTGTAGATGGGCTTGATAACATTCGCCGTAAGTTTCTGTCCAATAGCTGTGATCGCTCAGAAACTCTATGGCGGGAACGTAATATTTTGAATAGGTATCATATCTTTCGCCATCTTCTTCCTTTACGTAAAAAACGTAAAAGGGCAAAACGTAGGTATCGTAATCGTTGCGGAAGCCGTCCCCCGCCAGATATTCAAAGCTTACGTAATCGTATTCGGTAACGTTGATCTCCTCTCCCGCGCACAGCACGCATACGTTGCCGGAAAAGAATTGGTTGTTAAAAAGCATTCCCTCCGCAGCTTGCAGGGATATCATATCCGCCGTATATACCACGGGGAAAATTTCTTGCGGCGGAGTGCGGAATTTCACGTATTTTATAGTCGTTGCGATTGCTGTTTTTCCCAATTCCGCATAAGAAAACACTATTGAAATGTAATCCGAATAAAAGCCGATTTTTTCGTGCTCTTCAAAGGTAGCGTTGGTTTGCGGGGGCGCGTATTTATTTATGGCATTGTCCTTTTCGTTATAAAAATATACGGTAATATATTTTGCGGCGTTATCGTTTTCCGAATAATGCCTTACCACCTTTATATCTTCAAAATTACAGCCAAGCATTGCAAAAAGCGCTTCCTTTTGCTTTGCCAGAGATTCTGTTATTTCTTCATCGCTATAAGAGGAACTGAACACAAGCCTTTTATCGCCCAGAATCATTACTTGGTTTTTATAACTTTCAAATTTGCGCACTTCAAGCTCGTAGTAAAAAGGATACTGCTTGAAATTAAGACTGTATTTGCCGATATCCGCCTTTAATCGGTGACCTGAATATTCTTTGTATTCCGGTTCGGTATCATCGTTTTTTTTCAAAAACTCCGCCATACCGTTAACTGTTGCGTTTGCAAAATCTTTAAGGCTTTGGGAATCGTATATATTTTCCTCGCCGTAAACGTATTTCAGATAATAGGCGTGTCTGTATCTGTATATACTTATCTGTTCTGTGGGGATTTCGTTTAAGCCCAACTCTTCCGCGTCGGAAACGTACACCTTTTGCGGCTCGGTGCGGCTTCCGTACTTGGAAAACGCCGCTTTGAAATCTCCGCCTTTCAGGTCGGAATCGTATTCCGGCGGATTATATTCGAATTCCACGGGAGCATCTTGCTTTATCGCAAAAAACGCTGCCACCGAACCCGTTATTACAAGCAAAGACGCTATGGCGCAGGCTGTAATCAGTATGACTTTCTTTTTCATCAAATCAACTCCATAGTCAGTTTCTATATATAAAGACGACAAAAAGTAAATATTACACCAATACTATAACATAAAAATGTCAACAAGTCAAAAAAACCGAGCGCAAGGCTCGGTTTTTTATATTATTTGAGTATTTCTTTATAGGAAGCGCCGACGATTTCTGCGGTGGCGCGGGCAGAGGTTTGCTCCGAAACGGCTATGCACACGCTTTCCGCCAGATGAAAATCGATATTGAAATATGCGGTTACGCCCATTCCGTATACGGTATCCTTTTCTTCCCCGCCCATTTTGGTAACGGAATAACGGATCTTTTGGTAATCCGTATAGTCGCTTTCGGTTTTGACAAGGGCGCAGGGGGACATTTCCACCGTGCCGGATGCGTTTACCGCAAGGATAGCTCCTTCGGTATATGCACGTACCAGACCGCCCGTACCCAGCAGAGTACCGCCGAAATAACGGGTGACAACCACGGCGCAATCCACAAGATCTCTGCCGCGAAGCACGTTCATTACGGGCATACCTGCGGTGCCGTGAGGCTCGCCGTCATCGGTAAAGCGGGAAAGGTTGTTTTCGCGCAGAATATATGCATACACGTTATGACGGGCATCGGGATATTTGGCTTTTATCTTTTTAACAAAGGCTATTGCCTCTTCCTCTGTTTCAACACGGGCGGCGTTGCCGATAAACACGCTTTTCTTTTCGGTAAAGCGGTCCTCCGCAGGGACGCCCAAGGTGATATATCCCTTCATTATGCGCCGAATTCGCTGTATACGGAACGGATAGCTTTTTCGAAATCCGCATCGTCTACACCGATGATTATATTAAGCTCGCTGGAGCCCTGATCGATCATTCGGATATTTATATCGTTCTTTGCAAGTACGGTAAACACACGGGATGCAGTACCCTTGGCGCTCTTCATACCTCTGCCCACTACGGCGATAAGGCTTACGCCGGTAACCACATCGATATTATCGGGAGAAACAGCGCGGGTTATTTCGGTAAGAAGCTCTGCTTCCTTGCCCTCGATCTCTTTACGGCTGAGCACCACGCACATAGTATCTATACCCGAAGGCAGATGCTCAAAGGACATACCGTGGGATGCGATAACATCAAGCACCTTGCGTACGAAGCCCACTTCGGAGTTCATAAGGTCTTTTTCGATACGGATAACCGCAAAATCCTTTTTACCTGCAATACCCGTAATGAGTCCGTCCGTGGGAACATCCTCGGATTCGGGAACGATCATTGTACCCGTATCCTCGGGACGGTTGGTGTTTTTAATATTTATGGGAATACCCGCAAGCTTTACGGGGATAACGGCTTCTTCGTGAAGAACGCCTGCGCCCATATAGGAAAGCTCGCGCAGTTCGCGGTAGGTTATTGTCTTTATGGGAGTGGGGTTTTCTACGATACGGGGGTCGCACATAAGAAAACCGCTTACATCCGTCCAGTTTTCGTAAATATCAGCCATAACTGCACGGGCAACAAGAGCGCCCGTAATATCGCTTCCGCCGCGGGCAAAAATACGCACTCTGCCCTGCTCATCCGCACCGTAAAAGCCGGGGATGACAGCATTATACACGCCGGAAAGACGCTCGCCCATAATAGCGTTTGTGGTGTGAGGATCGAACTTGCCGTCTGCGGTAAAGCGCACTACCTCTGCCGCGTCCACAAATTCAAAGCCCAAAAAGCTTGCAAGGATGATACCGTTAAGATATTCACCGCGGGACGCCATATAATCAACGGTGGTGCCTTCCTCCAGCGCGCCTTCGATAAGGGCGAATTCGTTATCAAGAGAAATATCAAGACCGAGATCTGCGATAATTCCGTTGTAACGCGCCTTTATCTGCTCCCAAAGGGGCATATATTCCGCCGTTTTCTGGCAGGCGATAAGCATATCGGTTATTTTTATATCTTCTTTGTGTCTTTTGCCGGGGGCGGAGGGAACTACGTATCTGCGGGCTTTATCCGCGCCAACGATAGCCGCAACCTTTTTGAACTGGTTTGCATCCGCCAACGAGCTGCCGCCGAACTTGGCAACCTTTTTTCTGTTTCTGAGCAACATTTTATCAAATCCTTCTTGGAAATAATACACAATATGACAGTATAATAATATCACATATTTTTTTGGTTTGCAAGAGTAATTTGCAAGGTCGTTAACAGTATATGCGGTATGTACTCAAAACGCAAAAACCGCAGAATAAATCTGTGTAATATAAACAAAAAATGTTTTAACTTTTTGTTGCCTTTGCGTAAACTTTCTTTCCCAAAGCCGAAAAATATTGACAAGATACCCTCTATATGCTACCATAAAATCAAGGGAGGGGAAAATATGACAAAGACAAAAAAGATCATTACTTTTTCTGTTATCGGCGTAATTGTCGCGGCGGTGTTAATAACATTGTCTGCTATTTTTGCCTTTTTAAATTGGAACGGCTTTATACTTAAAGGCTTTGAAGCTGATTTTGAAAAAGCGGTGCAAGCCGAAGGGTTTGAGATTTTGGAAACCAAGTCCGTTTACGGGAAGCTGAACGGAAACGGAAACGGAATAAACTATTTTTCCGCCGCGCTTATAAAGGCAGATGAAAAGGACGTTGAGGCGCTTATTCAAGCGCTGGAAGCCGAATTTGAGGTTGCAAAGTATTACAAGCAGGAAAACGGGAAAATAGCCACCGTCCACAACGAACACTTCCCTCTTGAATACGAGATTTCCCTTAACGAAAACGAAACCTATTACACGGTTTACGTGTTTGAATCCGGCATAAAGGGAAGCAATCCACTTGACCCTAAAGGGCACTGATATTTACCCATAAAATAATCACCCCGCAAAAACGGGGTGAATTTTTTATCGGGGTCCCCGAGAAGCCACAAGGGTTCTTGGGGTGATTATCCCACTATATATGCCGCTATTATTTTTCCGCTGCCGGAGATTGAATTTATATCTATCCATTCGTTTGTGGTATGGTAATCTCCGCCGAGAGGACCGAGATCATCTACAGAAGGAATGCCCGCAATAGTGGTATACGCCGCATCCGAGCCGCCGGTTACGGAGTTTTCCTCAAACTCGCCCAAGCCGTATTTACGGCAGGCGGAAAGAATATCATTAAACAGCTTTATATTTTTATCTGTTCTTTCCATAGGAGGGCGGGAGGATACCTTGGTGGTTACGGTGGAAGTTCCCTCCACAAACACGGTGTTGCCCACAGCAAAAAGGTTTGCTTCCGCTTCTTTTATATCCGCTTCCGTGCGGATACGGATATCCATTCCCACGGTACAGCTTTGGGGAACGGTGTTCATAACCGTACCGCCCTTTATAATACCGCAGTTATATGTAATACCGCCTACACGGGATTTTTGCTCGATCGCCAGTATCTTGTGGGCAGCTTCTTTGACAGCAGACGCACCGCCGAAATATGTGCCTGCGTGGACGGGGATTCCCGTAATATCGTATTTATAGCGCAGAATACCTTTACGGGAGGTAGTTATCTTGCCTTCTATTCTGCCCTCAAGGTTAAAAAAGGCTCTGGCGCCTGCCGCTTCACTGCACATAAACTCTATGGTTTTAAGATCCGAAGGAAGTGACTGCACCTCTTCGTCGCTTTGCAAGATCATTTTTACGGGGGATGAAACGTAGCCGCAGTTTTTAAGGGCTTCCATAACCAGAAATCCTACGGCGATACCGCCCTTGCAATCGTAAACACCGGGGCCGATAAGTGTATCCCCTTCCCGACGTACACCGAAAAGCCCTTCGGGATGAACGGTGTCCATGTGGGCGGACATACACACCGGCTCGCCCTCCGCATTGGGATTAAGGGTGGCGGACATTACGTTGCCAGAACCGTTTATTTTCTCTACCTTTACCTCGTAATCCATTTTACGGGCAAAGGATGCGCAGAATTCGCACACCGCATCCACACCCGCCTTATCGTCCGATTTGCTGGAGATATTGCAGATATCTATAAGGAAGGATAAATATTTTTCGTTAAGCTTTTCACATTCTTTAAAAAGTCTGTCCATATCCATAAAAGCCACCACCGAAATATGTTTTTTACAGTATATCACAAAGAAATAAAAAAGTACACTCTTTTTGCAGAGTGTACTTTATTTTTTGATAGATGCTTATAAAATTTTGGAAAGAAATTCTTTCAAACGAGGGTTTTTGGGGTTTTCGAAAAACTCCTTGGGCGAAGCATCCTCCAGAATATGACCTTCGTCCATAAACAAGACTCTGGTTCCCGCTTCACGGGCAAACGCCATTTCGTGGGTAACCACTACCATAGTCATATTGTTTTCCGCCAATTCACGCATAACCTCAAGCACCTCTCCCACCATTTCGGGGTCGAGAGCAGATGTAGGTTCATCAAACAGCATTACGTCCGGGTCCATAGCAAGGGCACGAACGATGGCGATACGCTGTTTCTGACCGCCGGAAAGCTGAGAAGGATACGCGTTTGCTTTATCGGAAAGCCCCACACGCTCAAGCAGACTTTTTGCTTTTTTGTCCGCTTCCGCCTTGGACAGTCTTTTTGTCATAACGGGGGCAAGCGATATATTTTCAAGCACTGTCATATTAGGGAACAGATTAAAGTTCTGGAACACCATTCCCATACGGCGCCGTATGCGGTTTATATCGCACTTTTTATCGGTAATATCTGTGTTATCAAAAATAATATTACCCGAAGTAGGTATCTCCAACAGATTAAGGCAACGAAGCAAGGTGGATTTACCGCTTCCCGAAGGACCGACGATAATTACCTTTTCCCCTTTCTGAATATCGAGAGATACGTTTTTGAGCACCTGAAGGTCGCCGAAATTTTTTGAAAGGTTTTTAACGCTTATCACTCTTACGCAGTCTCCTTTCAAATATATTCAGCAGCTTTGACATTCCCACTACCAACACGAGATATATGAACGCGATAGCGATAAGCGGCCAAAACGCCGAGAAGGTACGGGATTGGATGATGGAATAGGACTTAGTAAGGTCGATCAACGCAATATATCCGACAATAGACGTTTCCTTAAGTAAGGTTATGAGCTCGTTACCCAATGCGGGAAGAGCGTTTTTGATTGCCTGAGGCATAACTATCTTCCACAATGTCTGTGCAGAAGTAAGTCCCAAGCTTCTGCCGGCTTCTGTCTGACCGAAATCAACGGACAGTATGCCGGAACGGAATATTTCGGATGTGTATGCGCCCGAGTTGAGACCGAAGGCGATAACAGCGGCAAGCATCTTGAAATCGAAGCCCACGAAGACCACGAAGTTGATTATGAGCAGCTGTACCATTACAGGCGTACCGCGTATTACGGTTACGTATATATCCAATGCCTTGAACAGGCATTTTACGGGGAAGCTGTGCTTGCGTTTTCCGGAATCACGTTCCTCGATAGCACGAACCAAACCTACCAAAAAACCGATAGGAATTCCCAGAAGAGCAGATAATCCGGTTATCTTTAAGGTAACCCAAAGACCGTCTACAAGCAGCTTCCAACGGTCGCCTTCGATAAAGTTAAAGACGAATCCATCAAATATTTCTTTAAAAAAATCAAACATTTTAATTATTTTTCGTTGATGTACTTATCAATAATAGCCTTGAGAGTGCCGTCTGCCTTGAGTGCGGCGAGAGCTTCGTTAACCTTTGCAACGAGCTCGGTATTACCCTTTGCGAAGCACATTGCGTATTCTTCGTAGGTATACTCTTCGTCGATGATGATAAGATTATCGTACTTTTCGATATACTTCTTTGCAGGCTCGTTATCGATAATAACTGCGTCTACCTTGTTCTGGGAAAGAGCGAGAACAGCTTCGGTACCGGTGGTGTACTGAACAACTTCGCCGATAGTATCGTCATCGGAAGCGTAGATATCGCCGGTGGTGCCGGTCTGTACGCCAACCTTCTTGCCTGCAAGGTCTGCAACGCCCTTAATGCCGGAATCGGAAGCGGTGATTATAACCTGCTTACCGGTTGCGTAAGTATCGGAAAATTCAACGGACTTAAGTCTTTCCGCGGTAACGGTCATACCTGCAATACCGAGGTCAGCCTTACCGCTGTTAACGGAAGTGATGATAGCGTCAAAATTGATATCCTGAATAACTACTTCAAGGCCAAGATATTCACCAACAGCCTGAGCGATCTCGATATCGATGCCTGCGTATTCGCCGTTATCGTCTACGAATTCGTAGGGTGCAAAAGCGGCGTTGGTAGCAACAACCAGCTTACCGTCTTCTTTTATCTCATCATAAGATCTGTAAGATGCACATCCTGCAAAAGCAAATACCATAACTGCGCAAAGAATGAGTGCCAAAATCTTTTTCATTGTTGTTTCCTCCATAAAAATAAAATTTGTTGTTTATATAGTATACTCTCTTTTTTTTAGAAATCAAGTAGTTTTATACACAAAGTTGGATATTTTTCATCTTTTTGAATAATTTTTCACCAAAAATACATCACTTACCTATTCTGCGGTCTTGCAAACGTCCACCCAAGCGGTAAAAAGAGATGCTTTTTCCAATTCTTCCAAGGTTAATTTTACCGCGCTGGCGGCGTTTCCGCAGGCGGGGTAAACTATATCAAACCGCTTTAAAGATACGTCCAGATACACCTGCACGCCTTCGTTTACGCCAAAGGGACACACTCCCCCTACCCCGTGGCCGATAAGAGGCTCTACGGATTCGAAGGGAAGCATTTTCGCTTTGGTGTGGAAAGCGGCTTTAAATTTGCCGTTGTCTATCTTGCCGTCCCCTGCGGCGACAACCAGCACCGGTTTTTCATCTATCAAAAAAGAAAGCGATTTTGCGATTTCCGCTTCTTTACAGCCGATAGCTTTTGCCGCATCCGCCACCGTGGCGGAGGAAACGTCAAACAGCATTATTTTATCCTCAAACCCAAACTCTTTAAGATGGGAGGTCGCCTTTTCAACAGACATTTTTTCACTTCCTCCAAAAACTATATTTCTATATTTATTTCGTACTTATCGTCTATAAGTATATAATTTGCACCGTGTTTCTGTGCAAGCAAAAGCAGCTTTGCGTTGTCCGCCAGGGTGCTTTCAAGGGTGCACCAGCTGTCGTCTAAGCGGTCTTCGATAACGCTTGCGTATTTTTTTATATCGTCAAAGTGGTTTTTAATGTACGACCGGCTGAAAACAATACAAAAATGCTTTATGTTTTCCAGATATTCGGGAGTGAAATCCTTTTCAAAGCCAAAGGGGATATAGCATCCCTCAACAATTAAATTCTGCTTGTTTTCGATAGCGGTTTTGATCATTTCTCTTACAATGGGCCAGAGATATTCGGTAAGCTCATCATCATCCTCGGGTGTGAGTGAGGTCTGTCCGCTTCGTATAAGCCCCATTTTGAGATGATCTATAGAAAGATACGGATATTTGTATTTTTCCAAAAGTCTTTGTGCAAGGGCGGTCTTGCCTGCGTGGGAGGCACCGGAGATAAGGATTATCATATCAACACTTCCTTTCGTAAAAGGGATTATAACATAGCGGCGCAAAAAATTCAAGCACCCACGAAAGTGAGTGCTTTGGATTTAAATTTTAAGGTTTTATTACTTCGCTTCCGCCCCATTCAACCACGGTAAAGCCTTGGCGTATAAAGGAGGCAAACTCCTGGGGCGGGATATCCACGTACGCATCGGAAGCGTAGTACGTCATAAACACGCGGAGCAGGCTATCCGGCGCAGGGGAAATATCCAAAACCGCGCCATCCGTATATGCATCGGTCTGGAATGAGATTACGTTATATTCGTTTCCCTGCATACGGGGCAGCCAGTAGACGATAAACTCGTTGGCTTCACGGGGGGTAAGGCCTTGGGCTGCAAGCGCCCACTCCAAAAATGAAGCGGTATCTTCCCCGCGGACACAAAAGCCTTTGGAAAAATCCCAATTTCCGTGCTGAACACCCTCCCAGTACAAGGCGTAATATTCCTTGCCGTCGGGGAAAATAAGGGTTCCATCGGGATACGCGGTAAAATTATCCCAGCCATTTTCGTAATCGGGATACGTGCAGGTCAAAGCGCCGTTCAAAGTAAGCTTAACGGAGCAAACCGTGGGCGTTTGAGGGTATAAGTATATAATGGGTTTAGCCGCCAACAAAAGCGGCATAACCTCATCGGCAATGATACGGACATATTGTTCGGTATCCGCAGGACGGCACGCCGATGTGAAGCGCACATCTATTTCATCGCCCACGCACCATTCATCGGCTTTATCCGTAAGAATATAAACGTATTCGCCCCACTCATTTACCTTAGCGGGTGTATCCAATTTCAACGTAAGGGCATTTGACCATTTTTCGGTAATCGCGCCGTATACGTACTGTTCCTCTTCAAACTCAACAATTTCCACTCCATCGGGCAAGGGCGGCAGTTCTTCAAGAACCTGTGAATTTTCTTCGGGAATAAGGCTTTCTTCGGGAACAACGCTTTCTTCGGGGATCGAAGAAACATCACTTGCTTCGCTTTGCACAGAGGTATCCGAATTGTTGCTCTTTTCTTCTTCACAACCGTAAAGAACGCCAAGGCACATCAAAAGAGAAAGAAAGATGCAAATATACTTTTTCATAAAACATACTCCTTTCGGTTTTACTCGTCTATATATAATACCGTCAAAAAAGGCGTTTGGTTTCAAGAAAAACAAAAAAATTTAAAAAATATAAAATATCTTGGTATATCGCAAAATAAATGTTTTTACAGAAGATTTAAAGCCACTTCGCATATAGGCAAAAGGAATATTACGGACCAGACGCACACAGACACTATGGAAATATTTTTCAAAGCGGTGTTCGGGGCTATTTTTATATTCACAAGCGAGCAGAAAAAGCCGACAGAGGCGATAAACCCGCCTATAATGATAGTTCCGAGGTATAAATACGCGAATACTCCCAACATAGCTATATCATCGCCACGACTTTCGAATGCATTTAACGATACGTGGCAACCGACAACCAGCCCAACCTCGCAAACAAACGAAATGCATATTATACACAAAAGTATAATCGACCACACTTTTTTGCTCATAAAAACACCTCCGTTAAATTCGGATTTATGGATCAAGCTTTTTGCCGTTTTTTAAACACAAAGTTTTTTAAACTATACCCAAAACCAATTGGAAGGAGATAAACCCCGTGCTGTCGTTATCGGAAAGGTAGACTACGCTGAGATAAATAACGTCGCCGTCCGAAAGTACGACCTGATAACTGGCAGTCTCCTGTCTGGTTTTACCGGATGCACCCGAGGAGGTATTTACGTTGATACCGGTTACCGCTATGGATTCTGCTTTTCTGCCGTTCAGATATTCGCTCATTTGAGAAAGAGCGGTGTCTGCGTTTTCCGCTTTATTGGAATGCATAAGCCCTTTGGCGTCTGCTATGCGGTTTTCCGCAAGTGCGGTAAGCATTTCCTCTACCTTGGGAGCAGCCTCCGATTCTTTAACCAGATCGCCTGACAAGCTCTGGGTAAAATTACAGGATGCCAGACAGCAGATCAGAACCAGCGTAACTAAAGAAAAACCAATAAATCTTTTCATAGGGAATTCTCCTTTCGTTTTTTCTATCCACATTATATCACAAATATGTTTAAATGTAAATAGGCTCCTTAAAGATGTTGAAAAGTCCGTTTTTCCGTGTTATAATGAAACTACGAAAGGAGTGATTGCTGTGAAAATACACGCTGTAAAACGAGAAAACGATGATCTTATTTTCACTCTTAAAAAGCATTATTGCCCATATTGTAACGAGAGATTAGAAAAGATAAAAACAGAAACGGTGGTTAACTCCGATTCCGAAGAAGCAAAAAACTATGATTTTTCAAACGGCGACGGCTTTTATACCGGCAACGTGAAATTTATAAAAACCGCATTCAGGTGTAATAAATGCGGTAAAACATACAATATAAAAGAGGTTAAAGACAGCGAAAAGCATTAAACAAATCACCGTTTTAATACTTGCATAGAGAGGTTATAGTATGATCGATATTGAAAAAATGCTGTATGACAAGGTCAAATCTGAAATATCAAATTGGAACGAGGACGGCATTTATGCTATTTCCTTTTTCGTTTATTCTAATGAGGCATACAAGTTTAAGAACTTCACCAACGTATCAACTTGGGCTATTAGTTATAATACCGAGTCAGATTGTGAGGGGGCGAGTCCACTCGACGAAGAAAGATGGAACTATGCTTTTTGGAGACAAGACGAAACAAGCATAATTGATATTGACGAACCTGATGAATGTACCGAAGCTTTGTATAAATGGTATGCAGAGCAAGGTATTGAAAATATCGGTTATGAAGATATGGATAATATGTATGATAAAGAATACAATTACATCGGCAAAGGTCCTGTTGGTCATTATGAATTAATTGGAATTGCCGCCAATGTTGCAAAGAAATTGCAAGATGAGGGTTTTGTTGCAAAACAATTCAAAAAACCACTCCCGATTATAATTCATGGACTTGAATGTGCTTGGTATGATATTGAAGCTACTCAAAAAGCCAACCCTAACGGAGAGGCAGATACATATATCAACGCTATGAAAAAAATGGGAGCAATTTAAATTTTATAATCAAAATACAAAAAAGGACTATGACACACGAAATGTCATAGTCCTTTAAAAATAATTTACACCAAGTTTGCACCAAAGCGAAACACAAGGCATAAAGAAAACCCCGAAAACCGTGATGGTTTCGGGGTTTTTGTAATCTTTGAAATAATACAGATTATCTCTTGGAGAACTGGCTTGCGCGACGAGCTGCCTTCAAGCCGTACTTCTTTCTTTCCTTCATACGAGGGTCACGAGTGAGAAGGCCTGCCTTCTTAAGAGAAGGACGGTATGCAGCTTCATCTGCCTGAGTAAGAGCGCGAGCGATGCCGTGTCTTACTGCGCCTGCCTGACCGGAAATACCGCCGCCGTTAACTTTGCAGATAACGTCGAACTTACCGAGGGTATTGGTAACGTTGAAAGGCTGACGAACTACCAGCTTAAGGGTTTCAAGACCGAAATAATCGTCTATATCTCTGCCGTTAACGGTGATAACGCCGGTACCGGGAACGATACGTACTCTTGCAACACTGGACTTTCTTCTGCCGGTGCCGTAGAAATAGGGTTTTGCGGGTGTATAAGTCATTGTTTTGCTCCTCCTATTACTTTACTTCAACAACGATAGGCTGCTGAGCCTGCTGTTCGTGTTCTGCGCCCTTGTATACTCTGAGGCGAGCAAAGGATGCGTCACCCAGCTTGTTCTTGGGAAGCATACCCTTAACTGCAAGGGATACTGCCATTTCGGGCTTGGTTCTCATAAGAGTGCTGTACTTAACAGCCTTGAGACCGCCTACGTAGCCGCTGTGATGATAATAGGTCTTCTGTTCGAGTTTTTTGCCGGTGAGAACAACCTTCTCTGCGTTGATAACGATTACGCAATCGCCGCAATCAACGTGAGGGGTGTATTCGGGCTTATGCTTACCGTTAAGGATGGTAGCAGCGGTAACAGCAACCTTACCGAGGGTCTTGCCTGCGGCGTCGATTACATACCACTTGCGGTTCACATCTTCGGTTCTGAGCATGAATGTGGACATAAGAAAATTCCTCCGTTTTTATACTATCTTTTTTCGTGCCTTGCCATTATACCACGCAAAAATAAAATGTCAATAGGTTTTTTGTAATTTTTTTAAGTTTTCTATACTTTTTCTTCGTTTTTCTTTAATTTTCTTTAATTTTGTAAAACGCAAAATGCTTTTTTGCGCCTTTTATGTTGATTTTATTTAAAACCCATTGTATAATACCATTTGAAAGGCTGGGAAAATAATGCTTGAATTTGACGGAATACAAAAAATGCTGGGTTACACCCGCCGCGCCTGCGCGGATTATAATATGATCGAGGACGGGGACCGTATAGCTGTTGGCGTTTCCGGCGGCAAGGATTCACTTGCTCTGCTTTGCTTTTTGGCAAAGCTTAAACGGTTTTACGAAAAGAAATACGAAATTATTGCCGTTACCCTTGATGCGGGATTTCCCGGCGCAGACCTTTCAAACATAACTAATCTTTGCAAAGATCTGGAGATAGAGCATCATATCATCCCCACGGATATATACGAGGTAGTATTTAATATAAGGAAAGAAAAATTCCCCTGCTCCCTTTGCGCAAACCTACGCAGAGGAGCGCTTAACACCGCCGCAAAGGAGCTCGGTTGCAATAAGGTGGCGTTGGGACACCATTTTGACGATACGGTGGAAACTATGATAATGAATCTGTTTATTGAAGGCAGATTCGGCTGTTTTTCACCCGTGACGTATCTTGACCGTATCGGCGTAACGGTCATACGCCCCCTTATTTACTGCCCCGAAAAAGAGATTATAGGTTTTATAAACAAAAACAAAATTGAAGTTTCCCCCAAGTATTGCCCTGCGGACGGAACAACACGCCGTGAGGACACCAAAAAAATGCTGGAGGAAATGTCCAAAAACGACAGGCACTTAAAGACCCGATTATTCGGCGCCCTTGAAAGAAGCGGAAAGGACGGTTGGAGCGTGCATGAAAGGCAGCGCAGAACGAAATCTAAATAGGCTTGCAGATCTGTTCTTCGCCCCCTTTTGCTGTTCCTGCGGGGACAGAGCGGCAGACAGCACACTTCCCTTTTGCAAGGATTGTATTAAGGATTTTCAGGTTTCCCTTGTAAAGGAATGTCCCGAATGCGGTTGTAAAAGAAAAAGCTGTTCCTGCGAAAAAGGCTCAAACACCGTATTTTTGTTTTACTACCACACCAAAGGGGAAAAGCGGATAATACTCAACCTTAAACAAAATCCCGATAAACGCACCGCACGTTTTCTGGGAAAGCTGCTTGCGGAAAAGGTTAAACGGGAAAAGAGCGTGGGATTTGATTGCGTAACCTACGTACCCAGAAGCCCCAAAAACGTGAGAATTCACGGCGGCGACCAATCAAAGCTTATAGCCGCAGGTGTGGCGGAGGGCTTGGGAATTCCGTTAAAGCCCCTGCTTGTGCGACGTGAAAAGCGTGGAACCGACCAAAAGCTTTTGGACGCTGTGGAAAGAAGAAAAAACGTAAAAAACACATTCTTTCCCGCAAAAGAAGCAGCCGATTACCGCAGAGTTCTGCTTGTTGACGATGTTACCACCACCGGATCCACCATTGACGAATGCGGGGATATATTAAGAGAAGCGGGCGTTAAGCAGGTTGTAAAAGCAGTATTGGCAAGAACACCGTAAAACAACAAAAAGAGGAGCGCAAATCCGTCCTTCTCATAAGGAAGTTAGCAAGTCGTATTGTAGGGACAGGCGTCCTCGACTGTCCGTTAGAGAAAAAATTGATACGCAGAAAGCAAAGATTAACCCCGACAGATTTTCGAAGTCTGTCGGGGTTATTGTATTAATATCATTCCTCTTTGTTATCCAAATCCATATTTAATAATTGGGGTAAATTCTGATATATAATTGTCAAAGGTTTCCACCATTCATGTAAGCACACATTTATCATAAAGTCATTATTCTCATATATAAAATTGTAACCTATGAAATTATTAACTTCAAGAGTTTCACTCCACCTATGATCGCCAAGCATCTCGTTTTTTACACTTGTAAATTTATCGATGCTAATCCACGTTTCATCCATTTGGATAACTTCGGGATTAATAATATACTTTTCATCAATCTCTACAAGCTCCTTTTCTTGGTGTCTCCAAGGAATGAAAAGCAAGTATAAAGGAGTATTCAATGTTTTATGTTTGTATACAATTCGAGTTTTCCAAAAAAATCTTTTTGTAACTGAATATACTTCGTCGTGCGGACGTTGGTATTTGCCCAACAAAACACCGGAAACAATTCTGTTATTATAGTAGAATTTGATTGTTACCACGTCCGTTTCTCCTTTCTGTTGTTCATACTTATATTTTCGAATATTCGTATGCCTTATCGATATTTATCGCAAGTTTCGCCTTTGTATTACAGCGTTGCAAGCAACGCCGGCATCGGGCAAAGCCCATAGTGCCGAGAAGACCTACGGAAAGGAAAAGCAGTTCGTATACAAAGGGAGAAAAACCGCCGATAAACGAAAGCACGGAAAACACCGAGGAGGTTTTTTCCGCTTGGGGCGGCAAACAGGGTTTTGAGTATTTCGTGGCGGTATATACACACCTCCGATTCGGGGTTTTCGTTTTCCGCGGAAAAGACTTTATTTTCGTCTGTCATTATAAACACTTCCTTTTTTTATCACAAAGTTTTTTAGGTAAAAAGCCGTAAGACGCTTAAAGATCAATTTGCAAACTCAAGCTCGGTATATTCGCCTTTTGCCATTTTCATTTCAAGAATACCCTTTGAAACGGTATATGGCTTTAAAGCTTTTACCTTGCCTGCAGGGAGCTTTATACGTAGCGCGCCGTCGTTTTCTGCGGTTACGCAGACCTTGTACGGAACGCTGTTTTTCCAAAAAATATCAAACACAAAGCCGCCTCTGGCTTTCAGTCCCTTTACGCGCCCCTTTTCCCACTTGGGAGGTAGGGCGGGAAGAAGCTCCGTGACTCTTTGGACAGGGCTTCCCTCGTGGCTTTGTATAAGCATTTCCGTTATACCCGCAACAGCGCCGAAATTGCCGTCGATCTGGAAGGGCGGATGCATATCGAAAAGGTTTTCGGCGGTAGACCGCTTCAGCAACGCTTTGAGATGGTGTTCGGCTGAAACGCCGTCCTTTAATCTGGCAAAAAAGTTTATTACCCACGCTCTTGACCAGCCAGTTGCCGCGCCGCCGTGGGAAAGACGTCTTTCGATAGTCTTCTTTGCGGCTTCGAATATTTCGGGGTCGGAGCCGTTTATGGTCTCTCCGGGGTACAAGCCGAAAAGATGGGATATGTGGCGGTGTCCCGGCTCGCACTCCTCGTAATCCTTTATCCATTCGCAAACGGTGCCGTAACGCCCGCTTACGCGCAGGGGCGGAAGCTTTTTCAAAGCGGTTTTCAAAGATCCCGCAAGCGCGTCATCTCCGTCCAAAAGGGCGCAAGCGAAGGCAGTTTTTGAAAACAGCTCACGGATTATCTGGGCATCTATAGCGGTGCTGTATGCAAACATACTTTTTTTCTGTTCTCCGCCATCGCTATAATAAAACCAGTTTTCGGGAGAATTTGAAGGAACGGTGTGCAAAACGCCGTCTTTTTCCGTTAAGAAATCCAGCACAAATTCGCAAGAGCCTTTTAAAACGGGAAAGATATCTTTTAAATATTCGGCATCCCCCGTGAATTCGTAATGCTCCCAAAGGCTCAGGCACAGCCAAGGTCCTGCCATGGGGAAAAATCCGCACCCCACGGAATCGTGGACACCCGTTCTGCCAAAAATATCGCTTGTATGGTTACAGGTCCAGCCCGATGCGCCGAACAGCTCCCTTGCGGTGCTTTGCCCAAAAAAGCTAAGCTTTTTTACGTAATTAGCAAAGGGCAAAAAGGCTTCGCCCATATTGGTGTTATCCGCGCACCAATAGTTCATTTGCAGGTTGATATTGGTATGGTAATCGCTTCCCCAAGGAGGTCTGAACCCGTTGCACCAAATGCCTTGCAGATTTGCGGGGAGAGCCGCGTTGCCTGCAGAGCAGGAAATGAGCAGATATCTGCCGAAATTATAATAAAGGGTATACAGATCGTTATCCTCTGCATCCTCCTCCGCAACACGGCGCAGGCGCTCATCCGTGGGCACCGATTCAAGCGAATCCGCTTCCAACTCAAAGCACACCTTATCAAAGCGAGTCTTGTGGTCGAAGATATGAATATTCCTTGTTTCTTTGTAATCGGCATCAAGAACTTTACAAATAGTATCTGTATTGCGCTTTTGATAATCTATGCTGTTATCGAAATCGAATTTTTCTATATCGTAAGTGGTTGCAAAGGCAGCGTAAATTATCAATTTCGTTGCATCGGAAACGGTTATGCCCGTTGTATCTTTTGCCGTTTTTCCGTTTGAAAGCACTCGGAGACGTGCGCCGAATTTCATTCCCCAAAATTCTTCGCCGTAATATTCGTGGGCAGGGCAGAATATCTGTCCGTCCAATAAAAGGGTATCCGTATCGGGAGCGGTAGTAACCGCATCCTGCCCTCTTTCCATAGTAACGCGGCAGGAAAAACAGCCGTTTTCCGTGTTAAGCTTGTATACAAGGCAATCGTATTTTTCGCTTACAAAGGTTTCACTGACATATTTAATGCCGTTTTTTATGTAGGAAACTGCGGCGATAGCTTTGCCCAAGTCCAGTTCCTTGCGGTAATCGATGTAATCGCTTTTATCCGCAAAATCTATAAATATTTCCCCGAAGCTTTCGTAAAACCGCACTCTCGGAGGAGATGCCAGAAAGGTATCTGTGCAAAGAGCGGAGGCTTCCTCGTATTTTTCTTTAAAAAGCAATTCTCTTATTTTATTAAGTGTTTTCGGGTCGGCGGTACACTTTTCTTTCAGCTGTTTTCCGCTCCAGAGAGATTCTTCGTTTATCTCTATGGTTTCCTTGTGAGGATCTCCGTAAAGCATAGCACCGATACGGCCGTTGCCCAAAGGAAACGCCCGCATCCAATCCCGTATATACTTATCGTGAAATATTATGTTCGACATAAAGACCACCTCCGATATACCCGCTTTAAGTTTACCACGCTTTTTAAAAAAAGTAAATATCGGCGTGAGAAAAAGCGAGGTGTGATCCACCCCGCTTGTTTGACGTATTTATTGTTACTGACCGAGCACAGTATCCGCAAAGCTCCGGGCAAGCTCGGCACGGCGGTCTTCGTCCTTTGCCTGCGTGCTTACCGAAAACACAAGCGTATTTTCGTATTCGTTATACGATATCACGAGCCTTGCGTCACGGATCTCCGTAAGCTGCCGCAAAAATTCCCGTGTCAATTCGATCCGAGCGCTTTCGCCGCTTGCAACGTTTATGCAAAACGCCTCGTTGGCGCGGTCGCTGTATACGAAAGCAAAGGCGCCGTCATCGCTTAACACGTATCGGTCTGCCTGCTCCGCAAGAAGCACTTGCCCGAAAACGCCGAAAACGTCCTTGTGATACAGCGCGCCGTCTTGTTCGTAGACTGCGAGCCGCTGGTGGTAGGGATATCCGTTCTCACCGTACGTACCTGCGCTGACCTCTTCGGTCACGTTCTTGCCGCTTGCAAGCTCGTAGGCGGTATAGACTCCGTCCTTTTCCATAAGCACGACGGTTTCACCAATCATAAACCGCACGAAATTTCCCTGCAAAATTGTTTGTGTAACCGCCTCGCCTTTTTGGGGATCGATCACCGCAAACACCCAATTATCCGTGTCCGTATTGGCGCCGTACAGACGGGAATACCACAGTTCGTCGGGGCATTTGACGCTGACCGCCTCCGCCGATTCGCCGTCTTCACCGTTTTGTCCGCTTCCGCCGCGCACGCGGTCGCATTGCTTGTAGTATACCACGTTGCCGCTTTTGGACAAAAACGCTTCGCTCGAAGCTCGGACGGGCAAAGTAACCGCGGTGCCGTATTCCGGATAGAACACTCCCACGCTCTCGCCGTTATAGCTGAAAAGGTCACGGTCCGCTTCCAGAGTATAGCGGTCAAGATAGCTTTTGTCTATATTCCCGCCCGATAATACCGCATCGGGATAGACCACGGTTATTACCTTGCCGTCGGCAGAAAAACGAAACTCCGCATCGCCGTTTTTCCACATCATACCGATAAGGGAATTTTGGTAGTTATCGGGAAGCTTGGTACAGCTATCCGTCTTGAAATCATACAAAACATAGGACAGACCGTTGCCCATAACATCGTGTATAACGGCAAGACAAGTTCCGTTTTTGCCGTCCATACCCATAATTTCCACCCAATACGGTTTATGCCGGTAGAGTTCTTCCACTGTTTCGTATGCACGAAAATAAATCTCAGAAAAACACTCGTGAAAAAAACGTTCACGCAAATTCTCTTCCGTGTCATATCGAAACCCGTCGAGTTCACGCAAAAAATCCAGATCGGGTTCAAAAGTATGATATTTCAATCGCCATTCGATCAAATAACGGGGCATTCCGTAAACAAATTCGGTAAGCAGGTCACGATTGTTTTGTGTGCTCAGCATACCGGGATACAATTCCTCGGCATAAACGAAGCACGCTTCAATCAACGGATCGAGAGAGACCTTTTGGTCGCCGATGATCTGAGTATCCAGATCCACTGCGGTGTTTTGCTCAAGGTCATAAAATACGGGATAATAATGCTCGTCGTAAGCGACCGCATACCGATCTGCAATAATATTTTCAAAGCCAACGGAAACACCCAGCCCGACGGAAAGGTCTTCGGTTTCTATAAAGGGTTCTGCGGAGATATCGTCGGATTCGGCGGACGGCACCCTGCTTGAAAGGGTCAAAAGCATTCCTTTCCCGTTACGGGATGCGGACGCTTCTTCGGCTCCGCCCCGAAACAAAAACGCAACGCTGTTAAAATCGTCCCGTTCCCACAGGTTGGGCACCGAATACAGTTGTCCGTGGTACGGCGGGACTGCGTTTCTGCCCGTCAGCACCGCAACGCAAACGCCGGCTGTGATCAGCAAGGCAAGGCACGCCGCAAGGGGAATTTTCCAAAAAACGCGTTTCGGCGCGGGAGAATTGCGCATAGTCTGGGCATCGGATATCAGGTCATCCCGCAAAAGACCCAGCGCGTTCTCCGTTAACTCTTTCATATCCTTTTTCATAACAGTACTCCTTCTTTGACAAGAAAAGCCGACAGCTTATCCCGCGTGCGAAGCAAGATCATCTTGACCTTGCTTTTCGAAAATCCGAAGTGAGAAGCAATGTCCGCAACGGAATCGCAATACCAATAGCGGCAAACGAACACGTTTCGCTCGTCCCGCTTCAGCGTATCAAGAAAACTGCCAAGCAGTTCGGCAAGCTCTTCTGCGCGAAGCTGCGCTTCGAAATCGTTTTTATCCGAAAGGCAATTTATCAATTCGTCCAGAGGAACTTCCGTCTGTCCCCCGCCACGTTTTTTCGCCGTTCTTTCCCGCACCCTTTTGATAGCAATGCTGCGGGTTATTTTTGCCAGAAACGCCGTAAAATTCCGGGGGTTTGCGGGAGGTATGGCGTTCCAGAGCGCAAGGTATGCATCGTTTTCGCACTCAGCGGCATCCTCCCGATCGCCCAGAATATTGTTTGCTATGGAAAAACACATTGCCCCGTGTTTTTGCTTGGTTTGCAAAACAGCGCTTTCGTCCCTTGCAAAAAACAAGTCTATGATCTGCTTATCTTGCACGGCACGCCCTCCTTTTTTCAAGGTATTTCAAAACGATTTCAATTATATAGTACCGAAAAATGACCCAAAGGTCACAAAAATACGGTGTTTTTTTGTAAAATGAGAATATTTTATTATTTAAATTTTACCACGCGCCGCGAAAAAAGTAAAGTAACACGGAGCGCAAATCAAAAAGCGAGGTGTGATCCACCCCGCTTGTTTTGTATTATTGAATATCCTTGGCGGTAAATCCGAAAAGCCAATCGTAATTTTCTTCGGGACGGAAATTTTCGGGATAGGATATTAAATACTGCAGTTCTTTGAATACTTTTACCTCTGTCACGGCTGTACCTCTTTTGTGAATTCATAATTCACTTATAACACATTTATTTAAAAAAGTAAATATCGATTTTTAACGGCGGCGGTATAAATCGCCCCGTTTTTACAAATAATAACACCACAAATGTAAAAACAAGGAGATTTTATATATGAAAGCAACCGGAATTGTGAGGAGAATTGAGGAGTGCGTTATAATAGGGCAAAAGTTGCCGAAACACGCATAAACACTAGAAATTTTGCAAGTTTGCCCTATTGAACGCATTGGTGTCAAAAAACGGGTTTTCTGCGGTTTTTATACATAGCAAAAGCGAGGTGAATTTCACCTCGCTATATAATTATTTCTGCTCTAAATATGTTAATTTGCCCCAATGCCATTTTTTGTTTTTATCAAAACGATATTTGTCAGGAGTGCCTAAATAATATATTTGTGTTCCTAATAGCCATTTACGAAGAACTAAAACATTCCCTTTTTTCCCTATATTGTATAATTCTTCGTACATTTCTTCAATATCGGGATGCCAGTGCGTATAAGAACCATGAAGAGCGTTTTTGTGAATGATATCTATGATTGTATCATACTCATTGATTGATGCTTGAACATAAATGTTGCCATACAGTTCCCATGTTATAATATCATTTTCGATTTGAGGAAATGAATGTAGACCATCCGTGTTAATAAGCATCCTATATAGTTCCTGCGTATTTAAAGGTACTGTAGCTTCGCCGCTACTAATCATTGACATAAACTGCAAAAAACTGTCATCATCTTTATCAAAACTTCTTTCACCTTTGCAAAAAAGTTTATTAAACAGATATACCAATTCAAAAGTTGCTATAATAGCGGCAGGTATTGCAAAAGAAATCCAAGGATGAGGGATATCAAAGATAGACCAAATTAGCCAAGGGATAAGCGCAAGGAACACATAAAGGGCAACAAAGCCAAACGCCGTATCGCGAATCTTTTGAAAAAGGTTCCGTGTATCTGTGTTGGGCATACTTGTATTCAAGTTTTTGATTTCACCATCTAAAGTAACAGACTCGTTTTCTTCAGTAATATTAGCGACAAAAAACCTGCCGCCGCTATGTCCCAATCGCAAAAAACCAATTTGTAAAACAGTAGGATCATATTGATATATGACGATATCTTTGTGAAATGCTTTGGCTCTTGTCCGAATACTATCTTTGAGTTCATCAAGAGTTCCGTTAAAAACAAATTGCATAATTTCACCACCTTTATTATAGTATATCATATTTAATTTCAAAAGTAAATTGTTGCAGTATAAATCTCCTCAAAATACAAATAATAACAACACAATTTGTAAATTAAGGAGAAATATATATATGAAAGCAACGGGTATCGTGAGAAGGATCGACGATCTGGGCAGAGTGGTTATTCCCAAGGAGATCCGACGCACCATGAAGATAAGGGAAGGCGAAATGCTTGAAATTTTTACGGGAAAAGAAAACGAAGTGGTGTTTAAAAAGTATTCCCCCGTGGGCGGTGTTGGCGAGAGTGCCGCAATGTTTGCGGAAGCGGCGGCAAAGGCAAGCGGAGTTAACGTGGCGGTATGCGACAGAGATACCGTAACCGCGGCAGCAGGCAAGGACAGACGGGCGGTGCTGGGCAAAAACGTATCCCACACCCTTAACGAGCTTATGGAAAACAGAAAATGCTA
Source organism: Clostridia bacterium (assembly GCA_017537345.1). GTDB lineage: Bacteria > Bacillota > Clostridia > Oscillospirales > CAG-382 > SFLA01. The sequence goes on along the minus strand of JAFYKY010000001.1, from coordinate 40,687 downwards.
CACCGCAGACGGAGAAAGCGCGTCTATTACCGACACGGGCGAAGGAAGCATTTCCCATTTTTGCCCCGTAGTGGCGGACGGCACGGTGGTGGGCGGAGTAATGTCCTTCCGCACAGACGGTTTTTCCGCCCCCGAAGAAGCGGAAAAGCAGGTAATATCTACCGGTGCAATGTTCTTATCGGGACAAATAGAAATATAAAAAAATCGGCGAGTAGGCGTTGTATCACTTTGCCGATAGGCAAAATAACACTGTGAGATCTGTCTCACAATATCACAATTAAAACATTTTTTGAGACAGTAAAACGGATGTGCAGAAATTCTACACATCCGTTTAATATTTGTCTCATACCATAACAAGCAGGACATTTAGGCACCCAAATGTCACTTGTTAGGAGAACCTAAAACCCTTTTCTAAACAAATATCACCTATTCGATAAATTGGAATTTGTTTTTCTTATTGCTTTTTTGCTATTACTAAATAACTCGAGTTGTTCACTTTCTGATACTCTATATTTTGAAAACCACTATATGACAAAAAGCTTATAATCTCTTTTTTAGAATAAACTTTAACATCCCCCTCATTACTGAATGGAATAAAAATGTTCATCAACTGGCGAACAGGGAAAGGCTTCCAAAAATCAGCCAATAGTATATGACCGTCAGTTTTCAGTACTCTATGGAATTCCTCCATCGCTTTCTGCGGATTAGGATAGTGATGAAAACTATCAGTACACATCAGCAAATCAAATTTACCATGTTCATATGGTAAATGCTCGGCATCCCCAAGAGATAATTCTGCAGTATTCAACAATTTCTCTTTTGACTTTTTTAACATTTCTTCTGAAATATCAATTCCGTATAGCGAAACAGCAGGGTATATGTTTTTAATAGTATTTAAGATTTCACCTGTACCACAGCCCACATCAAGCACATTATCAAACAATATATCTGATAATTTATCTATAATGTGCGGATATAGTGTTCTTGCGTGTGCTCCGTTTTTATCTATATCATATGTTGTTGCCTGCAGATTAAAAGTATCTTTTGACAACTTTTTATTATCGTTCATCTATATAATACCTCTTTCAAATTCTTATTTTTCGGTTAGTTGTATTATAGCACAACTTGACTGACAAAGAAAGAGAATATTATAAACACCCTTAGTTTTTTAAAAAACTAAGGGTGTTTTCGTGTCTTGTTGTACTGTCCTTTAGAGTACGACTCTTACTCGCCGTTTTTTATTTATTGAGGTCATTTAACTATAAATCTATCTGTTGCTTCAAGGGGGAAATACTGCAGTATTCCATTAAGCTTTGCGGGGGCGTTTTTAAGGTTTGTTCCGTGGTGGGAATCCGACCCGAGATAGAATTTACACCCGCAGTCTTTTGCGATCATGTAGGGGCGGAAGATGCGTTTAAGCTGATCCTCATCATACCAATGGGTATAGATATTCAATTCCACGCCCGCGCCGCACGCTGCGACTCCGCCGAAAATTTCGTAAAATTCGTTATCCGAAACCATATCCACCACGTCTATGTGGGCGAATTTTTCGCTGTTATCGATAAGACTGCAGGTGAGATGGGCAATACCCGTTTTTTTAAAGGGAATATCCGAATTCAAAAAGCTGTGCAGGCGTTTTACATAAATAAGCGCTCTTTCCTTTTGGGTGATGCCCGCGGGGACTGTAAACCCCTCCATATGAAAATGGGTGGTGGAAACTATAACGAAATCGAAAAGAGAGAAGTTTTCCTTTGTTAAACCTATATTTCCCTGCATATCCATATCCGTTTCACAGCCGAAGAGAAAACGCACTGTATCGTTTTTCGGCAATGGCAGGGAGCGGGAAACGTGTTCATAGCTTAAAGGCTTATACCAAGAGGATGCGCCTGCAACCGCGCTGTCCCAAAAATGGTCGGTAACGGCAACGGTATCCAGACCGTTTTGCACGGCGTAATCCAGAATACGGGCGCAGGTCTGCCCATCATCCCCCGAGCAGGGAGAAAGACAGGTGTGTATATGCATATCGTGATTATATTTGAATTCCACGTTTTACCTTCTTTACTGCTTGAATTTATCTGCTTCCTCGGTTGCCATACGGTCGCATTCCTCGTTTTCGGGATGTCCGTCGTGCCCCTTTATCCACACGGTATGAACGGTATGGTAATTTATAAGCTCGTATATTTTTTGCCAAAGGTCGGGGTTAAGTACCGGCTTTTTATCCGCTTTTACCCAGCCTTTTTTATGCCAATTTTCCAGCCAGCCTTTTTCAAGTGCATCTATAAGATACTTTGAATCGCTGCACAGAGTAATTTCGCAGGCTTCCTTCAACGCTTCCATCCCAACGATCGCCGCCATAAGCTCCATACGGTTGTTGGTGGTGCTTTTTTCGCCGCCGGAAAGGTTTTTGCGGTGTCCGTTATATTCCAGTATAACTCCGTATCCGCCGGGACCGGGGTTGCCGCGGCAGGCGCCGTCGGTATACATATTTACTTTTTTCATTTTATTCACCAAGCTTGATAAGTCTTACGTCACTGCCGGAAAAAACGCAGGTATCAAAAGAGCCCAGCAGACGGGAATATATACGCTCGCCGTAACGCTTTAAAAGCTCTTTTCCCCCTAAATTGGTGCTTAATATAAGGGATTTTCCGTTTACAAGGCGCTGGTTTACAAGCTGATACAGCACCGCCGCCGTGTATTGGGTGGAAAATTCCGTGCCCAGATCGTCTATTATAAGCAGATCGCAGGTGATATATTTATCCGTATTATCATTTCCTCTGCCGAAGCGGACGGATTCGAAAGCATCAAACACCGTCTGGGCGGATTCGTATATAACGGTATAGCCTTTGTCTATTACCCTCTGGGCGATAGCGGAAGAAAGGTGGGTTTTTCCCAATCCCGTACCGCCGGTAAGCAAAAGGTTTGCGCCCGTACCGAAATTTTGGGCAAAATCAAGGCAGGTATCCAGCACATCGGACATATCATCCCTGCTCTTTCCGCCGTAATATTTAAGAGAGAAGTTTTCGAAGGTCTGGTCAAGAAGTGCTTTTCCCAAGCCGCTGGAAAGATATGCGTCCACCGCGCACATTTTTATTACGCAGGAGCAAAAGGTCTTTCCGTCATAGCCCGTATCGCCGCACACGGGGCAGGAAAACACGGGTGTATCGTAATCTTCGGGAATGCCGTAGGACAAAAGCTTTTGACGGCGTTCTTCCTGCAGACAAAGGTTTCTTTCCTTTATTTTGTTCATCTCCGCTTCGCAGTTTTCACTGCGCATTGCGGCGATAATACGGGAGGAAACGGCGGACAGCTCTTTGTCAATCTCGGCAATATCGGGATATTTTTCATCAAGTGCTGCAGTTCTCTGCAACGCCTCGTTAAGCGCCTTTTCACGAAGTGCGCTCTTTTTTTGCATAGCCTCGGATGCTGTCATTTACGTTCACTCCTTTTCTTTTTGGTGCGGGCAACCGCGGCGGCGAAGAATTCATCATCATCAAAACTTTTGCCCGTGTTTATCTTTTCGGTTTGTTCTTTTTTCTCGTTTTCCGCATTTTCCACAGCCTGAACGGAATTAAGACCGTCCTTGTGCCAACGGGCGAGAATTTTGTTCATATAGCTTAATTTAACTTCACCGATAGAATTTATCATAATATCGTAAGCGTGCTGTATAAGCTCAAAGGGCAGGTCTTTTTCCACAAACCAATCCCCGATATACTGCTCTTCCTTGGCGGTGAAGGCGCGGTCCCCCATACCGCAAAGTCTGCGAAGCTTGTACACCCGTTCGTTTGCACGGTTGCGCTTTTCAAGGTGGGTTTCCAATTTTTCGTATGTATCCACGCCCTCGGAAACCAAGCCCTGGCAAGTCTTGGTGAAATATTTTAAGGCGGTCTTTCCCCTGCTTACACAGTAAGACGCAAGGGTGCACATATATTCCGCCGTAAGACCGCAATGGTCGTAAAGATAAAGAAGGGAATCGTAATCAAAGCGAGTGAACATCTTGCCGTAAAGGGCTTGAAGTGATTCGCAGGCGGTGCGGAAGGCTTCGTCTTTTTCGATAGAAGAAGCAACCGTAGCCGCATCGTAAAGCTGGTCTCTTTTATCGGGAGCTATGGAAGTGCCGTTTTCCGAACCGAAAACTACTCCCGCCCCTCTCCAAAAAGACATAGCGGCACGGAATACTTCCTCCGAAATTCCCAATTCCTTTGCGCTATCTTTTACGCTGTATTCATTTTTTGCGCAGAGATACAACGCCACCGCAAGCTCTTCACGGGTGGCGCCGGATATTACCGCAGATATATTCGCAGGGAATTTTTTTGCCGCGTTTTCGCTCATTACTACGTCCTCTTTTCAGGAGACGAGTCCGCTTTGGGGAAGCACGGAAAAGGACATTTTTGTATGCTCCGCCAGATTGCCGACTATCTCCACTGTATAGTCAATATCTATTTTACCGCCCTGCTCGGTAAGTCCGTTGCGCAGGGATTTGGTGTTTACTTTAATTTGCATAGGCATATTTCCGTTGTGGTATACGCAGGAATAGCTCTTTTCCGGATCAAACACCATAAGAGAATTGAAATCCCCTATTTTGTTTACGGAAATAAGGTTTTTGCCCAAAGACGACACGGTGGTAACCGTATCTGTTTCCTCTTCGGAAAAAACGCAGGTAAAGCCTTTTTTGGTACGGGAAAGGTAACCGTTTACCGTAGCGGTGCGGATCTCTGTACGGGGGTTATCCAGATGCAGAGGATCGTGGGTCTTGCGCTCGGTCTTTATATTTACTGTTACGGGAATCTTCATAAAAATTAATAGCTGTTGATATCTACGACCGTTACGTCGGAAACGGGAGCCTGCAAAAAGCGGTGTGCGCTTTTGGAAAAGCTCTCCACTCCGTCGGAAACGTAATATTTACCCTTTCCGCCGCCGTTTATATCACGGTGGCTTGATATAAGCATATCCTTAAGCTCCGAAACCGCCTCCGCACCGGAAGAAACAAGCGCGCTGTGGGGAAGGAAATAGGATATTACCTCTGAAAGCAGAGGATAATGGGTGCAACCCAATATGACCGCATCGGGGCAGGTGTCTGCCACGGGGGCAAGGTATTCACGGGCGATCTCCAAAGCGGGGATCTGGTTTACGGAGGTGTATCCGTTTTCTGCCAGAGGAACGAACATGGGGCAGGCAACGCTTATTACGTCACCGCAGCCGTTTTTATTAAGAGCTTTTTCGAAGGCTCCGCTTTTTATTGTGGCGGGAGTGCCCAAAACCAAAACCTTTCCCCTGCCGTTTTTGGCAATTTGCGCCGCTTTTTTTGCCGCGCCCTCCACAACGCCCACAATGGGCACGTTAAAGCTTGCACGCAGGGTGTCAAGCGCATTTGTGCTCACAGTACCGCAGGCGGCAAGTATGGAGGTTACGCCCATGGACATGAGAAAACGGCAGTCCTGCAAAGCGTAGGAGCGTATAGTCTCCACGCTTCGGGTTCCGTAGGGGATACGGGCGGTATCGCCGAAATAGATGTAATCTGCGTTGGGAAGCGCCTTGCGAAGCTCTGCAACGGCAGTGAGTCCGCCCAAGCCCGAATCAAAAATTCCTATCATAGCTTTTCCTCGCAGGCGTTTTCTATAAGCTTTTCTATAAGTGCGGAATAGCTGTAACCGCATTTGCCCATAAGACCGGGATACATACTGATGGGAGTAAATCCGGGAATGGTATTTATTTCATTAAAATACAAAACATCCTTTTCATCAAGGAAAAAGTCTACCCTTGAAAGTCCTGCGCAATCCAGAGTTCTGTATATCTTCTCTGCGCAAGCGCGGATATTTTCCGAAAGAACATCGGATATACGGGCAGGCACGTAATAGCTGGCGGTGTCTGCAACGTATTTGGTTTCGTAATCGTAAAAATCGGCGCCGGGGGCTATTTCGCCGCAAACGGAAGCGCAGGCGTTTTTGTTGCCCAGCATTGCTACTTCTATCTCTCTTGCGTTTTTAACGCCGGTTTCAACCAATACCTTATAATCGTTATCGAAGGCGATCTCAAAGCCTTTTACAAGCTCATCGCGGTTATTGGCTTTGGTAATACCCACGGAAGAGCCTGCGTTTGCGGGCTTAACAAACATAGGGTATGAAAGATTTTCTTCGCACTCCTTAACCGCATCCTCGGGGCAAAAGCCGTTTTTGCGGAAGAAAACGTAAGGAACCACGGGAATGCCCACTTTTTCGCAAAGGATCTTGGTGGTAACCTTATCCATACATACTGCGGAAGAATAGGTGTTACAGCCCACGTAAGGAATTCCCGAAAGGGCAAGAAGACCCTGCATAGTGCCATCCTCACCGTTTTTGCCGTGAAGCACGGGGAATACCGCATCCACGTATATAACCGTTCCATCCTCAAGAAGAATGCCGTGGTGGGTGCTTGAAGGGGAGATAACGGCAGGAATAAGGCAATCTGCCTTTGTATCCCAGGTATGGTTACGCATACTGTCCGTATCGCCGGTATAAAGATACCATTTTCCGTCCTGCGTGATTCCCAGCAGGCGTACGTCGTAAACCTCTTTATTTATATTATCAGCCACGCACGCTGCGGAAACGCAGGAAACGGCGTATTCGCTGGAAACACCTCCAAAAAGGAGAGCAACCGTTTTTTTCATTTTAAAATTACTCCTTCAAAAGCTTTCCCATTACTTCCCCTATATTTTCACGTATGATCACGTCTGCCATACTGTCTGCGGGGGTGGGAGATTTATTTATGAGAACAAGATATTTTCCGCAAAAATAGTTTATAAGCCCTGCGGCGGGATACACCGCCAGAGAGGTTCCGCCTACAATAAGCGTATCACAGCGGGAAATATCCGAAACGGCGGAATACATCGTCTTGCTGTCAAGAGGCTCTTCGTAAAGCACAACGTCCGGCTTTACGATCCCTCCGCATTCGCACACGGGAACCTTATCCGAAGAGAGTATATGCTCTACTCCGTAAAACTTGCCACAGCGGGTGCAGTAATTTCTGTGCACCGAGCCGTGAAGTTCGTATACCTTTTGGCTTCCTGCCGCCTGATGCAAGCCGTCTATATTCTGGGTGATGACCGAAAGCAATTTACCCTGCTTTTCCAAGAGAGCAAGGGCTTTGTGGGCGTTGTTGGGAAGCGCCTCCGGATATATCATTTTGGTGCAGTAAAATTCGTAAAACCGTTCGGGATGGGAAACAAAATAGCTGTGGCTTATCATTTGCTCCGGCACAAGACCGTACAATCCGCCCTCACCGCGGAAATCCGGTATGCCGCTTTCCGTTGAAACTCCCGCGCCGCCAAAAAACACTATACGGGATGAATCTTCAATAATTTCCAAAAAACGTTTTACCACTTTGCTTCCCCCCTTCCGAAAAGGATTTTTTAGCATTATATTCTACCATAAATAAACGGGAGTTGTAAAGTATAAAAAGAGAAAATTTGAGTCTTTTTTGAATTATCTTGACATTTTGCCTTTTTTGGCACATAATTGGATATACCTTTTTAAACGGAGGAAGATAAAATGAGAAAAGCCGCCGTAGTATTTTTACTGCTTGCTATCTTGCTTTGCGGATGCGGGAAAACGGAATATGACCTTGAAGACACGGTGTGGAAATACGGTAACGACGTAATAATATATTTTCACGAAAGCGGAAACGGTGAATTGAACGTGGACGGATTAAAGCTTGCTTTTACCTACCGGCTTGAAGGCGATACCCTTACCGCCGTCTGCGCCGAAAGCGAGTTCGCCGCAAGCCACGGGCTTGACACGCTGGCGTTCTTCGGCACCAATTCGTTATCTTTTGACGACGGATTTCTTTACGTGGGCGGATGGGAGCTTACCCAAGTAAAATAATGAAAATTCGCATTGACATTTTTGCTTTGTTAGGATATAATTAACTTAAGATCTTTACATAACTGACGGATTTCGCGGAACACCGCGGGGGAGTGTAAAGAGATATACAAGCCGACCGTCTGGGCAAGATCAATTCATTAACGAACTGATTTTGCCCGTTTTTTTATTTTTCGGGCAAGTTTCAGAGTAAGGAGTCAGAAAAAATGGAGCACACAAATTGGAACGGCTTTAAAGCCGGAAAATGGCAAAATGAAATCAACGTAAGAGATTTTATTCAGACAAACTACGCAGAATACACCGGAGACGAAAGCTTTCTTGAAGGCGCAACGGAACGTACAAACGCACTTATGGCAAAGGTTCAGGAGCTTTTTGCGCAGGAGCGTAAAAACGGCGGTGTTTTGGATATAGACACTGAAACCGTATCCTCCCTTACAAGCTACGCACCCGGATATATCGATAAAGATAATGAGCTTATTTTCGGTATGCAGACCGACAGTCCTTTAAAAAGAGGTGTCAACCCCTTCGGCGGTATTCGTATGGCAAGACAAGCCTGCGCCGCATACGGATACAGATTAAGCGATAAGGTGGAGGATGAATTTAAGTTCCGCACCACCCATAACGACGGCGTTTTCCGTGTTTATACCGAGGAAATGAGAAAAGCCCGCAAATGCCACGTTATTACCGGTCTGCCCGATGCGTACGGCAGAGGACGTATTATAGGCGATTACCGCCGCGTTGCCCTTTACGGTGTTGACAGACTTATAAAGCAAAAACAGGCAGACAAAGCCAAACTTGGCGAAGCGGATTTCACCGTGGAAAGTGCAAGACAGAGCGAAGAATTGTTCCAGCAGATAACCTTTTTGGGATATCTCAAGGAAATGGCTGCAATGTACGGCTTTGATATAAGCGAGCCTGCAAAGAACGCAAAAGAAGCGATACAGTGGACTTATTTTGCATATCTCGGCGCTATAAAGGAGCAAAACGGCGCTGCAATGTCTTTGGGCAGAGTAAGCAGCTTTTTTGATATTTATATAGAACGTGATATTAAAAACGGCACCCTTGACGAAAAGGGCGCTCAGGAGCTTATGGACGATTTTGTTATTAAGCTTCGTATTGCCCGCCATCTCCGCACCCCCGAATACAACGAGCTGTTCGGCGGAGATCCTATGTGGATAACCGAAGCCGTGGGCGGTATGGGTAATGACGGCAGAACCTTGGTTACCAAGAGCTCTTTCCGTATGCTCAACACCCTTTATACTCTGGGCTCTTCTCCCGAACCTAACCTTACCGTGCTTTGGTCTACCCGTCTGCCCGAAGGCTTTAAGCGTTTTTGCGCAAAGGTTTCTGCGGATACAGACTCTATCCAGTACGAAAACGACGATATTATGCGTCCTCACCACGGCGATGATTATGCTATCGCCTGCTGTGTTTCCGCAATGGAGATAGGCAAGCAGATGCAGTTCTTCGGCGCAAGATGCAACCTTGCAAAGCTTTTGCTTATTGCCCTGAACGGCGGCTTTGACACTACAAGCGGTATTCATATCGGTCCCCAGATGCCCGTTATGGAAGGTGAAACGCTGGATTACGATGCCGTAAAGGAAAGATTTGATATTTACGTTGAATGGCTGAGCAAGCTTTACGTAAACACCATGAACCTTATCCACTATATGCACGATAAATACGCATACGAAAAGACCCAGATGGCGCTTCACGACACCGATGTAAAACGTCTTATGGCGTTTGGTGTTGCAGGTTTTTCCGTTGTTGCAGACTCACTCAGCGCATTCAAGTTTGCAAAGGTACAGCCTATTAAGGACGAGATGGGCTATATCGTAGAATTTAAGACCGAAGGCGATTTCCCCAAATACGGTAATGATGATGACCGTGTTGACCTTATTGCAAGAGACGTGGCGCATCAGGTAATAACCGAGCTGCGCAAGACTCCCGCTTACCGCAATGCGGAACACACCCTTTCCGTTCTTACCATTACCTCCAACGTAATGTACGGCAAAAACACGGGCGCTACTCCCGACGGAAGAAAATCCGGAGCACCCTTTGCACCCGGTGCAAACCCCATGCACAACCGTGAGGAAAACGGAGCGCTTGCTTCCCTTAACTCTGTGGCAAAGATATGCTATGAGGACTGCCGTGACGGTATTTCCAACACATTCTCCATTACACCCGATGCATTGGGCAAAACCGAGGATGAGCGCACAAGCAATCTGGTTTCCATACTGGACGGCTATTTTGCAAAGAAAGCCCACCACATAAACATAAACGTGCTTAACAGAGAGACCCTTATAAAAGCGTACGAAAACCCCGAAGAATACCCCAACCTGACCATACGCGTTTCGGGTTACGCGGTAAACTTCAACAAGCTTTCCCGCGAACAGCAGAGAGAGGTCATAAGCCGTACCTTCCACCAGAGCGTATGACGGGCAGAGTTCATTCCATACAGAGTCTGGGCACGGTAGACGGGCCGGGAGTTCGGTTCGTGGTATTTTTTCAAGGCTGTAATCTGCGGTGCAAGTGCTGTCACAACCCCGATACATGGGATATGGCGGGCGGAAAAGAATACACCGCCGACGAGATAGTGCAAAAAGCGGTACGGTTCAAGGAGTATTTCGGCAGGGAGGGGGGTATAACTCTTTCCGGCGGAGAGCCCCTTTTACAGCCGGAGTTTGCAAAAGAAATATTTGAAAAATGCCGTGAAAACGGTATAAACACCTGTCTTGATACTTCCGGAAACGTTTTGAACCAAAAAGTAAAAGACCTGCTTGAAGTAACCGACAGAGTGCTTTTGGACTACAAATATACCGACGATGCCTCCTACCGCGAGAATGCGGGATGCGGGATAGACACGGTAAACGCTTTTCTCAAGTATCTGCAGGAAAAAAGTATTCCCGTAACCCTGAGGCAAGTCATCATTCCCGCCGTAAATGACGGGGAGGAAAACGTAAAAAGGCTTAAAGAGGTTATAAAAAGCCACTCTTGCATAGACAAGACCGAGCTGCTTCCCTTCCGCAAAATTTGCGCGGTAAAGTACGAAAGTATGGGCATTCCCTTCCCTTTCGGAGAAATGGACGTGCCGAGCGATGCTTTGATGGATTCTCTCAACGCATTGCTGAAAGAATAAACAAAATACATAAAAAAGAGAGCGTAACTGTTATGAAGAAAAAACTTTTTGTAAAGCTTGTTTCACTTGTGCTTTTGGTTGCCGTGGGAATGCTTCCCTCCTGCGGAGGCGGTAACACGGAAAGTACACCCGAAGAAAGCGGCGAAGAAACCGAACAGGACGCTCCTTCTTTTGTTCTGAGCGAAACCGTGGCGGAAATAAACGGATATATGACAAAAGAAATTGACAGAAGCCTTAAGGTGAAAAACGTTTTAAGCGGGCTTAAATACACGCCCAGCCGTCCCGCCGACGATTATTACAGCGATTCCGCCTACCAGAAGCTGACCGACGGAATGTATATGGATCTGGTATACGCTCCCCACATTTACGCAGGCTGGAACGGCGGCACCTCCCTTGATATCACCTTCGATACGGGGGATTCGGAGTACGCCATTGCGGATATCTACGTTGGCTGCTATAAAAACAATTCCTCCGGCGCGGCGCTTCCCTGGAACGTGACCGTTAAGGTTTCCGATGACGGCGAAAACTACACCAAGATAGGCAAAATAATCACTCCCGCGGACACCGAGCAAAGCGGAAAATATACCTATAACTTTTCTTTTCCCAAGGCGGTAACGGCAAGATATATCAAGATATGCTTTTCCGGTCAAGGCGGAAATATGCTGTTTATTGACGAAATAACCGCATACGAATACTGCGAAGACGGGGATATTTACAACAAGCTTGGCACCTGGGCAGATTATTTTTATCCCGTAACGGATTTTTACGAATACGAGCTTAATACCGGCGCATCCGAAGTCAAGATAAGCCCCGATGACGCGGATTACGATACTTTGCAAAATCTTGCCAAATTAAAGGGCGTGGATTTTCAGATACAGCATTTTGACCCCATTATCAAAAACCATTCCAACAGCGGAATGGACAAGATATCCCTGCTTACCGACGGAAAGCTTCACGGCAGCCACGATAAGGATTACTTTATCTTTTACCGCGGCGCCGGACGGCACGTTGTGGCTGATCTGGGCGAAATAATGTCGGTTAAGGGCTGTACCGTATCCTTTATGGACAAATACACCTGGGGAATTTCCACTCCCCCCGTGTATTATATCAGCGTGAGCGAAAACGGCGCCGATTGGGTGACGGTATTTGCGGAGCACAACCCCGAATACGGTATCACCGAAAAGGGCAGCGATACCAAAAATATTGAATTTGAAGACAGCTTCCTTGCGCGCTACGTGCGTATAACCTTCCCCACCGTGCCGGATAACGAAATTTCCAGCTCGGTCTATATGGGCGAATTTGAAATTTGGGGCAAAAAGAACGTTGCAGGCGCGGTAAAAGCCTACGAACCTAAGGACCTGATTTACGGCACTTATCCCGATGCGGAGGAATTGGGGGTAAACGATATACTGTTTACCTGCATTACCGACGGATACGGAAAGGTGTGCGAGGACGTACACGTTCTTACCCTTGAAAACGCGTATAAATATCTTGCTCACCGTGACAGCGAGGGCAACGCTTTGGGAGTGCTTTTCGATTCCCTTGCCTTTACCACAAGAGGAGCGCTTAATTCCCATCCCGACAGAAACGAAAGCACGGAGTGGTTTTATTCCGAATTGTTCCGCGAAGGAGTTAATCTTGACGCGGCGGATGCGGCAAAAGGTATGCTTAACGAAGCACTGGGCGCGGACGATAAGGAAATGATATGGATATCCGTCAACTGCCCTGCTATCGGAGAGACCTTTAACGGAAAACAGATACTCACCGCCGAGGATTATATTGAATGTCTTAAATGGCAGGCAGACGAGGCGATACACAGATTTAACGAAAAGAGCTATGAAAACCTCTGCCTTGCGGGATTTTATTGGCAATCCGAAAACATACGTCCCAACAAGCATTCGCCGGATGAAGCCTACGATAAAGAAGCGGTTATTGCCTTTAACGAATACTTACATTCTATGGGATATATGTCCCTCTGGTGCCCTTATTACAACTACGTAAACGGTATATGGAACAGCAAGTATTACGGATTTGATATTACCTGCTGGCAGCCCAACCGTATGTTTGATCCTACCGACCCCAACAGGCTTTCCACTATTTCCGAGCTTGCAAAGCTTTACGGCGTGGGAATTGAGATAGAAACGGACAGCATTGAGCAAAGCAAGCAGACCTTTGCAATGTACAGAGAATATCTTAACGCAGGCTTTGAGTACGGATTTATAAATTCGGTAAACGCATATTATCAGGGCGCTATTCCCGGCGCGTATATCGGATTTGAAAACAGCGACAGACCCTACAGAGCCACCATGTTTGAAGAATCCGTAAAATATATTACCGGCACTATGGAGGATACCTTCGGCAAGGCGGAGAAAAAGGATCTTTCCGTCTTTGAGGACATTTCTCTTACCGTTAAAAACGGCGAAAAGGTAAAAGCAGAGCTGGGAGGGCTTTACGATATCCTGCACAGATTTGAGCTTACGCCTATGTTCGGCAACGTTCAGCTTGATGAAAGCGGATCGCTTACCTATTCGGCAATGAAGGGCTATGCGGGCGAGGACGAAATTAAAATTTCCCTTTACGACGGCGTGGAAGAAGTAAAAACGATAACCGTAAAAATAACCGTAACGGAATAATTAATCACCCCAACAAAAAACACCCCTAAAAGGCTGGTTCTCATAAGGAAGTTATATTTTCCTTGTAGGGACAGGCGTCCCCGACTGTCCGAAAAGACAAAAATTTGATACGCAGAAAACAAATAATTAACGCCGACAGATTTCGAAATCTGTCGGCGTTCGTTTATTCTGTTCGACAAATTGGAATTTGTTTAACTGTTATTTCTTCAGTAGTTTCTTGCTGAACTTTTGAAAATCTTTTACCAAAGCGCAGAAAGAGGCAGACTTCGGTACAATGTTACCCTCTTTATCAAGATATTCGCTGCAGAATTCCATTTGATAAAATATACCACGGGAAACAACCATATACAACCCACGTAGCATAAAAATGCTATTCTTTCGCCAAATATCCTGCGAGATTGCAACTCCTTTTCCATCATATGCGATTTGCGTGGGGATATTATCAAATGTTTCAGTAGAGAAATAGATAGCAAGATACCTTCTATTGCCAGTTAAATAAGACCGCAATTCCGTTTCCGATAATTCTTTAAAGCATCTCTTGGCATTTTGGGAGTCCCAATACCAACAATAGACAAATAAGCCCTTTTCCAAGAAATATTCCGCCATGACTACTAATTCATCATCCGACCAATACCCCATCAAAGAATAGGTTTTATATTTGATTTTAGGCTGTTTGCAAAAGGTTATGGGATGTTCAAACAGTTGAATGGATGGTGAATAATCAATTTCTATTGTTGGAAATCTTTTTAACTTTTTGCAAGCTGTACACGAACAAGTAATATTTATTTCTCGAAAATCTTCTGTGCCCTCTCTTGGCATGTAGTCAAACACAAGATTAAAACGGTCATTTTTGCAAGAACATTTCATAACAGGTGGATATTTCTCTTGAATAAGGTCATACCAATAATCAGCGCTATCCAAAAGAAAATAGGATTTATCAGTGGGGGTACATATAATGCCCACATTCTCATCTCGAATATATCGTACTTGAAAGTCTTTCTCTCCGTCTGGAGTTTCAATAACCTTGGAAATAATTTCTTCGTTTTGATACATAGCTTTTCACCAACCTCTTCTTCAAATTTTTATTTACCGTTCTGTTTTATCGCCAGTTTCGCATTTGTATTACAAATGCTTCGGGCAAAGCCCATACCCCTTGTAGAGCGGTGCCTTGGTGCCGCTTTATCGGCATAAATCTTTTGTCACGGCGGGAGCAAGCCCCCGCCCTACGATGTAACCTCATTATAACGCAAATCGGCAGAGAAAACAAGTTCTCTGCCGAAATTCTTTTGTTGCGGACAGTCGAGGACGCCTGTCCCTACAAATGTTGTGTTAAATATCCTTATGAGAAGGAGCCTAAATCCTGCGGATTTTTGGGAACCCCAAAAAAACCACTCCTAAAATCCTGCGGATTTTTGGGGACCCGAAAAAAACACCCCAAGAGATCTTTCTGCAAATGCAAAAAATCCTCCGATATGATCGGAGGATTTTTGTGTTTACTGTATCTTTTTGCCTATCTTGGATCCGTATCTTACCTGAGTTTCGTTGCCGTCCAGAGAATTGCGGATAATATCCTCGTCCAATTCCACCATGCCCTTTTTGAAAAGCAGTACGATGGTGGACCCGCCGAATTCGAAATAGCCCTTTTCGTCCCCTTTAGCAAATACGGTGCTTACTCTGTTGCGAATTCTGCCCACAAGAGTTGCCCCCACCTCTACCTGAATAACGTCGCCGAAATTCTCTGTATGTAAGGTAGTATAAACACGGGAGTTGCGCTTGAAATAGTTTCTGCCCAGCCCGTCCACGTGGGAAACGGTGTACAGAACTCCCTTTATCTTGCGGTAAGGACTGCGGGTGCCTTTATCTATATAGCAATATCTGTGGTAATCATCCACGGAAAGTCGGAAGATAAGACAGGTACCGCCGATATATTCTTCGCACACACGGTCGCCGCCCAGAAGCTCGTGCACGGTATAGGGCGAGCCTTTGATAATATAATCCCTTACCGCCGTTATGGGAAAGGCGCGGAGCTTACTGTCGCAGGGGGCGATAAGATGCTCCGGTGTCATATCCACGGGACGGCAGGAGGGCTTTATTTTGCGGGTGAAAAAATCGTTATAGCTCCTGAAGTGCTGTTTTTCATACTCTTCAAGATTTATTCCGTGTTTTTTCACGGCACGGTAGGCTCTTCCCTTGGAAAAAGGGCTGTTCATATACGCGCCCACCAAGCGGGAGGAATTGCGCCTTGCGGATATCCACAGCACAGGTCTTCCCAGCTTTTTGCCGTACATAAATCTCATAAGCTTATCCGGCATTGCGGTAGCGGGTACCACGTTGCCGTTTCGATCGTAAATAATCAAGGTATTCCCTCTTTAAAACAATTTAGATATCCTGATATTCTGCGCCGAGAGAAATCATGGTTTCTCTTACCTTTTTGCCGTCTACTTCGCGTGCGGGAATGCCTGCATCAATAGCCATAGCAGCGGCGATACCTGCGGCTTCGCCGGAGGAACGTACGGAATGCTGTACACGGAGAGAGGACTGAACGATAAATTCTGCGCCCAAGCATCTGCCGGTTACGAAAAGGTTATCCACACCCTTTACCACGATGGAACGGTAAGGAATATCGTACCAAGGACGAGCTTCGTCTTTTTCGATACCGTCAAAGGAGCAGTTGTGAGCCTTGCCGTGTACGTCGATAGGATAGTTGGACTGGCAGAACATATCCTCAAACTTGCGCTGTGCGAACAGGTCGCGGGCTTCCATAACGTATTCGGTAACGATTTCGCGGCTTTCTCTTATACCTACCATTGTTGCAATTTCTGCAACGTATGCGTTTTCAAAGCCGGGGAAATGCTTTCTGTAGTACATAAGCTGACGGAAGATAGCCTTTTTACCCTTAAGCTGAGAAATGGTAAGATCATCGGGATTGGTAGCGTCTATATTTTCAAAGAATTCGGGGCAGTTAAAAGCAAGTCCGTCTCTTCTGCCGGGAATGGTGAATACCTGCCAGTATGCCTTGTCCATAGGCTCAAGCTCGCCGGATGCTATACCTGCATCAAACCATTCGGTAAGTGCCCAGGGCTTGGATGCAACGCCGCCTGCGTACAAGGTGTTGTAAGGATCTTCTTCCTTGCAGTAAGCTCCGATAAGACCTGTGCGTTCTGCTTCGCCGCGCAAGAATGCGCCTGCTTTGGGAATATCAATACCGCCAAGTATGTAACGGAGGGACATAGGCTGGTTAATGCCGGTTTCGGGGTTACCCTTGGTATATGCGGCGCCTGCCATTACGCTTACGTCACCGTCACCGGTAGCGTCGATAAACATTTTACCCTTAACAAGCTGTTCGCCTGCTTTGTTTACTATCTTTACTGCGGTAACGGAACCGTTTTCTACTTCTACGTTTGCGATATAGGTGTGGTAAAGAAGGTTTACGCCTGCCTCTACGCACAGCTCTTCAAGAGCCAGACGGAGAACGAGAGGATCGAACATATTGCCCTTTTCGTTACAGCCGGTGTACTTAAGCTGTTTTTCTACCAGCTTTTTCTGGATGTAAGAGCACTGAGGGTCGGTGCGCATGTGGGTATGCATTACGGGAGTAACAAGGCCGTTTGTAGCGGTGCCACCCAAAGAGCCGAACTGCTCTATAACAAGTACCTTTTTGCCCTGCTCTGCAGCCGCGATAGCCGCAAAAGCGCCTGCAGTACCGCCGCCGCATACGACAACGTCTGCTTCCATATAAACGGGATATGCTGTTTTCATAGTAATTACTCCTTTATTTAAGCAATTTTAAAAATTCTTCTTCGGTTATTACCGGTATTCCCAGTTGTTCGGCTTTGGCTTTTTTACTGCCCGCCTCGTCCCCCGCAACCACGAAGGATGTTTTTTTGGATACGCTTCCCGCAGCGGTACCGCCGTAGGAACGTATGAGCGCCTCTATTTCCGAACGCTTCATTGTGACCATAGTGCCTGTTACGACCACGGTCTTTCCTGCAAGGATATCCCCGTTTTTAACGCTGTTATCTTCTGTTAAAACGCCGTATTCCTGCAGTTTTTGTATAATAAATCTGTTTTTATCCGTTGTGAAAAAGCTTAAAAGCGCATCTGCGGATTCGGGGCCGATATCCTTTACGGCGCAGAGCGTTTCTCTGTCTGCGTTCATCAAAGCATCTATATTTCCGAACTCGCTTGCAAGCACGGCTCCCGCTTTTTCGCCTATATGACGTATGCCGAGAGCATATATAAGACGGGCAAGACCTGCGGTTTTGGATTTTTCCACAGAATCCAGAATGTTCAAAGCGCTTTTTTCACCCAAGCCTTCAAGGGACGCAAGTTTTTCTTTATCTAAAACGTAAAGATCGGAAACATCCTTTACAAGACCTGAATCTATTAAAAGCCCTGCCACGCTTTTTCCCACGGTTTCTATATTCATTGCATCTCTGGAAACGAAATGCTCCAAAGCTCTGCGGACCTGCGCTTCGCAAAAAGCGTTGGTACAACGGGTGGCGGCAAAGCCTTCTTCCCTTTCCACCGCCGCGCCGCACACGGGGCAAGTCTTTGGCATTTCAAAGGGTGAAGCGTCTTCGGGACGGTTTTTAAAATCAACCCCCACGACTTCGGGAATAATATCCCCTGCTTTGCGAACGAACACCGTGTCTCCCACACGAATATCCTTTTCCCGAATATAATCTATATTATGGAGGGTAGCCTGAGTCACGTTTGTTCCCGCAAGGCGCACCGTATCGAAAATTGCCTTGGGGGTAAGCACTCCCGTTCTGCCCACCTGAATAACTATATCACGCAAAACGGTGGAGGCGGTTTCGGGAGGATATTTATATGCAACCGCCCATCTGGGTACGGATGCGGTTTCGCCCATTTCCTCACGCAGTTTAAGTGAATTTACCTTTACCACCGCGCCGTCGATATCAAAGGGCAGGGATGAGCGTTTTTCACCGATCTCATCAATGACCGTTCTTACACCTTCCGCCGTGTTGCACACCGCGCGGTAAGGAGAAACGGTAAATCCGTATTCCTCCAGCATATCAAGAATATCCTTGTGGTTGTTCGGTACCTCTTCCGAGCATTCCTGAAGATTAAACACAAAAATATCTAATTTTCTGGAAGCGCACACACGGCTGTCCAGCTGGCGCAATGAGCCTGCGGCGGCATTTCTGGGGTTTGCAAAGGGAGGCTGTCCCTCCTCCTCGCGGACACGGTTAAGCTCCGCAAACACGCTTTTGGGCATATACACCTCGCCGCGGACAACAAGCCTTGCGGGAGGAGTATCCGTATTCAGTTTAAGAGGAATATTGCGCACCGTTTTAAGGTTTGCGGTAACGTCTTCCCCGTATTCTCCGTCCCCTCTGGTTGCGCCCAGAACGAACACGCCATCTTCATAGGTAAGGGCAACGGAAAGTCCGTCTATCTTTGCTTCGGTAACGAACTCCACGTCCGAAAACTGCCCCTTTACCTTACTGCAAAAGGCAGTAACCTCCTCCGGAGAAAATACATCGGTAAGAGAGCCGAGTGACACGTTGTGGCGCACCTTTTCAAATCTTTCCGCCACGGCACCGCCTACGCGGTGGGTCATGGAAACGGGAGATGCGTATTCGGGATACTGCTCTTCCAATTTCTTAAGACGGTCAAACATCGCGTCGTATTCGTAATCGGAAATTTCGGGGCTGTCCTCTTCGTAATACTTTTTCGAATGGTATTCAAGAGCTTTTTCAAGCTCACGCATTTCTTTTTCTATGCTTTGGTACATGTTATTGCAACCCAATCATTTTTTTCGCCAATGCCCGTAAGAGCAAAGCCGTTTTCTGCAAGAGCGGTCAAAACCTCGCCCTTTCTGGGAGATATAATTCCGCTGCAGATAAGTATTCCATCGTCTGCAAGCACCTTTTTGAAGGTGGGCGCCATGGCGATAATAACGTCTGCCACTATATTTGCAAGAATGACTCCGTATTTTTTGGAAGTGACCTTGTTGTAGACCGCCTCATCGGAAAGGGTGTTTCCGCACAGCCCTTCAAAGTTTTCCACTTTATTAAGGTTTGCGTTTTTAACGGCGATATCAACTGCGTTTTTATCAATATCCACAGCCAGAACGTCCTTTGCGCCCAAAAGCAGAGCGCCGATACCGAGTATACCGCTTCCGCAGCCCATATCCAGAACGCTTACGCCTTCAAGAGAGATATCCTCCAGCGCCTCAAGACACAGAGAGGTGGTTTCGTGCTGACCGCTTCCGAAAGAGGATTCGGGGTCTATTTCCAGCACGATACGGTCTTCGCCTTCCCAATCCTCCCAGGTGGGCTTTACCACAAAGGAATTACCGATAGGCAGAGGATGGAAAAATTCCTTCCAGTTGTCTGCCCATTCGCTGTCATCGGTTTCGCTTATTTCGGTTTTTAAAGAGCCGAGGTCGAATTCCGTTTCGTTACGGAGCGCTTCTATCCCTTCAAGGATAAACTCCATTTTTTCTCTGCCCTGACTGTTATCAGCCAGATATACTCTTACCATAGGCTCATCGTCCTTGGTTTCTAAAAGAGCATCGTCAACGTAATCAAAGGGAACGTACTGGGTATCCAGTAATTCCTGAAGGTCGGTAGGGTCGATGATCTCGAAGCATTCCGCTTCTGCCCCCATCAAAACTCCCTGTATGAATTCCACGCCCAAGGAAGATGCGTGAACTGTTATCTTGTGAAATTTCATAAATATACTCCTTTAATCCCAGCTTGCGGAGGCTTCTCCGAAAATGGGAATACTATCGCCCAGATATTTTGGCTTTGGCTTGAACACGGCGTTGGAAACCGCCTTTACTCTTGCCATAGGCTCACGCACGTGGGTGGTGAAAAAAGCAGGTCGGTAGTTTTCTTCACTGCAGGTTACACCGTAAGTTTCAAGTCCCAAGGCATTGCCCAGAAAAACCGCACGGTTGATATGAAACGCCTGGGTTACCACCACTACCTTTTCGCAAAGAAATATTTTCTTTGCTCTGTACATAGAATCGTAGGTATCAAACCCTGCGTGGTCGGTAAAAATGTGTTCCTCCGGCACGCCCTTGGAAACGGCGTAGGCTTTCATGGCGTTTACTTCGTCATAATCCGTTCTGCCGTGGTCGCCGGACATTATAATTCTGTCCGCTACACCGCTGAAGTAAAGTTCGCACCCTTTATCCAATCTGGCTTTTAAAATGGCAGAGGGAGTATCTCCCCTTACCATTGCGCCGAGGATAACAATCGCATCGCACTTGGGAACGTCTTGCGTGTTTACCTTTTTTTGGGAACTCCAAATTACGGTAAGGTTGCAAACGGAAACAAAAAGCGTAAACAATCCGCCTATAAAAAGTGCGGTAAGAAACAGATTTTTTATAAATTTAATTATTTTTCGCTTTTTCATACTCATTTTTTAAAATTTTTGCGTCATAAGACTGGGTTCCCGCAGATTCGCAGATGATGGTGGGAGAAAGCCCCTTTCTTGCGATTACCTGCGCCAAAGATTCGGGCGAAGGACCGTAAAGCTCATCCTCAAAGGTGAGATGCTTTTTCTCGCCCATACCCGTGTATTCGATCTTGGAAAAATGGCAATGCAGGGTGTCTGCATATTCTTTTCCCAGACGGCGGGAAATTTCGTCGAAAATATACTCGTAATCCGCCTCTGTCTTTATACTGCCCAGAGTTCTTGCGTTTAAATGGCCGAAATCCACCACGGGCACAAAATTTTCCGAAAGGGTGCAGAGGGTGAGCACCTCGTCAAGCGTGCCAAGCTGGTTTATCTTGCCCATGGTCTCTATACCCAATTTTACTTTAAAGCCGGATTCTTTTAAGGCTTTATCTGCCATAAGCAGTGTTTCGGAAGCGTATTCCATTGCCTGCTCTCTTGTTATCTTTGCGCAGGAGCCGCAATGCACCACCATAACGGACGCCCCCAAAAGCTCGCTTGCGGCGGCGGATTCCATTATGTAGCCCACGCTTTTTACACGCTTTTCCTTTTCCACAGAAGAAAGGGATATAAAATAAGGGGTGTGGAAGGACATATTTATGCCCAATCTTTTTGCGTTTTCACCCATTTCCGCAAGCAGCGAGGGAGATGCGTGTATACCTCTGCCCGCTTCGTATTCATAAGCGTCAAGCCCGTAATCCTTCACCCACTGAGGAGCGTAAAGAGAGCCCTTTAAGCCGCTTTTTGCAAATTCTTCACAATTTCCGCCGGGGCCGAAAAGTGCGCTCATTAAGCCTTCCTCCTTTTGAAGTGACGGATATGGGGTTTTTCGAAAATACGCTTTACCTTTACAAACCATCCCTCGTCCTTACGGTCGATAGGCTCAACAATATAGGCACGCACGCCTGCGCGGTGAGCGCAGAGGCAGTCTGTAAAGAGCTGGTCGCCTATAACCAGCGTCTGCTCTCTTGTTGTGCCGAAACGGCGCATTATTCTGCGTACGGCGCGGCGGGAGGGCTTCTTTGCCTTGCTTATGGTAAAAAATCCCAAGGTGCGGTTAAACTTTTCTACCCGCTGTCCATCGTTATTGGAAGCAAACGCCACGTTTATGCCGTTATCCCGCAGAGAAAACAGGTATTCCGACATTTCCTTGGTAGGGTGCGCCACGCTGTATGGCGCGATGGTATTATCCACGTCAAAGATAACGGTGGTAATTCCCTCCGCCTTTAAAAGCTCGGGAGTTATTTCGTATATATTCTTGAACATCTTATCGGGAGTGATTGAAACCATGCTCGTTTTGTTCCTTACAGTATTATTCAGTTTATTTTAACATTATAATGTAAAAAAGTAAAGTAAAATATTATAATTTTACTTGAAA
Source organism: Clostridia bacterium (assembly GCA_017537345.1). Classification (GTDB taxonomy): domain Bacteria; phylum Bacillota; class Clostridia; order Oscillospirales; family CAG-382; genus SFLA01. The sequence goes on along the minus strand of JAFYKY010000001.1, from coordinate 18,250 downwards.
AGATACCCGGTTTATTCTATAATTGGAGGTGAAGCAATATATGGAAATTCTGACAGCCTTTCTGGTCTGTATAGCCGTGTGTTTTGCGCTGTCTGCGGCGTTTGAAAGAAAGGGCGCAGAGGTGACGGAAATATACATTCCCGCAGAAGAGGACACCGAGCAAACGGCAAGAGAAAAGCTGTACGGCTGTTCTTTGCGGGGCAGTAAGGTTATTATATGCCGCACCGCCGCGGATAAAGAAAAAATATTAAAGCGTATGTCGGAAGAATACGGGAAAATATATAAAAAGGGGTGAAAAGCTTTGGAGCAGGTTACGCTGGAGGGCGTGGTTGAAAATATTGTCTTTACAAACGAAGATAACGGCTACACCGTATGCGAATGCGCCTGCGGAGGAGAGCTTATTACCCTTGTGGGAATTATGCCCTATCTTAACGAGGGAGAAAGCATAAAAGCCCAGGGCGTATGGCAGGTTCACGCTACCTTCGGAAGACAGTTGAAGGTGGAGTATTTTGAAAAAAAGCTTCCCACGGATACGGAGGCTATATATAAATATCTTTCATCCGGTGCGGTAAAGGGCATAGGCCCCGTAACCGCCGCCAGAATTGTGGAAGCATTTGGGGCAGACACCTTTGACGTTATGGAAAACAACCCCAAATGGCTGTGCGATATAAAGGGAATTTCCCCTAAAAGAGCAAAGGATATTGCGGAAAGCTATGCGGCGCAGTTTGGTATGAGAAGCGTTATGCTGTTTTGCTCCAGATTTTTCGGGCCCTCGATTTCCGCAAGGATATACCGGAAATACGGTGCCGCCGCTACCACCATTATAGAAAAAGACCCTTACCGACTGATCGGTGATATTGAGGGAATAGGCTTTGAAAAAGCGGACACGGTGGCACAGCAGCTGGGCTTCCCCGCAGACAGTCCCGAAAGGCTGGAGGCAGGGGCGGAATACGTTCTTTCCGCCGCCGCATATTCGGGAGGACATTGCTGTCTGCCCGAAAAAGAGTTGGTCGCAAAAACAGCGCAGGCATTGAGAGTACAGCCCGTTACCGTTGCCGCCGCCATTGGCAGACTGTGCGAAAAAGGGGATTTTGTACGCACGGAAGATGAATACGTATATTTAAAAGAATATAAAGACGCGGAAAATTATATTACCGCAAAGCTTAAGCTTTTGCGTGATACTCCTCGTCCCGAAAGATACGAGGGCGTGGAGGAAGCCGTAAAAGAGCTTGAGAAAAAATACGGAATCACCTACGCGGATGAGCAAAACCAAGCTATTGTAAGCGGAATTACAAACGGTATAACCGTAATTACCGGCGGTCCCGGTACGGGTAAGACCACGGTTATAAAAGCCCTTACGGAACTGCTTTTATCACTTAAAATATCATTTTGCCTTGCGGCGCCTACAGGCAGAGCGGCAAAACGTATGAGCGAAGCAAGCGGGGCAGATGCAAAGACCATACACCGTTTGCTTGAAACCGAGTTCGATACCGCCCACAGACCGAAATTCGGCAGGGACGAAGGAAATCCCCTACCCGCTTCGGTGGTGATAATAGACGAAATGTCCATGGTGGATCTTTTACTGTTTTCATCCCTGCTCAAAGCGGTAAAAAGAGGAAGCACGTTGGTGCTGATCGGAGACGTGGACCAGCTCCCCCCCGTGGGTGCGGGACAATGTCTTAAAGACATTATAGAAAGCGATGCTTTCCCTGTGGTAAGGTTAAAGCATATATTCCGTCAGGCGCAGCAAAGCCTTATCGTAACCAATGCCCACGATATTAACGAGGGAAAAATGCCCGTGCTTAACGAAAAGAAAAACGATTTCTTCTTTTTGGAAAGAAACAATGCAGAGGATATACGGCAATTACTGCTTTCTCTCTGCAAGGACAGGCTTCCCAAAACCTATGCGCTTGACAGCTTTTCGGATATACAGATACTCACCCCCACCCGAAAAGGGGAATTGGGCACGAAAGCCCTTAACGAAGTGTTACAGGACGGGCTTAACCCCAAAAGCTTTAAAAAGCGGGAAAAGAAGATCGGCTCTGTTTTGTTCCGTGAAGGGGACAAGGTTATGCAGACCAAGAATAATTACGAGATAGAATGGGACAAGGATGGAACCCGAGGTCAAGGCATATTCAACGGCGACGTGGGACGGATAATTTCCATAGATACCCAAAGCGAAACTATGGTTATTAATTTTGACGACCGTGTAGCGGAATATGATTTCGCACTGCTTGACGAATTGGAGCACGCATTTGCGGTGACAGTTCACAAAAGCCAAGGCAACGAATACCCTGTGGTGCTTATGCCGGTTTACGATTGCCCATACCCTCTGATGACGAGAAATCTGTTTTACACCGCAGTAACCCGTGCAAAGCAGATACTCATACTGGTGGGAACACAAAAAAGCATTTCCGTTATGGTGGAAAACGATAAAAAAACACACAGACACGGCTTTTTGAAAAAAAAGCTTTCTGAAAGTATTTAAAGGGAGGAAAACAAAAAATGAAGGAACTTTTCAGATTTTCCGCAGGATACCTTGCAGTAGCAATTGAAAAAACGGGGGACGGCATACGTCTGTACTCTATAAGGGACAAAGAAAACAAAAAGAACCTGCTTACGCAGGCATGCCCTTTGTTCCGCTTATACGCAGAAAACCTTGAAGACGGAACTTGGGTAACCCTTTCCTCCCACACGGGTTGGAAACAGGCGGACACTTTTAAGACCGAAGAGGGCGCTGTGATAGTGCTTTCCGGCAACCGTGAATTACCGGGAATAACCGTAACTCTTACCGCAGTATGCACCCACAATTGTATAGAATGGAAGACTACGGTAAGCTCCGTAAACGAAGAATACACAGTGACGGTGTGCGATCATCCCATGCTGTCCTTCGACACGGGTGAAAACGTGTGTATGTTCTTCCCCTACGGATGCGGCGAAGTATATACAACCGAAAAAAACAAAGAGCTGCACAACCTGCAAAGATACCCCTCATACGGAATTTCTATGCAGTATATGGCGTTTTACAACAAACGCACGAAACGTGGTATTTACTACGGTATCCACGATACCGCCCCTGCATATAAGGAATTCAGCTTCAGCAAAAAAGCGGGAGAGAAGTTTATGTCTATGGTGGCGGGACAGCCACTCACCCATATAGACAGAGGCTGCAATTCCCAGTCTCTTTGCGGCAAATGCGTATGGAAGATGTTTGACGGCGATTGGTACGATGCCGCAGTTATTTACAGAGAATGGGTAGAAAAGGAAGCAGAATTCTTAAAAAGAGACAGAAAAGAGCCTGAATGGTTTACAAAAGCACCTCACTGGTGGCTCGTGCATATTAACGAAGACGCTTCCTTTGCGGACGATATTATAGAAGCCACCAAAATGCTTGGCACGGACAGCCCTATTCACCTTTATCTGTGGCATAATGCTCCCTTTGATAACGATTACCCCCATTACTTCCCCGTGCGTGACGTTGCCAAGGAAGGACTTAAAAAGCTTAAAGACGCAGGCATAAAGGTTATGCCATATATTAACGGCAGACTTTGGGATACCAGAGATAAAAAAGCAGAGGATTTTGAATTTACCTCCGTTGCAAAGAAATGGGCTACCAAGGACAGAAAGGGAGTTTGCTTTACCGAAACCTATTCCTCCAAGGAAGAGGACGGAAGCAAGGTTTGCCTTTCCATTATGTGTCCTTCCACCGCTTTGTGGCAGGAAAAGATGGCATATACCGTGGGCAGACTTATCAATGACGAAGGCTTTGATGCGGTGTATATGGACCAGATAGCCGCCGCACAGCCCTATTCCTGCTGTGACACATCCCACCCCCACGCACCCGGCGGAGGAGACTGGTGGTGCCGTTCTTACAGAGGACTTCTTGACAGAGTATATCGCGCTATCCCCGAAGATGCGGTGCTTACCACCGAATGTACAGCAGATCCCTTTATATCTCATATGGGAGGATACCTCTCTTGGCTGTGGGTAAGAAATAATCAGGTTCCCGCATTCCCCGTAATATATTCAAAATACATCTCTATGTTCGGCAGATGCTACGGTGCGGATTCCGACCCCGATTGGACGGGATTCAGAATATTTATTGCACAAAGCCTTGTTTACGGCGAACAGCTTGGCTGGATAGCGCCCCGTAAATACAAGGAAAGTCCTTACAGAGATTTTTATACCGAATGTGTGCGCACCCGCGCAAAGCTGGGCAAATATTTCTGGTGCGGAACCGAAACTTTGCGTCCCCCCGTTATAGAAACAAGCCTGCCCCGTCTGCGTACCGAAAAATGCTCTCAGGCAATAAACGGTATTTCGGAAGAAAACGCTGTAATTGGCTGTATACGCAAAGCGGAGGACGGCAAAAAGCTGCTGCTTTTGGTCAATGCCGCTAAAGAGGGCGGAAACGCCGTTATTTATGCCGACCTGCCCGACGGAGTATACGGAGATATTATCTTTAAAGACGGAAAAGCCGAAACCTATATGGATGCGCTTTCCCTTAAATACGCTGAATTTTAAACAGAGGTAAAAAACAAAATGAATATGAAATTATCTTTCCGCTGGTACGGTGAATCCGATCCGGTAACACTTACAAATATTTCCCAGATTCCCGGAATGCGCTCTATCGTTTCCGCAGTATACGATGTTAAGCCCGGCGGCGTTTGGGGCGAAGATACCCTTTTGCGTATGAAGACCCTTTGTGAAGACCACGGTCTGGTGTTTGACGTGGTGGAATCCATTCCCGTTCACGAGGACATTAAGCTTGGCAGAAACAACGTGGACGAGCTGCTGGAGGTTTACTGCGAAAATATTCGCCGCTGTGCAAAATACGGCGTAAAATGCGTAACCTACAACTTTATGCCCGTTTTTGACTGGACAAGAACACAGCTTGATAAAAAAGCACCCGACGGTTCCACCAGCCTTGTAATGTATTGGGACCAGATGAGAGGGCTTGACCCCTTAAAAGACGATATACATCTTCCCGGCTGGGATGCAAGCTATACCCAAAGCGAGGTTCGTGAGCTTATTACCGCTTACGGCGAGCTCGGTGAAGAAGGACTCTGGAAAAATCTTGAAAAGTTTTTAAAGAAGGTTATTCCCGTGGCAGAGGAATGCGGCGTGAGAATGGCAATACATCCCGATGATCCTCCCTACCCCATCTTCGGCTTGCCCAGAATTATTACAAACGAAGAAAACCTTGACAGATTTCTTAAAATCGTTGACAGCAAGGCGAACAGCCTTTGTCTGTGCACCGGCTCTTTGGGCTGTGCAAAGACAAACGACGTTGTTAAGATGGTGCGCAAATATGCCGAAATGGACAGAATTGCATTTATGCATATAAGAAACGTAAAGATAATGGAAGACGGCTCTTTTGAAGAAACGGCTCACCTTTCCTCCTGCGGTTCTATGGATATTTACGAAATTGTAAAGGCACTTGTTGAAAACGGATTTGACGGATACGTACGTCCCGACCACGGCAGAATGATATGGGGCGAAACCGGCAAGCCCGGCTACGGTCTGTATGACAGAGCCTTGGGTGCGGCATACATCAACGGTTTGTTTGAGGCGGCGGAAAAGGAGCTTAAGAAATGAACGTAAACGTACTTAATACCGATCTTACGGGAAAAGTTGCGGTAATAACCGGCGCAGGCGGTGTGCTTTGCAGTAATTTTGCCGCTGTGCTTGCCCGTGCAGGCGCAACCGTTGCTCTGCTTGACCTTAACGAGCAGGCGGCGCAGGAATTCGCGGACAAAATCAACGCCGAGGGCGGAAAAGCGGTTGCCTACAAGTGCAACGTGCTGGATAAAGAAATATGCGAAAGCGTAGCTTTGCAGGTGGAAAAGGATTTGGGCAAATGCGATATTCTTATTAACGGCGCAGGGGGAAACAACCCCAGAGCCACTACCGATAAGGAATATTTCGAGATCGGCGATATCGACGCTGATACAAAGAGCTTTTTTGATCTTGATGCTTCCGGCGTGGAATTTGTGTTCAACCTTAACTTTCTCGGCACCCTTATTCCCACCCAAGCCTTTGCAAAGCAGATGGTGGGCAGAGAGGGATGCAATATTATAAACATTTCCTCTATGAACGCATTTACCCCTCTTACCAAAATACCCGCATACTCCGGTGCAAAAGCGGCAATAAGCAACTTTACCCAGTGGCTTGCGGTGCATTTTTCCAAGGTGGGAATTCGTGTAAACGCCATTGCTCCCGGATTTTTTTCCACAAAGCAAAATGCGAAGCTCTTGTGGAACGAAGACGGTACCCCCACTCCCCGCACAGGCAAGATACTTGCCGCTACCCCTATGGGCAGATTCGGGGAAGCCGACGAGCTTGAGGGAAGCCTGCTCTTCCTTGTAAACAACAAAGCCGCAAGCTTTATTACCGGTGTGGTAATTCCCGTTGACGGCGGTTTTTCCGCATATTCCGGCGTGTAAAAAGAGGTAAAATATGATAAACGATTTTAAATTTATTCCCGTTGTGGTTATAAACGATATAAACGATACCGAAAAAACCCTTGGCGGTCTTTGCGAAGGCGGGCTTCCTTGCGCGGAAATAACCTTCCGCACACCCTGCGCCGCAGATGCAATTAAGCTTGGAAAACAGCTTTTCCCCCAAATGTGTATCGGCGCCGGCACGGTTATTAACCTTGACCAATGCTTAAAGGCGATGGAAGCAGGGGCGGAATTTATTGTTTCCCCCGGACTGTGCGAAGAGGTTGCGGTATATTGCGTGGAAAAGGGTATTCCCTATTTCCCCGGATGTGTTACCCCCACCGAGATTATGAAAGCGATCTCTTTGGGTATTACCACGGTAAAATTCTTTCCTGCGGGAATTTACGGCGGTCTTAAGGCGATGAAAGCCCTTGCCGCGCCTTTTCCCCAGATAAAATTCGTTCCCACCGGCGGTGTGGATATGAGCAATATAACCGAATATCTGGCGTTTGATAAAATTCAGGCCATCGGCGGTTCCTTCATAATGAAGGGCGATATTGCGGAAAACACCAGAAAGCTTATGGAGGTAATAAAATGAGCAAAAAGATAGTAACCTTCGGCGAATTGATGCTTCGTCTTGCGCCCGAAGGATATCTGAGATTCGTTCAATCCGATAAATTTGAGGCTACATTCGGCGGTGCGGAAGCAAACGTGGCTGTGAGTCTTGCAAATTACGGCGAAAACGCAGTTTTCGTTACCAAGCTTCCATCCCACGAGATAGGTCAGATGGCGGTAAATTCTCTGCGCAAGTTCGGCGTAGACACTACAGAAATAGTTCGCGGCGGCGAAAGAGTAGGTATTTACTATTGTGAAAAGGGTGCGTCCCAGCGTCCCAGCAAGGTTATATACGACAGAGCCGGTTCCGCTATTGCCAAAGCAGACATTCAGGATTTTGATTGGGAAAAGATATTCGAAGGCGCGTCCTGGTTCCACGTAACGGGAATTACCCCCGCTTTAAGCGAAAGTGCGGCGGAAATAACCGTTGCCGCCTGCAAAAAAGCAAAGGAAATGGGCATTACCGTTTCTACCGACCTTAACTACCGCAAAAAGCTGTGGTCAAAGGAGCAGGCAAACAAGGTTATGACACAGGTTTGCAAATACGTTGATTACTGTATTGCAAACGAAGAGGATGCGAAGGACGTATTCGGCATCGAAGCGGACAACACGGATATCGAAAGCGGAAAGCTTAACCGTGAAGGATACATAAGCGTTGCGGAAAAGCTTACAAGCGCTTTCGGTTTCAAGGGTGTTGCAATTACCCTGCGTGAGAGTATAAGCGCAAACGACAACAAATGGAGCGCAATGCTTTATACCGATAAAAACGCATATTTTTCCAAAAAGTACGATATGCATATAGTTGACCGTGTGGGCGGAGGAGATTCCTTCGGCGCAGGACTTATATACAGTCTGCTTAATGGTTACGATAACCAAGCCGCCATAGAATTTGCGGTAGCCGCATCCTGCTTGAAGCACAGTATCGAAGGCGATTACAATATGGTAAGCGTTGCAGAAGTGCAAGCCCTTGCAAAAGGCTCCGGCAGCGGACGTGTGCAGAGATAAATAAACAACAAAAACGGCGAAGAAGCATAAAGCTTCTCCGCCGTATTTTTTGTTTCTTGGGGTAATTATTTTTCGGGGTCCCCGAGAAACCGTAGGTTTCTTGGGGTAATAATTATGCCATTCTGGCAAGCTGTTCCTTGGTAACTTCGCACATCATTTTTTCGCCATTAAGGAAGCGTTCTATCTCTTCGCAGCAATGCTTGCCGATCTTTTTAAGTCCGTTTGCGGCAAGACCTGCAAGGTGAGGTGTCATTATTACGTTGGGGAGAGAACGAAGAGGATGATCGGCTGCGGGAGGTTCGGGGTCGAACACGTCAAGACAAGCATATTTAAGGTTACCCGCCTTCATATGCTCGTAAAGCGCTTTTTCGTCTATAATGCTTCCGCGGGCGGTATTTATGAGCACCGCATCCTTTTTCATCATTGCAAGAGTCTGTGCGTTGAACATTTTGTCCGTTTCGGGAATGGAGGGAGCGTGAATGGAGATAATATCCGATTCCTTTAAAACCTCTTCCAAGGATGCCTTTTTACAGCCCATTTTTTCGCACTGTTCTTCGGTTACGAAGGGATCGTAAAGGATGATATCCACATCAAAAGCCTGCATAAGCTCTATGTAATGTCTGCCTGCCCAGCCGCCGCCGATAACGCCGACGGTAAGCTCGTACAGTTCGCGGATATTCTCTTTTCCTTCTGCCCACAATCCATTATGCAGGTTTTCGTTAAGAGCAAAGAAGTTTTTGGAAGCGGCAATGGTAAAGCCCAAAGCGGTTTCGGAAACGCCCATGGAAAGCATAGCGGCAGATGCGGTTACACGCACGCCCTTGTTCCAAAGGTCATCGCAAACGATAGGCTTAACGCTTCCTGCGGCGTGGCAAACCAGCTTAAGGTCGGGACAAACAGACAGAATGTCTGCATCCAGTTCGGTGTTTCCCCAAGTGGTAATGGCGATAGTTGCGCCGGCAAGTGCTTTTTTAACGGATTCTCTGTCGCTACCCGTGCCGAAAACCACCTCGCCGATTTGCTCCATACGCTTGATGGAACGGGGGCTGATAACAAGATTTCTTGCGGAATCGCCCATGATAAGTGCTATTTTTTCCATATTTTTATTCCTTTCCGAAATATTTATAATAGCCGTTTTCTCCCGTAAGGAGAGAAAGACCGCCAAAGAATTGTGAATTCAATTGGAATGCGCCCTTGTTTTCCTCGGAAACAGAGTAGCCTGCGGGCAAAAGAGATTTCATTTCATTCCAGCGGGTGTAGTTTGCATCTCCGTTTATTTCGATACAGCCAACGTTCATAACGTCCAAAGCGGGAGAAAGAGAAGCAAACTGTTTGTTCCATTCTGCAAGGAAGGGGTTTACCGTAAGGTCTGCACAAAGTACGCCGCAACCCTTTTCACGGGCGGCGGTTATCATATCAAAGGATACGGACACGGTTTTTGCGATAGGCTTTAACGCCACTGCTTTATATCCCATTTCAATGCGCTTTTTAACGTCCTCTACCGAATGGGCGGATTCGTCTGCGTTGAAAACGTAATTATAATCCCCCACGTAATATTCTTTTTCTGCGGAAAAAGGCTCTTCGATAAGAGCGATACGATCGGATGCGCCCATTTTTTCTATCCCCTCAAGCAGGCTTTCAAGACGGGTAAGGGTATCGTATCTTCCGTTTGCATCCAGATAATACATTATCTTTCCGTTTTTGGTAAGAGGGGTGGAAATATCCTTAACGAGATTATGTATGGCGGATATACGGTCTATATCTTTTTCCACCATTATCTGCATATCTTCTTCGCTGCCCGGTTCTTTTCCGGAAGGGGCGCCTATTTTTATCTTCATAAGAGCAGTGCCGGTTTCTCCCAGCCGCTTTATCTCATCCGCAGATACGCCATAGGAAACCAGCGGTATGCGGGCAAGACTTTGGTGGCAGGCGTTCATAGCGGTTTTTGCCTTTTCGGGCACCATATCCTCAAACCGCGTTACTCCGTGCTTTTGGCACCATACCGACCACAAGGCAATATCCACACCCACGAGGGAATTTAAAATAAAGGTTTCTGCCACCTCAAATCCCGTAAGGGTAAATGCGTGCTTTTTAAGTGCGGGCAAAAGCGCGGGAATAAGCTCATCGGGAGTGTTAAATGACATTCCCTCAAGCATTTCACAAGCTTTTTTGGTGACGGAAAGCATAATTTCGTCCCCTTTTTCACCGGGGAAAGCGCTAAACACCTTTGGGTCCGACCAAAGGACGCTTTGTGTGCAGGGAGAAGCGGCAAAATAACCGTCACATTCAACCTTTACCACGCTTTGCCAAAGCTGTGTAAGATATCCTCCTTTAAATCCAAAGGGGGAGATCAAGGCTTCTTTTACGTGGGTAACTTTACATTTTTGTATTTTCAGCATAAAATCTCTCCGTTAGTTCCCAAGCGGGACAAAGACTTTTTATTTCCTTTCCCGCCCCAAGATTTTCTCTTACCAGCGTGGAGCTTATATATTCAAGCTCTTCCTTTGCGGGCATCATTACAGTTACAGCGCGGCAACGGGCGGAATTGTACTCCGCCATTTCGGTTTCGTACTCCATATCGCCTCTGCGCACACCTTTAACAATGTGGGTGTACCCATGTTCATTACAAAGATCAAATAGCATTCCTTCCCATATTATAACGGGAATATCCGTGCCCTCAAGGGATTTTTCCAAAAGGTCTTTCTTTTGTTCGGGGGTAAAAAGATACTCTTTTTCGGGGTTAAAAAGTATTCCCACCGTTACGTCCCCGTAAAGCTGTTTTGCACGGAGTATAATATCCAGATGCCCTTTTGTTACGGGGTCATAGCTTCCCGGCAAGATCGCCTTTGCCATTTTAATTTCTTCTCATTACCGTAACGGCAGTAGAGCCGTAGCGGTAGCCTTTGCATTCCCATCCGTCCGGAGGTACGGGAACGCCGTCAAAAGCGGATTCGGCAATAATGATGCAATCATCTTCCAGAATATCTGTCTGGAACATACGCTTTAAAACTTCGTCTATAAAACCGTCCTTATAAGGAGGGTCGAGAAAAACAAGAGAAAACTTTTGCTTGTTTTCTGCCATACGCAGATAATCCTTCCAGTCTGCGGTAACGATGCGGCAATCGGGAAGCAGTTTTGTTTTTGCGGCGTTGTTGCGGATAACCTCTGTTGCGGCGCGGGAATTATCCACGATAACTGCGCTCTGCGCCCCTCTTGAAAGTGCCTCCAGTGCCATCTGACCGCTTCCGCCGAAAAGATCCAGCACGGTTCTGTCGCCTATATCAAACTGAATTGCGGAAAAAATTGCCTCTTTTACCTTTTCCGAGGTGGGACGTGTTGCCTCACCGGGGAGAGTTGTAAGACGGGCGCCTCTGGCTTTTCCGGTTATAATTCTCATTTTTATTCTCCTTCAAAATAGCTTATAATACTGTCTGCGGTTTTTTCGCTTAAGCCTTTAACCTTTAACAGCTCTTCCTTTGTCGCCTGCTTTACGGCTTTAAACGAGCCGAAATGCCCTAAAATTGCGGCAGCGGTCTTTTCCCCCACACCCTTTATGGCGGTGAGTGAGCTGGAGCTTACGGATTTACGGCGTTTTTTATCCATTCTGTCAAGAGAAAATCTGTGAACTTCCTCTTGTATACGGTAAATGAACACAAAAAGATCCTGCCTTGTGGTAAGACCTATTTCGTTTTCCCCGTCGGTAAGTGAACGGGTCTTGTGGTGCTCGTCCTTTATCATACCGAACACGGGTATGTGGGAAAGCCCTTTTTCTTTAAGCACCTTTTTTGCAACAGCCACGTGCTGTACGCCGCCGTCCATAAGTAAAAGGTCGGGCGCATCCCATTCGCTGTGGGAAAATCTGCGCAAAAGCGCTTCTTCCGTTGCGCCGTAATCATTTTGCGCGAATTCTTTTATATTAAAGGTGCGGTAATGCTTTTTCACAAACCGACCGTTTATAAGCACGGTCATACCTGCGGTGGTATATTCTTCCCCCGAATTGGAAATATCGAAAGCCTCTATACGCTCGGGCACGGTTTCAAGCATAAGGAAGGATGCAAGATTGGTAAGCACCGCCACGTCCTTTTCCTCTGCTTTGCGCTTGTGCAAAAGTAATTCCTTTGCGTTGGTCTGCGCCATCTCCGCAAGAGTCTTTTTATCACCTCTGCGGGCGATTTTTAAAGAAACCTTAAGGGAGGAAAAATCCTTTGCCCACTGCTCAAACAGACTTATATCCGTTTCTTCAAGCTCAAAGGTGGTGTAAATATCTCCGGGAATATATCCTCGGAGGGTATACAGCCGCTGAAGCAGAGAGATAACGGCAGAAGAATCCAAAATTTCGTCCGCACCGAAGTAAAGGCACTCTCTGTCTGCGATAGCGCCGTGACGCACGAAGAAAAGATTAACGGCAGAGCCGAGATCATCACGGTATACGCCAATAAAATCTCCTTCGAAATCCGGCGCTCCCACAATATGTTGTTTATCGCCCAGACGCTTGATGGCGTTAATGCGGTCACGGTATTTGGCGGCACGCTCGTAGTACATATCCTCTGCCGCCGCATTCATTTTTTCTGTGAGTGATTTTATTAAAAAAGTATATTCGCCGTTTAGAAAACGGGAAAGTTCTGAAAATATTTCTTTGTATTCCGAAGAGCTTATATTCCCCGAGCAGGGAGCTACGCAAAGCCCTATCTGTGCGTTGAGGCAGGGCCGCTGTTTGCCGATATCCTTTGGAAAAACACGGTTGCAGGTGGGAATACCAAAGGTGCGACGTGCCGTTTCGGCAATATTTCTGGCAACGATGTAAGATGAAAAGGGGCCGAAATAACGGGCTTTATCGTCCTCCCGTTTATACACGGTAACAAGACGGGGGTACTCTTCGTCGGTTATTTTAAGATAAGGATATCCCGAAGAATCCTTAAGCTTTATATTGTATCTGGGCATATACTGCTTTATAAATGAGTTTTCAAGCAGCAACGCCTCTAATTCCGTATCGGTATGGTAAACCTCAAAATCGTGGACTGATGCCACCATACGGGCGGTTTTACCCGTATGAGTCTGGGCAAAATATGAGCTTACGCGGTTGCAAAGCGCCTTGGATTTGCCCACGTAGATAACCTTGCCGGATTGGGAATGCATTATATACACGCCGGGGGTTGGGGGAAGCAGGCGCGCTTTTTCAAGTAATTGCTCTTTGGTCATAAAAGGCGTCCTTTTTAACTAAAAAAAACAAACGGGAGGGGCAAGCCCCTCCCCCTGAAAGTTGAGATGACGATATTTGCTTAAAGCTTAATCGGCAAAGCCGCTGAGTATCAAAGAGCAAAGTCCTTCGATCGCCTCGTTTTCATCTATTCCGTCTGCGATAAGTGTAACGGAATCACCCTGACGTACGCCAAGGGAAAGAACACCCAGCAAGCTCTTTGCATTTGCGCGGCGTGAGTTATTTTCTATCCACACGGAGCATCTGTATGAGTTAGCTTTCTGTATAAAGAAAGTAGCAGGGCGCGCGTGCAAGCCCACACTGTTAACCAATGTTATCTCCTTTGAAAGCATTTTATATTCCTCCGTAATAAACTAATATAATAACATATTATAATTGAAAACCACTTGATTGTCAAGCATTATTTTATTCCGATTTATTCGGAAATATTGTTTCCTTCCGTTTTGGAAGAAGTTTCCGCTTGAGTAACGGATTTTACGGTAAGATCGAAGGCGATAAGGGTTCCTTCTGCGGAAATAACGTCACCTGCGGAAATAGTTTTGCCGTTTTCAAGGCAGAACACTCCGTCGCGGTAATAGCCCTGCACCGTAAGAACTCCGGAAACCACGCTTTTTTCAAGCTCTACGTCGGATTCAAAGCTTCCGTCCTCCATCTGCACCATAACCGGCGCCAGAACCTTTGAAAGCTTGTCCACCTTGCCGAGATAGGTATCCGTCCCCGCGATATAAACGTTATCGCCCGTAATAAAATAACTGTAAAAAAGGGTGGACATAGGCTCGCTTTCAAAAGCGATCTCCATTGTTACCGTTTCTTCTCCCGAAACAAGATGTATAATATCCGTACGGAAGAACGCGCCTGCGATTATGGCAACGATAAGCACTACTATGACTATATCCAACACGTTGAATTTTTTAAGCTTATTCCTCATCAGACTTTACCTCCGTAACACCGGAAAAATATCCTTCTGCGGAAAACCCGTTTATATAAAACTCTATATCTCCGTTTACCTTTACGTTAACGCCGTTTACGGAATATCCGCGGGAATCGGTTTCGGCGTCTATTTCCACTGTAATGACGATACGGCTGTGATCAGGCACTTCCACCGTAACCAAGGGCCAACGGTTGCCGCTGTCCACGCGGGTATCGGCATATACCTGAGTAGCCTTGGCGGTGTTGGATTTTTTGACCACGCCTATAAAAGTTCCGTCCGATGTATAAAGCATATCGCCTTCGTTGATTTCGGCGATAATATCGTTGGGAACGCAATCCGCAACCACGGTTGCCTGAATTTTTTCTGTTCTCCAGCCTGCTTCGGAAAGGGTCTTTACACCTAAAAATACAAATATTGCAACGAATGCGATTATTATCAAAGCGTCCAGTGCGTTAAAGGATTTTTTATTCCATTTCATATTTCATCGCCTGCCTCTCTGTCATAAATTCTGGGCAATCCGCATATACAGCCGCAGACCGCCGAAAACAAAAGTGTGTTTTCCCACATATTCCATATTCTGCCGAAAATACCGCAGAGTAAAAGTGCGCAAAGGGTTGCAACCGCCGCCGCGGCGGAATGCTTTAATTTGCCCGAGGTTTTGCCGGAAACGGTAATAAGTCCGCGGCGCAGTATCATTACCACCGCTGCCGCAAACAGCGCAAGGAGAAGAATTCCGCCTCCTATAACAAGCGCGGAATACATATCGCCTTGCTCTGCCGAGCCGTAACCTGCGCTTTTGAAAGCGAACGTAAAGGCTTTATCCCCGAATCCCACACCCGAAAACAGGTATTTGAACGCGGTTTTGGCAGAGGACGGATAAACGGGAGCATTGGCGGCCGTACCGCTTTTTATTATTCCGGTGCTGAACAAAACGAGTACTGCGGCGCAGGATATTACCGCGCCGAATATAATTCCCATACGCTTGCGGAACAGTAACATAAAATAAAGCGCTGTGGTACAGATCACCGCAAGATACATCCATTCGGAGAAGGTGAGCGCCGCCGCAACGTATATTGCCACGCAGGCAATAGCGCCGGAGGAAAACGCTCCTCTTGAAAAGGCGGTGGAAAGGGCGGCGGGAAGAAGCAAGGGCAAAAGAAGAACGTGTGCGCTCTTTTGCGACAGATAATCGCCGAAAGCGCCAAGATTGCCCCCGAACAAAAATGCAAAGATACAGCAAAGGGCAAGTATTAAAGCACCGCTGTTTATTACGCTCATAAGGCGGTAAAGCTGTTCACTGCTGCGCATAAGATTTGCGCACAGTATATAAAGAACGGCTACCGTAACCACGGTAAGACCGGTGTTTTCGGTTGCAAAGGGTGTAAGCGTTCCCGCAATAAAGGCGGAAAGAGCAAAAAGCAACGCAAAAACGTCTGCCGAGGTGAAATAGAAATTACGCTTGCCGATAAGAAGCTTGAACAAATAGCTTACTCCCGCCGTAAGCGCCACCAGGGCGGACAGACGGATATCGGCAAAGGGTAAAAGAAACAGCGAAATATACAATCCCCCTTCGGGAGAGTATATTATAACCGCAAAGGCGGCAACCGAAAGCAAAAACAAAAGTATTTTCAAAGGGGATACGAAAAATCCCAGTATACCCGCAAGGGTACCGAAAAGTACCGCCCACGCCAGACGTTTTTTGGGCGGGCGTTTTTCCTCCAACGCAAAACGGCTTACGGCAAGCATTTCCCTTGCCACGTAGGAGGTAAGGATACCGTCGCTTATACAAGTGACGATACTGCGGCGCAAAGGCAGGAGCAAAAGCCCCGAAAAAGCAATAACCGCAGAATATATGAGGGAAAACAGATCGTATTCATTACCCGCGTACATCTTTATGAAGAACGCGGCGGCGGAATACAGACCTGTAAAAAACAAAAACACTCCGAAACTGCCTACGGAGGTATCAAGCAAGGCTCTGCAAAGAGATGCCGTTATGGACACCACACGGCTTTTTTCTGCGTGCAACGCGCAAAAGCTGCGCACGCGGGAAGCGCCTTTGGTGAATTTTTTATACAAATACCCCAGCAAGCTGCTTTCAAGCAGGTCTTCTTCCTTCAGCAAAGCTTCACTGCTTCCCTGAGGTATTGCGCCGGTGCCGAAAAAAAAGCGCGACCAAATACGGCTCCCACCTGTGAGCCGTGAGATATACGAGCCGATTTTGCCGCGTTTTAACATTTTTTCTTTTCCTCGGTATCCGTCTTTATAAGATCGGGACGTTTTTTAAGGGTGCGGAGCAGAGATTGCTCTGCCTGCCACTTTTTTATTTCCGCGTGGTTGCCGTTTACCAATACCTCCGGTACCTCCAGCCCTTCAAAAACTCTGGGGCGGGTGTACTGGGGATATTCCAGCAAGCCATCCGACAAGCTTTCTTTTTCATAACATTCCGGATCCTTGAGCACGCCTTCCAGAAGTCTGGCGGTAGCATCCACCACGATCTCTGCGGCTATCTCTCCTCCGGTAAGAACGTAATCGCCTATAGATATCTCCTCGTCTATTTCCAGCTCGATAACGCGCTCGTCAATACCCTCGTAATGACCGCAAAGTAAAATAAGGTTATCATACTGCAAAAGCTCCTTGGCTTTCTGCTGGTTGAACAGACTGCCCTGAGGAGAGAAATATATGGTACGCACGCTTCCGTTAAGACGCTTCTTAACATCCCGTATGCAATCCACTATAGGCTGACACGCCATAACAAGACCAAAGCCGCCGCCGTAGGGAGAATCGTCCACACGGCGGTGCTTATCTTTGGTATACGATCTGATATCGTTTGTATTAAGTGTAAATAATCCTTTTGCGCGTGCTCTGCCGATAATGCTGGTATTAAAATAATTATCCAGCATATCGGGGAACAGGGTAAGTATTTCGTAATGCAAAAATATCAGCTTCCTATCCTGAGTCCTTCGTCCAAACGGACGTGTATGCCCTTTTCCACATCGACGGAGACAATATATCTGTCCACCGCGGGCATAAGATATTCTTTTTCTTCCCCTACGATATAATATAAAAATCCGCCGATCGTTTCGTCAATACGGGCAAGTTTTCCAACCTGCTCGCCGCTGTCCGCATCGAACACGGGGAGATCGATAAGATCGTCGTTATAAATTACGTCCGTGGGAAGAGCCGGATCGTAACGGTCAAAATATACCGTCCTGCCGGTAAGCACCGCGCAGGAGGTACGGTCCTCGTATCCCTCAAAAACGATAGAGGGTATGTTGGGACGGTACAAAGCTATTTTAAGCTTTTTTTCGCCCTTTGGGTCCAGATAGAGATATTCCACTCCCTCCAGATAATCGGGGCTGTCACACCAGCAGGAAAATTTCAGTTCCCCTTTTATGCCTCGGGGAGAATTAAGCCTGCCTGCTTCCAAAAATCTTTTCATTAGTCAACAATATCTACGATAACGCGCTTGTTTTCCTTGGCTGCAGCCGCACGCATAACCACACGTATGCACTTTGCGATTCTGCCGCCGCGGCCGATAACCTTACCCATATCGGACTTGGCAACGGAAAGTTCCAGAATGACCGTATCACCGCTGACTTTTTCGGTAACCGCTACCTGCTCGGGATTTTCCACGATAGCAGATGCGATATCAATAAGTGTCTGCTTCATCAGATAACCGTCCTTTCAAAAAAATCGGCATATTTCACCCCTGAAAATCCGATTAAGGATTTTCAGAGGCTATGTTTTGTTCTTACTGTACGCCGGTTTTCTTAAGAAGGGCTCTAACGGTATCGGTAGGCTGTGCACCCTTTGCGATCCAATCCTTTGCCTTTTCGCCATCAATGCTGATAACTGCGGGCTCCTTCATAGGATCATAGTAACCGATCTCCTCGATAAATCTGCCGTTTCTGGGATAACGGGAGTCTGCTACAACTACTCTGTAAAAGGGAGCCTTCTTTGCGCCCATTCTTCTGAGTCTGATTTTTACTGCCATGATGTTTTTCCTCCATAAAGGTGTTTTTTTATTTTTATTTTTAT
>JAFYKY010000006.1 GCA_017537345.1 Clostridia bacterium | reverse complement strand
CATTGCTTTACGGAGTTTTGCATATTCCGCAAGGCTCTGTACCGTAAAGCCTGTCCGCATAGAACGGATATAGTCAAAGATTTCTCGTTCAGCATAATGCTCTTTGAAAGATACAAAGGATGCGCCGCCGTCGGGCGTGTATTTACCGAGTGCTTTCAGCAGTCCAGCAACATACGCCTGCTTCAGATCGGCAAAATGCTCTTGCATAAAGAACTGCCGCATATAGCTTTGTACATTCTTATTGAGAGTTTTTTCATAATAATGAAGAAACCAAGTAAGGTAACGCCCGTCTTGCTCTTTGAGATAAGTTACAATATATTCCTGCAAATCCCACTTCGGCGGTGCCGGAACAATGCGGTACATATTCAAATCCTTTTCGTCAATATACGTTTCCTTCACGGCACTCACCTCCAATCTGTGTTATTTGCCGTTTAATCGTCTGTCGGCTTCGGCATAGAGCCGTTCACGACTCATATCTGTTTCATACTGCCCGTTGGCATAGTCGGGATCGTTCTTGGCAAGCTGCATATACTCCTTTGCCAGAGCAAGGGCGGCAGTTGCCAAAGCATTGTCAATTTTTACTCTCTGTCGCTCCACACGGATAGCGGAACAACGGTTTTTGTAAATGCGGATAACGGGGTTCCCGTCTGCAAGTTCCTTGCGATTGATCCTTGCAGCATATTTCCGGCAAGTAATAGCTTTGCCCTTTACCTTGAACGGGGCATATCCCGTGCAGTATTTCTGCCTTGCCGCAGAGGTCATTAGAAAATACTTTTTACAGATGCCGCATTGTCTTGGATAATGCCCGTGATGTAAACCTTCAAAGAAGTCGGTAATCACAAAACTGTAATAGCTGTCAAAATACAATCGGCGGGCAATGGTTTCCGCTTTACTTCGGGTAGATTTTAATATAGGCACATATTCCGTCGTTACGGGGAACGGAACCGAGCCGAATATTTCTAATGCTATCGGGAGCAGATGTTCCTCATCAAAGCGGTAAGCTTCATCCACACGACTCGCAAAGGTTTTAAGTTGTTCAAAGGCTTTCATAAGGTCATCTCTCAGACCATCATAAAAGGCAAGAGTTTTCTTAACCTCACTCAGCAAAGCGGCGGCTTCCTTGAAAAAGTCCTCGTCAAATTCTTTTGGGAGAATATTGAACATTGTTTGCCCCAAATCCATTGACATCACTTTGGAAAGGCGCTGAAAATACTCAACGATTTTATTTCCGTTTTCTTCGGTGAAAAGCTCTGCAATTCTGTTACGCTCAGCATCTACATCAAGCATATCAAAAGGCTTTAACCAAGGAAGTGCGTTAAAAATATTCAGTATGTCCGCACCGGCTCTTAAAAAACTCGGAACAATACGTCGTGCACTTAAGGACAGTTTCCGAAAGGTACGAGCATTGCGGGCAAGAGAATTGAGAGAAGTTTCGTCTTCTCTCTTTTTTCTTGCCCTTTTTCTTTTTATATCGGTACATTCGACTATACTGCCTTCTTTAAGTACAATTATCGTAGAAACTTAAAGGAGGTTATTTT
>JAFYKY010000005.1 GCA_017537345.1 Clostridia bacterium | reverse complement strand
TTTACCTGAACAAAGTTCATAGTCAGTGTCTTTAACAGCGAGGGTCCACCCGTTCCCATCCCGAACACGGAAGTTAAGCTCGTTTGTGCCCACAATACTTGGCTGGAAGCGGCCCGGGAAGATAGGTCGATGCTGACACGCCTCTTTAGCTCAGTCGGTTAGAGCATCTGACTGTTAATCAGGGGGTCTTAGGTTCAAGTCCTAAAAGAGGCGCCAAAAACACTCAAGTCTATATGCACCTTTAGCTCAGTTGGTAGAGCAACTGACTCTTAATCAGTGGGTCCCGGGTTCGAATCCCTGAAGGTGCACCAAAGACTTGAGTGTTTTTTTGTCGTTTTCGTCAACAGTTTAATGCTGTTGACATTTTTATTTTTATGTGGTAGTATGATGTTACAACGTGTTTCGCTTTTATTTGTAATTAATATATGGGAGTTGAAAGCATGATAAACCTCAATAAAGCGCAGTTTACACCCGGCGTAATCGCTATTAGTGCGCTTTTTATCCCTGCGCTTATTAGCGTCGCTGTCTATTTATTTTTTGATTTTTCTGTTGACTTTCTTGTCGGCTTGCTCATTTCTTTGTGTGTTTATTTATGTATCTTGTTGCTGTTTTGGATTTATTCAAATTCTCAAGACAGAATGTTGATTCTAAAGGAAGAATGTTTGCAGGTTATAAACCCGAAAGTTGTAAACGGCGTTGATTGTTACGAGGTTAGGTATACTGATATTATCAGCTTTGAGCATTATCGCATTACATCTGTAAAAAGTTGGCTAATGATATTTTTTAATGTTATGCCGAGATATACTTCTGTGAACTTTCTTGTTAACGGCGAGACAGTTTCCAAACCGGTTGGATATTTGCGTCTTAATGATATACGAAAAATCGCTTCTGATCATAATATTAAATTAATTGAGCATTGAAGATTAAACGCTGTTAAAGCAAATACGTTAAGGGGTATAATATGAAATTCAATAAAAACCTTTATTATTCGTTGACCTTCTTTATCGGCATCCCGTGCTTCTTCCTTTTTGTGGAGATACTATTTTTAATCGCTTCAACTGGGGGCGATTATCCGTTAGCGGAAGCGCTTGTATGTATAAATTTGTCTATGCTTGCAATGCTGTTGTTGTATTTGGTCCTTGGCTTCAAATTTATATTTCAATATGTAATTATTGATGAGCGCGGTATTTCTGTTTGTTTTTTCAAAAAGACACTGCAACGTTTCCGCTGGACAGATATAGCCTCTATACAGAAATCCTCTTTTGCAAATATTAAATCCTACGAAATCGTTCTACAAAACGAAAATTTTATATATTTAGAGAGAAGAAAAGCAATCAAAAAAGCTATAGAAACGTATTATGATAGGGAGATTTTATAATTATTATGTTTAAATACAGAAAGTATAAAAAACGGCTTGAAGAGTTTGTTAACGATTTCGGTTGCGATTTGGTGTATTTTAAGTACGACCGGCGAGTCTTTGGAAATATGCACGTGATCATTCGTAAAAACGGTCAACTACTGGAATACTTCGTCGATAGGGGCGATATTTGCAATTTTAAAGGCATTTTAGCGCAGCGTTCAGATGTAGCAAATAAACGCAAAACGCCCTTCGACGCGCTTTTAGAGGTTCTGGCACAGCAACTATCAGATGTTGAAGCTTGATTTATACATTGATCGAAGAGCGTTATTTTTAATATCAACCAAAACGAAAACTCCCGTCTGCAAAAAGACGGGAGTTATTTTGTTGTGGGTGATTTTAACGGGGTCCCCGAGGAGCTGATAGGCTTCTTGGGGTGATTTTAACGGGGTCCCCGAGGAGCTGATAGGCTTCTTGGGGTGATTTTATGCCTGCGGTTTTATCCAGACGGGAATCATAGTATCGTCGAACTGGAATTTGTATACGGCTTCGATCTGTGATTCGCCGTAAGGTACTGCGTAATATTCTTCAGTGTTGTTGTATTCTACGCGGTAAACATCAAATTTTGTGTATCCTTTGTAGGTAAAATCGGTATAAACTCCTTCGGTGATACCAATATGCTTCCAGTCGGTTTTATAATCATCGATAACGTAATTATTGAAGTATTCTTCAAAAATATCGTTGCCTTCCCACTTATACTCGGTTCCGGTTAACTTCGGGCAGTAATTGCCTTTAATAACTGCGCCGAGGTAATAAGCTTCATTTTTATCACTGCCGGAACTGCCGTAAACCACTTCACCGTCGCCTGTTATATAGCAAAATCCGCGATTTGTAGATATATCATTAAGATATGTATGGATCATCAAAGGCTTGTCGCTTGATTCGGTGTTGTGAACGTATAATACCTTGCCTACTCTGTAAGCGATTGATGCGTCAATTTCTATAAAAGCGAAGCACTTTATATTTTCACTTACCGTTACCGCTAATTTCCAATTTTGTCCAATACCGTCTTTATCGATAAAATTAACGTAGCCGGGCTTAGGAACAGCCTCATCATCGAACTCACCTTCGAAAGACACGCTTATATCAAAAACGGCATCGCCGGTATTAAAGCGGGAATTTTTAAAAAACTCTTCAGGGAAATATGTATCCAGTTGTTTTATCGCGGGCTGCTCCTCTTGCGGGGGTTGCTCTTCGGGCAAAGATTCGCCTACTTTCAGGCAGGTGTAACCGTACCATTCGGGATAAGTAAAGCCCTCTGCACCCTCGCGGTAGTAGACTGTGTAGTCTACATCAAACGTATATTCCTGAGTCATCTCTGTAGAGTAATCCTTTGGTGCATCACCCTCGAAATACACATCTTTCAAAGAAGTGCATCCTGCAAAAACCGATTCATTCATCGAAACTACCGTATCGGGAATGGAGATTTCTTTAATAGCGGTGCATGTAAATGCAAAGTAATCAAGGCTTTCCAAACCGCTGTTCAGGGTTATTTTTTCTAACTCTTGACAATACCCAAATGCGCCCATACCAATACTTTTTAAGCCCGAGGGAAGCTCAAACTCTTTGAATTTGCATTGGGAAAAAGCGTACGAAGGGATCGTTTCGAGGTTTTCGGGAAGAGTTATATTTTCCAATCCGCTTCCGGCAAACGCTTCGGAACCGATTTCTTTAACGCTTGCAGGCACAGTTATGTCTTTAAGGGCGGTGCATCCGGCAAAAGCGCGATTACCGATAACTTCGAGTGATTCATTTAACACCACTTTGTATATTTTTTTGTTGCCCAAAAAAGCGTTTTCTTCTATGTAGGTAATGGTTTCTGGCAAATAAACTATTTGTGCATTGCCGCTGCTAAAAGCGTATGACGCAATACCGATTACGGGAAGCCCTTGGTATTCGGGAGGAATTTTTACAATAGGATCATTGCCTCTGTATTCCAAAACTCTGTATCCTTCGTCGGAGCGTATGCCGAAGGTGAAACTCCCAATAGGAGAATACTCGTCCTCTTCTTTTTTAGGGCGTGAAGATTCATTCGGCACGGATACGTCCGATCCCTCCGGCGCGGAAGAATTATTTTCCGCTATGCAGGAAACTGCAAGGAAAACTGTGGAAATAACCAATAGTAAAGCCAAATATTTTTTCATAGCAATACCTCCTGTTTGTATGATTAAATTATATTCGGGGAGGTGGATTTGTCAATAGCAAGCTATTAATAATATTTATATAATATTTAAATTTTTTTATATGCTAAAGGGCTGTTGAAAACAACAGCCCTTTGCAGAAGGTATATATACGACGGTTTGGCGTTGTCGTACATAGCGTATTCAGCGCCCGAATATACCCTACGGGCGAAAGGTTTTATGATCTTTTGAGATTGGAAAGAATCAAAATTATGTCTTCATAGGAGTTCGCGCAAATACAGTAATAATAGTCGCCATAAAAACAGACCGCATAATATTCAGGGGGAGTTACCGTGTCATCGAAGATATAGAAAGTGCAATCTTCTATTACAAATTCTTCTGCGTAACTATGAAAAGGGTGTGAATCGTTTTTTCGCTCGACGTGTACGCTTACGTAGGGGGTGTTGGTCGCAAACCGAATTATTTCTTCAGAAGAAGCCGTTGAAACGAACTCAATTGCTTTTAATGTGATACCTTCGGGAAGAACTGTCGGATACCAAATATCAATGTCATTGCTTTGTAAAGCTTCTTCTACGGTGTCGTATTCTTTCTGTACGTCCTGAAATTCCAGCGTTACGTTGCCTTTATTTAGTGTTCCGCCGGGGCCCATACCAATAACTTCCCTGAAATAATTAAAAGGGTTGAAATCCACAGCGGTTGCGGTAATGGTAACGGTGGCGAAAAATACGGCGACAGCCGCCGCAACGAGCAATGCCTTTTTAAACCGCAAACGTCTTGCAGGCTTAACTGCCGGTATATCTTTATTTATAATATTAAAGAATTCTTCTTTGGAAACAAGCGGACCGTTTACCGCGTCCAGTCTTGCGGCGCAGGCGTTAAGGGTGTCTATATCGCCTTCGTCGGTACAAAGCATAGCTGTTTCATAATCGAACAGCCTTTGCAAAGCGGCGGTATCCAGATCCTCTATACAAAGCTTATTTTCGGTTATAAGCTTTTTCAGCTCTGCTCCGCCGAGTGTTTCGTGCATTTTATCCATCAAATAACCCCTCATTTATATATGATAAAAAAACGGTAAAACCTCTATAAAAAAACTAAAAAAATTTGTGTTTTATAGCGTATGTGTATTTATCCTTAATGGATTTTCTTATATTCCATACGGTGCTTTCGCTTATATCCAGCTTTTGCATTATTTCCGCGCAGAGAAGCTTTTTTTCAAACATAAGCTCAAATACCTGCGCTTCGCGGGATGTCAGCTCATTTTTAAGCAGGGAATACACATCTTTTTCCATCCAGATATTATATAAAGCAGTTTCAAAAACGTCTTCCGAATATAAAACGTCCTCCATATCCGTATCTGAAAAATTGTTCAGATATCTTGCGTGTTCGGCTTTTACGTGAAGCGCATTGAATTTAGCGGCGGTGACCAACCATTTTTCGGGTGATTCGTGGTTCATAAGCTCTTTTATTTTTTGTATAAGAAGCAAGTGCAGTTCGCCCAAAGCTTCGTTTCTGAGTGACAGATAGCTTTCGCCCAGCATCTTTTCAGTTACGCGAGTGATCAAAACGTATTCTTTTTCAAGCAGATTTTCCAGAAACTCCCGCTCCGTTAAGGAAAGGGCGTTTATGGGATTTTCGCTGTGTTTCAAAGCTGCTCTGTCCCCCCTTTGTTACCATATTTTAAAAGCATATTTAATATACCATACAAGCAGTCGCAAGTCAATATCAACGCTATTGACAACATTTGAACAGTGTGTTAATATTTAGTTGCAATTCCTGCTGTTTGGAGTGATATTGTATGAAGACCAACGGAATTATTATTCACGATACGGATATCGGTGCATATTGGGAAGAGCTGTTTTTACAAAGCGGGCTGGATACTCTGGGGATACATCCCGCAGGTGGAGTGGACGCCCATCTCACCTTGGAAAAATTCCTTTCTGCTCAAAATGATCCAACGGTATTCGGTTTTATTGACCGTCTTTCTTCAAAAGGAGTGCGAGTAGAGCTTGAATGCCACGCACTTTCCTGGCTCGTACCGCGGGAGCTTTTTTCAAAAAATCCCCATTGGTTCAGGGAAAACGAAAATGGTGATCGCACTGCGGATTTTAATATGTGCCCTTCCTGCGGAGAAGCGCTGGATTATCTTTCGGAGCGTACCCACCGTTTTGCTGCGCTTATCTCTTGGAACAGCAGTTATTTTCATTTGTGGATCGATGACGTGGCATCCGCACCTTGTATGTGTGAAAAATGCAAAAACTTTTCTCCCTCCGATCAAGCGATGATAATATATAACGCAATGCTTAAGGGGTTAAAAGCCTACCGTAGTGACGCCCGCCTGGCATATCTTGCGTACCACGGCACGATCGACGCCCCGTCCGTAAAGGCAGAGGAAGGGATATTTCTTGAATTTGCGCCTATCCGCCGTTGCTTTGAACATCCCATAAACGATATTTCCTGTCTTAAAAACGCGGCAGAGATCGCTTCTTTGGATTCGCTGCTTGCCTTTTTCGGAGAAAAGGATGCAAAAATACTGGAATATTGGATGGATAATTCTCTCTTTTCCGGCTGGAAAAAGCCTTATGTAAAATTGCCCTTCAACCGCGCGGTTTTGGAAAAAGACGTTTTGTTTTACCGCTCTAAAGGGTTTGAGCGCATAACCTCCTTCGGATGCTTCCTCGGGGAAGAATATGCAAAAGAATTCGGCATCCCGCCCGTTATGGAATACGGAGAAGTGCTGTCAATTCAAAAGGATAAATTGATATGAATGATATTTTAATTAAAGCCGTATTGAATAGCTTTAATATAGGGGTTAACTTTAAAAATGCTGCCATAACACCGTTTTTTAACTTGGAGGACGGTGGGGAATATAATGTATGGTGTGTAAAAACAAGTGAAAAAAGCTTTGTTTTAAAGCAGTCAAAAGGTAAAGAGGCAGATATATACCGCACTTTCTTTTCAGATCCTGTATGCGGAGCACCTGTTTTTTACGGCGCTGCTTGCGCAGACGGGGTAAAGTATTTGCTTATTGAGTATATTGCGGGAGAAAGCAGTTGTATACTTGACCGTGATTCTGCCGTAAAGACCCTGGATGCGCTTATATCCCTGCAGGAAAAATACTGGGGTGTTTCGGAAGAGGGAAGAGTGGGAGTTTCATTCTCGGAATCCCTTGAAAGCCGCATAAACAGAGGAAAATATTTAAAGGATCCCGCTCTCGAAAAAGCATATTCGGATTTTATAAAAACATATAGAACTGTACCCCGCACTCTTTGCCACGATGACCTTTTGCCATTTAACGTAATTGTTTCTCCCTCTTCGGCTACGCTTATAGATTGGGAATACGCGGGAATATTGCCGTATCCTGTATCTCTAGCACGTCTCATAGCCCATACCGAGGAAAAAGAAAACGCCTTCTTTTATATGAAAGAAGACGATAAATCGTTTGCTATAGATTATTATTTTGAAAAGCTTGTAAAGCACAAGGGCGTTTCCTATGAGGAATATCGTCGCACCCTCGATCTTTTTATTCTTTACGAGTATTGCGAATGGATAATGCTGGGCAACAAATACGAGGATGCGGATATGGATAGGTTCAATTCATATCTGAAAAAAGCGAAAGAACATGTTTATCATATGACAAAAGCACCGAGATAATCGGTGCTTTTTGTGCTATATTAATCCTTCGTTTTTCATCTTTTCAAGCGAAACGTCTATGGATTTTTCCAACTCGTTTTCTACGTTGTAGTATACGGCGAGCTGCATTAGTGCGTTGACAGCCTGCTTGATCTCATCGGCAAGATGCTGCTTTGAGGGTTCACCGTGCTTGAGTGCTTTTATTCCGCTTTTTTCAAAATGGTTAACCTCGCTTGCAACCTCTCCGCACTCTTCCAACAGCCGCGTAGTGATCTGGTAAGGTTCGTTTCCGTTTGGAAAACGGTTTGTGTATCCTTTTGCAAGTAAATATAATTTTTCCATAGCTGTGTCCTTAAATTTTTCTAATTAGCTTTTTTGTTACAAGACCTTTTCCGATAAGCATTCCCAAGGTTACTTCCGCAACAGTCCAGCCGGTTTCCAAACTGCAGGGGCCCCAGCCTACGTCGTGGGGAATACCGCAGTATTCAAGACTGTCGAGGTCGATACCTCTGCACCAGCCGCCGTTTATACGCTTATCCTCGCTTATAAGCTGAGTTTTAATAAAGAAGGTGCAAATATCCTTCCAGGCGTTAAGAAATCTCGCTTCCCCGCACACGTGCCAGGCGAAAGCAAACCCCAGGGGAAGCCAGTTAAGGGAATACAGCAGGTCTGCAACGGGATCTCCGTTAACCGAAAGCAGAGAGCATTCACCGCCCGCGTTATTAAAGCACGCCGCCTTGTAGCCCGTATCCCATTCCGCATATCCGCCGGAAAGGTGGCGGTATTTCTGCAGATCGTTAAAGACTCTGTCCAGCATATCGTAATGGGCTTTTTCTCCGGTCGCCGCGTATAAAACGGAAAGCGGGAAGATAAGACGGCACAACTCCGAGGTTTCGCTGTGCTCGCGCACTGTATCCGGATAAAGCTTCATCAGCGTTTCCAAACCCCGCGTTCCGGTGTTTTTAAAATCCTCGTTACCCGTAATCAAATATCCCAAAAGCAAAGCCGCGCTGTAATATGCGTTGTAATGAGCGCTGGCATATCCGCTTTCTTGCTTTGCAAGGGTACGCACCGGTTTACCCGATCTTATATATTCAAGAATATCCGTCCTTGCGGGGCGCAGACCGTCCGCGCAGGTGGTTTCGCAAAGGAAGAAAAGGGCTTTTTCCGCATCGGGAATATATTTGTCGGATAACCCGAAATAAGCTAAAAGAAGCGAGGGAATAATTGCGCGGGCAACGTCATCCTGATAACAAACGTTCCACGCCTGCTCCGACCATCTTACCATACCGTCGAACTCTCCGCCGTGTATCATCAAGGGACCGTAGCAAAAATCATACATTTTATCGCCCTTTTTTTGCAATTCGGCGCTGTGTGAAAACAAAAATGCGCCTGCCGCTTCACCGGTACAGTCGGTACGCACCACGTCTGCGGTTATACGGGTGCCGTCGGGCAGAATGTTGTGGCTCAAGCCTTCCTTTATACCTTTCGTACCGTTATCTTCTACAAGGTATTCTTTAAGCAGTTTCAAAGACCTTGAAACGCATTTATCGAGCTCATCATAAAAATGGGTTTCCAACCGTCCTTTAATTTCGTACTGCGTTTCGGGAAATCTTGCGGGCAGAGGCAAGCCGAGAAATTCGAAAATATAGTTTATAACCGAATTCCATCTTTTTTGAGGAGAGAATACGGCTTGTCTGTAATTGCAGAGCCGAAACGCCGCCGTAAGCACGTTTTTGTCGCGGAACAGCGCGGCGTTTTTAAACACGTCGTCATTTTCTCTGTTCTCAATTCTGTCGTGAGCAGGGGTGAATTCACGGTAATACAAAAGAGGAACGGTATCCGGCATCAAAAAATGGGGGCGTATGTAGCTGTTGTAACGGCTGTCCAAAAGATCGCCTTCGTTGATATCGCCAAAGCAAACGTCAGCCACAAGTCTGTGGGGTGCAACCTTTACGGGCGAAGCGGAATAAACGCAGCGGAAGCTGTCGGTATATTCCAGAAACACAGGCTTTCCCGTGTCTGCAAAACGCTCCAGCGCCTCTCTTAAATATGCGTTCAGAATAATAGGCTTATCCTCCGTACCGCCGAGCACGGCAACGCTGTCATAGGTGTTAATATCCTCTGCTTCGGTTGTGTCGGGAGAGATCATATGGCATTCGCCGGCGGAAAAAAACATTTTGGAAAGATCGCTTTTCTCCCGTGTTATAAGTAATAGCTTCATAATACCTGCCTCCGTAACGTCTTTTCTTAATTATACCATAGTAAAAATTCATAGTCAACACACATATTTTTACTTGACATATACCCCGTAGGGGTATATAATATAAGCAGAGGTGATTTGCTTGAAAACCCAAACTTATATTATCACGGGAATGCACTGCGCCGCTTGCTCGGGCGCGGTTCAGAGAGTAACTTCGCGGCTCAACGGCGTAATCGAATGCGAAGTAAATCTTATGACAGAGAAAATGACTGTTACCTACGATGCGGAGCAAGTCGGCTTTGCGGATTTTGAAAGAGTTATTACCAAAGCAGGCTTCGGTATACGGGAAAACGTTCCCATAGAGGAAAAGGTTTCCGATGATAAAGAAAAACCGCCTTACGGACTTATAGCGGCAGGGGTATTGAGCCTTGTGCTTTTGTACGTTTCCATGGGGCAGATGTTCTTTTCTAACCTTCCCGTTCCCGAATTTTGCCATATAGAAAATTCTCCCTTGGGATTTGCAATAACACAAATAGTTTTGTGCGTTCCCGTAATGATAATAGGTTATAAATTCTTCACGGTAGGATTTTCCTCGCTGTTTCGCGGTAATCCGAATATGGATACTCTTGTGGCTGTGGGCGCAACCGCATCGTTTATATACAGCGTTGTGCAGACCTTTAACGTGGTAAAGGATGCTCACGCCGTTCATAATCTGTATTTCGAATCGGTTGCGGTGGTTATCACGCTTATAAAATTAGGTAAATATTTTGAAGCCCGCAGTAAGAAGAAGACGGCAGGCGCAATAAAGAAATTAATGGCGCTTACACCGGATATATCCCATCTTTTAACGGGAGATATCGTTACGGATATTCCTACGGCTGTAGTAAAGAAAGAGGATATTCTTTTGGTAAAGCCGGGAGAAAAATTCCCCGTGGACGGTATCGTGGTAAAGGGAAGCGGTACTGTGGATGAATCCATGCTCACGGGTGAAAGTATGCCCGTTACAAAAAATACGGGAGATACTGTTACGGGAGGAAGCCTTAACCAAAACGATGCATTGTATATCCGCGCCACCCGTGTGGGAAAGGATACGGTGCTTGCGGGGATAATCGCTTTCGTGGAAAACGCGCAAAGCAAAAAAGCACCCGTTTCAAAATTGGCAGATAAGGTTTCAGGCATTTTCGTTCCCACGGTTATGGCAATTGCGGTGCTTTCCGCCGCCGTGTGGCTTATTGCAGGGGAGGAGTTTTCCTTTGCGGTAAAGATATTCACCGCAGTACTTGTAATAGCCTGTCCTTGTGCTTTGGGGCTAGCCACGCCCACTGCCGTTATGGTAGGCACGGGACTTGGTGCAAGCAACGGAATTCTTATAAAGAGCGGAGAAGCTCTTGAAATCACCCACGGAATAAAGGTTGCCGTGTTTGACAAAACCGGCACCGTTACGGAAGGCAAACCCACAGTAACGGATATTGTTGCATCCGATACGGAAAAAAACTTGCTTTATGCGGCTGTGTGCGAATCCGCCTCCCAGCACCCTATCGCAACCGCAATAGTTAATTACGCTTGCGAAAACGGCATAACCGTTCATGTGGCGGAAGAGGTGCAAAATCTTTCGGGAAAGGGCGTTAAATGCAGGTACGAAGGTACCGAAATATGCGTTGGTAACAAGGTGCTTTTAAAAGAGCAAGGCATATCCTCCGAAGAATACGAAACAGAGGCAAGCCGTCTTTTGTCCGAAGGAAAGACAGTAATGTTTGTTTGTGCCGATAATACGGTAATCGGAGTCATTGCGGTTTCCGATAAGCTTAAGCCCACTTCCCGCAAAGCGTTTGAAAAGCTTTCCGCTTTGGGTGTAAAAACCGTGCTTCTTTCCGGCGATAACAGCGTGTGCGCCCGTTACGTAGGCAAGCAATTAGGTGCGGACGAGGTGTACGCAGAGGTACTGCCCGAAGAAAAAGCCGACGTAATAACCGCTCTTAAATCCCGCTTCGGCTCCGTTATGATGGTAGGGGACGGTATTAACGATGCGCCTGCTCTTGCCGCCGCGGATATCGGCTGCGCCGTGGCAAGCGGAAGCGATATAGCCATAGACAGCGCGGATATAGTTTTAATGAAAAATGATCCTGCTGACGTTGCCCGCGCCGTGCGGCTTAGCAAGCTTACAATGCGCACCATAAAGCAAAATCTTTTCTGGGCGTTTTGTTATAACGTTATATGTATTCCCGTTGCCGCAGGTGTTATCAGCATATTCGGAGGCCCCTTGCTCAATCCCATGCTTGCGGGCTTGGCAATGTCCTTCAGTTCTGTATGCGTGGTAACCAATGCGTTGAGATTGAGAGGTAAAAAGCTGTGAACAAATGCTGTTGTCAAAAGAAAAAACACCGTTCTCCCGAAGAGGTAAAGGCGCTTATAAACCGTCTTAACCGTATCGAAGGTCAGGTGCGTGGCATTAAAAATATGCTTGAAAACGATGAATACTGCGTGGATATTTTAAATCAGATATCCGCATCCCAAGCCGCTCTCGGCTCTCTTGCAAGTATTCTGCTTGAAGATCATATTCAGACCTGCGTTGCGGAAGGGATCAAAAACGGCGATACGGAAATCGTTTCGGAATTAACAAGTACGATCAAAAAATTCATTTAATATAAAGGAGCAAAATAAAATGAGCAAAATTTACGTACCCGATATGCATTGTGAAAACTGTGTAAGAAGAATAACTTCCGCCCTTAAGGATGCAGGTGTGGACGCAGTAGTGGATCTTTCCACCCAAACCGTCACCGTTAACGGATGCGCCCACTGCCTTGAAAAAGCAAAAAACGAGATATACGATCTCGGCTTCAACCCCGAAATAAAATAAGAAAACGGCGCCGCAAAGGCGCCTTTTTTAATAAAACTTGACGAAAAACGGAAAATGGTGTATATTAGTAATATTACCCGAAGGAGAATACTTATGAAAAGGTTTGTTAGTTTACTTCTTGCATTGTTAACGCTTTTTGCTTTGGTGTCTTGTGAAAACGAACACGAGGATACACAGTCAGTAAACAAGGAGGAATCTACAGTGGAAGTGGAGATATTCGATGAACCGGTAGTTATAACCGGCGCAGGCGAAATAAGCTTCAAGGAAGAATTCATCAATGCGGAAAATATAGAAAAAGACGGTTATTATCTCTATACCTGCGGCTTTTTGGGCTCTGTTACTCCTCAGACCGAAAGTGAACGTATGGATTTTACCGTTGCCGACGGATACGTTGCAAAAATATGGGATAAGAATTCCCAAAGCTTTATTCCCGAACAAAACGGATTTACCGTTGTCTGTGTGGGAAGCGAAGCCGTATCTTACGCGGAAAATATTAAAGCGGGATATGAAGTAAAGACCGAGGATATTAAAACTACCGCGCTTTCAAGCTATTACGCTCTGGTGGGCGACGTTGTGGTGAATATTGATATTATCGACGGAATACGTACCCCCGAAGGTGTGTGCGCAATATATACTCCCGAATACGGCAAAACCACGGGCACCAATATTTACGGCGCGGAAATTACCGTGGTGGACGGTGTCGTGACCAAGGTGATCACCGGCGCTGGCAACAGCGAAATTCCCCAAAACGGATACGTTATAAGCCTACATAAAGATCATAAAGCATATTATTCCGCAAGAAAAGCCGCCGTGGGTACCAAGGTAGAGCTTTTCCCCAACGGACCTTCCTATTCGGTTACCGCCCTTTCTTATAACGGTGTTAATACCGTGCGCGGCGAAAATCAGTTGGTGGTTTATATGAACAAAGCATCCACCGATACCAACGCATACGGATACGAAATTTCGGTAAACGAAGAGGGAAGATCCATTTCCGAAAGCTATAAAGGCAATATTACCGTGCCCAAAAACGGTTTTGCGGTTTCTGCCCACGGAAATGCCGTAAAGGCGCTCGAAAACGCATATACCCGCGGTCAAACGGTTATATTGGATAAAACCAACCATAAAGTAATTATAATAAACACCCCCGATCTTTGCCTTAACACCGCAAAAGATACGCTTGATAATTTGATAAACAGCTTTAATCAGGCAAAAAAGGCGTATCTCAATATTGCATATTCGGATATTTCTTCCGCCGCAGATAATTTAAAAGCAGAGATCGCCAAAGCGGAAAACGCTGTTTCACAAGGGGATATGGCATCTGCCATTGAGATATGCTCCAAGGCGGTCAGTCAGGCGGAATTGCTGACGTACGCTACCATAGAGAGCAAGGGCGCTCAAAACCGCGCTATGTGGTACCGCGCGTATGAAAAAAGCGATGAAGAAGTGCGGGACACCGTGGAAAAGCTGGCATCACTCAACGTAAACGCTCTTTATCTTGAAACCTTCTACGATGGATATTTTATCGGTTATATGGATCTGGACGGCGTTGAACACAGCCCCAACAACGGCGAATACGATGCTTTGGAGGGATTCGTTCGTATATGCCACGAATACGGAATAGAGGTTCACGCCTGGTGCGAAAACTTCTTTGCCGGATATTTAAATAACGACGGCACCCTTTCCAGCCCCATTCTGGAAAAGTTCAGCGATAAGCTGCTTATGGATTCCGAAGGAAACGAATTTTATTATTACAACGAACGCGCTACCTTCGTTTTCCTCAACCCCAACGATACCAAATGCCGCAAATTCGTTTTGAACGTATACAAGGAAATACTGAAAAATTACGATATCGACGGATTGCATCTTGATTATATCCGTTTCCCCGAATTAAACTACGGAAAATACGATTACGGCTACAACGAAGATATTATAAAAGCCTTTGCCAAGGAAACCGGCATAAAAGACGATCCCCGCACCTTTGCGAAGGGTTCGGAAGAAATGAAAAAATGGATATCCTTCCGTTGCGGTATCATAAACTCCTTTGTAAAGGAAGTTTTTGATCTGGTTTGCAAAAATTCTCCCGAAACCTGGCTCTCCTGCGCCGTTTATCCCGATAGGGAATACGCGGTCAACAGCATTTTTCAGGACGTAAAAATGTGGGTGAACAACGGCTGGATAGACGAAGTGTTCTCTATGACTTACAGCGGCGATAACACCTACGTTTCTCAAAATGCCGCAGGCTACAAAGAAATATGCAAGGGCAACTGCTTCTATTCCGCAGGACTTGCCGCATTTATGGATACTTCCAAGCTTAATTTTGCATATCAGCTTACCGAGGTATCATCCGCAGGGGCAGACGGTATAGCCGTTTTCGCGCTTTCGAACATCTCTCCCGATACGTATCAGTATCAGATAATAAACGGCGCTTTCCGCAAACCTTCCGCACAGCTTTACCGTATGGGCGATACCGTAAAAGCCCAGCTGGATTATATAAAAGCAATGCTGGAGCAATCGGATATATTGTTCGATTCCCTGTCCGAAACGGGTAAGCAGAGTGTGCTTGACGCTATGGAATCTTTGTATGCAAACGCATCCGTACCCGAAGATGCGGAGGGGAAAATGGCATACTGTACCCAGACCAAGACTTCTTTAAGCGGATTGAAGCTTACCGTTAAAAACGCTTTTTCCGACCCTGACGAGGCAAAAGCCGTTAATGATGAACTGGATATCCTTATTTATTGGCTTGATCTGACAAATACACGTCTTAATGCCAAGAACTGATTTTATTCTTGTTGCAAAATAAACGACAAAATGATATACTGCTTTAAACAGTAATCCTTTGATAAGGAGAAGGTATATGAATATTATTATTGCGGGCGGCGGAACCGTTGGTGCAAGCCTTGCAAAACAGCTTTCCGCAGAAGGGCACGATATAACGCTTATAGATTCCGATGATATAGTGCTTGAAGCCAGCGTAGAACGGTATGACGTAATGTCCGTACGGGGAAACTGTGCTTCTATGACTGTACTGCGCCAAGCCAAAATAGATACTGCGGATCTTCTTATCGCCGCTACCAACCGTGATGAGATAAATCTTTTGTGCTGTACCACAGCCCACGGACTTAATCCGGATATTCATACCATTGCCCGTATAAGAAACCCCGAATATACGGACCAGATATACGAAATGCGTGATGTGTTTGCGCTTTCTCTGGTGGTTAATCCCGAAAGGCAGACTGCAGTGGAGATCGAGCGTCTGCTCAAATACCCCGGCTTTTCTCAAAGAGATACTTTTGCAAAGGGCAGGGCAGAGATAGTTGAACTTCACGTGGAAAGCAACAGCAAGCTTTGCGGACTTCAGTTAAAGCAGTTGAATACCGTGGTGAATTGCAGTGTGCTTGTGTGTACCGTTATCCGTAACGGTGAAGCGGTTATCCCCAACGGTGATTTCGTGCTGGCTGAAGGGGATAGAGTGTTTTTTACCGCACCTACCAACAACCTTGCAAAACTGCTTAAAAATCTTAACGTTATATCCCGCCGTGTCCGCAGCGTAATGCTTGTCGGCGGCGGCAGAGTGTGTTATTATCTTGCTCAGCTTTTGTTAAAGGACGGAATTTCCGTGCGTATTCTGGAGCAAAACAAGGAACGTTGCGGTTTTCTTGCCGGTGAGCTTCCCAAAGCAGACGTGCTTTTGGGCAACGGAACGGATAATAACGTGCTTGTAAGTGAAGGCATTTCAGAATGCGATGCGCTGGTAACCTTAACGGGTACAGACGAGTTTAATATGATAGTATCCATTAACGGCACGGGAAACGGTGTGCCTACAGTAATTACCAAGCTTAATAACGTGGAAAATCGTACCATTATAGAGAAGCTGGGCTTGCGCAGCGTGGTTTGTCCCAAAGAACTGTGCTGTGAAAATATTGTTAGATACGTCCGTGCTATGCAAAACCAATCCGGCGCTGCCATATCCGTTCACACCATTGCGGACGGTCAGGCAGAGGCGGTAGAATTTATGGTGGAAAAGGATACCCCCAACTGCGGCGTTCCTCTTAAATCGGTAAAAACAAAAGACGGCGTGCTTATAGCCTGCATTACGAGAGGGTATAAAACAGTAATCCCCAACGGTGATTCCGTGTTCCGCGCAGGAGATATTATCGTAGCCGTTTCAAGCGGCAGAGGAACTGTAAGACAGCTTAACGATATTTTTGCGTAAGTTTACGTGAGGAATTATGAATTATAAAGTTATCGGGTTGTTTATTGCCCGTATTCTTTCCTTTGAAGCGTTGTTTTTAACACCCGCTTTGGGAATAAGTGTCTTTAATAAAGAATATCCCGCCGCCAAGGGATTTTTAATATCCATGGGTATAATCCTCCTGCTTGCAGGCATTTTGTATCTTATATGCCGTGGTGCACCAAGCGCCTTCCGTGCCAAGGAAGGTCTTGCCTGCGTGGGCGTGAGCTGGATCGTGCTCAGTCTTTTGGGCTGTTTACCTTTTTATTTCTCCGGCGAAATGCCTTCGTATATAGACGCATTGTTCGAAATGGTTTCCGGATTCACTACTACCGGCGCATCCGTTGTGCCAAACGTTGAGGTTTTGTCCAAGGGTTTATTATATTGGAGAAGCTTCAGCCATTGGCTGGGCGGTATGGGTGTACTTGTTTTTCTGCTCGCATTCATTCCTGCCAGCGGAAGCGTTCATCTTCTCCGTGCGGAAAGCCCGGGGCCTGTGGTAAGCAAGCTGGTTCCCAAAATGAAAAACAGTGCTTTGCTTTTATACGGAATGTATATTATACTGTCCGTTCTCAATCTCATCTTTTTGCTGTTGGGCGGAATGCCGCTTTTTGATGCGCTTTGCACCATGTTCGGCACTGCGGGCACCGGAGGTTTCGGTATAAAGGCAGACAGTATGGCAGGTTACAGCCCCTATCTGCAAAACGTAACCACTGTGTTTATGCTTTTATTCGGCGTTAATTTCGGCTGTTATTACCTGCTTATATTAAGACGCTTCAAAAGCTTTTTCAAGGATGAGGAGTTGCGGCTGTATTTCGGTATCGTTTTCGCATCCGTTGTGGCTATTGCAATAAATATATATAATATTTACGGTGATATCTGGGAAACTCTCCGTCATTCGGCGTTTCAGGTAGCAAGTATTATTACCACTACCGGATTTGCTACAGCGGATTTTAATCTGTGGCCCACACTTTCAAAGGGCATTTTGCTGTGTCTTATGCTTGTAGGCGCCTGCGCGGGAAGCACGGGCGGCGGTATAAAATGCATACGTCTGCTTTTGATCCTGAAGGGCATACGAAAAAGTATACAGCAGGTTATGAGCCCCAGAAAGGTCGTTGCCGTGCGTACCAATGATACTCCGGTGGATGATAGCACGATGGCGGGTGTTAATTCCTATCTTGCCGCATACGCCGTAATAATGGTTGTCAGCTTTTTGCTTTTGTCCATAGACAAATTTTCCATAGAAACCAACGTTTCCGCGGTGATCTCCTGCTTCAATAATATCGGGCCGGGGTTCGATACGGTTGGTCCTATGAGCAATTACGGCGGATACAGCGTATTTTCAAAGCTTGTTCTTATCTTCGATATGCTGGCGGGCAGATTGGAAATATTCCCCATACTCGCTTTGCTTTCTTTTAAAAAATCACATTGAATTGAAACGCATTACGTTTTGTAATGCGTTTTTTAACAAAAAAATATTATTTTCCGTTTTATGTAGACAAACAGAAGATTATGTGATAAAATCAATTCGTTTAGGATATTTGAATTAACAGGAGGAAAAAGCCATGATATTCGGAAAGCATATCAACCGATATTATTTTAAATATGCTTTTTGGCTGATCTCGGGACTTGCGGCGTTGATCGCGGTGGACTATGCCCAGCTACTCGTACCCGCTCTTTACAGACTTGTGGTTAACGGTATGAAGACGGGGCTTGCTGAGATCGACGGAGTGAAGTATGCCTTCGATATGGACTTTTTGCTGGATAAGATCTGTCTGCCGCTTATCGGTATAATCGTGCTGATGGTGTTCGGCAGATTTTTATGGAGAATTTGTCTGTTCGGCGCAGGGATCAAGGTAGAAACCGATATCCGCAATTCTATGTTCGATCATGCGAAAAATCTCTCCCGCCAGTATTATCAGGTACACAAGGTCGGGGATATGATGAGTCTTTTTACCAACGATCTTGATACTATTCAGGAATGCTTTGGTATGGGCTTCCTTATGTTTTTCGATGCTCTGTTTCTCGGCGTTCTGTCGGTTATCAAAATGTGGCGTATGAACCCTCTGATGACGGTTCTTTCTATGATCCCCATGCTGCTTTTGATGGCAGTAAGCTCGGTTATCGGCAGTTATATGATGAAAAAATGGGAGATACGTCAGCAGGCATTTTCCTCACTTTCGGATTTCTCTCAGGAAAGCTTTTCGGGTATAGCAGTAATCAAGGCTTTTGTAAAAGAAGGAAAAGAACTTTGGGCTTTTAAAAAACTTAATAAAGAAAACGAACACGCAAATATAGTTTTCACCCGCGCTTCGGTGCTGCTCAGAATTCTCGTTACGCTGTTCGTGGAATCCGTTGTCTGCGTTATTCTGGGCTACGGCGGATATCTGGTTTATAACGGTGTGTTTGATGCGGGTCAGCTGGTTGAATTTATAGGATATTTCACCTCTACCGTATGGCCCATAATGGCAGTTTCCGAGCTTATAGACCTTTCTTCCCGCGGCAAAGCGTCCTTAAAGCGCGTAAGCGAGCTTCTGGATGCGCCTATCGACGTTGCAGACAGAGCGGATGCCGTTGATATCGGCGCCGTTAAGGGCGATATCGAATTCCGTAACCTTTCCTTCCGCTATCCCGATGGGGAATTTAACGCTTTGCATAACGTTTCCTTCAAGATAAATGCGGGAGAAAACGTAGGTATCGTAGGAAAAACGGGAAGCGGTAAAACGACTATCGTAGACCTTATCCTGCGCACCTACAACGTGGAGGACGGATGTCTGTTCGTTGACGGCAAGGACGTAAATTCCGTTACCATACACTCTCTCCGTGAAGGATGCGCTTACGTTCCGCAGGATAACTTCCTGTTCAGCGATACCATTACCGCGAATATCGCTTTCGGTATGGAGGAATACGATACGGATGCCGTTACAGAAGCGGCAAAATTATCCGACGTACACGGCAACATAATCGAATTCTCCGAAGGATACTCCACCGTTTTGGGTGAAAGAGGCGTTACCGTTTCCGGCGGACAAAAGCAGCGTATATCCATAGCCCGCGCCCTTTTGCGCAATGCTCCCATACTTATTCTGGATGATTCCGTGTCCGCAGTAGATACCAAGACCGAAAAAGCGATACTTGAAAACTTATCGAATACCCGTAAGGGTATGACAACGCTTCTTATCGCCCACAGAATTTCCACTATCGAAAAAATGGATAAGATCCTTTTTGTGGAAGACGGTACCGTGGCGGCGGTGGGAACTCATACTCATCTTTACGAAACTAATTCCGAATACCGCAAAATGGTAGACCTGCAAAAGCTTGAAGAAGAGGGGGCGAACAACAATGCGTGAATTTTATCCTCTTTTGGTAGTCGGCGGCGTTGTCGGCACCTTTGCTCTTGTTTTTGTTTTTGCTTATGCATTTATGAAAAACAAAAAAGAGGCGATCGGCTTTGACCGTAATATGAAGGACAGCGAAATAGTCCGCCGCCTTCTTAAGTATGCCCGTCCCCATTGGGCATCCTTCCTGCTTGCGTTTTTCATAATGCTGGTCTCTATTGCCTACGATATCATCTCTCCCATAATCGTCGGTAATATAGTAGAGCTTGTAGGGGAAGATTTCGAACTTGATACCTTGCTTTGGAAGGTGGTTGTGTATGCGTCCATCCTCGTGGTGTCAATGGTCTGCACCTATTTTCAGGCAATCGTTTTGCAGAAAACGGGACAAAAGATATTATCCACACTGCGTCAGGATCTTTTTACACACATAGAAAGCCTTTCCCATAATCAGCTTAATAACATTCCCGTGGGCAAGCTGGTTACCCGTGTTACCAACGATACCAACGCTATTTCGATGATGTTTACCAACATTCTCGTAACGATGGTCAAAAACGTTTTCGTTATTGTTGGTGTGTTGGCGGCAATGCTTGTTCTTAATTACCAGCTCACCCTCATGGTGCTGTGCTTCGTGCCTTTCGTGGTACTGTTTACCTGGATATTCCGTAAATTTTCCAGAAAAGCCTACCGCGCCGTAAAGGACGGTACGACGGATATAAACACCTATCTTTCCGAAAACCTTTCCGGTATAAAGATCACCCAGATATTCAACAAGGAAGATAAAAAGAACAAAGATTTCCTTGAAAAAAGCACAAAGCTGCGCAAGGCAAAGCAAAAGCAGATATTCGTTTTCGGCGTGTTCAGACCTATGGTGTATATGCTGTATATATCCTCCGTGCTGTGCCTGCTTTATCTGGGCGGCAGAGGATATATAAAGCAAACGGAATTTATGGGGCAGATAGTTACGGCGGATATTCTCGTAACCTTCTATATGTATATTTCCAAATTTTTTAACCCCATTCAGACCTTGGCAGAGCAGTTCAATATGCTTCAGTCCGCGTTTGCTTCCGCAGAAAAGATATTCACCGTTTTCGATATGGTTCCCGAAGTGGTGGACGAGCCCGACGCTATCGAGCTTGAAAACATCCGCGGCGATATTGAGTTCCGCAACGTATGGTTTTCTTACGTGCCCGGCGAATGGGTGCTTAAGGACGTATCGTTTAAGGTGGAGGCAAGACAGACCGTTGCGTTCGTAGGCTCTACGGGAAGCGGAAAGACCACTATACTTTCTCTTATCTGCAGAAACTACGATATTCAAAAAGGTCAGATACTTATCGACGGTATCGACATTAAAAAGATAAAGCTTTCTTCCCTCCGCAAGCATTTCGGACAAATGCTTCAGGACGTTTTCCTGTTCTCCGGTACTATACGCAGTAATATCGTACTGCGTGAGGAGGGCTTTACCGATGAAGAAATAATGGAAGCCTGCAAATACGTTAACGCAGATTCCTTTATAAACAAGCTGGAGGGCGGTCTGGACGAGGTGGTTCGTGAGAGGGGTAATAACTTCTCTGCGGGACAAAGACAGCTTCTTTCCTTCGCCCGCACGGTAATTCACCGTCCTGCGGTAATGATACTTGACGAAGCAACCGCAAATATAGACACGGAAACCGAGCTTTTGATTCAGGATTCTCTGGAAAAAATGAAGAATATCGGTACTATGCTTATCGTTGCTCACAGACTTTCCACCATTCAGCACGCAGATAATATTATCCTGCTCTCTAAAGGACAAATCGTGGAGCAGGGCAACCACCAAGAGCTTCTGAAGCAAAAAGGCAAGTATTATCAGCTTTATACCCTGCAGTATAATAAACAGCTTTTGCAAAATCAATAATTTAAGCCGATACGGTTTAACCGTATCGGTTTTTTTGATGTGAGTGCGTAAATGCATTTTTCTTGACAACACTTTAAGTGTGTGGTATTATGGGGTCAAGAGGACAAGCTGCACGCGTTGCTTCTTATGCATATGATGCTTGGGGTAAATGCACAATACTTGTAGGGAATGATGCCGCAAACTCCATTGCCAACATTAATCCCTTTCGTTACAGAAGCTACTATTACGACACCGAAACCGGTCTGTATTTATACGCTGTGGATGTAGTTATGGATGTTTCGTTTTCAACAGTCTGTTATTATTATACTGGTTTATTCCCAACAACTATTTGGGAACAGCAATTAATGGCATTACCGACGGTGTTACTGATTCGTTTCAAACAGAGGCATTTCCTACACCTTAACAACTTATGATTTTATGTCAGGAGATGAATATGAAATTTCAATTAGTTCCAACAGAGTTCAGGATTTTTTTAAGTGGTATAAAAAAAATAACTGTTATTGCCAACATATTAATTTTCGTATTTTTAACAATATTAGCGTTTACAAATAGCTGGCAAACTGTAGTGAGCTTTTCGGTCGGACTACTTGGTTTTTTCTTCCCTTTTATGTTGCTAAATTGTTATCACGACAAAATATGTAGGTATACTGCAAAATTTACTGATCACAGCATATTAGTATATGACGAAAACAACAGAATTAAAAGGACTATTTCATATGATGATATAACTGCTTTTTCTATTGAAGACGTTGAAGGATATTTTTACGGTTTCGGAGAAAAACCAATATATAAATACATTTGTTTTTATTTAAATGGGGAAAATCAAATACCGATGGTTTCGTACGCAAAATTATTTTCAAACAAAAGTTTTTTTATGATAAACTACGACGACGAT
The DNA here is from genome assembly GCA_017537345.1 of Clostridia bacterium. Lineage (GTDB taxonomy): Bacteria > Bacillota > Clostridia > Oscillospirales > CAG-382 > SFLA01. Next base: position 318,871 of record JAFYKY010000005.1, on the reverse strand, counting down.
GCGTATAACGAATTTTGTGGCGCATTTAAAAAAACGGAAAAGCTTTGACATATTCGTGTATTGCCGTAGCAACAATGTACTGACGTACAACAACACACCCACCGACAATAATCGGTGGGTGTTGTTTACTTATGCACATTCAACATTCACGATAATCCAATTCAACCTGTGAAGGCGGTACCGGTGGGGATTTTCTGCGTTCAATTTCTTGCTTTTGCTTTTTCAGCTTTATACATTTCTTCCACGGCAAGACGGGCTTTTGCAACGGGCGCGCCCGCTTTCGGGAAGCAATAGTACAAAGCGTTTTTATCGCCGATACATATAACGTCGCCTATCTCGTACCAATAATAATCCGCATACAGACTGTAATTAAACAAAGGCTTTTGCCTGTATTCAAGCTCTCCGTCGGCGCCGGTAAGGGTAAATCCCTCTGCCGTGTGGGTAAGCCTTCCTTCGCCGATCATATATATCGCCTTAAAATCTATCGACATACCGATATCCACGGGAGTATCAAGCAAATAATTGCCGTTTTCTATTTCTTCTTTTACCTTTTCTCTTTCCCAGGCGTACCAATCGGGAATATGTGAAAACTCCGTGTCACCCTCCGTCGCCTCAAGAACACCGTATTCATCAAGCACGTATTCTTTTCCGCAGGAAGCGCACTTTATGGATATCCCTTTGCCAGTAAGAGCTCCTTCCGCAAGGCAGTGCGGGCATTTATACAGTATGCGTTCAAGCCCGTCTGCGCGGAAGGGCTCGTCAATTTTAATCTTGTTCTCTCTTTGCCATTTAAAATGGTCAAATGAAAACGCTTTTTTCAAAGCTCCGTCCAGCTCGCTTACGGACATTTTTTCAATATCCTCCGGTGTGAGCAGACATTCCACCTTAGCGCTCACCTTTACCTTGCGCTTTTGCAGACAGTTGTAAAGAGGATCGCGGGAAAAGGCGCCCTCGGTGGTTATCATCACCACGGGTACGGCAAGCATCTTTAACAGCCGTCCCATTTTTTCGGGCAGGGGAGTTGCGGTGCCGTCAAAGCTGTAGCTCGCTTCGGGGTACATCAGCACGCTTGTCTTTTTTACCTTTAAAAGATAATTTATATCCTTTATAAGAGAAATATCGTTAACAAACTTTTGGGTGGGAATACAGCCGATACGGCGCATAAGAAAGCGCTTGCCCACCAGCCCGTCGGACGTGGTTACGATACCGTAAGGGCGGGGGTACATTATTTTGGATACGATCTCCAGATCAATAAAGCTGGAATGGTTCATAAGTATAAGGCAGGGCATTTTTTCGGGCAGTCTGCCTTCGTATTTGAACCTTACCTTCATCAGATCGGGTATAGACGCGATCCTCACAATACTTCTGAACAAAATATTTGGCTTTACCGGCTTTTTGTGTTTTGGTTTTTTAAGGGTGTTCACCTTTGAATAAGGCATTTGCTTTGTCTTTATCTTCATAGTGAGCGCCTTTCTTTATTTATATTCGGGGCAGTATCTCTTTTATGCAGTTTTTAACCAACGAAACGTCCACGGTCTTGTCCGCCGCGGCGCCGTACAAAACGGAACGCACCAAAAACACCGTGGTTTCAGAGCTTTCTTTTCCGTACAAGCCTTGTACCGCGCTTGCTATTTCATCGGATATTCGGTTTTTCTCTTTTATTTGTTCCTCGTTAAGCTGCTTATCGTCAAGCATAATAACGCTTCTGAAATTGGGGTTAGCCCGCCAGAACAAAACTGTTGCGGCGCAGATCTCGATTATCATAAGCCGTTTGTCATTCCTGAAGGAAGCGGATATCTGGTCCTTTAAAAGCGCCCACTGTCCGTTTACGTAGGATATTATGGAAAAAACAAATCCCGCCTTGCTTTCAAAATGTCTGTATGGGGCGGCGCAGGATACTCCGCAGGCGGTCGCGGTCTTTCTTAAGGAAAGTCCGTTTATCCCGTTTTGCTCTATCTGCCGTATTCCTTCCAGAATAAGCTCTTTTTTTAGTTCCTCGTGGTTTGCGTATTCTTCCGTATAGGGCATAACGTTCCTCCCCAAAGTATGATAACGGTGTTAACATTGATATATTATCATATAAAATTCTAAAAATCAATAGAAATTACCGATATCTATTGACATTATATAAAAACGGGTGTATAATTCAAAAAAAGATGTTAACACTGTTAACTCACTTGATTTGGTACGGAGCTGTTTAAAATGGAAGACAACAAATTACTTATTGCAAGAGAGATCATAGATAAAACGGATAAAGAGATGGCGCAGCTTTTTGTTCAGCGTATGGAGGCGGCTCGTCTTGTTGCCGAATATAAAATGGAGCACGGCTTGCCTATAAAGGATAAAGCAAGAGAAGAGCTGATAATACAAAGAAACGCCGGCTATCTTTCTGAAGAGGACGAGTTGGTAAAAGGCTTTTACGTTAACTTTATGCGCGAAGTAATAGACATTTCCTGCAAATATCAGGGACGTTTGTTCAACGGTATGAAGGTTGCGTATTGCGGTATTAACGGCGCTTTTGCCTCTATTGCCGCAGGCAAGGTGTTTCCCGATGCGCAGCGGATAGGCTATTCTTCCTTCACCGAAGCCTACGATGCCGTTGTTAACGGCGAATGCGATACCGCCGTGCTTCCCATAGAAAACAGCAGCGCAGGTGACGTGGGCGAAGTATGCGATATGCTTTTCTCCGGTCCTCTTTGCGTAAACGCCACTTTTGATCTTTCCGTCACTCACGATCTGCTTGTTATACCCGGCACGGATATTTCACAGATAACCCGCGTTGTCAGCCATCCTCAAGCGCTTATGCAGTGCGGAAAATATATAGAAAAGCAGGGCTGGGAGGTTTGCGAATACGTAAATACCGCCCTTGCCGCAAAATACGTGGCAGAGCTTGGCGATAAGCATACCGCCGCAATCGCCAGCGAAGAAGCGGCTTCCCTTTACGGACTTGAGGTATTGCAAAAAGAAATTAACGAAAGCAAATACAATACCACCCGCTTTGCCGTGTTATCTGCTGTTCCCGCCGTTAATAAGGGCAGGGGAATGGATAAACGCTTTATCCTTATGTTTACCGTGCGTAACGAGGCAGGTAAACTGGCAGAGGCGGTGGATGTTATCGGTAAACACGGCTACAATATGCAGTCGCTCAGAAGCCGTCCTATGAAGGAACTTTTATGGCAGTATTACTTCTTCGTGGAAGCGGAGGGGGATATTCATTCCGAAAACGGAAAAGCGCTTCTGGAAGAATTGTCGCGTTGCTGTGACAAATTAAAGCTTGTAGGCTCATTTTCCCACATTTCCCAATAAACGGAGGAATTAAAGTGATCATACATCTTAATCTGGAAAAAAACAGCTATGATATAATTATTGAACGAGGCTGTCTTAAAGAAGCGGGAAAGCATCTTTTTTTAAACAGAAAGGTGCTTATCGTAACGGATGACGGTGTTCCCGCGGAATATTCCCGTACTCTTGCGTCCTTTTGCGCCCAGCCTTATATAGTAACTCTTCCTCAGGGCGAAAAAACCAAATGCTTTGCTTCCTATATGGAGCTTTGCGAAAAAATGATATCCTTCGGTTTTACCCGTACCGATTGCGTTGCCGCTGTGGGCGGAGGAGTTATAGGGGATCTGGCGGGATTCGTTGCCGCCACGTATATGCGGGGCGTGGATTTTTATAATATTCCCACCACCCTTCTTTCTCAGGTGGATTCTTCCGTAGGCGGTAAGACCGCTATCGACGTAGGCGACGTGAAAAATATCGTCGGCGCGTTCAAACAGCCGAAAAAGGTGCTTATCGACCCCGATCTTTTGAAAACTCTTCCCGCAAGACATATTTCCAACGGGCTTGCGGAATCGGTCAAAATGGCGCTCACCTGCGATAAGGCGCTTTTTGAGCTGATAGAAAGCGGCGTGACCGAAGAAAACCTTGAAGAAATAATAACCAAAAGCATTACCATAAAGAAAAACGTTGTAGAGCAGGATGAAAAAGAATCCTCTCTCCGCCGTGTGCTCAATTTCGGTCATACCGTGGGACACGGCATAGAAACGGCAATGGAGCTTACCCTTTTACACGGTGAATGTGTGGCGCTGGGTATGCTCCCCATGTGCGATACTTCCGTTCGTGAACGGCTCGTTCCCGTTTTGAAGGCTCTTTCTCTGCCGGTTACCGCAGATTTTGGTATCGAAGACGCCATCAACGCTATCCGTCACGATAAAAAGCTTTCGGGCGCGGAGATCAACGTTGTTTACGTAGGCGGGATAGGCTCGTTTGAATTCAGAAAGCTTCCCTTGGAAGCCTTTGAAAACCAGTTAAGAGAGGTGCTGTAAATGAAAAACACTTTCGGAAACAGTATTTCCGTTACTCTTTTCGGCGAAAGCCACGGTAAAGAGATCGGCGCTGTTTTGGATGGAATTGCCCCCGGCATCCCCGTGGACGAAGAATTTATCGCGTCCCGTCTGGATATGCGCCGTCCTTGGGGTAAGATATCCACCCAAAGAAGCGAAACGGATAATTTCCGTATAGTAAGCGGGGTTTTTAACGGATATACCACCGGCACCCCTATATGCATACTTATTCCCAATAAGGATACCGACAGCAGTAAATACGAATCCCTTTCCGCAACTCCCCGTCCCGGGCACGCGGATTACACTGCGTTTTGCAAATACCACGGGTATCAGGATCACCGCGGAGGCGGACATTTTTCGGGCCGTATCACCGCGCCCCTCGTAGCTGCAGGGGCTATTCTTATGCAGGCTCTTAAAGCAAAGGGAATAAATATCGGAACCCATATATATTCTATCGGTTCAATAAAAGATGCCGAATTTGATAACACAAACCTTGATCTGTGTATAGACAAGCTCAATACTTCGCTTTTCGCCGTAATAGACGAAGAAAAGGGACACTTGATGCAGGAGGAGATCTCCCGCGCCGCTTCGGAGGGGGACAGTGTCGGCGGAATATTGGAAACTGCCGTTACCGGCATTCCCGCAGGAGTTGGGGAGCCTTGGTTTGATACTGCGGAAAGCGTTCTTTCTCACGCGCTGTTCAGCGTTCCGGGTATAAAGGGTGTGGAATTCGGCGCAGGATTTGCCGTTTCCCAAATGAGAGGAAGCGCTTGTAACGACGGTTTCCGCTATGAAAACGGAGCAGTCGTTACGGAAACCAATAATAACGGCGGAATAAACGGCGGTATAACCAACGGAATGCCCGTAACCTTCCGCGTCGCCGTAAAACCTACGCCTTCCATCTTTACCGCGCAGAACACCGTTGATCTGAAAAAAGAGGAAAACGCCGTGCTGAGTCTTACGGGACGTCACGATCCCTGCATAGTCCACAGAGCCCGCGCGGTAGTGGACAGCGTAACGGCTATTGCCCTTGCGGACCTGCTTTGCACCCGTTTCGGCACGGATTATCTTTTGGGAGAATAGTATGAAATACGGACTTATCGGTGAAAAATTGGGACACAGCTTTTCGCCGGATATACACAAAAGACTTGCCACTTCGGATTACGTCTTAAAGGAGATCCCCCGTGAAGAGCTGGGCGAATTCCTTACAAAAAAGGATTTTAAAGCGGTAAACGTAACCATCCCTTATAAGCAGGAGGTTATTCCGTATCTGCATTTTGTAAGCGATGCGGCGCGGGATATCGGCGCTGTAAACGTTATCGTAAATAAAGACGGTCTTTTGTACGGATATAATACGGATTTTTACGGTCTTAAAGCTCTCGTTGAAAAGACTGTGGGAGATATAAGCGGTAAAAAAGTGCTTGTTCTCGGTACGGGCGGAACTTCCCGCACTGCTTTGGCAGTTGCAAAAGCTTTGGGTGCAAGCCGCATTGATCGGGCAGGACGTACCGAAAAAGAGGGGTGTGTTACCTATGCTTTTGCATACGAACACCTTTTTGATTCGGAAATTATTATAAATACTACCCCTGTGGGAATGTTCCCTAAATGCGATGCTTCGCCCGTAGACATTGATGCATTTCCCAACCTTTGCGGAGTAGTCGATGCGGTGTTCAACCCCATCTCCACAGAACTTGTGGTTTCTGCCCGCAATAAGGGGATTTCCGCAAACGGCGGATTATATATGCTGGTTTGTCAGGCTGTGGCGGCTTCGGAGCTGTTTGCGGACGTAAAGTACGACGAAAGCATAATCGAAAGTATTTATAAAGAGCTTAAAGCATCCAAGCAGAATATAGTTCTTACGGGTATGCCCGGAAGCGGTAAGACCACGGTGGGAAGACTGCTTGCAGAGAAAACGGGCAGGGATTTTTACGATATCGATGCAGAAATAGTAAAGCAAACGGGTATGGAAATAACCGAAATATTTAAAACGCGGGGCGAAAAATGGTTCAGAGATACGGAAACCGAAACCGCCAAAAATCTTTCCGCCCTTTCGGGCGCGGTCATTTCCTGCGGAGGCGGCACGGTTTTGAGAGATGAAAACGTAAACGCTTTGCGCCGAAACGGTGTAATATTCTTTATAGACCGTCCTCTCGAACAGCTTGTTCCCACGGAAGACCGTCCTCTGGCTTTAAGCAGGGCAGACATAGAAAAACGGTATAACGAGCGTATAGACAGATACGTTTCCGCCTGCGATATCCGCGTAACCGTAGAGGGAGATGCAGAAAGCGTTGCTCAAAAGATAGGAAAGGAATTTTTGAATTGAAAATACTTGTTATAAACGGACCGAACCTTAATATGCTGGGCATAAGAGAGCCCAAGCACTACGGCAAGGAAACCTTTGAAGAGCTGTGCAGCCGTATTGAAAGGAAGGGCGCGGATATTGGCAGCGAGATAGTCCAATACCAGTCCAACCACGAAGGCGACCTTGTGGATAAGATACAGGAAGCATATTTTACGGGAGTGGACGGTATCGTTATAAACCCCGGCGCTTATACCCATACCAGTATCGCTTTGCGCGATGCTTTGTCCTCCGTACAAATTCCTGCGGTTGAGGTGCATATTTCCGATGTTGATTCCCGCGAGGATTTTCGTAAAATAAGCTACATCCGCGATATTTGTGTAAAAACCATTTCGGGACACGGCACCGACGGATATCTGGAAGCGATTGATTTTCTTTTGGAAGGTTATAAAAAATGAGAGTTGAAATTACCCCCGGCACACCATCGGGTACTGTATCTGCGCCAAATTCAAAAAGTATGGCGCACCGTATGCTTATCTGCGCGGCGCTGGCAAAGGGAAAAAGCGTTATACACGGTGTTCCCGAATGTGATGATGTAACGGCGACCATGTCATGTCTTTCCTTACTGGGCGCACGTTTTGAATATAATAATGATACCGTTACGGTTTACGGCACGGACGTTTGCAACGCATCTCCCATTCAGGCGCTGTATTGCAAAGAAAGCGGAAGCACGCTTCGTTTTCTTATTCCCGTTTGTCTTTTGTGCGGAAAAAACCTGCTTTTAACCGGCGCGGAATCTCTGTTCAAGCGTCCGTTGGATGCTTATGCGGAGCTAAGCCGCGAAAAAGGCTTTGTGTTTTCTCAGGACGGAAACAGCGTTATGCTCAAAGGTCCCATTACGGCAGGGGAATACCGCATTTCGGGCAGCGTGAGCAGTCAGTTCATAAGCGGACTTTTGTTTGCATTGTCCTTGCTTGAAAAAGACAGTGTTGTTAACATAATACCTCCGGTAGTAAGCCGTCCTTATATTGAGCTTACACTTCAGGCGTTAAAGGAATTCGGTGTGGATGCCCGCTGGACAGATGATCATACCATATCCGTAAAGGGCGGAAAAGGCTTTGTTCCCACAGAAACCACGGTGGAGGGGGATTACTCGGGCGCTTCGTTTTACGCAGCTTTGAATTCGCTCGGAGGCAACGTAAACATTCTCGGTCTTCGCGAGGATTCCTTGCAGGGAGATAAGATATACGAAAAGCATTTCGCTTTACTTCAGCAGGGCATTCCCACGGTTCATATAGGGGATTGTCCCGATCTCGGTCCCGTGTTGTTTGCGGTGGCGTCCGCAAAATACGGCGGCGTGTTTAACGGAACCTCCCGTTTGCGCTTTAAGGAAAGCGACCGCGCCTCCGCTATGGCGGAAGAACTTAAAAAGTTTGGCGTTTCCGTTGCCGTTCACGAAGATTCCGTTGTCGTATATCCCGTGGAATTCCGCAAGCCCCAAGAGCCTCTTTACGGTCATAACGATCACCGTATAGTTATGTCCCTTGCGGTATTGCTTACCCTTACGGGGGGAACTATAGAAGGCGCTGAAGCCATTTCCAAAAGCTTTCCTCACTTTTTTGAAGGCTTAAGCTCTTTAGGCATAGAGGTGAAATACTATGACGATAAATAAAGATACGAATATTCTTATTATAGGTCTGGGACTTATGGGCGGAAGCTATGCGCAGGCTTTATCCAAGCAGGGCTACAAGGTACGGGCTATAACTTTCGAACAAAAGGACATAGATTACGCATTGGAGCGTGGAATGATACTGGAAGGCTCCGCTACGCCCGATGAAAAGCTTATCGCTCAGGCAGATCTTATCGTGTTTGCGCTGTATCCCGCCGCATTTGTTAAGTGGATAATAACGTATCAGCATCTTTTTAAAAGCGGCGCGCTTATTACCGACGTTACCGGCGTAAAAACGCTGGTCGTTAATAATGTACAAGGCAGGCTTCGTTCCGACGTTGAGTATGTCCCCGCCCATCCTATGGCGGGCAGAGAAAGAAGCGGTGTTGAATACAGCGATGACAGCGTATTCAAGGGCGCCAACTATATCGTAACTCCCACCGAAAAGAATACTCCCGAAGCTATAGAAGCCTGCAAGCATTTAGGCGAAATTCTGGGATTTTCCCGTATATCCGTGCTGTCCCCCGAAGAGCACGACGATATGATCGCTTTTCTTTCCCAGCTCACCCACTGTATCGCGGTAACTCTTATGACCACCAACGACAAAGAGGGGCTCGAAAAATATACGGGCGACTCCTTCAGGGATCTTACCCGAATTTCAAAGATAAACGACGTAATGTGGAGCGAGCTGTTCTTAATGAACAAGGAAGCGCTTTTGCGTCAGATGGACGCGTTTTCTGCGGAATTTTCCCGTTTCAGGGAATACGTTGCCAACGGTCAGCGCGAAGAAATGCGGGCGGTAATGCGCAAAGCAGGGGAACGCAGAACCAAATTCGATAAAAAGTAAGGACGGTAATATATATGAATATGGAATTTCACCGCAAGCTTCCCATTCCAAAAGAAATAAAAGAGCAGTACCCCGTTACAGAAGAAATGGCGAAGGTAAAAGCAAAAAACGATGAAGAGATACGCAAAGTATTTGCAGGGGAAAGCGAAAAATTCATTCTGGTTATCGGGCCCTGCTCTGCAGACAGAGAGGATGCGGTTTTGGATTATATCCACCGTCTCCGCGTGGTGCAGGACAAGGTTTCGGATAAAATAATTATCATTCCCCGCATATACACCAACAAACCCCGCACCACCGGCGCGGGCTATAAAGGAATGCTGCACCAACCCGATCCCCACGAAAAGCCGGATATGTTAAAGGGCGTCGTGGCGATCCGTCAGCTTCACATGCGCGCTTTGGCGGAAACGGGATTCGGCTGCGCGGACGAAATGCTTTACCCGGAAAACTACCGCTATCTTTCCGATCTTCTTTCCTACGTTGCCGTTGGAGCGCGAAGCGTGGAAAACCAGAACCACCGCCTCACCTCCTCGGGACTTGATATTCCCGTAGGTATGAAAAACCCCACCAGCGGCGACCTTTCGGTTATGATGAACGCTATTTACGCCGCACAGCACGGCCACACCTTTATATACCGAAGCTGGGAGGTCACTTCCAAAGGCAATCCTTATACCCACGCTATTATGCGCGGAAGCGTAAACAAGCACGGTCAGTCTATGCCCAATTATCATTACGAAGACCTTATGCGCTTGTTTGAGCTGTATTCCGCCTCCGACCTTAAAAATCCCGCCGTTATCATAGATACAAACCATTCCAACTCCGGCAAGCAGTTTTTGGAGCAGATACGTATTTCCAAGGACGTAATGCATACCCGCCGTTGCTCTGCCGATCTGCGTAAGATGGTAAAGGGACTTATGATAGAAAGCTACATAGAGGACGGATGTCAGAAGATAACCGATACCCCCGTGTACGGAAAATCCATAACAGACCCTTGTATCGGCTGGGAAAAGACGGAAAAGCTTATTTACGAAATAGCAGAGGGCTTATAAAAACACAAAAGCTAATTTGTTAAAATCTATCTTATAAGATTGAAATCATAAAAAAATTAAAACCGAGGGGTTGTTTCCCTCGGTTTTTAGATATTATTTGTCTAGAAGATTTTTAATATTACTGATATGTTGCAATTTTAGTGTATCATCAGTTTGTGTGTAGGGGTACAGCTTGCAATATAATTCTGTGATTTGTTCGTCAGTCAAAATGTTTTCACTAGTAGACGAATAAATTTTATCCACCGCAGAGAACAAACCGTGTGTCTTTACAACCCAAACGTCATCACTGCTTATATCCATTTTCTTGAATGAACATTTGTCAGAAAACACTATGACAGATCGCAATGGTACGGAGTAACCAACTATCGATTTTAAATGTTTAATATGTGATCTGTTTTGCATAACGGGGTTGTAGAAAAATTCTTTGCGACTTTTTCTTCCTTTTGCACGTAATACTTGGCACCATTGGTGTTGTTTGTCATCGCCGAAAATCCAACCAATGTAATTCTTGCTCTCAACAACAAAAATGCCCTTTGCACAGATCATTAATATGTCTATTTCGGTTGTTTGTCCATTTCCTTTGGGAATATATAAGTTAAAAAGTAATTTCGCACCGATTTCTTCAAATGGTTTTAATTTTAAGAATGCAAGGTATTCGCCACGCGTACCACGGCTGTCAAAAACTTTAAAGTAAGGTGCTTTTGTAATTTGATAATAAGTGCTGTTTTCATATTCTATTCGTTTTCGGTTTGTATAAGGGTTATTACCACCTTGCCGATTCATACGAATTAGAAATATTATAATTAAAACAATTGAAACCGGAATGAAAAATATTACTGGTGTAAAACAGAGAAACAATATTAAACTTAATACTATAATTTCTATGTTGCATTCCCCCAGTTCATATTTCTCTTTTTGTTTGAAATTTTCAGCTATTTAATCACGTGCTCTTCAAGCAGATGTTTTTTTATTTGCTCGTAGTCGGCTTTGTCTATCTTTCCGTCGCCGTTTATATCTGCCCGCGCAAGCATATTTTCATCGGCGTTTTTCGTGCCCGCTTCAATGCGCTTTGACATAAGATAATCGTTTAACAGTATCTTTCCGTCGCCGTTTACGTCACCGTAAATAACCGCGGGAGTTTTTTGAACAGAAACGTCAAAGGTCATTTCAAAGGTTCTGTCCCAAGGATAGCGGTAATTATCCGCGCTTATTTTTCCGTGCTCGCAGGTTCTGTAAGGGGCAAGAGAGGTTATAAAACGGGAATTGTTTATCATTTCAAGAATTTGCTTATAACTGCCGTACCCGTCAGCATTGGGGCGGTCTATGGAAAAGCCGAAGTATTTATATGAAATATCCTTTAAATATCCAAAGGTGTTTGCCTGCAAAAATCCTATATGGCTTTCCTCGGTAACATCCGTACAGTTTGCAAGGTAAGCATACCTTGAAATTCCGTTTGATAAAGCTATTCCCATAGCGTTTGCCGCGGTATTCCAGTTGGAATATCCCAAAAGCATAGAGAGGGGAAAATCGCGGTTGAGCAGTTCTTTTTCCAAAACACTGCCCGTTCCCGTGTTGGGGTCGATAATTATAACGGGAATTCGCTTTTCCATATATTCAAAGGCTTTATCCACAAGCTGCTTTGCGTTGTTTTTTGTTGCGCCCTGGGTAAGACAAAGCACCTGCAGATCTCCTTTGCCGCCGCTTTTAACGGCGCAGCCCAGAGAGGTTATATGGTTTTCGATTTCGTATTTCAGTGTTGCGAAATCAAATCCGTCGGCAATATTGTTTTCTCCTCCGCCGAAATAGGTAACTCCCACCTCTGCGCTTCCGTACAGCTTTGTAACTATACGGGTTATTCCCATAAGCCCCAGTTCGTCCGTGCCTGCGTAAATAGCGCCGTTATCTCCCAATTTTGCGGAGATAAGGTTTATTTCATTGGTCTGTATGTTCGTGGTGGTCGAAGAATCGTCCACTCCGATATAACAATATTCCAGATCATCAAGGGATCTTGAAAGTATATGATCAATAAGCTTTAATTTTCTCGTTCTGGATGCAAGATATTTGTCTACCGCTTTTTCGGAAAGGGGAGTGCTTATCTTGTTTCCGTTTGTTCCGTATTTGTATCCGTCTATTATGTTTTCAACGGTAAGGTTGCTTCCGTTCAGTACCTTTCTCGCAACCGAGCCGTAGGAGCGGAGGTTGTTGTATTCGTCCATCTGGTAGCCCTGATAATTTACGGTGGAAGCAAGACGCATAACCGTATCGAACAAAACCACGGTGTTGTTTTTTGCAAGCTGGATAATATAATCCGCCACCTCAAACTCAAAAGAAAGATCGGTATTATCAAGCCAACGGGAAGCAACCAATCCGCCGCTCAAAAGCTGGTCAAGGGAAAGCACAAAATAATCGCAGGTCTTGTCCGCTTCCTTTAACCATTCAAGCAGTTTTTCTCTGTCGCCGTAGGTAGAACCGTTTTTATTGGGCGTCATATTGTCAAGCGCTGTTCTGAACAGGTCTTCTTCGGGCATAATCAGTTCAAACCCTACGCTTTTTGCCAGCATCTGCACTCTGTCGTAGTTAACGGGGCGGTTATCAATGGGAATATAGGCGATCTTCAAACCGTTATAGTTTTTTCCGCCCTCGGCTTTTGCGGGAAACTGTGTAGTTGTAAGCAAAGAAGTTAACATAATAACACTTAAAATAAACCCCAATATTTTTTTCATTTCAGCTTGTCTTCCTTTTTCGGAGATTTAACGTGAATATTATACTATCGGTATTTTCAAAAGTAAAGTATTTTGTTTATTTTCCTTGCCAAAACCGTATTCGGTGTGGTAAAATCATATATCGGCAGGTGAAATATAATGGATATACTTTATCGTGATAAAAATTGCATAGTAGCGCAAAAGGATACAGGCGTGGTATGCGAGGATACGTCGGAAAACTCGCTTCCCGCATTGGTAAGAAAGGCTTGCGGCGGTGAAGCGTACCCCGTCCACCGTATAGATAAGGTTGCGGGCGGTGCGGTATTGCTGGGAACCTCTTCAGCGGGCGCGGAAAAGCTCCGCAGCGCAGGCTTTGATAAAGAATATCTGTTTATAACCGTAGGCGCTCTGCCTGAAAAAAACGGTGTCCTTTCCGATTATATGTTTCACGATACCAAAAAGAATAAATCCTACGTTGTAAAGCGTATGCGGAGAGGGGTAAGGGAAGCTTCTCTCGAATATACCGTCCTTGCCGAAAAGGAAGGATACGCCCTTGTAAAAGCAAAAATGATAACGGGCAGAACACATCAGATACGCTTGCAGTTTTCCTCCCGCCAAACGCCTCTTTACGGTGATAAGCGTTACGGCGGGACAGGGGACAAGACTGCCTTGTGGTCTTATAAATTAAAATTCACTTCGGGCGGAAAAGAGCGCACCGTAATATCCGTACCGCCCGTTTCACAATATCCTTGGAGTCTTTTCGGAGAGGAGGTAGAAGCACAATGTACGACGTTGTAGTTATCGGCGCAGGCGCCGCGGGAATGATGGCGGCTATCACCGCATCCCAAAACGGTGCAAAGGTTTTGGTTATAGAAAAAAATAAAGAGTTCGGCTTAAAGATAGGTATTACGGGTAAGGGCAGATGCAACCTTACCAACAACTGCACGCTTAACGAGTTTTTGGAAAATGTGCCCACAAACCCCCGTTTTCTTTACCGCGCCGTTACGGATTTTTCTCCCGATGATACTATGGAGTTTTTTACTTCCCGCGGTATACCGCTCAAAACCGAACGGGGCAGACGTGTTTTTCCCGAAAGCGACAGCGCTCAGGATATCCGCCGCTGTCTTCGCCGCGAAACCGAAAAATTGTGTGAGTGCGTAAAGGATACCGCTTTGAAGCTACTTACCCAAGACGGCGGAATTACAGGCGTAAAGGGAATTTCCCGCACCTATAACGCTTCAAGTGTGATCATTGCCACGGGCGGAATGTCCTATCCCAAGACCGGTTCTACGGGGGACGGCTACCGCCTTGCCTCCGCAGTGGGACATACAGTGGTTACTCCCCGCGGTTCTTTGGTTCCCTTAGTTTGCGAAGGTAAGACCTGCTCTGCATTGATGGGACTTTCTTTGCGTAACGTAGCGGTTAAGTTTACTAAAGACGAAAAAACACTGTATTTCGATGAAGGAGAACTGCTTTTCACCCATTTCGGTGTAAGCGGTCCTACCATTCTTTCCGCTTCTGCGGTCATAGGCAAAAATTATCCCGTAAAAATGTCTATAGATCTTAAGCCCGCCTTGGATAAAGAAACACTGGATAAACGGCTTATAAGAGATTTTTCGGAAAACAAAAACAAAATATATTCAAACGTGCTTTCGGGATTGCTTCCTTCAAAGCTTATTCCCGTGTTTATAAACCTTTCCGGTATCTCTTCGAAAAAACGCGTTAACGAAATAACCAAGGAAGAAAGAAAGCGTATCTGCGATCTTCTTAAGGATATTTCCTTCACCGTAACGGGCACCCGCCCCGTAGAAGAAGCCATAGTTACCTCCGGCGGAATAAACGTAAAAGAAATAAACCCTTCAACAATGGAATCCCGTATTGTCAAAGGGCTTTATTTCGCAGGTGAGGTTATAGACGTGGATGCGTATACCGGCGGATATAATCTGCAGATCGCATTTTCAACGGGACATCTTGCCGGCGAGAATGTCTATTAACGCCTTTGCGTGAACCATAGTGTTTCCTCTGCCGATACTTATCCGCACGCCTCCGGTTTTAAGCGTTCCCAGCTTTTTGTGGGCTTTGTACGCGCAGTGCAGACCGCCTCTTACCGCAATATTTTCCTTTGCCAGCATTTCTGCGGCTTCCTGACTGTGATACCCCCACAGATTTATCAGTATTATCGGCACTCGGTATTCCTCGTTATCTTCATCGGGCGCGCCTATCACTGTCACACCCTTCATATTTTTAAGCTCTCCCAAAAGGTATTTGTATATCTTTTGAGGGAGCTTTTTATTAATTCCGTCCTTTTCCTTTAAAGCGGCGTGCAGTCCTGCGTAAGCGGGCGCGTTAAGACTGCCCGCTTCAAACCTTTCGGGCGCAGATTTAGGCATTTTCATATCCGCAGACAAAATTCCCGTTCCGCCGTGCAGAAGGGGATATAATTGTCCGTCAAATCCGCTGCTTATGATCATTGCCCCCGTGCCTGCGGGGCCGTACAAGCTTTTGTGCCCCGGCAAACAGATAATATCGCCGTAATCGTCTGCGTTTATATCCAGAATTCCCGCTGTCTGAGCAATATCGGTAATAACCGTTATACCGCGGCTTTTGGCAATTTTTCTCATTTCCTTTACGGGAAATATTTTTCCGCACACGTTGGAAGCGTGAGTAAATACCGCAAGGGAAGTCTTTTCCGTTATACTGTTTTCAAAGTTTTGTACGGTCTTTTTATCGTCAAAAAGGTCGGATTCAAAAACTGTTGTTTTTATTTTATTACTGCGTTCAAGATCGTAAATTATACGTGAAACCGCATTGTGGTCAAAATCCGAAACGAGTACGTGTACAGGCTCTTTTTTTGAAAAAACGAAACCTTTTACAGCAATATTAAGTGCTTCTGTCGTGTTTTTTGTAAGCACGCAGTTTTCCGGAAGAGCACCGAACTCGCGGGCAAGAGCGTTCCTGCAATCAAAAAGCGCTCTGTCCCCTGCGTGAGCCAGTTCGTAGCTTCCTCTGCCCGGATTACCGCAAAAACGCATAGCAGACGCCACAGCGTTCACAACGCCTTCGCTTTTGGGCATTCCCGTTGCGGCGTGGTCGAAATATATCATCTTTTCTTTTCCCCCGTAATTCCGGCTATTTTAATTCCGTTTTCCAAGAGCAACTTTTGCACGTAACCGCTTTGATTTCCGTCTATTATTAATCCGTATCCGCAACCGCGTATACGGGATGTCTGGGCATTTCTTGTCAGGAAATTTTTTATTCCGTATCTGTTCAGAATTTCCTGGGCTTTATATGCGTAGGTCATAGACGTTAGCACTATAACAGTGTCCAATTTCATCACTCCTTTTTTACTACATTATATGAATAAAAAAATCCCGTAGTGAAGACCACTACGGGAAAATGTGTATATAGGTATTATTTGTCTTCAAGACAGAAAACCGTCCAGGAGCAGGAGGTGTGCCACTCGGTTCCTTTTTCTACCTTTTCATACGTGGAATCGGGGAAACGGGAGAAATACAGCTTGTTGGATGTGGTATTCATATCCCAATAGAAAGTCTTTGAACCGTTGCGGAAGTTGTCCAGAGAATCCTCCACCGTGTCTACTTTTACGATAAATGCGTAATCGGTGTTCTTTTTGCCCCAGATAACGCATTCCGTTGCCGCGTTTCCTTTGTACATAGGACCGCTGTAATCAGCCAGACCTACTTCCATAGTTTCAACAAAGTTTTCCGTGCCGTCAACGTTACGGAACATACAGTACAAGCCTACGGTCTTGGGAACGGGGAACATACAGGTGTAGGAAAGGGAGAATTCCATATCCGTAAGGAATTCGAAATCACATTCAAGAGCAATGGTTTCGCCGTAGAAGGTGTAATTACGGGTAACCGCGGCGTAGCAATTGTTTGCATCTCCCAGATGAAGCTTGGTCTTTTCAACTATCTTTATCTTTTCAAGATTTTGCGCTTTTTGTCCGTTGGAAAGCTTTATCTCTTTACCGGTAACACCGTCGTATATTTTCAAATCCACCAATATTTCGTTTGCGTGGTTGCCACCGGAAAATCCGTCCTTTGCGCCTTTTGCGCGGAAAACGTATTCCCAATCGGTGCCGCCGCCCGCAATATTAACTCCGCCTACAGACAGCGCGCCGATATTCCAGGTGCCCCAGGCGGTTCTGTAAAAGGTCTGGGTAAGCTGTTTTCCGTTGGAAGCTGTGGTGGAGAGGGTATATGTACTATCGTTGGTTTTTGCAAGAGTCAAGGAATGCTTTGTAAATCCGTTCAGGTGAATATCGGGGGCAACGGGATGGTGAGGATAAGCATCAAACATATTTTCTACTCCGGTAATGTGGTTTTTAATGCGGTTTTTATCGGTATTGGCTTTCTTTCCGGCATCGGAAACCTTAATATTGTTTTTCGCAATACGCAGACTGTACAGATAGTCTGAAAGGTTGATTTTACCGTCGCCGTTTATGTCGCCTTCAACAACTGCGTATATTCTGTCAATTTCGGTGTTATCTACAATTTTTGCAAAGTAATCTCCGGTTCTCAGAACGTCATTTTCGGATTTTTTGTTGCCCTTTGCGTCAAAAGCAAACACCTTTTCGGTGCTGTCAAGATTTTTAAGCACGTACTCGACGGTGTGATCAAGATGAAGCTTGGTTATGTAATCTCCGTCAAGTTTTAAGTAAGAGCTGTCAACGATCTCTATTCCGGGAATATTGGCAGCGGGAATGTCATTACCCTGAATAGTGTATACTTCAAATTCTCCGCAGAAAACGAACACGCCGGTCAAGGGCGTTTCGCCTAAAGAAACCTTAACGTATCTTCCGCTGACCTTTCCGTCAAGCTCAAGTGTGCACCAGGTATGCTTTGCGGTGTCATTCTCGTACTTGCCCTCGCCAACCTTGGTAAACGATTTTCCGTCTGCGGAAACGTAGAATACGCATTCGGAGGGTCTGTCTATGCCGGAGTGGGCGGATGCGGTAAGATATACTCTGAATTTGCCCAGATCATCATAATTTTTACCCAGATCTATTACGGCTGACATAGGCGCTTCAAGACGGTAATCCAAAGCTATCCATTCCGTTCCGTAATCGTCTGTGGGCAGTTTGCCGTCGGTAAGCTCTTTTCCGTCCACCGATGTGTATCCCAGACCGGGCGTGGTATAGCAATCGGTGTATTCATAAGACGCACCTTTGGAAACAAGAGTGTAATCGTAAACCGTTACGGCGGAAGCGGTGATAGGCAGAAGCGAAATGCAAAGCAAGACCGCTGTCATAATCAAGCAAATAATTCGTTTCAAAATATGTACCTCCAGAAAATGTATATGTAGCGGCTGTACAGCCGCTTTTGTTACTTTGTGCCGTTTCCGGATTCCTGAAGCATACCGTCGGAATAATCGCCGATAGTGCTTTCATCCTTAAACATATCGCTGGTGTCGGGTATAATGCTCATATCGGACACGTTCACAGATACGTCGGGGATAGAAACGGGCGAAGACGTTTCGTTTTTCGAATTATCTCCCTTGGAGCCTTCGTCTTTGGAAACGGAAGGCTTGGATGTGGAAGAAGTGTTAGACGTATTCGTTTGATCTTCGCAGCCGCTGGCGCAGGCGGTAAGCGCCGCCAATGCGATAACGCATATTGCCAGCAAAACAAAAAATGATTTTTTCATGCAGTTTCTCCTTCTCTTATTTAACGCGTTATAGTAGTCGGTTAAACTGCATTTATTTTTTTCATTATATCACGGATTATACGCGGTTTCAATAACTTTTATTTAAAGTGATTGACTTTTTGCTTCCGATAACATATAATTTATTCATAAAACACAAGGAGGATTGTAAAATTATGGTAGTTAAAACACCCCCGATGGGCTGGAATTCCTGGAATACCTTTGGCCCCAATATAAACGATGAGCTTATCCGCACCACCGCAGACGCTATGGTGGAAAACGGATTGCTTGAAGCAGGTTACAATTATCTGGTTATAGACGATTGCTGGTCTTTGAAGGAAAGAGATGCAGAGGGAAAGCTGGTTGCAGACCCCGTCAAGTTCCCCAACGGAATGAAGGACGTTGCAGATTACGTTCATTCCAAGGGATTAAAATTCGGTATGTACTCCTGCGCGGGTACCAGAACCTGCGCGGATTATCCGGGATCTTTTGACCACGAGTACGTTGACGCTAAGACGTTTGCGGAATGGGGCGTGGATTTTCTTAAATACGATTTTTGCTACCGTCCCAATTGCGTGCCCGGTCATTTGCTTTATAAAAAAATGGGCACCGCCCTTGCAAACAGCGGAAGAGATATTCTGTTTTCCGCCTGCTCCTGGGGACATCAGGAAACGCACAAATGGATAAAGACCACCGGCGCGCATATGTGGCGTTCTACCGGTGATATTGTGGATAGCTGGGCGTCTATCAGAGATCTTACTATGCATCAGCTCGGTATCTGGGATTACAACGGTGCAGGCTGCTTTAACGATATGGATATGCTTGTAGTCGGTATGAACGGAAAAGGTAACGTAGGTCTTACGGGATGCACCTTTGAAGAATACAAGACGCATTTTTCCGTTTGGGCGATGTTCAACTCTCCTCTTATGATCGGTTGCGATGTAAGAAATATGACAGATGAAACCAAAACCATTCTGTTAAATAAAGACGTTATTGCCATAAACCAAGACCCCGCTTGCCGTCAGGCTTATCTCGTAGAGGCGGACAACTGGTGGTCCGGCAGAGTATATATGGTTGCAAAGCAGCTTGATAACGGCGACGTGGCTATCGGCGCATTTAATCTCGGAGATAACGAAGAATGGCCCAACTTCCAGCTTGACAGTATGGGATTGGGATATGCCACCGGCAAGAAGCTTGTCTGCAAAGAGCTTTGGACGGGTGAAACCTGCGAAGCTGTGGACGTTATGAGATTTCCCAAGCTTCCCGCTCACGGCTGCCGTCTGTTCAGGTGTAAGGTAGTCGATGCATAAATGTATCCGTTGCGGCGCTTCTCTTACGGCAGACGATATCGGATGCCATAAGAAAATGATAAACAGAGCCGCAGAAGAATTTATGTGCATACCTTGTCTTTCAAAACACTTCGGCGCTACCGAAGCCCGCGTAAGAGAGCTTATAGAGGAATACAGGGCGTACGGATGCACCTTGTTCGCCAAAAAGGAGTAAAATATGGAATATACCCCCATGCACGGTATCGGAAATTCCTACGTTATGATAGGCGAGGAAATAAACGAGCCGGAAAAACAAAGCGTTATTCTTGCGTCAAAATACAAAACAGACGGTATAATCCTCGTTTTGCCCTCCGAAACCTGCGATGTGAAGATGCGTATCTTCAATTCCGACGGAAGCGAAGCGGAAATGTGCGGAAACGGCGCCCGTTGCGTAGCCCGTTACGCGGTGGATAAAGGCATTGTAAACAAGCCCTGCATAACTCTCGAAACGGGAGCGGGCGTAAAAAAGCTTTATCCTTTAACCGAAAACGGCGTTACAGAATTAATCAAGGTGGATATGGGAATATCCGAGGTTTTGGACGATATATCGGTCTCCGCCTGCGGAAAAATATGGCGCGGCACCGCCGCTTCTATGGGAAACCCCCATTTCGTTGTCTTTTGCGATGAACCGAAGGAGCTTTGTCTTGAGGAGATAGGTCCCGTTATCGAGCACAGCAGATGCTTCCCCAACCGTGTGAATACGGAATTCGCCAAGGTTCACTCCCGTACACATCTTGAAATGCGTGTGTGGGAGAGGGGCAGTGGTGAAACCGCCGCCTGCGGAACGGGAGCTTGCGCTCTTGCCGCCGTTGCCGTGGCAAAGGGATATTGCGATGCGGATACGGATATAACCGTAACTCTCGCCAAAGGCGATCTCGTTATCCGCGTTTGCTCCGACAGACGGGTGTTTATGACGGGAAAAGCGGAATACTGTTAAATTTACAAATTAAAAATCACCTCTTGCGAGAGGTGATTTTTTGTTACAGTACAATGTATATGCCGACAATAGCGGCAATAAGCGCAGGTATGGAAACCAATATTCCGTAATAAGAAAATCTTGCAAAGGAAAGCTTTATTCCGTGGTTTTTCAAAAGCCCCGTCCACATTATTCCCGCAAGTGCGCCTACGGGGGTCAGGAAGGCGCCGAGGTTTGAACCCACAACGGAAGCGTAAACCGCCGCTTTATCTTCGCCTACCAGTGCGGAAAACAGCACGCTCATAGGAATGTTGTTAATAAGATTTGAAGCAAAAAAGGAGGAAACTCCGCATTTCAAAACGCTTTCACCCTCCAGCAGATATGCGCGGACAGTTTCCGTAGCGCCGGTATTGACCAACGCAAGCACTATGGTAAACATAGACAGCACGAAAGGTACGGTTATTACGGGCGCTCTTTTTAAGGATTCGAAAACGTACATAAGCTTTTTTGAAAACAGGCAGTAAACAAAGGAGCACAAATACTGGCTTATAAAGCAGACCGCGGAAACTATCCACATAGGTATGCTCAGCCAGGAGGATACCGCCATAAGCAGTATACACACGCCCAGATGCGCCACGCCGATCACCATAAGGGGAATATCGGATTCGGGCTTTTCGTTTTGTTCGGCAACCATCGGCGCAGAAAGCTTTTTGCGGAAGATAAGACACAGTGCGCCGAACGCAGTTATACCCGTAAGCAGAGTGGGGAGTGCCATTACGGTTAAGTATTCGCCGAAATTTATGCCTGCCGTACCTGCAAGATATATGTTTGTGGGATTACCGATCACCAACGCCATACTCCAGGTGTTTGCGGCAATAAATTCACCCACGAGATAGGGGATAGGGTCTATTTTTGCGTTATGGGCAAAATAGCATATAAAGGGAGTAAAGGTAAGAACAATAATATCGTTGGAAGTAAATACGGTAAGCACGGATACCGTAAGATACAGACATATAAACAGCGCCCATTGGCTGTGCTTTGCAACAGACAAAGCCTTCGAAGCGAGTATACGGAAAAATCCCGCGCTGTCCAGCAGTACGGACATAAGGGTAAGAGATAAAAACAGAACAAGTATTTTTATGGGGTTTATATCGGTGTCTGCCGTAAGACCGTCAACAAGCTGTTTCGGGGTAATCACCTTTGTCAAAAGAAGAAGTCCCGCGCCAATGAGAGGGAATATCCAGTATATCCCGTAGCTTTTGCCTTTAATAATTACAGACGGTTTTATAAGTATATTGCATATAAACGCAAGGCAGGTAAGGGAAGCGATAATTATTGCGGTGATCATTGCAAATTTCCTTTTATGTTTTTTCCAAAAAAGGATTTTACCACGGAAATAAAGGTTTTGCAATATTAATTTTATTTAAAATAAATTTTATTTTCATTACAATTTCATAACATCCGTCTGTTATAATATATCCAATAAAATGCAAGGAGTGTAAAAACATTGGCAAAACTTCTTATAGTTGACGATGAACTTCCCATAAACCGTCTTGTGTGCAAAAATCTTACCCTTGTGGGCCACGAATGTATCCCCGCATACGATGGAGTGCAGGCATTATCGCTGATCAAAAGCGAACAGCCCGATCTTATAATTCTTGACGTAATGCTTCCGGGGATATCGGGATTTGAAATAATGAAGCTTTTAAATAGCGT
The DNA here is from genome assembly GCA_017537345.1 of Clostridia bacterium. GTDB lineage: Bacteria > Bacillota > Clostridia > Oscillospirales > CAG-382 > SFLA01. The sequence goes on along the minus strand of JAFYKY010000005.1, from coordinate 296,339 downwards.
ACCCGTAATTTTCGTCACCGCCAAAACGGGACTTGACGACCGCATAAAAGGTCTTGCTCTCGGTGCGGACGATTATATTGTAAAGCCGTTCGAAATGGCAGAACTTACCGCCCGCGTTCAGGCGGTGCTCCGACGTACCAAAAGGGATGCGGATACCTTTTCCTTTGATGATATAACCGTGGATTTCAGCAGCAGAAACGTATACAAAAACGGCGCGCTTGCCGTGCTTACGCCAAAGGAATTTTCTTTGCTGGAACTGCTTATAAACAACCGCAATCTCGCACTTTCCCGTGAAAAAATACTTGAAAAAGTATGGGAATACGACTACTGCGGAGATACCCGCACCGTAGACGTACACGTACAACAGCTCAGACACAAGCTGGGAATAAAAGACAGGATAAAGACCGTATTTAAAGTCGGTTACCGTTTTGAAATATGAGAATGAAATTTTTTGAACGTACATATCTTATCACCTTCGTGCTGTTTTTGGTTTTTCTTAACGTTGCGGTGTTTGCTTTGGCTATGTATACCTTCCACAACAGCACAGAAGCGGCAAAAAGCGTGTGTCTTACAGAATTTTTAAGCATTACCGATGCCTTTGAAAAGGATTACGAATATACCGGTGCGCAAAGCGCCGGACTTTTGCAGGCGACATACGGTAAGTTTTATAAAGGAAAAAACATTTCTCTTAAATTTATTACAGATGGAAACGTGGGATATTCAAGCATATCCGAATCAATTCCCGTTCCTGCAGAGAACACCCTTTCAATGACGAGAAACGATGGCAAGCGGTACATAGTTATCAGCAAGGATGTGTGTGAAGGTGCGGTTACGATGGTGTATTCCAAGGACGTATCTTATCTGGATAAGGAGTTCACACGGCTTTGTATCGTTTTCGTTTCCGGCTCGCTGGCTGCTTCTTTGGTTTTGGGCGCGGTTTTGTATTTTATTTTAAGAAAACTGTATCTTCCCATTGTAAAGCTGAGATCTGCTACGGGAGATATTGCAAACGGCAATTTTTACGTGCGGGCAGAGGACAAGGGGGATGACGAGGTTTCCGCATTGGCACGGGATTTCAATATAATGGCAGACAAGGTATCCCGCCAGATAGCCCAGCTTAAGGACACGGCGGACCGCAAACAGAATATGCTGGATAACCTTGCCCACGAAATGCGCACACCTCTTACTGCGATACACGGCTATGCCGAATATATCTGCAGCGCAAAAATTCCCGAAGAAGAGCGTGTGGATGCGGCAAAATACATTATGTCCGAATCGATGCGGTTAAAGGATATAAGCGAGATTTTACTGGATTCCGCTTTTATCCGTGAAAACGGCATAAACCCCAAGGATATTTCACTGCGGGGACTTGCTTACCGTACCTGCAACAGACTTTATAAAGAAGCCCTCGGCAGAGGCGTTTTACTTTCCTGCATCGCAGAAGACGTGTTCGTTTCCGCAGACGAGCCGCTTATGGATATCTTACTGTCCAATCTTATCGAAAACGCGGTAAAGGCTTGTAAAGGGAACGGAACCGTTACCGTGGGAACAAAGCTAACGGAAAATACCGTAAAGCTTTACGTAAAGGATACGGGAATAGGAATGACCCAAGAACAGCTTTTGCATATTACCGAACCCTTTTACCGTACCGATAAATCCCGCTCCCGCGCACAAGGCGGTACGGGATTGGGACTTGCTTTGTGCAAACGTATTGCGGAAGCTCACGGAACGAACCTTGAATTCGTTTCGGAAGAGGGAAAAGGCACGGAAGCCTCCGTAACCTTTACAACACTTTACAACAATCTTACAACTGACAGATAATACCATTACAAATCCATAATATCTGGGTTTTATAATAAGGCTACACTAAAACACAGAAAGAAGGTAAAAGTATGAAATTCAGCAAACGTCTATTTTTCCGTTCCGCGCTGTCACTCGTTTTGGCGGTATGCATACTCTCCGGCGGACTTATGCTTATGGGTATGGCAGAAACAGAAGGCGAAGCGGTGGATACTGATTCCTACGCGCCCGACGTAAGCGGCCTGCTTCCCGAGGAAGAGAGTATCATTACCGATACTACCGTTCCCACTCCGCAGGAACAGCTTTCGGGCAAGTTCGGCCAGTATTCCTTGGTATCCGAAGCTGACGGTAAATCGGTGGTAAGCATTTATTCGGAAGAGCAGATAAACGATTTCGTCACCCGCAGAGAAAACGGCGAATGGTTTACTCTTTCCGCAGAGGATATGCTCTTTATCATTGACGATACTCTCAAGCTGTTCAGCCAATACGATGTTATCAACGTAACCGGACTTGACGGCGTTACCGCAAGCTATCCCGGAATAAGCTTCTATTCCTCCGAAGAATACAAAAATTGCTTCGGCGGTCTGGAGGTCGGCACTAACGAATATTCCTTTAACGTTGAAAAGGATATCTGGAACGTAATTCTCGCTCGTGTAGAAGTTCTAAATTCTGCAGTATACGGACGTCACGGTGTCAAAACCGTATTCGCGGATATGACGACGCCCCTTGACGAAACCGAGCTTTGGGTTCTTGCAAAAGACGTACAGTACTTCTTCCGCGAAGAAATTCCCGGAGAAAATCAGTGGACTATTGATGAGAGCTTCTCTCGTCTTTCCAAGTACTCCACAGGCGCGTTTGTCTTCAGCGGACAGATCCACATCAACTACATCGAATCACTTGATTGCGGCGACAGAAGCGCTTCCGTTCAGCTTTATCCCGATGGACTCATTCCCGAAAACCTTAACAACGTAAAGTACGATACCGAAGGAAAGACAGTTGTTATCGAAGTATGGGATATGAATGCAGAGGAGCTGGTGGCCCGTCTCCGTCTTGAAGGCGATACCGACGCAAAGGAAGTCGCAGACCTTGAAGCTCTGTGGGAGGAATTCAAGATATATCTTAACAGCGAGGATTACCGCCACGTTTCCGGCGAAGAGTTTACAAACGCCGTTTCCGATTACCGCGTAGCAGTATTCTTTATGGGTATGGAAGGCTTGCACGGTACAAACCGCGTATCTGCTCTCCGCTTCGGCGCGGATTCGTATCAGGATAACTGCCAGACACACTTCGGCGGCGGATTTGATGAAATTTCCGAGCCCTGCCAGCTCAGCGGTTCTCAGGCAATTTCCGAATACGTTAACGCAATCCTTAAAGACAGACTTACACAAGACTAAACAATCTTGACTCCTTTTTGAAACTACGGGTAACCACACCCGTGAAAGCAAAAACGGCTTTGGTTTAAACCAAAGCCGTTTTTGTATGAAGTATTAAATGTCTATCCTTGCGAAATAGGGACGGTGGTCGGAAACCACCTTTGCGGGTATGTCCGCATATTTTATCTTTATATCGGGGGAAACAAAAATATAATCTATCTTTATTTCGGGTTTATCGGAAGGGTAGGAAAGAAGCTTGCCGCTCAAGTAATCGTCCGCATCTGTCATACGGGCGCGTATACCGTCCAGTATAGGCTCTTCAGGTGTGGTATTAAGATCTCCCATAAACACACATTTTTCGCTTTCCAGGGCAGGTAAAAGGGTTTTTACGGCGTTTTCGCGCTCGTCAAGATTCAGACCGAAGTGGGACACCATAAAGGTAAGATCAGTACCAACGTCGATGGTCGCCTTAAGTATACAGCGGGTCTCGTAGTGCTGACCGTGAATTTTGGGTTCCGGGTCGGGAATCATTATTTTTTCCACGCTTTTGATAGGGTATTTGGATAATATTCCGTTGCCGTAAGGTCCTTTTCCGTTTACAAGGATAGCCTGACCGAAATAGTAATAGTATCCCGTAAGAGAAGCCAGCGCTTCCATCTGGGCTTCGTATTCAAAAAGATCGCCTTCACCGCGTATCTCGTTAAGACCGATAATATCCGCGCCAGATTCTATTATCAGGTCAGCTACGGATTTGTAATCGATCTTGCGGGTAATATAGTTCATACAATGCTGGGTATTAAAGCTTAATATGTTCAGTTCCATTTCACTTTACCTTGCGTTTAATAAAGGGGATCTTGCTCAGAATATTTTTAATATTCAGGGTCTTCTTAATTTTTTCCTCAACAGCCTTTGCGATCTGGTATACCATAATACCCAGAGCCGCACCGGCAATAGCGCCGCAGGCGAGAGTAGCGCAAACTGCAATGGTTTTTACACGTTTTGTTATCTTCATAATATTACCTCTTATTCAACAATTTTTCTCTTTGCAAGGCGCTTTTTAAGCTTATCAAAATTATCGTTAATAATATCGGAGGTGGTACGGCGCACCTTATGGGAGTTCATCGCGTTCAACGCTTCGATCTTGCCGTATATGGCTTCCGTATTTTCAAGTCCGTCCGCAAACACAAACTCCATTATAGCCTTTGCTTTTTTATAGCCTTGAATTTCCATTTCTTTAACGTCGCTTCTGTTAAACCAAATGGAATGCTTGCTGTCACCCGTGAAATTTATCTTTACTATCTTATTATCAAAATACTTGGATTCAAAGGTGTAATTATAATCATCAAAATGAATACAGATAATATAATCAAGATTATACTGCATCAAAGGATACACGGGGATATTATCCACGGTAGCGCCGTCATACAGATTAAGCTCGTTAATAAGCACGGGGTGGTTTATACCGGGCATAGCAACCGCCGCGGCAAGATGCTCTTTAAGGTCTTCGTCTGTTTTGGATGCGATATCGGTATAAAAAACACTGCGTGTTTTTAAATTTATATAGGGGACATACATTTTTTCGCATTGAACATCTTTTTTGGAAAGACGGTGTATAACCTCTGTAAGAAATTCACTGCGGAGAATGGTAGTGACCATTACTCTCGTATGAGTAAGGTTGATGGAATGCCACATAAAGCTTCCCACGTCAAGATTATCGGAAGAATATGCGTATGCATTAAGTGCACCGATCGAAGCCGCGCTGATAAATTTAACGTCCTTCGGGTCAATATATTCACGTATAGCACGGAGTGCACCCAACTGATATGCGCCCTTTGACATTCCGCCGGATAAAACCAAACCGATATTCATAACGCGTCCGCCTTTCAAACAAATAAATAAATGCTCATATTTATTTTTACCACAAATACATGTTTTTGTCAACGGGATATGGATGTTTGAAACAATATTTTACATAGGTATAAAATCTACTTTACGCTGTATACAAAAACTCCCTGCTTAAAACAGGGAGTTTTATTACGGGTTTGATTTTAATTGTTGCCTTGGGTGGGGATCATTATCGTTGCGCTTTCGCCGGTCATTACGCCGGGAAGCTTTCCATCCCACTTTGCAAGATATTCGGCATATTTAAGATAATCGGTTATAAGGGCGATTTCTTCTGCACTCTTGCCGTTGAAATCTATAACGTATTCAATCACCTCAACGCCTTCTTCATCGGTTACGGTGTTTTCGTTTACGGTAAAGCCAAGCGCTTTTGCTATTTCAACGGACTTAAGCTGTATTGCCTGCGCTTCCGCACGTGCCAGTTCTACCTGAGCTTCACGGTCTGCTTGTGCGGCAATAAGCTTTGCCTGTGCTTCACCTTCTGCCTTCTGTACAGCGGCTTTAGCTTCTGCTTCTGCGGCGGCAACCTTTGTCATATTCTCGTATTCTGCCTGAAGCTGTTTCTGCTCGGCAATCATCTTATCTTCAACTGCGGTCTCAAAAGCATCGGAAAAGTCGATATTTGTGAGCACAACCGTTGCAATGGTAACGTGGTAATCCTCTGCAATTGCGCTCTTTATAGCTTCCTCAACCTTAGGGGACATAGAAGCACGGTCGGATATAATATCCATAGCCTTGTAGGAGGAGAGGACAGATTTTGTTTTTTCAATTGCAATAGACTGAATACGGCTCTGAAGTACGTCCAAAGCACCGTACTGCTGTGCAATGTTTATAACCTTGTCGGTCATTATCTGGTACTGCAGTGTCATAGCAATATCCATCGTCTGTGCGTCGCTGGAGTATGCGGACGTGGTTATTTCTACGTTCTGAACCTTGGCATCGTACTTTTCGCATTTGTTGGTTATCCAAAGGTCAAAATATGTACCTGCGGTGCGGACGTATTTAGCTTCACCTAAATGCTTTACAACAGCAACTTCACCGGTTTCAATGGTGTGGAAGCTCATGGGGACGATTGCCATTGCCGCCAACAGAACAACTGCAACGATTGCGGTCACAGTAAGCATTGTCTTGCTGCCTTTTTTGTAAAAATAAACACACAATGCAGCCATTGCTGCTATCAGCACAACGATGGCAATTCCGGAAATAATACTTATAGCCATATCGATTTTCCTTCCTTAACGGATTTTATTAACATATTTTTATCACAAATACCCGCTTTTGTCAACTGTAATTAATAAAAGGGACTTCTTTTCGAAGTCCCCAAAATATTCTCTTATCAGCCCAACAAAGTAATGATAAGCTGGGAAGCCAGAACGACCAATACTAAAGCAATAGGATATGTAGAAGCGTATGCAGAAGCAACGTCATCTGTCTTTGCAGTATTTATAAGAGTGCCAAGAGCAGGGGTAGAGGTCATACCGCCGGTAATGGAACCGAGTGTGTTAAGCAAGCTTAGCTTCAGTACGTACTTGGAAATAATGAATCCAACCACCATAGGAATGATAGTCAAAATAGCACCGCCCACAAGACCGTATACAACGATCATTGCGCCAAGCTCGCTCTTGCTTATTTCGCTTACCAAGGAAACGCCGCCACTTACACCTGCACCAATGAGAAACAGCATAAGGCCAAATTCACGAAATACCTTTGCTGTTCTGTCCGGAACCCGAAGAGAGATCTTACCCATATGACCGAAATGACCGAAAACAAGGCACATAATGAGAATACCGCCGGTAGTACCGAGACTGAAACAAGGGCCGTTATATCCGCTTCCCGTAAGTGGGATGGTGACGCTTCCCAACAACAGACCCAGAATTACTGCCATAGCAAAAGGCGCGAGACCAAAGGAATCTATTTCAAACAGGCTGGAAGGCAGTTGTTTTTTTTGCTCTGAGCCGATCTTGAGCAGTTCTCTTTCTTTGTTCATATCTGCCTTAAGGATCTTGGGCATAAGCTGAACAAACAGAACTACGCCTATAACACCAAAGGGATATGCAATAGCATAGCCAAGTGTAATTATATCGGTAGATGTACCTATACTTTCCGCAGCTTCAAGTGCGGCAGAAAAACCGGGGGTAGACGTAAGCGCGCCGGAAAGAACGCCGGCGGCAAATTCGGGGCCGATACCGGGAATGAGAGAGAACAAAGCAGCAACAACCGCGCCGCTAGTAATTATTGTAGCGCCCAAAAGTACAAAGGATTTTGCGTTTTTCTTTAAGTTCTTAAAGAAATTGGGGCCTGCAATAAAGCCAACGGAAGCCACGAACAATACCAATCCGATATTTTGAACGATCTTGGAATAATAAGTATTAAGGGTTGCGGAAGAATTTTTAATAAAGAAATTTCCCAAAACAGGAATGTTTTCAAGTCCGCTGAGTGTGCAAAGATAACCAAATAAAATGGCTACCAGGAAAACGCCCGCGGTACCGAGGTTGATTCCTTTTATTGTAATACTGCCAAGCAGATATCCCAAAACAGATACCAAGAAAATTCCGGCAAGCAACGCGGTGGTAGAAGATACCTTAAGCGTACTCAATACGCCCTTCGCCTTGGCAGCGCTGAACACGCACCAAAATGCCAAAGCTATTATCAGGACAGCAATTATTGATGCCGCAATAATCCTGCCTGCTTTTTTGTCTTTATTCGCCATAACTACTAAAAATCCTTTCAGATATCTGCCTGATTAGTGTAGTTTGGAAGAAGCTTGGGAGATACTGCATCGGTTTCGATGCCGGCATCAGCAATCTCCTTTTCAAAGCTGTTGATATGATCGAGAGTAAGCTTGCCAACGGTTACGTTTTTGCAGGTTGCGCCAGCGCTCTTACCTGCTATTCTGCCGAATACGATAATATCGAGGAGAGAGTTACCCATAAGACGGTTCTTACCGTGGATACCGCCTACAGCCTCACCTGCAACGAACAGATTCTTTACGTTGGTGGTCATACCGTCGCGGGTAATGTCCAGACCGCCGTTCTGATAATGGAGGGTGGGGTAAACGAGGATAGGCTCTTTACGGATATCGATACCGTATTTGCCGAACATACGCATCATTGCGGGAATTCTCTTTTCGATCGTGCCTTCGCCGCCGATCTTTTCGATCATAGGAGTATCAAGCCATACTGCAGTTCCGTTATCGGTTTCCACGCCGTTTCCTCTGGTGCTGCATTCGCGGATAATGGAAGCCGCGGAAACGTCACGGGTCTCAAGAGGATGCATAAATGCTTCGCCGTTTGCGTTTATAAGCTTTGCGCCGAGAGAACGTACCTTTTCGGTAACCAGCGCGCCGAAGATCTGCTCGGGATAAGCGGCTCCGGTAGGATGGTACTGAAGAGTTTCTGCGTAAAGAAGTTTGCGCCTGCGCGGTAACCGAGAACAAGACCGTCTGCGGTAGCGCCGTAATGGTTGGAGGTGGGGAAGCCCTGATAATGCATTCTTCCCGCGCCGCCGGTAGCGATAATAACGGTCTTTGCCTTTGCAACAAGCAGTTCCTTGGTTTCCATATTCATAAGAACTGCGCCTGCAGCGTTGCCGTTTTCATCAAGAATAAGTTCAATTGCGGAGGTGAAATCAACAACGGGAATGTTGCGGTTAAGCACTTCATCTCTCAGAGTACGCATAATTTCAGCGCCGGAATAGTCCTTTGCGGCGTGCATACGCTTTCTGGAGGTACCGCCGCCGTGGGTGGTGACCATAGTGCCGTCTTCGGTCTTATCGAATTCAACGCCAAGCTCGGAAAGCCACTGAATAGCCTCGGGGGCTTCGCAAACAAGTCTTTGCAAAAGCTCGCGCTTTGCGGCAAAATGTCCGCCGCCGAAAGCGTCTACAAAGTGGATAGCGGGGGAATCGTTGGGCTTATCTGCCGCCTGAATACCGCCTTCTGCCATCATAGTGTTGGCATCGCCCATACGAAGCTTGGTAACGATCATAACGTTTGCGCCTGCTTCGTGAGCTTCAATAGCGGCGGAGGTACCTGCGCCGCCCGCGCCGATAACCAGAACGTCTACGTCGTAATCGGGGGTAGAGAGGTCAACGCTTTCGGGAGTGATACGGCTGTGCGCCTGCAGCGTTGCCGCAAGCTCTTTGGGAACCTTATCACCCTTGTTGGGTCCGATCACAAGAGTTTCGAATTCGTCCTGCTTGTAGTCGGGGTGGTAAGCCGCCAAAAGGTCGGTCTTTTCCTGAGCAGTCATACGACGGGGCTCAAGAGCGATATTTGCTTCTCTTGCCGCTTCTACCGCAGCCAGAGATTTTTGGAATTTTTTAGAATACATCTTTCGGCTCCTCCTTACTTTTCAATATCGCGGTTGTTGTAAAGCTCTTTCATTTCTTCGATAGGCTTTTGCATCAACGCTTCAATAAGTTCGGTAAAGGTACCGTTGTTTATTTCCTGAACGCGGTCTTCAAGGTGATCGCACTTGGGAGCAAGATATTTTCCGTTAATTCTTCTTGCAAGCATTGCTACCTGAGGATGAGAAATACCCGCAGGGCAACGGGAAGAACATACGCCGCACATTACGCAGTCAAAGGATTCTTCTGCGCATTTTTCAAAATCGCCTCTCTGAGCGTATGCGATATACTGCATAACGTTAAGATCCTGAGTACAAGCTTTTGTGCAGGCGTTACAACCTACGCAAGCGTAGATCTCGGGGTAAAGCTGCATCATTACAGCTTCGGAAGGGGTAACCTTGTTAAGATCGTAAACCTGCTTAACCAGAGGGAAGAAGGGCAGGGTAGCGATATACATACCCTCTTCAACCTTTGTCTGGCAAGCGAGACAGGATTTGAGCTCGGTTTCGCCCTTTATACGATATATTGTTGCGCAGGCGCCGCAGAAGCCGTTTCTGCATCCGCATCCGCGAACAAGCTGGTATCCCGCATATTCCATAGCACACATAATGGTGAGGTTTTCGGGAACCGAATATTTTTTACCAAACAGGTAAATATTTACCATATTCTCCATGTTAATACTCCTTATCAATACTCATCGGGAAGTTCGTCAAGCTCGTCAAATCTGAAAACGGGGCCGTCTTTGCAAACGTATTTGCTGCCTACGTTGCATCTGCCGCATTTACCGATACCGCACTTCATACGAAGCTCAAGAGTAGTGTAAATTTGAGTTTTGTCAAAACCTAATTCATAAAGACCGTTCAAAGTAAACTTGATCATTATAGGGGGGCCGCAAAGAACTGCGATTTTATCTGTGGTAAAGCCCAGTTCCTTAACGTAGTTGGGAACGAAACCAACGTGTCCGTCCCAGCCTTCCTGCTCACGGTCGATGGTAAGATGTACGTTTACGCCTGCATCCGTTGCCCATTCGTTTATGATCTCCTGATAATCCAAAAGATCGTCCTTGCTTCTGGAACCGTAAACTATGTCGATCTTACCGTAACGATCGCGGTAATGACGGCAGTAGTTTATAACGGAACGGAGAGGAGCAAGACCAACACCGCCGGCGATAAACAGAAGGTTGTTGCCTGCAAATACATCGTCAACGGGGAAGGGCTTTCCGTAAGGACCGCGTATGGTAAGCTGCTGTCCTACCTCTGCCTGATGGAGCCATTCGGTAACACAACCGCACTTTTTAATGGAAAACTCCATATATTCGGTGTTTGTGGGAGAAGAAGTTATAGAAAACATAGCTTCGCCGACACCGGGGATAGAAAGCATTGCACACTGTCCGGGACGGTGGTCAAAAGCCTTCTTACCGTCGGGAGTTACTACGCGGAAAGTTTTGATATCGGGTGTGTCTATACGGACGTCGGTTATCACGCCGATGACCGGCATCAGAGGATCTCTAATTTCAGCCATTGTCTTTACCTCCCAAAGTCTTCATAACCTTAACTATGTTCATGGAGATGGGGCATTTTGCAAGACATCTGCCGCAGCCCACACAGCTGAACAAACCGTTGTTGTTTTCGGGGTAATATACCAATTTGTGCATAAAGCGCTGTCTGAATCTTTCCTTCTGGGAAAGTCTGTTGTTTCCGTGAGCCATTTTGGTGAACTCGGAATACATACAGGAGTCCCAGCAGCGGTATCTTATAACGCCTTTTCCGGTATTAAAATCCTTAATATCGTAGCACTGGCAGGTAGGGCACACAAAGGTGCAGGTTCCGCAACCCAGGCAGGATTCGGAAAGAGCTGCCCATTCGGGTGCGTTAAAGAATTCTTCGGTCTTGCCGCCGCCAAACTTTTCGGTGGTAACGTTTGCAAGGGGAAGTTTCTTCATTATATTATTAATGTTTTCCTGAAGTGCGGTAACTGCTGTATCGTCGCACTCTTCAAGAATGCCGGAAATTGCGCTTACAAGCTTTTCACCCTTTTCGGTGTTGGGCTTAAGATGGAGATAACCCTCTGTCATCCAAGCGGACACGTCGCCCTCGGGCTTTGCCGCATCAATACCGAAGGTACCGCAGAAGCAGGTTTCGGCAGGGCGGTTACAAGCCAGAGATATAATAACTCCGTGTTCTCTGCGGTTTTTATAATATGTATCCACAGGCTCGTTAAGGAAAACGTTATCAAGCACTTCAAAGCTCTTAACATCGCAGGGGCGGACACCGAAAACAACAAAATCTTCGGTTTCCTCGCGGATATCAATAAGCTGAACTGTTTTGCCTTCGGTCTTGAACTCCATCAGATTTTCCATATGGGGGAAGAAAAAGTCTTTGGGGCTTCTTACGGTATTAAGCTTATTTGAATATTCAACGCCGGCTTCGTAGCGGGTGTAAACGGAATCACCTTTTTTGTTTTCGGAAGGGATATACAGCGTGCAAACACGGGAGATCTCTTCAAAAAGGGTATTTAAAGATTGTGTAGATATTCTGTACATACTCTTTACCTTCCTTCCACAGCTTCGCCGGGCTCAAGATCCTCGGTGGTATAGTTTACCAGAGGAGCTCTGGAACCAACTTCTTCACCTGCCTGATATTCACCGTAGAAGTTATCAATATCCTTAATAAACTTTCTGTTAAGCAGGTGCAAAGGAATATGCTGAGGGCATACTCTGGAACACTCACCGCAGTCGGTGCAACGTCCTGCGACGTGGAACGCACGTATAATATGGAACATTTTTTCTTCAAAGCTGTTTGCGGCAGCCTTGTTTTCTACGGGAGAGGCAGGGTTATCAAACACGCACTTTTCGCAGGTGCATGCAGGGCAAACGTCACGGCAAGCGTTGCAGCGGATGCAACGGGAAAGCTCGCCTTGCCAGAATTCAAATCTTTCGTCCGCGGTCATGCTTTCAAGCTTTTCAACTTCGTCAAAACGTGCGGATTCAAGCACTTCGCCGTCTTCGCCCAAAAGTTCATCGTATGCTACGTGCTTTTTGCTCTTGCAGGTTACACAACGCTCTGCAAGAACGTCTGCTTTTTCAATGTTTACGGTTTCATCGTAAATGGTGGAAACGGTAATCTTTTCGCCGCATTCGATCTTTGCAATACCTTCGCCGGAAATCGCTCTTATCTTGTGGATATCAACCATTCCGTCGCAGGGAATGCCCACAGCATAAACCTTTTCTCTGTCAAAGCGGTGCTCGGTAAGAAGCTGGTTAAAGCTGTAAGTATCGCAGGGCTTGAGAAATACAAGCACCTTGCTTGCGGTCTTCTTTGTATTTGAAATAAGGTATTTGGAGAAATTAGCTCCGCAAAAATCGTCAAATACGAAATCCTTAAGGCTGTCTGCGTCTGCAAAAACAGCAGGGGTAATATCGTAATCGAATTCGCCCTTCTTCCAGCCCAGAACCATATCTACGGTGCCGTTTTCAAGAAGAGAAACTGCTTTTTCGACCAAAAGGTCACGTGTTATTTTTTGCATCGCAGATCCTCCAATCTCTTGTTTTCGCCCAAAGCCGCAACGGTCTGAGCAAAATCATTCATAGTAGCGGCAAATTTTGCGCCTTCTGCCGCGGAAACCCATTCAACACGGGTACGTTCTTTTTCTATGCCCAGATAGTCAAGCATAGAGAACAGCAATGCCATTCTTCTGCGGGTATAATAGTTACCTGAAGTGTAGTGGCAGTCGCCGGGGTGGCATCCGCAAAGGATAACGCCGTCTGCGCCTCTCTGGAATGCACGGAGTATAAACATAGGATTTACTCTGCAGGAGCAGGGTACTTTTATAATTTTAACGTCGGCAGGATAGCTTAAACGGTTGTTACCTGCAAGGTCTGCGCCTGCATAGGAACACCAGTTACAGCAAAATGCCACGATAAGAGGCTTGCGTTCATTTACTTGCATATTGCATCCACCTCCGCAATAATTTGTCTGTTAGCAAATCCGCGCAGATCCATAGCGCCGGAAGGACAAACAACGGTACAGCATCCGCATCCCTGACATACAGCGGGGTTGACCTTTGCAACTCTGCGTATAGCCACAGTTCTGTTGGGCATACGGAATTCCTTGTCCTCGTAAGTGATAGCGCCGTAAGGACATACTCTTTCACAGGAAGAACAGCCGTTACACATAAGTTCATCGGAGCTTGCAACGCAGGGGTTGCCCTTAAGCTTATCCTTAACCAGCAGGGATACTACCTTTGCGGCTGCGGCACTTGCCTGAGAAACCGTTTCGGGAATATCCTTGGGACCCTGGCAGGTACCGGAAAGGAATACGCCTGCGGTGGGGCTTTCTACGGGACGGAGCTTGGGATGTGCTTCGGTAAAGAAATCGTTGGTGTCCATACTTGCGGTAAGCATTGTAGCAAGAGGACGTGCGGATTTATCGGGCTCAATAGCTGCGGCAAGTACTACAAGGTCCGCATCTATATGAAGCTGTTTGTTGTTGAGCAGGTCGGACGCCTGAACTTTAAGCTTATCACCTTCGGGGAATACCTTGCCTACCATACCTTTAATATAATGTACGCCGTATTCTTCAACAGCGCGGCGGTAGAATTCGTCAAAGCTCTTACCGGGAGTTCTTACGTCAATGTAGAAAACGTAAACTTCGGTATCGGGATACTTATCACGGGTAAGCATAGCGTGCTTTGCAGTATACATACAGCAAATCTTGGAACAGTATTCCTTGCCTTTTTCGGCGCAGGATGCGCAACGGGAGCCTACACACTGTACGAAAACGATGGTGTGAGGATGCTTAAGGTCAGAAGGACGGAGCAGCTTGCCTGCGGTAGGACCTGCTGCGTTGGTAAGACGCTCAAATTCAAGGGAGGTAATAACGTCCTTGGACTGGTTGTAAGCGTATTCGTCGAATTTATCCATACTGATGGGATTAAATCCGGTTGCCACAACGATAGCGCCGTATTTTTCCTGAATATATTCGTCCTGCTGCTTGTAGTCGATAGCACCTGCGGCACATACCTTAGAGCAAACACCGCATCTGCCGTTTTTAAGCATATTGCAGTGGTTGGGATCGATGGTAGCAACCTTGGGTACTGCCTGAGCAAAGGGAATGTAAATAGCGGATCTGTTGTCCATACCCAGATTGAATTCGTTGGGAACCTTCTTCATGGGGCACTTTTCAACGCAAGCGCCGCATCCGGTACAGATATCTTCGTTTACGTATCTTGCCTTTTTCTTAACGGTAACGTCAAAGTTACCTACAAAGCCCTTAACCTCGGTTACTTCGCTGTAAGAGAAGATACGGATATTCTCGTTCTGTGCAACATCAACCATCTTGGGGGTAAGAATACAAGCCGCACAGTCAAGAGTGGGGAAGGTTTTATCAAGCTGAGCCATTTTACCGCCGATAGTGGGCTTGGTTTCCACGATATCTACGGGGAAGCCTGCTTCGGCAATATCAAGTGCGGTCTGGATACCGGCAATACCGCCGCCTATAACCAGAGCACGCTTTGTAACGGGAGTTTCGCCAGCAACGAGAGGGGTATTAAGATTAACCTTTGCAACTGCGGCTTTACCGAGAATGATAGCCTTTTCCGTACCGGTCAGCATATCCTTATGTACCCAAGAACACTGCTCACGGATATTTGCGATCTCTACCATATAGGGGTTAAGACCTGCGGTAGCTGCGGTTTTACGGAAGGTAGCTTCGTGCATTCTGGGAGAGCAGGAGCAAACTACGATACCGGTAAGATTGTGTTCCTTAACGGCATCGATGATCATATTCTGACCTGCCTGAGAACACATGTATTGATAATTGGCGGAGAAAACAACGCCGGGTTCGTTCTTCAGCGCTTCGGAAACAGCCTGCACGTCAACCGTTCCGGCAATGTTACTTCCGCACCAGCATACAAAAACACCGATTCTTTGCATAGTAATTGTTCTCCTCCTTTACTTGGCGTATTTTCTCAGGGCGCTTACCAACGCCTGCTGAGGGATATTCTCATCCAAAAGGGCGGGAATATCGTCTGTCTTTAAATGGTTGCCGCCTTTTTGGCGTATAACGGTAAGTCTTACTGCCTCAACAAGCTTTGCGGGTTCAACGCCTCTGGGGCATCTGTCAACGCAGGCAAAGCAGGAAAGACAGCGGTAAAGGGACTCGGATTCCAGCAAAGGCTGGATATCGCCGTTCTCAACCATAGCTACGAACTGATGAGGATGGTATTCCATCTCATCAAAAGCGGGGCAAGTGGCTGTGCACTTACCGCACTTCATACATTTTTTAGGGTTAACACCGCTTATGCGAACGATCTCATCGCGGGTGTTTTTGAGCTTATTGTTCATCCCCATCCTCCTTTACACCCAAAGCCTCTGCAAGAAGCTCGGTAAGATATACTACGGGAATATCGGACGCCTGCTTGTCAAGATTATATTTGCACAAGGGGCAAGCGGTGATAATTCTGGAAGCGCCGCCGTTTTTAGCGCTCACAACAACGTTTTCGCTCTTCTTCTGCGCAAACTTGGGGTCATCCATAGTCACGTATCCGCCGCAGCATTCGTTGCGGTAGGGATATATAACGGGCTCGCCGCCCATAGCTTTTATAATATCTTCAATAATAGTGGGGGTTTCAGGGTCATCCATCTGCATAACGGAATTGGGACGGAGCAACAGACAGCCGTAATATGCGGCAATCTTTTCGCCCTTTAAGGGGTTAACAACCTTTTCCTTTATCTTTTCCATGCCAACGAGATCGCGGAGCATTTCAAGATAATGATATACCTTTGTGCTTCCATCGTACTCAACGCCGTTGTAGCGGTTAACTCTGTCTGCAAATTCGGTATCATTCTGCATTGCGTGGTTTGTCTGCTTGATCACGTTGTGGCAAGCGGAGCAAACGGATACCAGAACCTGCTCTTTTTCTTTCGCTTCCTGCAATGCGCGTACAGAGGAAAGCTTTGTGGCGACTTCGTCACGGGATGTGGTGAACACACCGCCGCAGCACTGCCATGCTTCTATCTCCTCAAGTGTGATTCCCAACACTTCTGCGCATTTGCGGGCATATATATCGAGTTGCTTTGCCTTGTTCTTCAAGGTACAGCCGGGGAAGTAACTTACTTTCATCAGCAAACCTCCGTTAAACCATTTTTTCGGGGTGGAATACCTCGTCAAATTTTTCAGGGGTAAGGAAGCCCAGCTCTACGCAGGCTTCTTTGAGAGTGATATTGTCTTTAAACGCCTTCTTTGCAGTCTTTGCCGCATTTTCGTAACCGATATAGGGGTTAAGAGCGGTAACCAGCATAAGAGAGTTGTGAAGATTGTGGTGCATCTTTTCCTTGTTTGCCTTAATTCCAACAGCGCAGTTCTTGTTGAAGGAAAGAATAGCCTCTGCCAACAATCTGCCGGACTGAAGGAAGTTGTAAATGCAAACGGGCATAAATACGTTAAGCTCAAAGTTGCCCTGAGAAGCTGCCATACCAACTGCAACGTCATTACCCATTACCTGAACAGCTACCATGGTAACAGCTTCGCACTGGGTGGGGTTAACCTTACCGGGCATTATAGAGGAACCGGGTTCGTTTTCGGGAATAAAGATTTCACCCAAACCGTCTCTGGGACCGCTTGCCAGCCAACGGATATCGTTTGCGATCTTCATCATATCGCAAGCGAGAGCCTTGATAGCGCCGTGAGCGAATACCAATTCATCCTTGGAGGTAAGAGCGTGGAACTTGTTTGCTGCGGTAACGAAAGGCTTGCCGGTAAGCTTGCCTACGTTTTCTGCAACCAGTTCGGAAAAGCCCTTGGGAGCGTTGAGTCCGGTACCTACTGCGGTGCCGCCCAATGCCAGCTCGTAAAGAGGCTTAACAGCAACATTAAGAAGCTCTACGTCACGTTCAAGACTGCTTCTCCAACCGCTTATCTCCTGACTGAAGGTAATGGGAGTAGCGTCCTGAAGGTGGGTACGTCCGCTCTTTACAATGCCTTCGTTTTCTTTTTCAAGACGTACAAAGGTAGCGATAAGAGTTTCTGCGGCGGGAATAAGCTTGTCCTCGATAACGGAAACAGCCGCGATATGCATAGCGGTGGGGAAGGTATCGTTGGAGGACTGGCTCATATTGATATCGTCATTGGGGTGAAGAAGCTTTTTACCTGCGATAATGTTACCGCGGTTTGCAACAACTTCGTTAACGTTCATATTGGACTGTGTACCGGAGCCGGTCTGCCAAACAACGAGAGGGAAATGATCGTTCAAAGAACCGCTTATAACCTCGTCGCAAGCGAGAGAGATTGCATTAAGCTTTTCTTCGGTCATTTTCTCGGGACGGAGAACGGCGTTGGTCATAGCCGCAGCCTTTTTGAGTATTCCGAACGCGTGGGTTATTTCACGGGGCATAGTTTCGATATTCACACCGATCTCGAAGTTTTCGTGGCTTCTTTCGGTCTGCGCGCCCCAGAGTTTATCGGCGGGTACCTTTACCTCGCCCATAGAGTCATGTTCAATACGGTATTCCATAGTGTTTACCCTCGTACTTTATTACAGATTAACGCTGCGGATGATATCTTTCAGGGTATCCGCGCTGTGGTGAAGTGCTTTGAGCTCGGCATCGTTAAGAGGAATAATAACCTTGTTGTGAGCGCCCTTTGCGCCGACAACGTTGAGAAGGCTCAGGCACACGTCGCTTATACCGTATTCGCCGTCAAGCATAGTGGAAACGGTGAGAGTGGTATCCATACCGCTGAGCAGGCACTTAACTATGTGGCATACGGAAATGGAAACCGCATAGAAGGTCGCGCCCTTACGGCTTATGATACGTGCACCGGATTTCTTAACGTATTCTTCAACTTCTTCATAGTTGAGTTCGGGGAACTGGAAGTCCTTAAGCTTAACGGACTTGCCGTAATCCTGAATGGGAACGTTGGAGATGTTTGCGATAGACCAGGGAATAAAGCAGGAATCGCCGTGTTCGCCCAGTACGTATGCGTGTACGTTCTGCTGGTTGATGGAATAGTATTCGGAAAGTCTGGAACGAAGACGTGCGGTATCGAGAATGGTACCGGAACCGATAATGCGTTCCTGGGGAAGTCCGGAATACTTGCAGAAGGTGTAAGTGAGTATATCAACAGGGTTGCTCACGATAATATAAGTTGCATCGGGAGCGTATTTAGTGATTTCGGGAATGATCGTCTTGGTAATATTGACGTTGATCTGAGCGAGATCAAGTCTTGATTGACCGGGCTTTCTGCCAACGCCGGAGGTGATGATTACGATATTGGAATTTACCGCATCGGCATAGCTGCCTGCGTAAAGGGAGCAAGAACTGCAGAAAGGAGTTCCTTGGCGAATATCCAGAGCTTCGCCCATTGCTTTTTCTCCGTTGATGTCGATCATAACGATCTCGGAAGCAAGACCGGATACCGTAAGTGTGTAAGCGATTGTAGAACCTACGCTGCCGGTTCCAACGATTGTGATTTTGTTCATAAGATACTCTCCTTAAAAATAAAATTCAACATTGCATAGCTACTTTAAATTATATCATAAAATCAAAATTTGTAAATAATAAATTTCAATAATATGCCGTTTTTTTCATTATGACAAAAAATGTGACCAAAAACCGAAAAATTAGTGCATATTTCCCTTAAAAAAATAAAAAATTTCCTTATTAAACGGTGCAATTTATAAAAAAGTGTGCTATAATTGAAAAAAGAGCAAAAACAGATGTCGATTTTAAACAAAAACACCATTTTTCTTTCGTGAAAGGAGACAGTAAATATGGGACTTATCAAGGCAGGCATAGGCTCGCTGGGCGGAGTTCTGGCGGACCAGTGGAAAGAGTTTTTCTATTGCGATTCATTGGAAAACGACGTGCTTTTGCGCAAGGGTACAAAACGTGTGGGCAAAAGATCTTCCAACACAAAAGCAAGCGATAACATTATTTCCAACGGCTCCGGTATCGCAGTTGCGGACGGACAGTGTATGATAATAGTTGAGCAGGGAAAGGTAGTGGATATCTGCGCCGAACCGGGCGAGTATACCTACGACAAATCTACCGAACCCAGCATATTCAGCGGCAAGTTCGGAGAAAGTCTTGTAAACACCTTCAAGACTCTGGGCAAACGCTTTACTTACGGTGGAGATACCGGAAAGGATCAGCGTGTTTACTATTTCAACACCAAAGAGATACTGGATAATAAGTTCGGCACTATCAATCCCATTCCCTTCAGAGTCGTTGATACGAATATCGGACTTGATATCGACGTTTCCATCAGATGCTCGGGAACCTATTCTTACGTAATATGCGACCCTATCGTTTTCTATTCAAGGGTTGCCGGTAACGTACGGGACGAATACACCAAGGATGAACTGGATTCCCAGATGCGCCGTGAATTCGTGTCTGCGCTTACCCCTTCCGTGGGCAAGCTTTCCGCACTCGGGATCCGACCCTCTGCCATAACCGCTCACACCAACGAGATCGAAGACGAATTGCGCAATCAGCTTTCCGCGGAGTGGAAAGAGGGCAGGGGAATAGAAGTAAAGAGCGTCGCTCTTAATCCTATCGATCTTCCCGAAGAACAGGCAAAACTCATTACCGATGCACAGCGCGCCGCAATACTCAGAGATCCTACGATGGCGGCGGCTACTCTTGTCAGCGCACAGGCGTCCGCTATGGAAGCGGCTGCAAACAATTCCGCAGGCGCAATGACGGGATTTATGGGTATGGGTATGGCGATGAACAACGGTTCCGCCATTAACCCCGCAAACCTTTACGCTATGGGCGAAAAGCCCAAGGCACAGTCTGCGGCGCAGGGTTGGAAATGCTCCTGCGGCAACGTGGCGACCGGTAAATTCTGTACGGAATGCGGCGGTAAAAAGCCTGAAGATGCAGAGGGCTGGAAATGCTCCTGCGGCGCTGTGAACAAGGGCAAATTCTGTTCCGAATGCGGCAGTAAAAAGCCTGCGGGCGCATTGCTTTACAAGTGCGACAAATGCGGATGGGAACCCGAAGATCCCGCAAAGCCGCCCAAGTTCTGCCCCGAGTGCGGCGATATATTCAACGAATCCGACGTTAAGTAAAATAACAAAGCAAACGCCCCGCGAATTTCTTCGCGAGGCGTTTTTTGATGTATAGCGATTTAATTAATGAACCAGAGTAACTTCGGGGATCTTTGCCCAGTCGTTACGGTTGATAACTCCGCCGCCGTCAAACAGTACAAGGTTTCTCCAAGTGCCGTTCTTTTCGTCTTCTTCGTTGGTGGAGTTGATAGAGAAGGTAAGACCGAACTTATCAAGCTCGCTTGCGTTAAGGTCAAGAGAAGACCAGGGAATGGAAATTTCGTATACGGTGAGCTGAGCAACGTCATCTCTGGTGCATACTGCGGTGCCCTGGAAGGTCTTGCTTACGCCGCTGTTTTCGTAGTAGCAGGTCTCGCCGTCATTGTTGACCGCAAAGCCGTATGCGCGTACGTAACCGTCGGTATTTGCTTTATTGTTGATAACGTGATCGTAGTTTTCCATAATGTATTCGGATTTGGGGCTGATGGTGGTGATCTTTACCTGAATACATTCATACTGATACATTCCGCCGGGTTCGGAGGGGGAGATGGGGCAGTAGTGATAAGGAGAATCAACAACTACCGCAAGGTAGAGATTATCGTTATCATAGGTAACGTAGTACTCTGCGGTGGAGTAATATTCGTTGTTGGCAAAGCTGAGGTAAGCCCATTTGTTGTTGGATTCGTTAATGGTGTCGATCTTATGGGAATTCCAAGCGTTTTCGATCTTACCGTCAACGGTGATGGCGGAGTTTACCTTGGTAATGGAATAATTAACGTCGCAAACCTGAACGCCTGCGGCGAAAAGGGTAACGTTATCGGGGCACTCGCTGAGTCTGGAAACCATAACGGTCTGATCCTTGTGAGCGGCGATAATAAAGCCTACGTCGGGAATGGTAAGAGAAGAGTTGTCTGAAACGGAACCAACGGTATGTACGGTGGTCTTCTTAACGCCGAAGAGAGAAGAATCATACTCTGCAACGAGATAAGCGTAATCGGCGTATTTGCCGTCCTTTACGGTTACCTTGCTCTGCGCGTAATCGTAAGTATAAATAACAACGTCGCCGTAGCCTGCTTCCTCATTAACGCCGGTAAGCTGGATGGAAGTGCTGTCGGAAGCGCGGAGACCAACGCCAAGCTTTGCCCAGGTTACGAAATTGGAAACAAAGTTGGGAATAGCCACGTCGTCTACAGGTTCGGAGGTGTCGTCGCCGGAATTTTCATCGGGCTGGGATTCCTCGGGCTGAGATTCCTCGGGAACGGAAGTATCGTCGCTGTCTTCAACGGGCTGGGATTCTGCGGAATCGGATTCGTTGTTAACGGATTCATCGTTCACGGTTTCGCTGTTATCGGGTGCAGAGTTGGCGGGTTTGGAAACTTCGTCATCGCCGCAAGCAGCGAAAGAAAGCGCAAGTACTGCTACAAGCAGTACGGCAAGAAATTTTTTCATAAGATGTACTCCTGTGTTTTTGATTTTGGTATTGCTATGCTTTATATTACCACATGGATGTTACAAAATCAATATGTTTAAAAAATTTTACATTTGAATATCTATTGACAACAGTGAACGTTTTGGATAAAATAAATCAGTTATATTGTCTTTTGGAGAGTATGAAATGAAAAAATACTTGAGAGATTATCTTAAACTTGTAAAAACAAACATTAATGCGCTAAATAATTCAGATAAAACTTTTAAATCGGTATACGATATAATGTTTGGCAATCCCGCCGCTATCGCCGCCGAGACAAGTGATGGATTCCGTATCCGTGAGCATTCCTACGGCGAAGTAAAGGATATGATAGAACGCGCCTCCGAATCGCTTTACGCACGTATAGGCGCCACTCGCGGTTACGTGGCTTTGGATATGGATAACTGTCTTGAATGGATCGTTGCCTTCTGGGCTATTCTCCGCAGCGGAAACAAGCCTTATCTGGTTAACCGCCGTCATCCTCTCAATATGTCCAAAGGACTTATAGAAACGCTCGGAATAAAATACATAATCGGAAAAAAAGAAACGGCTCTCCCCGGTGAATTTATAGATATAACCGCGCTTCCTCAGGGAAATGCTTTTGAGGATTGCTTTGAGAACGAGATCGCTTTGTCTACCTCCGCTACCACTCTCAAGCAGGTCGTATGCTTCTACACGGGTAACGAAATAAGCGAGCAGGTGCTTAATGCAGGTCCTATGTTTGAAGAAAATATGGCTATTGCCGTACATGTAAACGGCAGATTAAAGCAGATATGCTTTTTGCCCTTCTACCACGTTTTCGGTCTTATTGCCGTGTATTTCTGGCACGCTTTTTACTGGAACACCATGGTATTTCCCAAGGATATGTCCGGCGAAACTCTTATGAAGACCTGCCGTGCCCACGAAGTTACTCACGTTTTTGCGGTGCCCTTGCTTTGGCATACCATTGAAAAGCAGATCATGCGTGAAATAAAAAACAAAGACGAAAAGACAAGACAGCGTTTCGAAAAAGGAAAGGCTATCTGTCTTAAGGTTCAGAATATCAACCCCGCTCTGGGCAACTGGCTGTCCCGCAAGCTTATGACCGAGGTTACGGATAAGCTTTTCGGCCCCACGGTGCGCTACTGTATATCCGGCGGAAGCTACATAAAAGAATCCACGCTTGAGCTGTTTTCCGCTATCGGTTATCCCTTGCATAACGGCTACGGTATGAGCGAAGTGGGCATAACTTCGACAGAACTCAGAAACAAGCCTTCGGAGCTTATGCAAAACAGCGTGGGCAAGCCCTTTGCCTCCATCGAATACAAGATAGACGAAGACGGTGTACTGCTTGTTAAAGGCAATTCCACCTGCAAGCGTATGCTTATAAACGGTGTGGAAAAGATCAACGAGGGTTGGTATAATACCGGTGATATTGTTGATTGTGTCGACGGATTTTACTATATCCGCGGAAGAAAAGGCGATTCCGTAATAGGCGAAAACGGTGAAAATATCAATCCCGATACCATAGAGCAAGCCTTTGATATTCCCGAAGCAATGATGTATTCCGTGATCGGTCTGGGTGAGGGAACAGATGAAAAGCTTACTATGATCGTTCGCATCAACCCTTATTTAAATGGAGCTAAGCTTTCGGGTATGATCGCCAATATTTATAAGATCAACCAGACCCTTCCTCTGCCTATGCAGATAAGAGATTTTTATATAACCTACGATCCCATTGCGTCCGAAACCGCCATAAAGGTTGGCAGACAGTATCTTAAAAACGCTCTTGCTGACGGAAGAGTTAAGCTTATCCCCTTTAATGAAGTCAAGTTTACGGAAGCAGCGGAATTCGATGTAAATTCTCCGCTGGCAGACAAGGTACGTACCATTGCCGCACCTATACTCGGTGTGGAAAAAGAGGATATAGGACCCGATACCCACGTAATACACGAGCTGGGAGCATCCTCTTTGCAGTATTTTACTTTGCTTACAGAGCTTTCTAAGGAATTTCCCATAGATTATTCCGATTCAAACAACTATTTTTATACTTTACGCGATTTCTGCGAATACATTGAAAGGCAGATTTAAATTATGCGCCAAGGTAAACCAAACCAATTTGTACGCGCTTTTGTTCAGCTTACGGGCTTTATTCCCACGAGAATTTTTCTCCGTCCCAAGGTTTATTATATCAATAAAGAATCCCAAGGGAAAAAGCTTCCCAAGCCTTGCATTTTGATGTCCAATCACAAATCCTTAATGGATTTTGTGCTGTATATGAATATGTATCCTTTCCGCACCTTGCGTTTCCTCATCGCAGAGGTTATGTTCAACAAGGGCAAAATGTTTGCAAAATTCCTCTTTTCCATCGGAGGTATCTTCGTTAACCGTGATACAAGAGATTTTTCCTTTGTTGCGGAATCGCTCAAGGTTCTGGATAATGGCGGAACTATCGGCATTTTCCCCGAAAGCAGACTGCCCGTTGACGGTAAGCCCTGGCCCTTTAAGCCCAGTGTGGTTTTTATAGCTCTGCGTACCGACGCGCCTATCGTTCCCATGTATACGGACGGGGCATACTCTTTGAAAAAGCGTACCCGTGTTATGATCGGCGAAAAAATATATCTGCGTGATTATTGCGCGGACGAAAATCCCTCTCCCGAGGAAATAATGCGTCTTACCAAAATACTTGAGGATAAGACCTTTGCTCTGGGCGAGGAACTGAAAAAGCGTGTGGAAAAAGAAAATGGCAAAAAATAAAATATTTTCGTTATTCAATCCCAAGTTTTTGCCTATGGACTACGGAAGAGCCCATTATTTTTTGTTTCGGCTTTTTAAAGTCCGTTCTGTTGGACTTGATGGCAAAAAATACAAGCGGAGTTTTAAAGGCGGAGCGCTTATCGCCGCAAACCACACGGGATTTTCCGATGCGGTTATGCTCGGCAGCAGCTTTTGGTACAGAAGAGTATTCTTTCTTGCTTCGGAAGAGGTAATGTCAAAGCCGGTCCGCGCATTTTTCTTAAAGCTTATGGGCTGCATTAAAATAGACCGCGGAATATCGGATATCGATGCTGTTCGAAGATCGGTTTCTGTTATAAAAGACGGGCATACTCTTGCTATTTTTCCCCAAGGCAGAATAGAAAAAGAGGATGGCGTTTCGGATATAAAATCCGGTGCCGTGCTTATCGCCCTTCAAAGCGGAGCACCTATAATCCCGGTGTATTCCAGACCGCCTCTTAAAAAGAGCAAAAAGCGTGTATACGTCATAGGAAATCCTTTTTACGCAAACGAATACTGCAAAAAGAAGTTCCCATCCGTTTCGGATATAAACAATATTTCCGAACAGCTTTTGGAAAAAATCAACGAATGCCGCGCCGTATACGAAAAGATTACCCAAGGAGAGTAAAATGAACACTTTAGAACGTCTTAAAAAAGTTTTGGATAACGTTTTTGAAGGAGAGATAGATTCCGCCTCCGTAACCGAATCCTCTGTCCTTTCCGATGACGTTGGAATGAATTCCATCGGAATGCTGTATATGGCAATGGGAATAGAGCAGGAATTCGGTGTAAAGCTTACCAATGCCGATCTTCCCGATCTTGTTACCGTAGGAGATCTTGTGCGCAAGGTGGAAGCAAAACAAAAATGATCTGGAAAACAGTTATGCCTTCGTGCGGAGATATTATCCGTGTTAAGGTTTCATTTTACTACCACTACGGCATATACGTGGATGACGATACCGTTATTCAGTTCGGGTATCCCGATAATACCGGCGTGAAACCCGAAGAAATTTCCGTTTTGGTAACAGACGTGTTTACCTTTTCCTGCGGAAATCTGTGCGAAACCGGAGTTTGCGAAAAGCAGGAAAAGAAAAAACGCCTTTCTCCCGAAAAAACAGTTGCCAGAGCCAAAAGCAGGCTGGGAGAAACGGGATACAACATTCTGGAAAACAACTGCGAGCATTTTGTTTATGATTGCGCATTCGGTAAAGAGCATCCGTTTTTTCAAAAATCAAAATAAAAATAAACATCCGATAATTGCAGAAATTATCGGATGTTTTTTGTTTAGTGAGACTGAATGAATTCTTTTACGGCGCTGTCGTATCCATCGGTGTTGTTTATACGCAGATGGCTGTGGCCGCCCTTGGGGAACCACACAAGCTTTTTGTCCTTACTTCCGCAGGCTGCAAACAGTACCTTGCTCTTTTCGGGTACGGTGTAAATATCCTTTTCGCCGAAAATAAACAAAACGGGAATTTTAACCTTGCCAACATAATTAAGGGGACATTTTTTCATAATATCTACGCCGGTATGTTTTTTAACCTGACGCATTACCATACCGCAAACGGGGAATACAGGATGTCCGTCTGCTATCATATGGTTTTTAAAGGTTTCATAAAAATTAACGTAACAGCCTTCGTTAACCATGCCCTTTATACATTCGGGCATATCTTCGTCAACAGCGGCAAATATTGCTGTGCTTGCTCCTACGCAAACACCGTGAAGATATATTTGGTTAATTCCTTCTTTTTCGTTAAGATATCTTGCCCACGCGTTTGCATCCTTGCCTTCGCATACACCCAGCGTGCTGTAAATGCCTTCGCTGTTTCCGTGGCTTCTGGGGTCGGGAAGGAATACGTTTATTCCCATTTCACCGTAAGGACGGGCGTAATAATAAGAATACATAAGGCTTTCGCATCTGCCGGGAAGAATAATAACGCATTTATCGGAACCGAAATCATACAGTTCGCCAACCAGCTTCAAGCCGTCATTCACAATAGAAACCTCGCGCATGCGGTCTTTGTTTTCCTCTGCCCAGGCACAGCCGGTATTCCACATTTCAAGCTGCTCCTCGTTTTCGGGGCAGGAGCACTCTCTTTTCCATTTATCCGGCGAATTGCGTACCAGCGTATCATGATATACTTTTTTTGAAATGGGAACGGTAATTTTAAGCATTACCGCAACGCCGATAACAGCGCTTAATGCAATTACCCCCAAGGCTATGTACAAATAAATCAATGATTTTCCCTCCGTGTGTGTATTATATTTGTGTTACCAAATATGATGCTTTACAATTATACCATACTATTTGCTATTTTCCAATATAAATTTTTATAAAAAAATGTTTTTTTGTTGAAAAAACAATAATACTGTGGTATAATCGTGCCGATAATATGTTTTTTTCAGAAAGGCAAAGCTGTAATGAACGAATTCGTTATTATTCCCGATAGCTCGTGCGATCTTACCGCAGAGCTGAGAGAACGCTTCGATATTCCCGATTATCTTCACGGCACGGTGTATTTCCCCGATGGACGTACGGAAAACGCAGATCTGGATTGGGGTGTGATTTCACCTGAAGAATTTTACAAATCCATGAGCGGTAGAAACGTTTTGTACAAGACCTCCACCTTTACGGAGCAGGAGGGTTACGAGATATACGAAAAGTATCTTAAGCAGGGAAAGGATATATTAAGCATATCCCTTTCTTCCGCACTTTCGGGAACTTACAGTCTTTGTATGCGTATTGCCGAGGATCTTATGAACAAATATCCCGGCAGAAAGATAATATGTGTGGATTCTCTTCGTTATTCAACCTCTATGGCGCTTCTCACCGTGTTTGCGGCACAAAAGCGTAACGAGGGAGCAACGATAGAAGAAACAGCAGATTATATCAATAATATCCGTGGTTCTATTCATCAGATGGGTCCTATGGACGATCTGTTCTTCCTTGTGAAAACAGGCAGAATTTCAAACTTCAAGGCGCTGTTTGGAACTCTTGTAGGCGTTAACCCTATGGCAGATTTCAATTCCAAAGGTCTTGCGGAGGTTATCGTTAAGTTCAAAGGCAAACGCTCAGCCCTTGAAGCTACTGTCAAGTATATGAAAGAAACTATCGTAGAACCGGAAAACAATATAGTTTTCGTTGCCCATTCCAACCGTCTTGCGGCAGCGGAAATGCTGGCTGATATGATACGCACCGAAATAGCTCCCAAGGAAGTTATTATCACTCACGTGGGTATGGCGTGCGGTCCTTCTATCGGTCCCGGTCTGTGTGCCGCATTCTATCTCGGAAAACCTATTTCCGAAGGACTTACCGAAGAAAAGGAAATAATGCAAAGAATTTCGGGTAAATAGTAACTTGTTTATCGGTGTGTTATGAGAGATTATATAGTTATCGGAGATTCCACCTGCGATCTCACTGCGGAGATTCGCAGTAAATACAATATTGAATATTTAAAAATGAATTTCGTTGCAAACGGCGAAGAGCATGCCGCTTCTTTGGATTGGGATGAATATTCTCCCAAGGAATTTTATGATCTTATGCGCAACGGAGTGAATATAAAAACTACTCAGGTCCCCCGCGAAGAATTTGAAACTGTTTTTACTTATTGGTTGGAGCAAGGTAAGGATATACTCTACGTTTCCTGCTCGTCCGGTCTTTCCGGTTCCGTAAATCTTGCGAAAGTGGTTGCAGCCGAGCTTTTGGAAAAATACCCCCAATCAAAGATATGCTGTGTGGATTCGCTTATCAGCTCTCTCGGTCAGGGTATGCTTTTGGTTAAAGCGGCGATTATGCGCAACGAGGGCAAAAGTTTAGAAGAAACAGTTTGCTGGCTGGAAGAAAACAAACTTAAAGTGAACCAGTGCGGTACTGTGGACAGTCTTGAGTATTTGCGCAGAGCAGGCAGAGTAACTGCCGCAAGCGCCTTTCTCGGCAATATTTTCGGCGTAAAGCCCCTTATTATATCCGATGTTAAGGGACATAATTATGCCTACCGAAAGGTAAAGGGAGCCGCCAACGCCCGAAAAGAAATGGCAAAAGACACTGTGGCGGCGGCTGAAGATGCCGAAAACAGTATTCTGTGCATTTCTCACGGCGACGCTTTGGCGGAAGCCGAAAAGCTTCGTGACGAGGTTTTTGCGCTTTGCAAATTCAAGCAAGTGTATATTACCAACATAGGCCCCGTAGTAGGCGCATCGGTAGGCCCCGGCACTCTTATTACATACGTTTACGGCAAGCCCGTAACTATCGAAGGGAAAGAATAAACAATAATGCAGACAAACCGCCTGAACGGAAGCGATTTAAGGCTTCTGTTGGAAAACGGCTTTAAAAACTTAAAATTAAATTCAGATACAATAAATAACCTGAACGTTTTTCCCGTTCCCGACGGAGATACGGGTTCGAATATGGCAAAGACCTTCGAGGGCGGATTTTCCGCACAAGTAAGCGAAAACGTTTCGGAATATATGGCAGGATTTTCCAAAAACACCCTAATGTCGGCAAGAGGAAATTCCGGTGTTATATTCTCTCAGTTCATACGGGGATTTGCGTTGGGATGCGATAATAAGGCGGATCTTGACGTTTACGATTTCGCCCTTGCGTTTTCTTCGGGTGTAAAATACGCATATAAATCCGTTTTAAATCCCGTAGAGGGAACAATGCTTTCCGTTTTAAAGGACGGCGGCAAGCGAATACTGAATAATTGCGAAAAATACGCATCTTTTGCGGAATGTTTTGAAGAGCTTTGCGCAGAAACCCGCCGTTCCCTTGAGAACACCCCCAACCTTTTGCCTGTGCTTAAGGAAGCGGGTGTGGTTGATAGCGGCGGAGCAGGCGTTTTGTGTGTATTCGAGGGAATGCTGTCCGCACTCAAGGGTGAATTTATAGATACCGTAAGCGTTTCTGAAATGGTATTCAATTCGGCTTCAAGCAATTCCTTTGATTCGGATTCCGTTTTTGAATACGGATACTGTACAGAGTTTATATTACTGCTTCTTAATTCAAAGACAGATGTAAAAAACTTTGATCACAACAACTTTATTTCAAAGCTGGAAGTTCTTGGCGAATCTATCGTTTCCGTGTGCGACGGGGAGATCGTCAAGGTGCATATACATACCTTTGAGCCCAACAAGGTTTTGGAATTGGGACTTGAATACGGCGAATTTCTTAACGTAAAGATAGAAAATATGTCCGTTCAGCATAACGAAACCCAAAACGATACGGCAGAAAAAGTAAAATATGCCGTAGTTGCCGCTTGTTCGGGGGACGGACTTAAATCCTATTTCAGCGAAATAGGCGTTTCCGCTATCGTTGACGGGGGACAGACCCAAAACCCCTCTGCAGATGATTTTATAAAGGCGTTCAAAACGCTTAACGCAGAAAATATTATAGTTTTACCCAACAATTCCAATGTGTTTTTAACCGCAAAGCAAGCGGCTGAAATGTATGACGGCGCTTTGGTAACCGTAATTCCTTCCCGTTCTGTTGCGGAAGGTTATTCCGCACTTTCTATGATGGATCTTTCTCTTGAAACGGTGGAAGAGGTTTCCCGCAGTATGCTGGACAGTATGGAATACGTTACAACAGGTTACGTAACCGTCGCTACAAGAGATACGAAAATATCGGGCATAGATATCAAAAAGGGCGATTATATCGGATTGGATGACGATAACATCCTTTGTGCCTGTCAAAATAAGCTGTCTGCGGTTTCCGGTATTTTGAAAAATCTCGAGGATATCGACGATAAGCAGGTCATCACCGTCTTTTACGGAGCGGATGTAACACACTCCGAGCTTGTTCAGCTTAAGACCATGCTTGAAACGAACTATCCCCTTATCGAATGCGGCTATGTTCGCGGCGGTCAGGAAGTATACAGCTTCATTCTTGCAATCGAATAATATTAACAAAACGGGAATGAGATTGGCTCATTCCCGTAATACCTTATAAGGATATATAGTTATGAAAAAAATAGTTATAGATACACTGGGCGGCGACAACGGTGCTTTGCCTCTTCTTTACGGCTCTGCCGATTATATGAAAGAACATAGCGATGTGTTTTGTGTGTTCGCGGGTGAGAAGACGGAAACCGACAAAATTATGGCGGAAAAAGGTGTTTCCAAAGACCGTTATACCGTTCTGGATACCGATGAATATATTTCCAACACTCAGTCTCCTATGAGTGTTTTCGGCGGATGCGATAACTCTTCAATGGTGCTGGCGCTGGAATATTTGAGAGATAACGATTGCGCAGGTATGATCTCTGCGGGCA
The DNA here is from genome assembly GCA_017537345.1 of Clostridia bacterium. Taxonomy (GTDB): domain Bacteria; phylum Bacillota; class Clostridia; order Oscillospirales; family CAG-382; genus SFLA01. Next base: position 265,377 of record JAFYKY010000005.1, on the reverse strand, counting down.
ATACGGGAGCTCTCCTTATCGGTACTATATGCAGATTGGGTCTTGTAAAAGGCTTAAAGCGTCCCGCTTTGTCCTCTGCGCTTCCGGCTGTTGACGGCAGCTATATTTGCCTTGTTGATTGCGGCGCAAACGTAGACTGTACTCCCAACGATCTTTATGAATTCGCAAAGCTTGGCAGTGCCTTTGTAAAAAGTATGTACGGTATTGATGCTCCCCGCGTTGCATTACTTTCCACGGGAACAGAAAAGGGGAAAGGAAACAAGGCTACTAAGGAAGCGTATGCTCTTTTGGAATCCTCTGCGCTTAACTTTGTGGGCAACCTTGAGGGAAGCGACGTGCTTTTGGGAAAAGCAGACGTGCTCGCCTGCGACGGTTATGCAGGTAATATAGTTTTGAAGGATACCGAAGCAACGGGAAAGATCGCCGCTGTAATGAGCAAAAATATACTTGCCTCTCTTGCGCCCGATATTGCCGAAAGTGTTTCAAAAAAGCTTGAAAAGGCCTTTGATTTTAATTCCCGCGGGGGAGCTACCTTCCTCGGAACCAAAAAGACGGTAGTAAAAATGCACGGTGCCGCAAACAGCAGCACCGCAGTATCGTGTATTGAACAGGTGTTAAAGCTTTCCGAAAGCGGTTTTGATACCGCTGTTGAAAAAGCGCTCAGTTAAACGCGCTTATATATTTGTGGGCAAAATACCGGATAGGCAAGCCCAGCAAGGCGCAGAAATTAAATGCGATAAACAAGGGAATAAAGGGTAAAAACGATGTTATTACCGCCGTTCCAAGCCCGTAAAGCATATAGCGGAAAAATGTAAAAAGCATTGTTCTTCCGCCGTCGCGGAAATCTACGTTATTAAAGATAAAAAATCTGTTTATAAGGTAAGCTGTAACGGCAGCGGCAAGTCCTGCGGTAACCACGTATAAGCTATCGTAAGGAACGTCTGTAACCAAACCGCAGACGAATATTGCGATCTGGGCAAAAAATGCCGTTATAATGGAAGCCTTTGCAGAGCTTAACAGCAGTCTGTATATCCTTACGGTGTCTTTTACGGGATTGAAATGAGAAGATTTATTGCCGTCAATATATACTGCCTCAATATCAAGGGTGGTAACGGGTATTGCCTGCTTTGAAGCGTAGTACAGCATATTCATTTCGTAATCGTATTTTTCGCCCTTAACCTTTAAAAGCCAATCAATGTTTTCTGTGGAAAAACCGCGGAGTCCGGATTGATTATCCTTAAAATATCTGCCCGTGGAAAGGGTATATATTACTCTTGAAAGATCGTTTCCGAACTTGCTTCTTTTGGGAATATTTCTGTTAAGCAGACGTGTTGTCAAAACAAAAGGGGCGCCGTTTTTCAGTTCTTCCTTTACACGGACAATATCATCGGCACGGTGCTGTCCGTCCGCATCTGCGGTTATAAAGAATTCGCATTCCTTGCAGTTATCCCGTATGTATTCTATGCCGGTTTTTAACGCTCTGCCTTTACCTTTGTTTTGTTCGTGGCTTATCACGGTGGCATATTGGGATGCGGTATTAAATGTTTCGTCGTATTCGGCTCCGCTTCCGTCGTTTACTATCAAAACGTCAAAACCGCGCGTGTTCAGGTCTTTGGCAAGGGAGCACATTTCTTTATCCGGCTTATAAGCCGGAATAAGGACAATTTCCTTCATTATTCACCGTTTTCCGCCGCTTTAGCAGCTTTTTCAAAAAAATGGGTTACGGTTTCAAACAATTCTTTGTTTGCTTTACCGTCTTTATCAAAAAGTATTCCGGCGTGGGAATCCTTGTTGTCTGTATCGTATTCGGGTATTTCGGTTAAATATTCTGTGTTTTCCACGTGGGAAATAATAGAAAATCTGTTTGTCGGTACAATTTCATCTTCTGCGGAATGTATTATCAAAGCAGGTGTCTTGCTTTCTTCAAGCGCCTGCGCCGCAGATATATTCACCGCTTCGGTACCGAAAAGCCCTACCTGATACAGCCATAAAAGCGGATAATTGGAGTAGGCAATATCTCCTACCACCTTTGCGGCAGGCATCATAACGCCTTCCATAGCGCTGTTTATGCCGTTTACCGAAGCGACAGCGGTTATATCATGTCCGAAATGCAAAGCGCAGCAAGCCGCGTATCCGCCTCTGCTGTGGCCAAACAGAAATATGCGTTCGAACCCGAAGTTTTGTTCCTTTTCGGCAAAATCCAAAGCGGCATTCAGGTCAAGCAGTATCTGGGAAAACCCCACAGCGCTTTTACCTTCGCTTTCGCCGCAGCCCGTGGGATCGAATATAAACACACCGTAACCGTTATCCGTAAAGCTTTTTACCTGCCACAGATAATCGTTGACTGCTGCGTTCATCCCCAAAACAAAAAACACAAGATTTTCTTTTGTTCCGTCTGCAGGGGAATACAGATATCCAGCAAGGAGATTTTCTCCGGAATAAAATTCGGCTTTCTGCCTTTCCTCTTGCAGCTTTGTCAGCTCTTCGTCAAACAAAATATCTTGACCTTCGTAGCGGGGGAAGCACAAGTCGTAAATAACTTTTGTCGCCCCTGCGGAAATTATTAAAAACGTAATGGCGATAATAACGGTATATTGCAAAACTCTTTTAAAGATCCTTTTTGTTTTGTTTGCCATTATTATCACCGCCTTTTATAATATTATTTATTTAAAAAAATACAAAACGGAGCCGTTTTATAATGCTTTATACACCCAAAAATGCAGAAGTTATCAAAGAAAACGAATATTTGGAACGCATTTTCGAGGTAGAGGAGATCTTGACTCGTTACGCACGGGAGGGCACCTTTACATCCTTTGACGGGCTTAATATCTTTTACAGAAACTACCTTGTGGAAAATCCTGTGGGAAGTATCGTGATTGTTCACGGATTTACGGAGTACTGTAAAAAGTATACCGAGCTGGCTTGGTATTTTATAAACAAGGGATATAACGTGTTTACCTACGATCACCGCGGACACGGATTTTCCGAAAGACAGGTAGAAGGATATGAGCTTGCCCACGTCAACAGCTTTGAGGAATACGTAAAAGATCTGGAAAGCTTTGTGGAAACCGTTGTCATAAGGGATGCGGGGGAAGAAAATATAAACATTTTCTCTCATTCCATGGGCGGAAGCGTTACCACGCTTTATCTTATGCGGTGCGGAAACAGAATTTCCCGCGCGTTGCTGTCTTCGCCTATGGTATATCCCTTTACAAGCGATTGCCCCATACCCGTGTTAAAGCTTATGTTAAAACAGCAGGCGCGCCAAAACGGGTGGGACGCAAGGTTTAAATACGCTTCGGATTTTAATCCCGACCATCCCTTTGATAAAAGCCACGATACCAGCTATCCCCGTTTCAGACATAATCTCGACGTACGCATTTCCGACATACGTTTTCAAACCTCCGCTTCCACAAACCGCTGGATGTACGAAGCGGTAAGCGTGGGCAAAAAGATGTTGCGGGCAAGGGACCTTAAAAAGATCGCCGCAAAAGTGCTTGTAATCAGCTCTGCGGGGGATACGGTAGTCCGTCCCAAGCCGCAAAAAGCATTGGCGAAAAAGCTGGGCTGCAAAATAATAACCGTAGAAGGCGCAAAGCATTCCGCGTTTATATGCGCTTCGGAAAAACTGGAAAAATATATGCAGACCGTATTTGCATTTTTAGAATCCTGAACACTACAGTCAATTTATATATTACTATAAGTTAAGCAAAAAATCAATAACAATATATAATCAGACAAAAAAGATAAGTTTGTTCACATTTTTGCAAAAAAATATTGCATTTTTTCGCCGTTGCATATATAATGTTTTCGTAAGGAGGTTGCTTTATGGAATATGTCAAAAACAATGAACCCATCGCTCCGTCTAACGTTCTTGCTCTGGGCATAGTTGCTGCGGCTCTGTCTTCTTACGGACTCCCCGGCATTATTTTGGGGATTATCACTCAGAAAAAGGTTAAAGCATATCTTGCGCAAAACAATGGTGTAAACTGTACCATGGTCATGGTTGGCAGTATTCTCTCTAAGGCAGGTATATATGCCGGAATAGGATACAGCATCTTTTGGACCTATTATTTGTGCATTGTGGCGTTACAGTATTCTTTTTTTGCTTTTTACGTTCATATGATATTCGGCGCTCTTTTTTCCTTTTTCCGCTAAAGTTTATAAATAATTTTTTGGAGGATATATTTTATTATGGACAACAACTACAACGCAACTCCCGTAAAACCTGCAGTAGCCCCTTCCGATCCCAGCGTATTCGTCTTCGGTCTTCTTTCGCTTGTGCTCTCTATCCCCATAGTAGGCTTCATTTTTGCTATAGTTGCACGCAGCAAGGCAAAGAAGCTTTCTGAGCAGGGTGAACTTACCGGTATTACCAAGGTTGGTAAGATACTTGCAACTATCGGTTTCATCGTTAACCTCATTACCCTTATCGGTGCTGTTGGCTATGCTATTTTCTATGTAGTTTACATTGTGTTCCTTATTGGCATGCTGGGCCTTTCCGAAATGGCAATTCCCTTTATGTTCCTTTTCTAAAAACATATAAAAAATCCCGCTTTAATGCGGGATTTTTTTATTATCGGGGTCCCCGAGAAGCCGTTAGGCATCTTGGGGTGATTGTCATTCGGTTACGGTTTGTGCGGCTTTGAGTATGCCGTATTTTCCGCTTTCGTAGGTAAGCCCTCCCTGCAGATATGCTATGTAAGGAGGACGTACGGGACCGTCGCAGGAAAGCTCGATAGATGAGCCCTGTGTAAACGCGCCCGCCGCCATAATGACTCTGTCATTATAACCCGGCATTTCCCAGGGGACAGGGGCTACGTGAGCGTCAACGGGGCTTCCCGCCTGAATTCCCAGGCAGAATTTAACCAAAGCATCTTCGCTTCCCAAAGTAAAGGTCTGTATAATATCGGACCTTTTTTCGTTATACTTCGGAGAAACGGCAAAGCCCAGCTTTTCAAATACTCTTGCGGCAAAAACAGCAGTCTTTACAGCTTGTGCAACGGTGTGAGGGGCGTAGAATAAGCCTTTGATCATACTTTTGGTCTGTCCCAGCGAAGCGCCGCATTCCAATCCGACGCCAACCGTGGAATATCTGTAGGAGGCAAGCTCAACCGCCTTTGCGGTTCCAACCAGATATCCGCCGGATTCCGCCATACCTCCGCCCGCGTTTTTGATAAGAGAGCCTACCAGAAGGTCTGCTTTCGGTTCGGCTTCTTCGGTAAAGGCGCCGTAGCAGTTATCCACCATTATGTAGGCATTGGAGTTTGCCCGTACCACGTCGCAGATATCGTTAATATCCTTTACGGTAAGTGTTCTTCTGTCGGAGTAGCCTTTGCTTCTCTGAACAAATACTACTTTTACAGACTCATCGTTTGCAACCGCTTCTTTTATCTTGTCCAGCCTCGGATAACCGTTTTCGTCCAGATCTATCTGCTTGTATCCGATACCGAAATCCGCCAGCGAGCCGTCGCCGCTTTTTCCGGAAATGCCTATAACCTCATCCAGCGTATCGTAAGGTTTTCCTGCAACTGAAAGCAGAGTGTCGCCGGGTCTTAACAAGGCGTATAAGCCTATGGAAAGGGCGTGTGTGCCGTTTATTATGCTGTGACGGGCAAAGCCTGCCTCTGCGCCAAAAGCGTCTGCAAACAGTTTGTCGCACAGATCTCTGCCATCGTCATTGTAGCCGTATCCGCTGGTAGGCGCAAAGTGTCTGTCGGAAAGCTTATTTTCCGCAAAGACCTTCATAACCTTTTGGGTGTTTTTAAAAGCTATATCGTCTATATATTTAAATTGCTCTCTGCAGTCCTTTTCGCATTCCGCAGCCAGCGCCAAAATTTTTTCGGAAAACATATTCTTTAAAATCCTTCTTCGATAATTGCCGCAAGCAGATCTGCGCAAGCGGTCACGTCTGCCATATCCACGGTTTCAACGGGAGTGTGGATATAACGGGTGGGTATGGAGATACATCCGGTAAAAGCGCCCGCGCAGGCTGTCTGCATAGAGGATGTGTCCGTTCCTCCTGCGGTGAGCACCTCGTACTGATGCTTGATGCCGTGCTTTTCGGAAAGCTCGGTCATACGGTTAATAACGATCCTTGAGCATATTACGGAAGAATCCTTTATCTTTATAGCCGCGCCTTCGCCTAATTTAACGGTCATTTTGGGTCCGCCGATCATATCTCCCGTGTGGGTAACGTCAAGGGCGATACCGTAAGTGGGAGCGATACCGAAAGCGGCGGGCTTGCTTCCTCTGCAGCCTACCTCCTCCTGCACGGTGAAAACGTAATACGTATCGTATGCGGGAGTTCCGACCTTTTTAGCCGCTTCAAAAGTAATAGCGCAGGCAAGGCGGTCGTCAAACGCCTTTGCGGCAATACGGCTGTTCATAAGACGGGTTATTCTCTGCTCGAGGGCGCAAACGTCCCCAACCTTTACCTTCTTTTCTGCCTGAGCCTTGTTTTTCGCGCCGATGTCCACCACCATGGATTTAACGGAAATATCCTCCTTTTTCGCGCCCATATCCAAAACGATAATTCCCTTTGTTCCGTTTGCGAAAACGACGGAGCCGTAAGAAGACGCAACTGCGTTAATACCGCCTACGTTGGTTACGCGGATAAGACCGCTTTCTTCGATGTATGTAACCATAAAGCCGATCTCATCCATATGGGAAGCGATCATAAGTCTTTTTGTGCTGTCTGCGCCTTTTCTGAAGGCGATAACGTTGCCGATAGGGTCTATCTCCACGCTGTCGCAATAGGGCGCCATATCATCGCAGATGATCTTCGCAAGAGGGCTTTCGTTGCCGGAAACCGAAAAAGCGGATATATATTTTTTTATTGTGTTATACATTATTCGTAGCTCCTGTCTGTAAGTACTTTTAACAGTTTAACGACCTGTTCCATATCGTCGGTCCTGCAAACTCCGCAAGGGGAGTGAATGTATCTTGCGGGGGCGGAAACCGCTAAAACCTTTGCGCCCGTAAGGGAAGTCTGGAATGTTCTGGAATCGTTGCTTCCCGTGGGCAAGCGTTTTAACTGATATTTTATATCGTTTTCCTTTGCCAGCTTTTCTGCGGTTTCAACGAACTCTCTGTCATATATCGTACCGCCGTCCATAACGGATATTACGGCGCCTTCTCCCAACGTGCAGGGGGAAAGGTGCGGGGGAGTTATCTTTTCTTCTCCCGCCGCCGTGGCTTCGCATACGATAGCGTAATCCGCGCCCAATCTGTAGGCGGCGGTCTGCGCTCCTCTGCTTCCAACCTCTTCCGCGGTGGCAAATACAAAGTATGTATCGTATTCTATCTCGCCTCTTATAATTTCAACCAAAGCCGCGCAGCCGAAACGGTCGTCCAGCGCTTTGGAGGAAACGTACTGTCCGTCAACGGTAAAGTTGGGACGGAACACCGCGCAATCGCCTACGTCAGCGTATCTCATAGCGTCCGCCTTGTCGTATGCGCCGATATCCATATATAATTGGTTTACGGGAGGGCACATTCCTCTCTCTTCGGGCTTCTGGTTGTGTATCGCCTTTGAGCCGATAACGGCGGGAAGCTGTTTTTCGCCCAGAACCATATATTTACCGCACAGATCCTTGGATTCTATTCCGCCGATAGTGCCGAAGTGCAAAAGTCCTTCGGGAGTAACGTAATCCACCATAACTCCCACTTCGTCCATGTGGGCGCAAAGCGCAACGCGGTTCGGGCGGGTATTTTTACCCTTTTTAAAGCATATAAGGTTTCCTACTCTGTCGGTCTTGTATTCACAGTACCCGTCTATATCTGCGATAATATTTCTGCGTACCTCGTCTTCCATTCCGGAAGGACCGAAGGTGTTGCAATATTTTTCAAGTCTTTTAAGCATTGTTTTCCGCCTCCATAGTCTTGATGACCTCCGCCAGAAGGGTAGCGGCGGCTTTAACGTCCCGCAGGGAGATCACTTCCGTATAGGTGTGCATACTGCGGAGAGGGATCGAAATAAGCGCGGCGGGCACACCCTCTCTTACAAGGGCAAGAGCGTGGGTATCGGTTCCCGTGTGGCTGGGCTCGCCCAGAAGCTGTATCTTTATGCCCTTTTCCTTTGCGGTTTGGATGACCCGCTTTGTAAACCTTCTGTCCGAGGTTGCGGAATAAGAAACGGTACAGCCTTCGCCCATAATGCAATCCTTTCTCCAATCCGGCATATCGGGGCCGTAGGCGTTGCAAACGTCCAGAGCTATCGCGTAATCGGGGGCAATATACCATCCGCCCGTACGCGCGCCTATGTATCCCACTTCTTCTCCGCCTGCGAAAAGCGCGTAAATATCAACGTTAAGCTCGCAGTTTTTCAGCATATCCACGGCAAGCAGAATGGATGCGATACATATCTTATCGTCCATCTGGGGAGATGCCATACGGTCGTTAAGCAGCAGCACCGGCTGCGCCTTAAAAGAAACGGGAGTTCCTATTGGCACTTTTTTCTTTAATTCTTCTTCGTCCAGCGCGGTGCTTACGGAAAGATTTTCCAGCTTTATGGGCGCGTTTGCGTTTCCGCCCTGTCTTAAATGGGGCGAAACGGAGGAAATAACTCCTTCAATATTTCCCTCGGGACAATGAATATTCACGCGGTTTGCGCAAAGTACTCTCGTATCAATACCGCCAACGGCAGCCACCTTCAAAAATCCGCCGCCTGCGTATCCGTTTACTACGAAACCTATCTGGTCAAGATGGGCGTCAAGCAACACCTTGGGCGCGTTTTCCTTGCCGCATCTCTTTATGCCTATAAAGCACCCGGTGGGCAGTGTAACCGTTTCGTCAAACATATCGCCGCATATCTCTTTAAGCCCGTCAAACGCCATATCCTCGTTACCGGAAACGCTTGGCAAAGCGGCAAGCCTGCAGGCAAGATCGTATATCTTTTCCATATAACCACTCCTTTTTATAATTTAAAGCGTTCTAACGCAGATTTTGTATTTATAATTCTTTTCCCATAAAACGGAAAGGCAGTTTTCCGAAATTAACTGCTTGAACAGCGTCTATAATTTCTGATTTGCGTTCTTCGGCGTCGGGCAAATCGCACACAATATCGTTTAAATCATAAGGTCCGTTGCGGAAATGACCCACGGATGCGCCGTGAAACTCACCGTCGATAAGGAGATATTGCAATGGCTCGCAGTCATATTCAAGCCCGTCGGTCAGCTCCTTTGCATAATCCTTCAAAATGTGCTCGTGGGATTTATAGAGGAAGTCGTTTCTGTGAAGCGCATATACAAAATGCATTTCTTTCGGTTCGTAGTTTCCGAGCAATTCCGAGTCGTTTTTGAGCATAAAACCGTTATCTGATGAAATCAATATTCCATCGGATATTAACTCATCGACGGCGAGTTTTATTTCTTTTTCTGGCAGTTTATAAAACGATTTTGCCATTGCTGTATCAAACCAAACAAGACGGTAAGCAAAACGCTGTAATACTATTTTCAACGCTTCGTGTCGAGTGAGCTTTTCAACGTTCACATTAGGGAATATCTCGTCAAATCTGTACCAGCCTCTGTCCCAATCTCCGTCATACTGATCTTCGTATATAAGGAACGCTTCCTGCAGACGGTGTAAAGCGGGTGTTATCTCTTTAACAAGCAGGCCGGTTTCTTCTTTCATTTGCTGAATGTTTAAAGGTCCTATTGACTGTATCAATTCCAGCAAATGAAGCTGTGCCAATGTGGGACTTTTTAATGGTTTACGGTAAAGTGCGGTAAAAAGCTCCATATCTTCAGGCATTATCCAACCCAGAGTTCCGCCGCCGAATCTGCCTTTTATTAACAGCCTGTCGTATTGTCTGTCTTTGTTAAACTCAACATCGTTAAAATTTGTACGGAACGAAAGCGTAGGCGGCTCACCGAAACCGTTCCAATATACGTTCTGCCCCGGTTGCATATCTCTGTAAAGGTTTATGTATTCGCTTTCGTCAGCCTTGTTAACAAAGCATTGCCGCTCCATACGGAGAGAAATTATTTTTGAGTTCATAGTTGCACCATTATTATCAATCGTCATTTTCGTCAAAATATATACATTGCTTTAAGCACTCACCGCAGTTCGTACAGCCTTGATCGACAACAGGAGAAGGAAATCCGTTGTTATTTTTCTCAAACGTAATATGCTCACAGTTACAAGCGCGACAACCGGTGCACAAACCTGATTTGACAACTTTTGTAATGTTATTCATTTTATTTTCCTTCTTCTAACAGATCTCTAAGGTTTTGAATTTCTATTCCGTTACCCTCGGGATTTTCACTCTTACCGATGTTTATAAGCTGTTCGCAGGGAAAGTTCTTGCATTGACCGCAATGATTGAGTCCTTGATTAACTGCACAATCGTGAGTATCGCAAGTGCCGCCCCAAACACATTTGCCTTGAGGTGCAACGATTCTGCAACTTTCGCATTTTTGATCAAGCATAAAAGGACATTTTGCGCAGTCAATTCCGCATACAGATATATTTTTCATTTATGTACTCCTTTTTATAATTCAAAGCGTTCTAATGCAAGTTTATTTTACCGTTCCGATATAGCAACGGGTTATATACGGGTATTTTACCGTCCCGTTTGTTTGGTGCTTTTCAAATACGCTTTCCAGCGCTTTTATGTATTCATCGTACGCAGGATCGTTTTTCTTCGGCGAGTATGAGGAAGACAGACTGCGTGCGATAAAGGCGTCCCGATCATAAACGAGGCAGTTATCAAACTCTACTGCTTCGTATTCACCGTCAAAGAAATCTTTAAAGCCTTCTTTTGAAAAATCAATTCCGTTTGAAGAACCTTTGAAATTCGGACAAAAAGTTTTATTTACCGCAAAATTATCTTTTATAACATTGCTGTTTATATCTCTGTCGTTCCAGACAAGCAAGATCTTGCCGTTTGGCTTTAATATTCTTTTACATTCGTTCTTGAAAGCTTTTCTGTCAAACCAGTGAAAAGCCTGGGCAACGGTAATAAGATCAACAGAGGTATTGGGAAGCGTGGTGTTTTCCGCAGTAGCGTTTACGGATGCAATATTCGGATAAGGCTTAAATTTGTCTTCCGCTTTATTGCGCATATCGTCATTCGGCTCGATAGCATAAACCGTTTTTACAAAAGGGGAGAGTTGGGCGGTAAAAATTCCTGTTCCCGAACCGATGTCCGCCACAGTTTTTTCTTTGCCCAACATCTGTTCCGAAATCAAAAATTCAAATAAAGCTTTAGGATAATCGGAACGTGCCTTTGCATAAACATTGCCCTTTTCGTCAAATTTGTTTGTATTCATTAATTCTGTTCTTTGCCTTTACTATAATTCCTTAACGCAGTTTTTGAATATGTTTCCCCGTTCCTCGAAGTTTCTGAACATATCGAAGCTGGCGGCGGCGGGGGAGAGAAGCACGCTGTCGCCCGCTTTTGCAAGGGACGAGGCTTTGGAAACGGCATCCTGCATATCGGATGCTCTTAAAACCGTTCCGTCAAAACCGCAGTTTTCAAGCACGGTCTCGATCTTATCCGCTGTTGCGCCCATAAGCACGCACGCTTTTACCTTGTTATTAAACAAGGGACCGAGGGGTTCAAGAGGAATATTTTTATCGTATCCGCCGCAGATGATAATTACCTTATCCTTAAAGGAATTGCAAGCCGCTTCCGTTCTGGTGGGGCTGGAATCTATCGAGGAGTTGTAATACTTAACGCCTTTGTATTCCCGCACAAATTCGCATCTGTGTTCCACTCCGCCAAAGGTGTTTGCCACCTTTTTCACAGCTTCAACACTTACCAAGTCCAAGGTCGCGGCAACGGCGCAGCAGTAATTATATCTGTTGTGGATACCCAAAAGCATAATATCCTCTTCTGTAAGCATCTGTTTGCCGTGGGCATAAATACCGGTTCCGTCGTAATACACACCTTTTTCAAGGGTCTTTTCGCAGGAGATCAAGGTAACCTCCCGTTCATTTTCCACGGAAGCGGTATATTCGTTATCGGCGTTAACTATAACCTTGCAGTTTTCGTTAAAGCGGTAAATGTTTTTCTTGGAATCAAAATATTCATCCATATCTTTGTGCCAATCAAGATGATTGGGTGAAAGATTGGTGAATACAGCCACGTCGGGAGAGAGGCGCATTTTCATAAGCTGAAAGCTGGAGCATTCCATTACCACGTAATCATCGGGCTGTATCTCGTCAAGACATTGGAAGAGGTTTTTACCAATATTTCCGCCCAGCCAAACATTTTTGCCGTCGGCTTCGAGTATCTTTGCAATAAGGGTAGTGGTGGTTGTCTTTCCGTCGCTTCCCGTTATACCGAATGTTTTACAGGGGCAAAGGGAAAGAAACTCATTAAGCTCGGTAGTAAGACGGGTACCGTTTGCGGCAGCTTTTAAAAGCTCGGGTTTATCGGGACGTACTGCGGGGGCAAGAAACAGCAATTCTTCCTCAATTTCCGAAAGATAATTTTCTCCCGTACAAAAGCGTATCTTCAAGCCCTCAAGCTGTTCTATTCCGTAAATTTTGTCTTTTTCCTTCATATCCCTTACGGTTACGGATGCACCCGCACCGCAAAAGGCTTTTATAATGGGAATATTGCTTATTCCCACGCCGATAAAACCGACCGATTTGCCGTGGTATTCGCTTGTATATTCATTAAGCATAAGTCAACACTCACTTTCTTAAGTTATATTATAATATATAATAAAATTTATTTCAACCGTTTGACAAATATATTTTAATATGTTATGATGTTTTGCAACCCTTTTGAACAATCGCGCGGTAACATACCGAAAGGTCTTACCGTGAGGAAAGTCCGGGCTTCACAGAGCAGGATAACGGATAACATCCGCCGAAGGCGACTTCCGGGCCAGTGCAACAGAAATAAACCGCCTGAATTTCTTTCAGGTAAGGATGGAAAGGCGAGGTAAGAGCTCACCGGTGTGTCGGAGACGGCACAGCCATGTAAACCCTATCCGAAGCAACACCCTATCGGGCGCTAATGCTTGCTCGGCAGCCCACCGGGGTGGCAAGAGGTGTGTGGCAACACGCATCCCAGATAGATGATTGTTCACGACAGAACCCGGCTTACAGAAAAGGTTGCGGCACGCTTTTGCGTGCCTTTTTGTTTTTTACGGCAAAGAAATTTGTTGACAACGGAAAAGATATAGGATATAATAATAACAGTAAATTCAGAGAGGGTATACAAGTGCTCATACAGCTTGAACAATCAAAGCAATCTATCCGCGAACTCCAGGCGGGTATAAAAGAGCTTGGCGTTTCCATAAAGGCAGAGGCGCTTAAAGAAGAAGTCGCAGGTCTTGAGGAACAGGTCAACGCTCCGGATTTTTGGTCAAACGCAGAAAATTCCCAAAAGGTCCTTCGTTTGATGAAACAGAAAAAAGGACTGCTGGATAAATATCTTTCCCTTGTCAAGTCTTTTGATAACGTGTCGCAGCTTGTCGATATGGCTATCGAGGAAGAGGACGAGGACATGGCAGAGGAAATACTTTCCGAACTTGCCGCCGTTTCCGAGGAGTATGAAAGACAAAAGATCGAAATACTTCTTTCCGGCGAGTATGACGGAAACAATGCTATCCTTTCCATCCACCCCGGCGCAGGCGGAACAGAGGCGCAGGACTGGGCAGAAATGCTTTACAGAATGTACACCCGTTACGGTGAGCGCAAGAAATTCAAGGTTAAGGTTTTGGATTATCTTGACGGCGACGAAGCCGGCATAAAAAGCGTGTCAATACTTATATCCGGCGAGAATGCATACGGATATCTCAAAAGCGAATCCGGTGTTCACCGCTTGGTAAGAGTTTCTCCCTTTGATTCATCGGGAAGACGGCATACGTCCTTTGCGTCCGTAGAGGTTATGCCCGAATTTAACGATGAAATAAAGATCGAAATTAACGAAGCGGATCTTAAGATAGACACCCACCGTGCTTCCGGCGCAGGAGGTCAGCACGTTAACAAGACCGACTCTGCTATTCGTATAACCCATATTCCTACGGGTATAGTGGTTGGATGTCAGACAGAACGAAGCCAGATACAAAACCGTGAAACCGCAATGCGTATGCTCAAGAGTAAGCTGCTCGAAATAAAAGAGCGCGAGCATCTTGAAAAGATAGACGATATCGTGGGAACCAAAATGAATATCGAATGGGGCTCCCAGATACGTTCTTACGTATTTATGCCTTATACTCTGGTAAAGGACAACCGCACCGGCTGTGAAACAGGTAATATTTCTGCCGTTATGGACGGGGAAATAGATGAATTTATCAACGCATATTTAAAATATAAATGCCAACAATAACCATAAACGGAGGGTAAAAAATGAAAAACAAGAAACAGGTATTCGGAATAGCATTCGTAGCTCAGGCAGTAACCTGCCTCGTACTCAGTATCATTCTTTGGAATAAGAATAAGGTTCTGGCAAGAACCTTTGCAGTAGTATCCGCTCTGGGCGGTGTTGCGGGAACTTATTTCCTTCTCTCTGACAGGGTTCAGAAAAAGCTTGCAAGCTGCTTTAGCGACGCAGAAGATTTCGAGGACGATTTCGAAGATTTCGACGTTTCCGAAGACGATATTCTCTGCACCTTTGAAGGCGAAGACGAAGATCTCGCGCCTATGCCCGCTCTTTAATTCTATATTACACATTTCGGACGGACAGAAATTCTGTCCGTCTTTGCTTTTGGTACTCAAATTCACGGAATAATTGTAACCATACAATTTTCGGTTGATTGCCAAAGATAAAAAGGGTGGTATAATTATAACGTGAATATAAGGAGGCGGTAAAAATGATAGAGCTTAAAAACGTGTGCAAAACCTTCAAGGTGGCAAAACGTAACGCGGGCTTTGGCGAAGCGGTAAAAGCCCTTTTCAAAAAGGAATATTCTTACGTTAATGCGTTGCAGGACGTTTCCTTTACTGTAAACGACGGGGAAATGGTTGGGTACATAGGACCGAACGGAGCAGGGAAATCCAGTACCGTAAAGATAATGAGCGGAATTCTCACACCTGACAGCGGCGAATGTATAATTAACGGACGCACCCCTTGGAAGGACAGAATAGAGCACGTAAGGGATATCGGCGTTGTATTCGGTCAGCGCTCCCAGCTTTGGTGGGACGTACCGGTTATAGACAGCTTTGAACTTATACGTGATATTTACAAGGTTTCCAAAGAAGATTATAAAAAAAGTCTTTCCGGCCTTACGGAGCTTTTGAACCTTTCGGAAATATTAAAGACTCCCGCCCGACAGCTTTCTCTAGGGCAGAGAATGCGATGCGAAATAGCCGCTTCGCTTTTACACAACCCCAAAATACTGTTTCTGGACGAGCCTACAATAGGTCTTGACGCTTCTTCCAAAATAGCTGTAAGAGAGTTTATAAAGAGCATAAACAAAGAAAATAAAACCACAGTTATCCTTACCACCCACGATATGCAGGATATAGAAGCTCTTACGGACAGAATACTGCTTATCGGAAAAGGCCGCATACTTTTGGACGGAACGCTTGATGAACTGAAAAACCGTCATTCCTCCTTAAAAACGCTTACCGTGGATTATCTGGGAGATAAGCTTCCCGAATGTGAAAGCTATAAAATTTTAAAGGACGGAAACGGGCGGGGAGAGGTTTTGATCGATACCCGCATAATAACCGCTTCTAAGGCGATATCCTTTATATCCGAGCAGGTAGAGATAAAGGATATTTCGGTTACGGGAGAAACCATAGACGAAACCGTGGTTTCTCTTTACAAGGAATTTGCCATATGAAAAAATACCTGTCTTTCTTTAAGATCCGTTTCATAGCGGGGCTTCAGTACCGCGCCGCCGCCTGGGCGGGTATTTCCACCCAGTTTGCCTGGGGCGGAATGAATATTCTTATGTTCCGCGCATTTTACGAAGAGGGCTCAAACCTTTTTCCTATGCCTTTTGATTCCCTTTCAACCTATATCTGGTTACAGCAGGCGTTTCTGGCGCTTTTTATGGCGTGGTTTTTCGATACCGAAATATTTGACAGCATAGTTTCAGGCAGTATCGCTTACGAGCTTTGCCGTCCTATAGATATCTATAATATGTGGTTTACCAAAAACACCGCGGTAAGACTTGCAAAAGCGGCGCTTCGCTGTCTGCCAATCCTTGTTTTTGCGGCAGTCCTGCCGTCCCCTTACGGAATGTCTCTTCCCGTCAGTATCGGCGCCTTTGCTCTATTCTTGCTTTCTATGTTTTTGGGATTTATGGTAATAGTGGCATTTTCAATGCTGGTACACGCAACTGCGTTCTTTACCATATCACCCAAGGGAATACGTGTGCTTGCCACCTCGGTTATAGAATTTTTCAGCGGCGGACTTATCCCCATTCCCTTTTTCCCTCAAAGCATACAGCCCTTTATATACGCTTTACCTTTTGCTTCAATGCAGAACACGTCGTTTTTGATTTATACCGGTTATTTAAGCGGCGTGGAAGCGTTAAAAGGAATCTGCTTGCAGGCTGTATGGCTATTTGCGCTGTGGTGCGCAGGTAAGCTTATTTTCCGCTATGCGCTAAAGCGCGTCGTGGTGCAGGGAGGGTAGGATATGAGCTTATATTTTAAATACGTAGGGATGCTTTTAAAATCCCAGATGCAGTATAAGGCTTCGTTTTTTATGACGGCAGTAGGCCAGTTTTTAATATCCTTTACCACGTTTTTGAGTATGGTGTTTATGTTTTCCCGCTTTAATGCGGTAAGGGGATTTACTTTTTCGGAAGTTCTTATATGCTTTTCCGTGGTGTTAATGGCTTTTTCTCTAACGGAATGCTTTTTCAGAGGCTTTGACGTATTCCCTCGTCTTATCAAAAGCGGTGAGCTTGACCGTATACTTTTGCGTCCCCGTAACGAGATGTTTCAGGTCCTTGCATCGGATATGGATTTTTCCCGTATCGGCAGGCTTTTGCAGGCGGTGGTAATGCTTATATACGCTTTTATCACCTGCGATATAAATTGGACGGGGCTGAAGATAATTACGGTATCGCTTATGATACTGGGCGGTGTGGGCGTCTTTACGGGGCTGTTCATTCTCTACGCGGCGTTCAGCTTTTTCACCATCGAGGGCTTGGAGTTTATGAATATCTTTACCGATGGCTCTCGTGAATTCGGTAAATACCCCGTTTCCGTATACGGAGAGGGAATGTTAAAATTCTATACCTTCGTCGTTCCCATAGCGTTGTTTCAGTATTATCCTTTTCTTTACCTTATCGGCAAAAGCGAAAACGTGTGGTATGCGCTCCTCCCCCTTCTGGGCTTTGCGTTTATAGTACCCTGCTATGCGTTTTTCAGATTCGGTTTAAGAAAATACAAATCCACGGGAAGTTAAAGGAAAAGTAAAATGAGAAAATATTACGAAGCGTACGATGAACGCTACAAAGCGGCGCACCAAAAAAATTTAAGATGGATGGGGTATGAAAGCTCTCCGATCGTTGCGGAGATAGTGCAAAAATACGGAATCTCCAAGGAAAACACCCTTTTGGAGATAGGATGCGGAGAGGGCAGGGACGCCATAGCCTTGCTTGAAAAGGGCTATAACCTTTTGGCGACCGACGTTTCGCCCCAAGCGGTTTTATACTGCAAAGAGCAGTACAAGGAATTTGCGGATCGGTTTGACCTGCTGGATGCGGTAAGCGGAACTCTTGATAAAAAATTTGATTTTATCTATTCCGTTGCAGTCATTCATATGCTTGTGCCCGATGAAGATAGAAAAGCATTTTATTCCTTTATAAAAGAACATCTTACGGAAAACGGCATCGCCCTTATATGCACCATGGGTGACGGTGAAATGGAACGCAGTACGGATATTTCCATAGCCTTTGACCTTGGCGAACGCGTCTGCGAAGGGGAAAAGATACTCGTTGCCGAAACCTCCTGCAGAATAGTAACCTCCCAAACCTTTGAAAAAGAATTAAAAGATGCAGATCTTGAAATCATCGAGCAAGGCTTTACCTCCATCGAAAACCATTTTCCCTTTATGATGTACGCAGTCGTTAAGAGATAAAACCATAAAAAACACCGCCGAAGAGAAACTAATCTCCTCGGCGGTATTTTTAATATTAAAAGGTATTGACAAACCAAAATACTCATGTTATTGTGTAGTCAAGCGATATATCGTGCTACGATATATCGTCAAACGATATTTAGGAGGCGGGGATAATGAATAAATATCCTGCATTAACAGAAACGGTGTTTTATATACTGCTTTCGCTTTCCAGACCCTTGCACGGTTACGCTATTATGCAAAATATAAAAGCGTTGACAAACGGTAGGATCAATATGGGGGCGGGAACGCTTTACGGCGCGTTAAGTGCGCTGACAGAAAAAGAATATATAACCGAAGTCAGATCCGATGACCCGTCAAAGCGCCTTTATATCCGCACCGAACTGGGAACAGAGGTTATAGAAAACGAAATAAAACGCTTGAACGAATTGACTCAAAACGCTGTTCTTTACTTCAAGAGAGAGGAGATGTGATTATGCAAGATAGAAAAACTGTGTTTAAGGCTTTTGTGGATCGGGAAAAAGAAGTATCGTATCTTAACGAAATGAATGCAAAAGGCTGGAAACTTGCGGCGGTTAGATTTTCATTTTATACCTTTTATAAAACAGAGCCAAATAAATACAAGACAGTTCTCCACTTTGTAAAGCGGGAGTATCAGACCACTTTTGTGCGAACAGTTACGGAATGCGGCGGCGAGATAGCACATCAATCTAACGAGGGCAAAAGCATATTGTTTTATATAAATGTTCCCGTGGATTCCGAAAATATTGATTTTTTAACCGATAATCAAAGCAAACTTGATTTTAAAAAAAGCTTGAGCATAAGCCGAAAACGTGAAGCTATTGCTACGTTTGCCGCTTTTGCTGTCGCGGTTTCTTCCGTGTTGTATGTCCTTCCTGCCGCCATAAAGGTCTTGGTGCACGATCCGGAAAAATTCGGCGAGATTGTTGTAAAAGAACCAATCGGAGCTACGCTGTTTTTTGTGTTCATCATCGGAGGTACCGTGTGCGGTATAATGTCGGCATATATTTTTAAGCTCTATTGCCGTTCAAAAAAGGAAATTAAAACCATATCAACCGAAATGAAAATTTTTGAATAATACGATAAAAGCACCGAGAAAAATCGGTGCTTTTTGTTTAAAAAAGATTTGAATACTTTTCCATAAACAATTCGTATTCGTGTTTTTCAGTTATCCAGACAATTACATGATATTCTTCAATACCGAGCCTCTGGTAGGCTTCAAGACGATGGTTGCCATCGTTAAGTTCAAAATAGTCTTTTCCGTTTTCTACAAGAAAATGTACTATCAATGGCGGCATATCTTTTTCTCGTTTGATAACTTCCATAAGGTCGGACACGTGTTTTTCAAACCATTCCTCGTTTATTCGCCATTTCATATTTTCTTCGGGACCGCAGCATCGGGTAAATAACGACAAGGGCATTTTTAATGGACCTATAAAATATCTGTCAAACAGCTTTAGCCCATCGGAAAAATCCTTGTTTCTGCCGTCTGAAAGCAAATATGTATGTACCCATTCTTCAAGCTTACCTTGCTTTGAAAATTCTTGTGCGCAAGATAACGAGCATTTGTAATTCAATATTAATTCCTCCTTTTTTGAATAAACGATCTTTTTGATCGATTCGCAAGAAAGATAGAATTCATCAGCTAATTGTTCAATACCGGCGCCTGCGTTGAATTTTTTCCTGATGTTTTGATTACGCTCAACAAGATATTGTTTGTATCCCGAGGATTCGCCCCAGCCTTTTTTAGTATCGGTTGCAGGGATATAAACTGCCTTACCGGAAACATATTTTTGTATTTGTTTTAACAATGCTTCGGGGAAAATATCTTTTCCGTTTTCGTAATTCATCATATCACTCCTTGCGAGTTTATTTTACAAAAGGAAACGGCAAATTAATATATAACAAATTTATATAACCGTTTTTTACATAAAGCCCGCAATACAGTTGCGGGCTTTAACGATCATTATTTATTTCTTTAATTCGCAGACGGTTACACCCAAGTCGCCTTCGCCGTATCTGCCGATACGGTAGGATGCGATTCGTTTATCACGCTTTAATTCCTTCCACAGAGCGGCGCGCAAAGCACCCGTTCCTTTTCCGTGGACGAGAGTTACGGTCTGCCAGCCGGCTTGAATTGCGCTGTCTAAATAACGGTCAACCATAAGCCAAGCGTCATCGCCGTTCTGGCCGCGCAGGTCGATCTCGTTTCGCACTGCGTCCCTAAGGGGAGTAACACTGCCTGAGGATTTAACCTTTTTAGGCGCTTCCGCAGGTGTATCGTCCAGACGCAAAGAAGCCAGAGAAACCTTCGTTCTCGCATTTCCCGTGGAGATCACAGCGTTTTTACCGTTTATCTCCACCACGACGCCTCTTTGCTTGGTAAGGGGGATAATAACTCTGTCCCCTGCCACCAAGGGTCTGTCGGGCACTTCGCCCTCCTCGGGCTCAACGTCCTCTTCGCTGATAGCGCCTATCTTTCCGTCGGCAGTACGAAGCGCCTGACGCACCTGCTGTCTTGTTTCCTCAAGACGCTGCTTTGCGTCGGCTTTGTCCTTTTCGTCCTGCATACGCTTAATTTCGTTAAGCACGTAATCGCTGGAGGATTTTGCGCTTTGCAGAATTCTTGCGGCGTTTTCCTTTACCTTTTCAGCATCCTTGCTTGCGCGGTCGTAAAGCTTTTTGGCTTCGCTTCTCGCCTCCGCAAGAATGCGCTCCGCTTCCGCTCTCGCTCTTTCGGCGTTAACGCGGTCCTTTTCCAGCCTGCTTTCAGATTCCTCCAATCGGGCGATAACGTCCTCAAACTTTTTGTTATCGTCCGCCATAAAGGCTTTGGCACGGTCGATAATGCTTTCCTTTATACCAAGTCTTGCGGAAATGGCAAAAGCATTGGATTTACCGGGAATACCGGTTATAAGACGGTATGTGGGACGCAGGGATTCCACGTCGAATTCGCAGGAAGCGTTAAGCACGTAAGGGGATTCAAGCGCGTATATCTTAAGCTCGCTGTAATGGGTGGTAGCGGCGCAAAGTCCGCCCTTTTCCCGCACCTCCTCAAGAATGGATATAGCCAGCGCCGCGCCCTCTACGGGGTCGGTGCCTGCGCCAAGCTCATCGAAAAGAGTAAGCGAACGGCTGTCGCAGTTGTTTAAGATATCCACGATATTGGTCATATGGGCAGAGAATGTGGAAAGGGATTGCTCTATACTCTGCTCGTCGCCTATATCGGGCAGCACGCAGGAAAACAGGGGAACCGTGGTTCCTTCCGCGCAGGGGAGCTGAAGACCGCTTTGCGCCATAAGCGCCATAAGTCCAATGGTTTTAAGGGTTACCGTCTTACCGCCCGTGTTGGGGCCGGTAATTACCAAGGTCTTTTCGTCCTCTCCAAAGGTTACGGAAATGGGCACAACGATCTCCTTGGGAAGCAGGGGGTGGCGGGCTTTCAAAAGAGCGTATTCCCGCTTATCCGTTGTCAGCTTCGGCTCGAACGCATCGACGTTTATTGCATAAGCCGCCTTTGCGAAGATGACCGCAAGATCTGTCACCGCACGGTAGTTTTGGTTAAGCTGATTACCGAAACGGGCGGTTTCGTCGGAAAGATCTCTGAGTATCTTTTCGATCTCGACCTCCTCCGCCGCTTTTAATTCCCGCAGACGGTTGTTTTGCTCCAGTACCGCAATAGGCTCTATAAACAGCGTAGCTCCCGAAGCGGAGGAATCGTGTACCAAGCCCTTGATTTCGTTTCTGTATTCAGCTTTTACTGGTACGACGTATCTGCCGCCGCGCATAGTAACGATATTTTCCTGCAGATACTTGGATTTTTGTCCGCTTGTGTAAGAAGCCAGCAGATCTCTTACCGCGCTTTCGCACTTTCTCTGGTCGCGGCGTATGCGGTAGAGGTTATCCGAAGCGTCGTCTGCGATCATATCCTCGGAAATTACGGCAGAGGAAATCTTTTTTTCCAAGAAATTATTTTCCGTAAGAGAGAGCAGATATATTTCAAGATGTCCGCTTTCCGCAGGGTTGCCCGCGTATCTTTTTAAAGCAGATACCGTGCGGAGCAGGGAAGCGATATCCAGAAGCTCTCTCGGTGTAAGGGACGCGCCCTTTTCCGCCCGTTCAACCGCGGGTAAAATATCCTTGGCTCTGCCGAAAGGGGGCGCGGCTTTTTTTATTATCATTTGCTTTGCGTCCCGCGTTTCTCCCTGCAAACGGTTGACGATAACGATATCGTCCGTGGGAGTAAGGGAAAGCAAAGCTTCTTTTGCGCCCTCCGTCGCCGCAGAGGCGGAAACGGCGGAAAGCACTTTATCAAATTCGAGCAGCTTTGCCGCTCGGGTAAAACCTTTCATCTGTGTTTATACCTTTCCTTCCAATGAGTGGAAAAACTCAAGGCTTTTTATCTTTTTTTCAAGTCTGGGCAGGAGATATTTTTCTGTTATCTCGCCCAGTTCACGCAGGGTGATTTCGTCAGTCCGAAAAGCGTACAGCTTTGCGCCCTGTGCAAAAGCAATATGTCGCAGGGCTTTGTAGCATCCGTCGGAAATAGGCTTCCAGCTCAAAGGATTTTCACCTTCCTCAACCGTGCAGGCGGTACAGCATATTGCTCCCTCGGAAAGATCAAAGCTTTTGTTTTTTATGCTCTCCAAGGGTTCGCCGCAGAACTGGCAGTATTCAAGCTCCGGTAAAAATCCGCAAAGCACCGCAAGGCGGAATTCGAATATGGCTTTTTGCTGGGAAACGGGCAACACGTTTTTACCGCATATAAACAGGGTGTTGAGCAGGAAAGAAAGCAGTGTCTTTCCGTCCTCTCCCTCGGTAGTGACCGCCGCCACCGTTTCGCAGGCGTAGGTTGCAAAAGCAAAGGTTTCTATATCCTCCCGCAGAGAGTAGAAATCGTTGTTAAGCTCTGCCTCCAAAAGGGTATAGTATCCGTTTTTGTTGTATAAAAGCATATTCGAATATGCAAATACCTGAGTGGATTTTAAGTAACCTGCGCTGATCTTACGGGCGTTTTTTGCATTTACCGTTATCACGCCGTTGTATTCGGTAATTACCGTAAGCAATTTGCCCTGCTCGCCGTGGGATTGCTCCTTTATAACGATACCGTTAACGTGAAACTGGGTGTTATTCTTCATTGTTGTATCCGAAGTTGCTCAGCTGCGCGCGGCTGTCCCGCCAGTTTTCTTTTATCTTTACCCAAAGGTCCATATAAACCTTTGCGCCGAACAGCTCCTCCGCATCCTCGCGGGCGTAAGAGCCTATCTTTTTAAGCATTTCGCCGTTCTTGCCGATAATTATTCCCTTGTGGGATTCTCTTTCGCAGAATATTTCCGCGCGGACACGGATAACGTCGTTTTCGTCCTTCAGCTCTTCAATGACTACCGCAACGCCGTGGGGAATTTCATCGGAAAGTAAGCGCAGAGCTTTTTCGCGGATTATCTCTGCGAAAATCTGCTTTTCGGGCTGGTCGGTCATAACGTCATCGGGGAAGAAATGAGGAGATTCCACAAGGTGCTTTTTAAGCTCCTTGAGAACTATATCGGTTCCGTCCTTTTTCATTGCGGAAATGGGAATAACGCAATCGAAATCATATTCGTTTGCAATATCGCCGATATATTCCGCAAGTCTGCCCTTATCGCAGGTATCGACCTTGTTTATGATAAGAAACAACAGATTGTCCCCTGCGGAATACTTTCTAAGAGCTTCTCTTTCCGCTACGGTAAGCTTTTTGCCCGCTTCGGTAACAAACATTATAACGTCTGCTCCTTCGGAGGCGTTGCCTACGGATTTCATCATATATTCGCCCAAAAGCGTTTTGGGGCGGTGAAGACCGGGAGTATCGATAAATACTATCTGGTCCTCTCCTTCAGTAAGTATACCGGTAATATTATTACGGGTGGTCTGGGGTTTTGCGCTTACTATGGCTATTTTTTCTCCCAGCAGAGCGTTAAGCAGGGTGGATTTACCTGCGTTGGGCTTGCCGGTTATCATTACAAATAAACTTCTGGTCATCTTTTAATATTTAACCTTTCAAGAATTTCTTTTTGTTTTGTTTCCATTTGGGTGCGTTCGTCTTCGGTTTCGTGGTCATATCCCAGCAGATGCAAAGCGGAGTGACAGCACAAAAAGCACAGCTCCCGCTTCAAGGAATGTCCGTATTCCTCTGCCTGCGCAACCGCCTTTTCGTATGAGATGATTATATCTCCCAGAATAACGGTTATTTCGGGGGTATCAAAATCCATCATGGGAAAGGACAAAACGTCGGTTTCTTTATCAATGCCGCGGTATTCGCGATTAATATCCCGAATATACCCGTTATCGCATACAGTAAGATTCACTTCAAACTTGTGGTTGGGGTATTGCTCCGAAACGGTTTCTTTAATAACCTTTTTCATCTGCCTAAAAGCGTATTCGCTTATAGGCGCGTTACAAAGATTTTCTGTGTATACTTTAAGCATTGGGCTTTCTCCTAAACGTTTTTGTTTCTCCCTTAACGGGTTCTTTTCTGTTTTTTTCGTATGCCAGTATTATCTTTTGCACCAGAGGATGACGCACCACGTCTTTATGAGTAAACTTGAAAATATCAATTCCTTCGATATCGTCGAGTATTTCAACAGCTTCCACAAGACCGCTCGCTTTTATAAAGGGAAGGTCTATCTGGGTAACGTCACCGGTGATGATTGCTTTTGAATTGTTGCCGAGTCTGGTCAAAAACATCTTCATTTGCTCGGGAGTGGTGTTTTGCGCTTCGTCAAGGATAATAAACGCATCGTCAAGGGTGCGTCCTCTCATATAAGCGAGGGGCGCGATCTCGATAACGTTTTTCTCCAGATGCTTGTTAAAGCTTTCGCCGCCCAGCATCTCTCCCAACGCATCGTACAAAGGACGCAGGTATGGGTCGATCTTGCTTTGCAGATCTCCGGGCAGAAATCCCAGCTTTTCACCTGCTTCAACGGCAGGGCGGGTGAGTATTATGCGGGATATCTGCTTTTGCTTCAAGGCGGTGACCGCCATGGCAACCGCAAGAAACGTTTTACCGGTGCCTGCGGGTCCGATACCGAACACAATGGTATTTTTCTTTATACTGTCAACGTATTTTTGCTGTCCCACCGTTTTTGCCTTAATGGGCTTGCCCTTGTTGGTAAGACAAATGCAATCGGAATATATGGCGGAAAGCTCGGACTGTCTGTCCTCTCTCACCATAGAAATGATATAGTTGATCGTGTTTTCGTCGATCGTATCCGAAACGGCACTGACCTTGCTTAATTGGGTTATACATTCGCATGCCTGGTTAACGTCCGCGGCGCTGTTGCCCGATACTCTTACACCGCCTTCACGGCTGGAAACGGTCACACCGAACTCGTTTTCGATTTTTTCCGTGTTGCTGTCTAAAGTTCCGAACAGCTTAAGCACAAAATCAATGCTCAAATCACTTAAGATCTTTTCAAACATATATATCACCTCAAGATATATAATACCACAGTTTTTGCGTTTTGTACATAGTTTTTTAATAATGTCATTGACTAAATCGGAAGAAAGTGGTATACTTGTTTCAATAATAATTATTAGGAGGAAAATCCTATGCGCAAAATCACAGCTTTGCTTTTGGCGCTTCTTACTTTGTGCGTTCTTTTGGTATCTTGTAACGATACTTCGTCCGAAAATTCCAAATCGGATACGTCTTTGGAAGACACCGAAGAACTCTTTTCCAATCTTCCCGCAAAAAAATATAATACCACTTTTACTGTTTACGTAGAAGGTGATTATCTTGACAGATATAAGTCTATCGAGGTAGTTCCCTATGAAGGCGGTCCCCTTATTATCGCTGAAGCGGTTCTTGAGCGTAACGCCCGTGTTGAACAGCATTTCGGCGTAGAGATCAAAGAGATCCGTACAGCGAACTCTACCGAAATGGTTACCAACGTACAGACCGAAATTGCAACCGGTACAAAGACTTATGATGCTGTAATGGCATATCTGCCCAACGCAGGCACTCTTGCTGCAGGCGGCGCTTTGCACGACCTTGCAGAGTTTGAAAATCTCCATCTCGATAAGGATTATTGGGATACTACCGCTGTTGAAAGCCTTTCCGTAGGCGGTAAGAGCTTTTTCGTTGTAGGCGATATGAACCTTCTTGCTTACGATTGTACTCACTGTATAGTTTTCAACAAGGACGTTGTTGCAGATAACAACCTTGATAACCCCTACGATCTTGTTTACGACGGCGAATGGACAATGGATAAGCTCCTTTCCATGGCAAAGGTCGTTTCCTATGAGGACGGCGACGGCAAGACCGATCTTGACGATACCTGGGGCTTCCTTATCAACAACAACTACGCTACTTCTCTTTACTTCGGCGCAGGCGAAACTCTTACCAGCAAAAATACCGATGACCTGCCCATAATTTCCGTAAACGGCGAAAGAGCGGTAACCGTATTCAACAAGATCTTCGATATTTGCAACAGCGACAAGGTTGCCCTTATTGAAGATTACGTTGGTACTTATGATGACGTATATACCAAGGCAAGCGAAGCTATTGCAAACAAGAAGGCGCTTTTCCGTTCTATGGCAGTAGTTGATATTCAGGAGCTTGGTAACTACGAATGTAACTTCGGTATCATTCCCACTCCCAAGTTTGATGAAGATCAGGAAGATTACTATTCCTACGTTTCCGTTATTTACGCTTCCAGCGCAATAATCCCCATTTCCGCAAAGGATGCGGAAATGAGCGCTGTAATTCTTGACGCTATGTGTCAGGCTTCTACCGATACCGTTAAGACCAGCTACTATGATACTATGCTTAAGTACAGAAAGCTTCAGGATGACGACGGCGTTGCAATGCTTGATATCATCTTCAACAACCGTGTGTTTGACCTTGCCGCAGTTTATAACTGGGGTGCTTCAAGCATGTGGGATGCAAACGCACTTACCACCTTTATGAACACTGTTGCGTTCAGCGGTTCCAACACCTTCTCCTCTGCGTTCGAAACCATTTCCGGTACGACCCAGAGCGCTATCGATAAATTCGTAGAAGATTTGAAATAATAAACATTACATTACACAAAGTGCGCGCTTCGGCACGCACTTTGTTGTAGGCGGAGTATTTTATGGCAGATAAATATACCATTTCTTCACTTTTTAAGTTTATAAAAAAGAGCACGGGACCTTTTCACGCTGTGGACGAGGTTAAAAATATACTTACGGAAAACGGATACACCGAACTGTGGGAATCGTCCGAATGGAAGCTTGAACCGGGCAGAGAGTATTTCGTTACCCGTAATTTATCTTCGATAATTGCTTTCAGAATTCCCGCGGAAGGCTTTAACGGATTTATGATGACCGCCAGCCACAGCGATTCTCCTTCGTTCAAGATCAAAGAGCAGGCAGAAATGAATTCAAAGCCCTACGTGCGTCTTAATACCGAGCGTTACGGCGGTATGCTGTGCGCTACCTGGCTTGACAGACCCCTGTGCGTTGCGGGAAAAATAATGGTTAAAGAGGATGACCGTATACGCTCCGTTCTGTATTCTTCCGAAGAGCCTATGGTGCTCATTCCCAACGTTGCGATACATATGAACCGCGCCGCGAATACCGGCTTTGAATATAAAGCAAACGTGGATATGGTTCCTTTGTGGGGCAGCGGAGATTGCTGTACTTTGCGTAAACGCATAGCGGAGGAATTGCAGATATCAGCCGAAGATATCATCAGCACCGATCTGTTTCTTATCAACAACGACAACGGTGTTCAGTGGGGCGCAAACGGAGAATTCATTTCTTGCCCCAGACTTGACGATCTTGAGTGCGTATACGCTTCCTTGCAGGGATTTCTTGCGGCAAACGAAACGGACACCGTTCCCGTACTTGCCGTTCTGGATAACGAAGAGGTTGGAAGCACCACCAAGCAGGGCGCGGATTCCACCTTCCTTGATGACGTGATCTCCCGTATATGCGAATCCTTTGGATTTTCAGGCGGTAAAAAGCTTGCCGCTTTGGCAAACAGCTTTTTGGTTTCGGCAGACAATGCTCACGCAGTACATCCCAACCATCCCGAATACTCAGATCCCACTTCAAAGGTGTATATTAACGGCGGTGTGGTTATAAAATATAATGCCAACCAGAAATATACAACAGATTCCGTTTCCGATGCGATCTTTACCCGCATCTGCAACGAAGCCGGCGTTCCCGTACAGCGCTATACCAACCGCGCGGATATGGCGGGCGGCTCTACCCTTGGCAATATTTCCGCAACTCACGTTTCCGTAAATACCGTGGATATCGGTATAGCCCAGCTTGCAATGCATTCTTCTTACGAAACTGCGGGAAGCGAAGATATTACTCATATGATAAACGCTCTTACAGCATTTTATTCTGCCCGTATCCGCCGTCTTGGGGACGGGGAGTACGTTGTTAAGTAACTTATGAAAGCAAAGTATTTCTTCGTTTCGGAAACAGACCCGAATACCGAAAGTATTGATATATGCGCAGATATTCTTACCGCCGGAGGAATAGCCGTGTTTCCCACGGAAACCGTGTACGGCGTAGGCGCAAACGTTTTTGATAAAAAGGCAATAGATCGTCTGTATACCGCAAAATGCCGTCCCAAAGAAAAGGCGCTTTTGTGCCATCTGTATTCTGTGGAGCAGGCGGGCGAGATCGGTTATCTTGACGATACCGCAAAAGCGCTTATAAAGGCATTTACACCCGGCCCGCTTACGGTCATTGTTAAAAAGAAGCCGTGTATCGGCGATAACGTGACCTCGGGTATGGATACCGTGGGATTGCGATTTCCCTCAAACAACGTATTTTTGGCTCTTGCAAAAAAATGCGGTTTTCCCATTGCGGCAACCAGCGCAAATATTTCGGGCGAGGCAAGCCCTGCGGAAGCCGAATCGGTAATGCGCTCTCTGGGCGACAGAGTGGACGCGATCATAGATTCGGGATTAACTTCCGTTGGCGTTCCGTCTACGATCATTTCTCTTACAGAAAGCAAACCCGTTATTTTACGTCAGGGCGCCGTAACCGAAACTATGATCAAAGAGGTGATAGGGGAATGGTAATAGGTCTTTGCGGACGAATGGGAACGGGAAAATCCGAAGCTCTTAAGTGCTTCGCTTCCCTTGGGTTGAACGTGATCGATTGCGATGACGTTTCCCGTCTTGTCTGCCTTCCCGGTGAAAAGTGTTTAAAAGAATTGGTTTCTGTTTTTGGCGCCGATATTCTGTTTGAAGACGGCACACTCAACAGACCCGCTCTTGCAAAAAAGTGCTTTTCTTCCCACGAAAATACCAAAAAACTCAACGAGATTACCCATTATCATATACTGTCTTATGTACGCAATTGGATAAAGCAAAAGGGCAAAAACTGTGTCGTGGCGGCGCCTCTGCTGTTTGAAAGCGGTTTTGACAAAGAGTGCGACGTGACCCTTGCTCTTACCGCGCCTTTTGAAATATTGCTTGAGCGTATGAACGGCAGATTTACAGAAGCAGATTTCCGTGAACGGTTAAGCCGCCAGCACGACGATGATTTTCTAAAAGCAAACTGCGATTACGTTATAGAAAATAACGGCACTGCAGAGGAGCTTTACCGGAAGATAGCTTTGTTCCTTCAATGCGTGGGGGCGTAGTATGCGTAAATTATTTATAGTATTATGTGTTGCCGTTCTTCTTTTAACCTCCTGCGGTCCTTCTCTTGAGGAAACCTACCCCAGAGTCTACGAAAGCTTCGTAACCGCCGCCTCGATAGAATTCGGCGTACCGGAGGACATTATATATGCGGTAATAAAATGCGAAAGCGACTTTCGTCCGGAAGCGGTTTCGCCGGTAGGGGCTTGCGGTTTGATGCAGTTAATGCCCGTAACCTATGAATGGCTTATAACCTATAAAATGAAGGAAGAATGTATTGCGGAAAATATATTCGACCCCGAATCAAATATCCGAACCGGTGCTTGTATGCTTAAATATCTGTACGGAATCTTTTCGAATTGGGAAACCGTATTTGCCGCATACAACGCAGGGCAGGGAACGGTGGGCGGTTGGCTCGCGGACGAGCGATACAGCAACGATGGAGTAACGCTCAAGGAAATACCTTATGGGGAAACAAAACAGTTCGTAAACCGTATAAAAACGGCACGCGGCTATTATATTCAATTATACTATACGGAGGAAAGTAAAAATGGATAAGGAACTCTCTAAAAAACTCTTATACAAGCCCTTAAATGTTTTTCTTAACGAAGACGTAAAGCAAAACGCAGATGAGTACTGCAAAGGCTACCGCGAATTTATCGATAGTGCAAAAACAGAACGTGAAGCGGTTGATTACGCTGTTATGCAGGCAGAAAAGAACGGTTTTGTTGCTTATGACCGCAAGGCAAGCTACAAGCCCGGCGACAGAGTATATTATGTTAACCGCAAAAAAGGAATATATCTTGCGGTTATCGGAAAAGAAAAGACAGAGACCGGTGTACGTATGATAATTGCCCATACCGATTGTCCCAGACTCGATCTCAAGCAAAAGCCTCTTTACGAGGAAGCGAACCTTGCTTTACTCAAAACTCATTATTACGGCGGTATCAAGAAATATCAGTGGACGGCAATTCCTCTTTCTCTTCACGGCGTTATCTACCGTGCTGACGGAAGCGAGGTTAAGATATGTATCGGCGAGGATGAAAGCGAACCCGTATTCTACATAACCGACCTTATGCCCCATATTGCAAAGGACCAGTATGCAAAAACACTTGCGGAAGGCATTACGGGTGAGGGACTTAATCTCGTAGCCGCAAGCGCACCTTACGACGAAGAAGACGGCGTAAAGCTTAATCTTTTGAATATACTTAACGAAAAATACGGTATTACCGAGCGTGACCTTATTACTGCAGAGCTTATTGCTACTCCCGCAACCCGCTCCCGTGAAGTTGGTCTTGACCGCAGCATGATAATGGCTTACGGACATGATGACCGTATATGCGCTTATCCCGCCTATACTGCACTTTTTGATCTGGATATACCCGAGCATACCTGCATTGCCGCTTTTGCGGATAAAGAGGAAATAGGCTCCGAGGGCGTAACCGGTTTGCGCTCCGATTTCCTTCCTCACTTCCTTATGGATCTTTGTGCAAACGATAACAGCGATTATATTGCTTGCTGTGCAAACTCCATCTGCCTCTCTTCCGATGTTGGCGGCGCATACGACCCCAATTTCGGCGGTGCGTATGACCCCAAGAACTCTGCATATATCAATAACGGTCCCGTTATCGTTAAATACACCGGCTCCCGCGGTAAAGGCGGATGTTCCGATGCTTCCGCAGAAGTGGTTTCCCGCATAGCTTTAATGTTTGATAAAGCAGGCGTTATCTGGCAGTGCGGCGAATACGGCAAGGTTGATCAGGGCGGAGCAGGCACTGTTGCTACCGAGGTTGCCGCTTTGAATATCGACGTAGTGGATTGCGGTGTTCCCATCCTTTCCATGCACTCCACCGGCGAGCTTGCCTCCAAAGGCGATATCTATATGATGTATAAAGCCGATAAAGCCTTCTACGCATCTTAAGATTTAATAAGTTAATCACCCCAAGAAGCATTCAAAGCCTCTTGGGGTGATTTGTTGTTTTGGATAATTTAGTTTAGTTTTTGATTATCAGCGTGGTAAGAGATTTCTTTTGTTCTTCGGTGGGCAGTTTCAGTTTGCCGTTATTCAGTAACGCTGTAATGCAGTGAAGCAGAAACCATCCGTCGGAATGAAACACAAACTGCAGCTCATACTCTTTTGCTTTTCGCAGATGTGCGGGAACCGATTTTAATATAGCCGCCGCATAAGGTGCCTTCAGCGTGTCAAAATCAGTCTTGTACTTTTCTTTGATTCGTTCACCGATGTTAAGGAGTCTATCCTTAATACCTTCGCTTGCCAGCACAACGATCTGCCACGCTGACTTGAAGTAGCCATCATAATCTCCGTTGGTTTTCACGTATCCGCGCTCTGAAAGCCAAGTATACTCGTCCTTTGAAAGACAGCCTTCAAACTCTCTTTCATAGAGTGAAAGAATTCGCGCGGATTCTTCAGAATACTTAAGCCTGAAATCATCTTCTCGGCTGGACCATTCGCTGTCGATCTGCCAAAGGATGTGTTCCCCGTAGCCGTTCCACCTGGGACCGCACCAGTTTTTCATATAAACATAGTCATCAGGAAAAACTGTTTCATCCGGCACCACAGATGCGTGGTAGATGTTATGTGCACCATCCGGACGGATCGTTGCAACATCTTCAAAAGAAATTTTTTCATCCATCAGCTTTTCGCCCGACAAAGCGGCAATGTAGGGGATCAGCGACCATAAAACGAAGTTTTTGTCCGCTTTGGGAGACTCTGTTAAGGAGATGGGCATATCAGTCTGTCCGCACCAAATGTCGGGATCGTCAAGAATGCCGGATGTGGTCAGCTCATCAAATAGATCGTTGGCGAACAGCTTTGCCGCGCTCTTGTACATATTATTCTGTATGGTAAGTAATTCTGCAGTAGGCTCGCTGATAATGAAGTTTACAATAAACTTATTATTTTGTGCTTGCAGGAAGCCGTATTCTTCAAGGAATTCAACTTCTGTTTCCACGTACACGGGAGAAACGCCAAGGTCATCTGCGATCTCGTTAACGGTCTTTGCCGTATTACGTACACAGTAGCAAATATTTTGCGTAAGCGCAGAACGGAAGAATTCGTCGGGAAATCTTTTGCCTACAGAACCGTTGATTCCGTATGAAGTGAATTTTATTGGATTGAATTTTAGTTCGCTCGATTTTCTCATAATATCCATACCTTTTTTTAACTCTTTTTTTGCTTCAAACAAGTGCCATTTAACCGTACCGAGAGGAATATTCAGAGCTTTTGCAATATCTGCTTGCTTTTTATTTTCAAAATAATACGCAATCACGATCTTCCTTTGAAGCTTGGATAGATATGCTATCTCGCTTTGAAGGCGCATCAACGATTCCTCGTTTTCATCGGTAAATTCCTTGTAATCGGGATCTGCAATTGTTTCAGAAAATTCCTCAACCGATATTCCGATAACGCTTTTAGCTGTATCGCGGTAGTAATTGCTCAGCGCATTGTGGGCAATAGTCCAGATATATTTATCGGTGTTTTCGATATTTTCCTTTACAATAAGCGCTTTAAATGCTTTTAAAACGATATCCTGCGAAAGATCTTCCGCATCTTGGGCGTTCTTGCACCGCTTCAGCGCAAATCCGAATATTGGCTTAAGATATTCGGTTATAATTTTTTCGGCGTCTTGTCTGTTCATTTGTTTTCCTCGCTTGCAAGCTTTCAACCATATAGACACTGTGTTTTAAAAAGGTTGGAACTTTTAAAAATATTATCACAAAATTTTTAAATAGTCAAACATCGTAAGAAAAAAACAACGCCCGAAGTAATTCGGGCGTTTGTTGTATAGGTTTGGGTTAAGCGGGCTTGGTGGGGTCACCGAACATATCGTAATACTGCTTGGTGATCTTCTGAATTACGTATTCGTAAGCGGTAATGTCAACGGGAACGTAAGTTTCGCTGGTAACATTACCTTCTTCGTCGGATTCGGTTTCCTTGGTCATAAGACCCAGTTCAAAGCGAACTTCGTCTTCTGTCATAGCCTCTTCGCCGTCATACTTTGCGGAAGCTGCAACTACTTCTGCAATAAACTCTTCAAGAGCAACTTCAAGTTCTTCGTTGCACTCAGCTATGATAACTGCGAAATAATCGCTCATCATAGTGGTGATCAAAGTGTTAACGGAAGAGCTGATGGTAGAGGAAAGGTCGGAATTGAGCGCTTCTTCAAGCTCTGCGTTGAATTCGTCGGATACTATTGCTGCTTCGTATTCTGCAAGATACTGTTCGGTAAGGAGGTATGCCTTAACAGCGCTGTCAACCTTAGTCTGAACGTTCTTGTTGAATTCAGCCATAATGAAATCTTCGATCTTATCGGCGTAATCTCTTTCGATAGCTTCGTTGATGAAGTCATCGGTCAAAAGCTTGGTAAGACGTTCTTCAACAGCAGCCATAAGCTTGTCTTCATCATCATACAAAGGAGTAAGCTCTTCGATAATGGTTTTCTTGTGCTTTAAGTACTGCTCGTCATAAACTCTTTCGTAAAGAGTGGAGTTGATGGTTGCGGCAGCTTCGTTGTAAAGCTTTTTGCCTTCTGTGGTTTCAAGACCGTATCTTGCCTGAATGGTGTTGGAGTAATTGTTCTGAATTCTCGTAGCGTATGTCTTTTCAAGGCTTGCGCGGAGAGTGTCTTCGATACCTGCTTCGGCTTCTGCGTAAAGAGCTTCGAGATCAAGCTCAAGAGCGTTACCGTTTACTATATCGTTATAGTACTTGGAGGAAATCTTGTTGATGATCTCGATATAATCGGGTTCGGAAACAACGATCTCTTCTTTTTCCGTTTTGCCTTCTTCAACTTCAATTTCGATATCCCAGGTGAATTCTTCGGGCTGGAGATTGAAGCCGATATCAACAGCAACTTTGGCGTTCAGGTTCTGAAGCTTTGCCTTTTCCCATTTTTCAGCGTCGTCGCCTGCAACGGTGTAGGTGAGGAAGCGGTTGCCTGCATATTCGGGGTCGATAATATAATCTTCGTTTCTGCGTTCTACCTGACCGTCATCGTTGATAAGGTAGTGTTCGCCTTCAACACCGTATGCAAAAAGGTTTGCAAGTTCGGGGTTGGTGTAGATAGCGGTAACAAGCTCCATTGCAGCCTTGAGTTCGTTTGCTGTACAGAAGGAGCTGAATGCGAAGATACCGTTTATACAGTTTTCATTGGTAGCAACAGGATTGCTGTATACGGTGAATTCGTATTCTCTGCCGGTTTCGGCTTCAAGCTTTGCGATAGTTTCTTCGTTACCGGAGATGAACTGAACTGCAACTCTGTCATCTTCGTCAGCTTCGCGGAGATAACCCATAGAGTTGAACATCTGGATAACGGAATAATAGGATGCAAGCTCACTGCTTTCGAAGGAAGAATAAACGAACTTGTTCTTTACGTAAGCAGGGGAGAGAGAATTGAAAATATAATCAACAGAGGTAGGATCCGCAGTGTTGGAAAGGGGAACAACGTCGGGATTCTTTTCTGCAATAACAGAAAGATAATCCTGAAGGTCGTCCAGAGATTTCATTGTCTGGTAATCCACGCCGTGCTCATCGAGCAGTTCTTTGTCAAACACCATATAGGAATATTCGCCGATAATGGTGTTAAGAGGAACGCCGTAAGTCTTTTTGTCTATAACTGCAGCAGAAAGAATGGTGGGGTGGATGTAGTCTTTAAGTATCTTGCATTCGCTGCCGAGAACGTCTTTGATATCAGAAAGTTTTCCTTCGGTAGCGTATTCATAATACTTTTCGTAATCGTTGATAAGGAAGATATCGAATCTGGGTTCTTCTCTTACGTATTCGCCGCCCTCCATAAGGAGATCGAGATAATCGTCACCGGTGAAAACGTCAACAGAAACTTCTTCGGAAGATTCGTTCTTGTTCTTATCTTTGTTATTTTTATTATTTTTCTTTTCTTCTTCTTTTTTAATCTTATACTCTTCCATTTCGGCATATTTTGCTTCAATGGCGTCATAATATTCGTCCTCTGTGTAAGCGAGTATTTCAACACAGCTTCCCAGACGGTAGAACAGTATACGGTTAAGAGCAAGTTCCACTTTCTTTATAGCTTCTTCGGTAGTGGTTTCTCCCTTAATCATATGAAGAGTATAGACGGTTACCTCGGTTTCTGTAGGGGGAACTTCTTTGCTACAAGAAGCCAGAACGGGTAAGAGCATAAGTACGATCAGCAGTAACGCTGCAACGCGGTTTTTCATTACGGTACCTCCATATATCTAATCAAATGAATTATACACTATTGCGGTGCCGGTGTCAAGGTTAATTTCCATTCAAAATATTAATATTTATCAAATGTATATTGAAATGCACAAAAAGAGATAGTATAATTATTACAAAATGACCAACAAGGAGTGTTGACTATGAATAATATGAATTTCAGAAGAGTGTTCCGCGACCTTCCGGAAATAGAAACGGACAGACTTATCCTTAAAAAAATTTCCGTTTCCGATGCAGAGGATATGTATTCATACGCTTCGTTGAACTCCGTTACCAGATTTTTGCTTTGGTCCCCCCATCTTAATATAGACGATACACGCGGATATATAGAGTTTTTGAACCGCCAGTACAAAAAAGGCGCGTATGCGGATTGGGGAGTTTTTTTGAAAAGCGAAGGAAGGCTTATCGGCACTACCGGATTTGCGGATTTCGATTTCGAAAACAACGTAGGCGAAGTGGGATACGTTTTGAACCCCGCGTATCAGGGAAACGGATATATGACAGAAGCTGTTTCCGCCATTCTTTCCGTTGCTTTCGAACGAATAGGACTTGAAAGAGTCGATCTCCGTATAATGGAAGAAAACAGATCTTCCGTGCGTCTGGCAGAGCGGCTGGGATTTGATTTTGTAAAAATCGGGGAAGAACCGCTCAACGTAAAGGGAGAAGACAGAATTATTCATTATTACTCCCTTAAAAAAGAAAACTGGAAAAAATAAAAAAATATTTTTTTGTTTTGCAATAAAACGGCGTTTTTCCGCATTAATGTTATGAAAGGAGGAATACAGATGATGTTAAGCGGCTTATCAACGGCGCACAAAACCGTTCACACGGATGACCGCAGGCTGGCAGAGCTCATTTTATCGATTGCCGGCGGCGACGCTCATAGTCTGGGTGAACTGTATAAATTAACCTCTGTAAGTA
Organism: Clostridia bacterium; assembly: GCA_017537345.1. GTDB lineage: Bacteria > Bacillota > Clostridia > Oscillospirales > CAG-382 > SFLA01. The sequence goes on along the minus strand of JAFYKY010000005.1, from coordinate 228,572 downwards.
TATACTCCTTTGCGCTGTCAATTTTAAAAAACAGTCACGATGCGGAAGACGTTATGCACGACGTGTATCTCACCGTTTCCGCCTCTGCGGCGAGCTATGAAGACAGAGGAAAACCGCTGGCGTGGATGCTTACAATAACCAAAAACCACTGTCTTATGAAGCTTAGAAAAAGAGCAAAAAACGCAGATTACTGCCCTGAAAATTGGGAAGAAACCTTTGCGTTGTCTTCCGATGTTTCCACCGAGGATGCTGTGATCATCCGTATGTGTATGGAAAAGCTTTCGGACGAGGAATTGCGTATCGTTACTCTTCACGCGGTTTCCGGTTTCAAGCATCGGGAAATTGCGGATATTCTTTCTCTGCCTTTGCCGACTGTTCTTTCAAAATACAGCCGCGCAATACGAAAATTAAGAAAGATACTTGCTGACGGAGGAACGGAATGAAACAAACAGAAAACAAAATTAAAAATGCTTTTACGGCTATCACCCCCGATATTCTCGAAACCGTTGTTTCTGACAGCGTAAGCGGGAAAGGAACGGCGATGCTCGTGAAACAAAAAAGAAGATTACCCATAGCTATCGTTGCCGCCGCGGCAGCATTCGTTATGCTGTTCGGCGTGCTTGCGGGTGTACTTGTGTATACGGGAAATAACGCGGTTGCAAGCGTTGTTTCCATAGACGTAAATCCAAGTATCGAAATGAAACTCAATAAAAAAGACGTTGTCGTGGAGATAAAGGCTCTTAACGAGGACGGACAAAAGATACTGGGCAATATGGACCTTGTGGGAACCGACATAGAGGTGGCGCTGAACGCGCTTATCGGTTCAATGATCACCAACGGATATATAGATGAGCTTGCAAATTCGGTGCTGGTAAGCGTGGATAATAACGACGCCGATAAAAACGCCGCTCTCCGTGAAAAGCTGAACGGTATTATCCGCAGTCTTATCGCTACAGATACTTCAGAGGGGGCAGTGATCTCCCTGCAGATAGACCGCACCAATACCGACGCGGCTTCTCTTGCATCGGAGCTGAACATCACTTTGGGAAAAGCGCAGCTTATACTTGACCTGTGCGCCTGCAATACCAAGTACGACCCCGCCGCTCTGGCAAAGCTGGGCATCAACGAGCTTTCTCTTATTCTTAAAGGCGTGGGCGCAGAGGTAAACGGCGAGGTAAACGGCACTGCAAGCGATAAGGCGTATATAGGCGAAAAAAAGGCAAAGGCTGTTGCGCTTGAATATATCTCCCTTTCCGAGGATGATATTGACGGTATCATTGATATCGAATTGGAGCACGATGACGGTATTATGCTTTACGAAATAGAGCTTTTTACCGAAATGAATAAATACGAAATCGAAGTAAACGCTCTTAGCGGCGATATAGTTTCCTGCAAGAAAGAGGAAAGATTTTATATCCACGACGCACTTTCACGAAAATATATCACCGAGCAAGCCGTCAGAGACATCATCGCCGCTTATTGCCCCGATACCGAAAAGTGGGCGGGCTTTGAATGTGAGCTTCAAACCGACGACGGAATCGTCGTTTACGAGGTGGAGCTGTCCTATAACGGGATCGACTACGAGTTTGAATTGAATGCGGTAACGGGCGATATAATTTGTGTTGAGACTGACAGATACAATCGCGATAACGTCGTGAATAACGATACGCCTTCAAACAAAGGCCTGATTGCCAAAGAAGATGCACTCAATAAGGTACTTGAGCGCGCAGGTCTCGGCGAAAACGATATAAAAGGGCTGACAATAGAACTGGACCACGATGACAATCTGTGGAAATACGAAATAGAATTCCGCTGCGGCAAATATGAATACGAAGCCGAGGTAAACGCAGATACCGGCGAGATCATAAGCTACGAGCGGGATATAGACGATTAATAAAATGTTGCAAAAGGCTGTGGAAAAACACAGCCTTTTGTGTTATTATATTTCCGTAAACTCCTTCATAAAACAGATGAAAATTTTTGTTGGCCACGTGTCACGTTTTGATCTTAATTACGGTTATATTGTATGAAACAGGAAAGAGAGGTGTTTATATGATCCTATTTTGGAATTTGGTAGATCCCTGCGATATTGCCATTGCGGAAATCGCTTTGGGCAATAAAAACGCACTTGAACGCGTTTATCACGAATACGGACGTATGATACTTTCCGTTGCATACCAGATAACGGGAGATTTTGGGGAAGCTGAAGACGTGCTGCAGGATACGATGGTAAGGATTCTCCGCCTTTCACATACCTATAAAAAGGGAACAAACCCAAAAGCGTGGGTATTGAAGGTAACAAAAAACAGCGCTGTAGACAAGATCAAAGAAAAAAAGCACACTTTGTCTTTGGAAGAAATTTCGGAAAAAGAAAAAGCTCAAAGTGCTTTTGAGCCCCAAACGCTTGAACAAATTATGCTTCGGGATGCGCTGAACACTCTTTCCGATGAAGAAAAGCTGATAGTAAAGCTTCGTATTTACGCAGGTCTTTCTCATTCGGAGATAGCAAACGTAATCGAAAAGAACACGGTATCGGTGCGCAAAAAATATCAGCGTGCGTTGGAAAAGCTTAAAAACTACTGTGAAGGAGGACGGTAAAATGAAAGCTACAGACATTGAAAAAGCATTAAAAGAATATTATACTGCAGAAGCCGAAAGCTTTGCGCTGCCGAAAGGCGATATCCTTGCCGGCGTTTCGGAAAACGATATGATCAAAGATTTGCCCAAAAGAAAACGTATTTTAAATTATAAATACGTTGCGGCATTAGCTGCTTGCCTTATACTGTTTCTTGCGATAGGCGCAGTTGTATATAAACTACGCGGCAAAGAAGACACATTGCGCTTTTCAAACGAGATTGTCTGCTTTGACGGATTGCAGGATTGGTATGCTCCGGGCGAGTTTGCTGCGAAAGGACTGGGACTCAGCGGTAATGCCGATCTTATTATAGCACAAAAGCGAAGCGCAGTCAGATTAATGTCGGCAACAGAAAAAAACACGTATAGCTTACCTGAATGGGTATACGGCGCATATCAATTAAACGACAGATACATCCAACTTACATGTGAGTGGCCCAAATACAAAGATGTCATAGCAGAAATGGGGCATAATATAATATACGATATTCAAACATGCGAAATTTTCAGTCTTGGTAACCGAATAATTGAACTTGATTCCAAAAAGGTTTTGGGCCACGGTATCACTTGCTTCGATATTAATCTTGTGGAGCTTGGCGCAAGCGAAGAATGGTGTACTGTGGAGGTTACAGGCGAGCTATATATGGCAAATATAGAAACGGGTGAAATAAAGAGGCTTCCTTCGGGAAATATCTTTAAAATCTCTGCGGATTATAAATATATCGCTACCTGGAAAGCCACAGATAAAGGCTATCGGATTTTCGTTTTGAACACCGAAACTATGATCAAAACAGAGATTACCTCTGTTACCGATAAATATTACGCAAGTAAAACCGGTGTTTTTTCACCTGACTGCAGATATTACCTGCAAGCATACTATGTCAGTGAGTACCTCGCTTCTGTGAATGGCAGGGCCAATCGTTGGAAAATTTTTGATTTGGAAACAGGAGAGAGCTTTTTCGCGGAGGGAACATTTAAAAAGTTTACCGCAAGAGAAGACGCCGCAATATTTCAAAAGGCTTCGAACAGTGAAACCGGTTATAGTGAGTCTGTCGTCATTCGTCTTGCCGACAGCGTTGATGTAACCGAAAGCTATGAATTCACACAGCAGGATCTTTTTGAGGTAACTCGCGATAGTCACAAATCGGTGTACTCCTTGTACGTTTCACCTTTGTTTGGCATAGGAGAAAAAATGCTTCTTGCCGAAAATGTTACGGATCATCAGGAGTGGTGCGGCTATTATTATATTTATGTGCATGGCAGTGATGAGATTATTGTATATTCGCTGGCGAACAATTTTATGTTCACCCAGAGAATTGAAAATATAGACTCTGTCGATACTGAAAATGCCCTCGTTTCTGTATCTGTACTGCAACAAGGAAAACAATGCGTTATATTTTCATATAAATTAAATCTTTCAATTCCGCCGGACAATGAAAGCCAAACCTCTCAACCTTCCGAAGAAAGCGACAGCGTAAGTAAAGATTATATTACAGCGTTGGAAGCAAGAAACGCGGCTATTGCGTATCTGCGAACCGAGCAGGGGCTTGATATAAAAGTGCAAAGCGTGTCCCATAAATTCGATAGCGAAACAATGATCTACGTGGTAACGGTGAAAATCGAAGACTACGAATACAAAGTCAGAGTAAACGCTATTGACAGTACGGTTTTGGGGTGGGAAAGCGAAAAAAATCCCGAAACAAGCATACCCGAGGTTAAAGGGCAAGTAGAGTTCCTCGATATCCCCTTTGAAGTAAACGTTATCACCGTGCCTTTGTTGGAACCGGCTTTGGCGGCAGGTCAATATATGTGGAATGGAAACATCGCGTTGTCACCGGAATGGCTGCTTCTTGATGGCAATGGAGCAGAATACTGGAAGCCCGATGAAGGCGAACCTTCATACAACCAATGGATACAAAAATATACCGACGAATGGTTTGAAGAAAACTGGTTGATCGTCTTCCTTGGAACCCGTTATGAATTCGACCTAAAGCATATAGGATTCCATTTTGAGGACGGAAAACAACCGATAATGCTCTTTATATACGATGAAGGAGATTCGGATTTTAAGTGGGATAGAACTTACGGCTCATATGCTTTTGTTGAAATATCCAAAAAAGATATTCCGTATGATATAGGGGAAACCTATAAAACAGAAGGTATTAGTTTTGAACAATCCGTGTTCTTCTTCAGAGCATTGTCACCGGAATGGGCGGAAGCTTACGGTTATAAGCTTTCCGAAGAGCCTTCACTCAAAGGCGAGCTGGAAAACCTACAATTCGATTACAACGTGGAAATTATAAAAATGCCTCTTGTGTATGAAAACCACGGTATCGCAGGGAATTTTAATAACGGATTCTTTGTTACCGATCCGGAACGGCTGGTTTTCGATGACTATCACAATATGTGCTACGACACAGAAAACTATGAAAAGCATATAACGAAATACACAGATGAGTGGTTTGAAGATAATTATCTTATAAAGTTTATATCATACGTGCCTACCTTTGATTGCAAGGGCACCGGTGTATATACTGTTGAAGAAGACGATCATCCCCAAACGTTATATTTTGTTTGGGATATGGATAAAGACAGAGATAAGCAAGAGAAGTATTGGATGACACATTACTATGTATTTATAGAAATCCCGAAAGAAAACATAGAATACGATCTTTCGGAATTTGATTTCCAAGCTGTCAGTATGGTGAAAAATTTGGATTATACCTGCTAAAACAACCTAAACAAAAATCCGACAGATAAACTCTGTCGGATTTGTTTTTTGGTCGTTTTGTTCAGAAATTAAGCTCTTTCAACCTTGCCGGAACGAAGGCAGCGGGAGCATACGGAAACGGTAGTATTGCTGCCGTTTACAACAGCCTTAACCTTTCTTATGTTGGGCTTCCAAACTCTGTTGGTCTTTCTGTTGGAATGGGAAACGTTGTGACCGAAAGTAACGCTCTTTCCACATACGGAACACTTTGCCATCTATTACACCTCCAAATCAAATGCTATAAAAATTCGAACACCTTATAATACTATAAAATTCTTTGTTTGTCAACTGTTTTTTTCGCTTTTTATCAAATCTTTGCTAATCTTCGTTACGTCCCCTGCGCCCATAACGATAACAATATCGCCTTTGCGCACTTCTTTTTGCAAATATTCCTCAATTTCTGCAAAGGTAGGGAAGTATACCGCGCCGGAAACCTTTTCGGCAAGATTCTTTGAAGAGATACCGAAAACATCCTTTTCTCTGGATGCGGAAAAGATCTCTGCAAATACGGTAATATCGGAATCTTTAAAGGAATTTGCGAAATCTTCAAACAGATCGTGTAATCTTGAATAAGTATGGGGCTGGAATACGGTTATTACACGCTCGTATTCCATCATTTTTGCGGCGGAGAGGGTTGCTTTTATCTCGTCGGGATGGTGGGCGTAATCGTCAAATACGGGTGCGCCGTTAAGTGTGCCTTTAAGCTCAAAACGTCTGGAAACGCCTTTAAACATCTTTAAACCGGCAACAATATCGTTTGCTTCTATGCCGCTTAAATCGGCGCATACGGCGGCACAGAGGGAATCCGCCACATTGTGAACACCGGGAACGGATAAAGATATCTCGGCAAGCATTTTGCAGTTGTGCCAAATTTTATATCTTGCAAAGCCGTGATCAAACTCAAGGTCTGTAACGTAATAATCTGCTTCTTTGTTACCGGCAGGGGAGTAGGTAACTACTTTGGGCACGCATCCCTTAACCGCTTCCATGGTGTGCAGAGAATCCATATTTACAACAGCAATTCCGTCTTTTCCCGCATTGTTTATGAATTTGGAAAAAGATCTTTCCAAAGCCGCTATATCGGGGAAATAATCCGTGTGGTCCAGTTCAAGGTTAAGAACTGCGGCAATATGGGGATAAAAGGACAAAAACGAATCGGTATATTCACAAGCTTCGTAAATAAAGTTTTCGTCGGTTCCCAGTCTGAAGGTGCTTCCCAGCTCGGGCACTATTGCGCCTGCGAGAATGGTAGGGTCGGAATTTTTTGCTGTGGTAAAAATATCACTCAGCATACCTGTGGTGGTGGATTTTCCGTGAGTCCCCGCCACTGCAATTGAATTTGCATATTTACTTCCCAATGCACCCAAAAGCTCTGCACGGGAATAGCAGGGAATGTTTCTTGAGCGAAGCTCGATAATCTCAGGGTTATCTTCGTGTACTGCGGCGGTAACTATTGCCGCTGTTACGCCGTCAAAATGTTCTTTTTCCGTTTGGTGGTATACGGGTATACCAAGCTCTTTAAGATGGTCTGTGGCAGGGGAGGAGCAACAGTCGTAACCGCTTACTTTATATCCTTTTCTGTGCAGTATCTCTGCCAGAGAGGACATAGAAATTCCGCCGATACCTACAAAATATATATTGCCGTTATGCGAGATATTATTTATATCCAAAAACAAGCACCTCTTAATAAAATTATCGCAATATTATAACATATGTTTAAAAAAAAATAAAGATGTTTTTTAATCCTTTTTCCATATAAGTATTGATTTTTTTGTAATTTTATTTATAATATTTGTGCACAAAAATTCGAATCGAGGTGCAGCTGTGAAAAAAAGCAAATTCATTGTGGATTGCGCTATTCTGTGCTCGCTTACTGTGGTCTTGCAGATACTGTCCACTTTAATGACAAATTATCTACAGTTTTCTCTTACACTGGCTCTTATTCCGGTTGCCGTTGCTTGTATACACTACGGTGCAAAATGCGGCATAATTGTTTCTGCGGCAATGGGAATAACCCTTTTTGTTGAATGTGCCATAGGCTTTGATGTGGGCGGAGGAATAATGTTTGCTTTAAGCCCTGTAAAAACCTTTATAGGCTCTGCGTTAAGAGTTATACTTGCAGCTTGCTGTGTTGTTCTTGTGAGTGCGCTTACCGCAAAATTCAAGGAAAAAAAGTGGCGTTCTTTTCTGCTTTCGGCTTTGCTGCCCGTTTTTAATACCGGATTTTTCCTCATAGCGTTCATAACACTGTTTAACCCTCTGTTGCATGAGTGGGCATCTGCTCAAAGCGCTACGGTTGTATCTTATATCTTTTTGGGACTTGTGGGTGTTAATTTTATTATAGAGGTTATTACCTGCGTTGCTTTGTGCCCCGCAATCGTTTTTGCTCTTCAGAAAAACAGAAAATAAAAAATTATACCTGCTTTGCGTTTCATGCCAAAGCAGGTATTTTTTTGTGATTTTAAGATTAAAAGAATATTCCTTTTATGAATATTTCAAGCCCGATTATTATCAGTATGATGCCACCAAGGTATCCTGCTTTTCCTGCCAGCTTTGTGCCCGCTCTTTTGCCGATAATAACACCTGCAAAACAGATGGCAAACGTCAGTATCGCGATTATAGCGACACATAACAGCGCTTTTGTAAGGTCGTAATCGGAAATGGTAAACCCAACGGAAAGAGCGTCTATGGAAGTGGCTATGCCCTGAACGATCAAAGCGCCTATTCCCAGCTTTTTACATTCGCATCCGCCTTCTTCTTTACAGGTGGCGCTTTCGTATATCATCTTACCGCCGATAAAGCCCAGCAACACAAGAGCTATCCAGGGGATAAAGCTTTCAAACGCTGTGAAATACTGAACTACGGTGTGAACGCACAGCCAGCCGATAAGGGGCATTATTGCCTGAAAAACGGCAAAAGTTCCCGCAACGCCGCATATTTTCTTTTTTGACATACACGGCTCGTTGAGCCCGTTTGCCAGGGAAACCGAAAAAGCGTCCATAGCAAGACCTATTCCGAGTAAAATGCTGTTAAAGATAAGTGTGGGCATAATTACCTCTTAAAATGTTTATGATACCAAGATATAAAATCAGTGCCGCGAATATACCGCGGCACTTGAATTTTTAAAATGCTTCTTATTTGCTGAGTTCAGCGAAGTACTTGATAGTACGAACCATCTGGCTGGTGTAGCTGTTTTCGTTATCGTACCAAGAAACTACCTGTACCTGATAGGTATCATCGTCGATCTTGGAAACCATGGTCTGAGTTGCATCGAACAGAGAACCGTAGGTGATACCAACGATATCGCTGGAAACGAGCTGTTCTTCAGTGTAACCGAAGGATTCGTTGGAAGCAGCCTTCATAGCAGCGTTGATGCCTTCCTTGGTAACGTCCTTGCCCTTAACAACTGCAACGAGAAGGGTGGAAGAACCGGTAGGAACGGGAACTCTCTGAGCGGAGCCGATGAGCTTGCCGTTGAGTTCGGGGATAACAAGACCGATAGCCTTTGCAGCGCCGGTGCTGTTGGGGATGATGTTTTCAGCAGCAGCACGTGCTCTGCGGAAGTCACCCTTTCTGTGAGGACCGTCGAGAACCATCTGGTCGCCGGTGTAAGCGTGAACGGTGGTCATGATACCGCTCTGGATGGGAGCGTAATCATTGAGAGCCTTAGCCATGGGAGCGAGGCAGTTGGTGGTGCAGGAAGCAGCGGAAATTACGTTGTCTTCTGCGGTAAGGGTGTTTTCGTTTACGTTGTAAACGATAGTGGGAAGATCGTTTCCTGCGGGAGCAGAGATAACTACCTTCTTTGCGCCTGCGTTGATGTGAGCAGATGCCTTTGCCTTGCTGGTGTAGAAACCGGTGCATTCGAGAACAACGTCAACCTTGAGCTTCTTCCAAGGACAGTTGTTAGCGTCCTTTTCAGCGTAGATCTTGATGGTCTTGCCGTCTACGGTGATGGTGCCTTCTTCATCGTTAGCGGAAACTTCGTGATTGTATCTGCCCTGTGCAGAGTCATACTTGAGAAGATGAGCGAGCATGGAGGGGCTGGTGAGGTCGTTGATAGCAACTACCTGATAACCCTTTGCGCCGAACATCTGTCTGAATGCGAGACGACCGATACGGCCGAAACCGTTAATTGCAACTTTTACTGCCATTTTAATTCCTCCAAAAAAATGTTTGTGAGTGTTAATAATTTTTTAAACCGATTTATTTTATACCATATATTGATAAAAAACAAGGGGTTTTTTGTAAATTTTGTGTTTTTTATAAAACTTTTCTAAAATCTCTTTGGTTTTTGGGTTATTTTACTATACCGAAAAGGGTATAAGCGTTGTTTAAACAGATTTCCGCCATCTCTTCAAAGGAAATACCGTATATTTCCGCCAGCTTTTCTACGGTGTGACGCATCTTGATACTGTCGTTGCGCCTGCCCCGCAAGGGAACGGGAGCAAGATAGGGCGCGTCGGTTTCGCACATAACTCTGTCAATGGGAACAGCGGTTACCGCGTGGCGGAGCTTTTCTGCGGTTTTGAAGGTGACCGAACCGGAAAAGGAAATATACCATCCCTTGCGAACCAGATATTCAGCCATTTCGTAGCTGCCCGAAAAGCTGTGAAGCACGCCTTTTACCTTTGGAAATCTGTCTATTACTGCGAGCGTATCTCCGTGAGCTTCACGGTCGTGGATTACTACCGGCATATTCTTTTCTTCCGCAAACGCCATCTGTGCTTCAAACACCTTCATTTGTAAGTCGCGGGGAGAAAAATCATAGTGGTAATCCAAGCCTATCTCGCCGATAGCCACAGCTTTTTTATCACTTGAAATTTTGTCCAGCTCGTTCAGCCAGTCTTCGCTTACTTCAGCCGCTTCGTGGGGATGAACACCCACGGCGGCGTATACGTTTTCGTATTTATGAGCCAAAGCAAGAGAAGCGCGGGAAGAAGCAATATCCGAAGAAGCGTTCAAAAATCCTTTTACACCTTGTTCAAAGAGGGAAGGGATAAGGATGTCCCTGTCCTCGTCAAACTGCTTATCATCGTAATGCGCGTGGGAATCAAACATTATCGTACCTTGCTTCCTACGGGAACGCTGTCATCAATGAATACGACCTTAACGTCGTCTTCACCGGACGCAAGGATCATACCGTTGCTCTCTACGCCGCGAAGAACTGCGGGACGGAGATTGGATACCAGTATTATCTTCTTGCCGATAAGATCGTCGGGCGTATACCACTTTGCAATTCCTGAAACTACCTGTCTTACTTCGCCGATATCAACGGTAAGCTTTAACAGTTTATCGGATTTTTCCACCTTTTCGCAGGTGAGTATCTTGCCTACGGTAAGCTCTACCTTTGCAAAATCATCAATACCGATAAGCTCTTTTGCTTTTTCAGCCTTCTTTTCGGCTTTTTCAGCCTTCTTTTCTTCTTTTTTGCGTTCTTTTTCTTTTTCCTTTTGCTCTGCTTCGATAGCCGCCATAAACTTCTTTTCGTCTATACGCTCAAAAAGCTTTGCGCCGTCTGCGTTTACGGTTACGCCGTCTACCTTGTAGCAGTAGCATAGCTTATCGTAATCGTAAGCGTCTTCACCGTAAGCAAATACTTCTGCGATACGCTTTGCGGTGGAAGGAATATAGGGATAAAGCATTGCAGTACAGATACGGATGCTCTGTACCAGATTTGCCATAACGGTGGCAAGTCTTTCACGGCTGTCCTCGCTCTTTGCAAGAACCCAGGGAGTGGTCTCGTCAATATACTTGTTGCACGCCTTGAAGCCGTTGAGCACCGCTTCGGATGCGTCTGCTACAAGATATTCGTCCATCTTCGCCATAAAGGCTTCCTTTGCGGCGTTAACGGCGTTTTTAAGGGTCTCGTCCGCTTCGCCCACAGCAGACGTGGGTGCGGGAACCACACCGCCGAAATACTGCTTTATCATTGCGGAAGTACGGCTTACAAGGTTACCTATAATGTTTGCGAGATCGGAGTTGGTACGGGCTATAAGGCTTTCGTAGGTAATGCTTCCGTCATTATAAAAGCCCATTTCGGAAAGGAGATAATATCTTACCGCATCAACACCAAACTGCTCTGCCAGCTTATCGCCGTAAAGCACGTTGCCGCGGGATTTGGACATTTTGTTTTCGCCGAAGAGAAGCCAAGGGTGTCCCAAAACCTTTTTGGGCAGGGGAACGTTAAGCGCCATAAGGATTATGGGCCAGTATATTGTGTGGAAACGAACTATATCCTTGCCGATAACGTGAAGGTCGGCAGGCCACAGCTTATTATAGAGTTCATCGGGGTTTTCCGTATCATAGCCGATAGCGGTTATATAGTTGGAAAGCGCGTCTATCCATACGTAAGAAACGTGCTTGGGATCAAATTCCAAGGGAACGCCCCAGGTAAAGCTGCTTCTGGAAACGCATAGATCCTGAAGTCCCGGCTTCAAGAAGTTGTTTACCATTTCGTTCTTTCTGGAAACGGGAGTAATAAATTCGGGGTGGGATTCGTAGTACTCAAGCAGCTTATCAGCATATTTGGAAAGACGAAGGAAGTAAGCTTCTTCCTTTGCTTTTTTAACCTCTCTGCCGCAATCGGGGCACTTTCCATCTACAAGCTGGGAATCTGTCCAGAAGGATTCGCAGGGGGTGCAGTAATGTCCTTCATAGGCACTCTTGTAAATATCTCCCTGCTCATAAAGCTTGGTATAGATATGGCTTACTACTTTTTCGTGCTGTTTATCGGTGGTACGTATGAATTTATCGTATTCGCACTGGTAAAGATCCCAAAGATCCTTTATACCGCCTGCGATCTTATCGACGTACTCCTGGGGAGAAACGCCGCTTGCCTCCGCTTCGGACTGTATCTTCTGTCCGTGTTCGTCGGTTCCGGTGAGGAAGAATACGTCGTATCCCTTTTTCTTTTTGTATCTGGCAATAGCATCCGTAAGGATAATTTCATATATATTGCCGATATGGGGAAGCTTTGAGGTGTATGCAATGGCGGTGGTAATATAAAATTTCTCTTTATTGTTCATTTGCGCATTGCCTTTCGTTTTTATTTCTTAGTTTTTTGAAAAAATCCGAAAGCAGGAAAGCGCACTCATCTTTCAGAATACCGCCCTCCGCTTCGAAGTGATGGTTGAAATTGTATTTGCTTAAATCAATAACACTGCTTACAGCGCCCATTTTCGTATCGTAAGCGCCGAAATAAACCTTTTTAATACGGGCGTTTGCCACGGCTCCCGCGCACATGGGGCAGGGCTCAAGGGTTACGTACAGTTCGCAATCCTCCAACCGCCACGCGCCCAGCTTTTTGCAGGCTCTGTCAATGGCGATCATCTCTGCGTGCATAAGGGCGTTTTTCTTTTCTTCCCGTTTATTATATCCGGAAGCTATTACTTTTCCGTCCTTCACGATCACTGCGCCGACGGGCACTTCGCCCTTTTCGGCGGCTTTGCGCGCATAGTTCATAGCGCGGCGCATAAATTTTTCTTTCATCTGAAAACCTTCCGCTGTTTATTTACCGAGCAAAAATGCAAAAACATTAAAAAACTCGGGGAAAAAGCGAATAATCAACGCCATAAAATATACAACTGCAAACATATAGGTCCACGCGTTGGAAAACAGTGCTCGAACCGGTGTGAAACCGCTTCCCGTAAGAAGATCTTCTCTTTCTGATTTTACAAAAATAGGGAATCTGCCGGGTAGTTTTGAAAACTTGTAAAGATATATCAAAGAGTAAATCAAAGCTCCCCAGATAAGCACACTCAAAACGTATACCACCGCATCGTGACCGTATCCTAAAAGAACGGAAACGGCGTTATTGAAAAAGTGCAGAATAACTCCGGGCCAAATAGAGCCGGTTGCAACGAATGCACCGCCTATAAGCAATCCAAAAAGGAAAGCAAACATGCTTTGAAGCGGATCCACGTGGGAAAGTCCGAAGATGATTGCGGAAACTACTACGGCAAATCGAGTTCCCATAGGGCGCAGGCAGGAAATGCATATTCCTCTGAACACCAATTCTTCGAATATTGCGGGCAAAATCGCTATGCTTACAAAATTAAGGATTATATCCACAGTGCTTTCGTAAATTTCAGACTCGGAAACGAATATCTCTCTATACCAGGGGAACAGAAAATTCATTGCAAGGTTAAAAAGCAAGCATATTCCGAAAACAAACAGAGTATATCCTATGGGGTTTTTGGTAAGCCGTGGTTTAATGGGAAAAACCGCTTTGATTTTTTCTCTGCAGAATATCATTGAGATACCGAAGGGCACCACCAGACAAAAGATATACATTGCCATGCTCAGCAAGAGACTGAAGGTGGAGAGAGGCATTACCTTTTCAACGTGGGGGACCACAAGACTTATAGGATACCTGATGATATAACCCAGAAAATTAATAAAAGCAAGGCAGAGTGCCGCAGAAAACAAAACCCATTTTACACGCTTTTTTCCCGCTTTATAGGTCTTTTTATTATCGTTGTAAATGTTTTGTGTTATCGAAGCGTATGTCATAATATCAATAGTTAAATATAAGCAATGTGCGGATGCGGATTTTCGCATCCGCACATAATGTGTGGTAAACTTAATTATTTAGTCTTTGAGAGCAGCCTGTGCAGCGGCAAGGCGTGCAATGGGAACTCTGAAGGGAGAGCAGGAAACGTAAGACAGACCTACCTTGTGGCAGAATTCAACGGAAGAAGGATCTCCGCCGTGTTCGCCGCAGATACCCAGCTTGATATCGGGACGGGTCTGCTTGCCCAGTCTTGCTGCCATTTCAACCAGCTTGCCTACGCCGTTCTGGTCGAGACGTGCGAAGGGATCGCTTTCGTAGATCTTGCTGTCATAATATGCATCCAGGAACTTACCTGCGTCATCACGGGAGAAGCCGAAGGTCATCTGAGTAAGGTCATTGGTACCGAAGGAGAAGAATTCAGCTTCTTTTGCGATCTCGTCTGCGGTAAGAGCAGCGCGGGGGATCTCGATCATAGTACCGACCTTGTACTGCATATCGCTGCCGGCGTTTGCAAGCTCTTCGTTTGCGGTGTTTACAACCGTCTTCTTAACGTATGCAAGCTCTTTTACGTCGCCAACGAGAGGGATCATGATTTCGGGAACCATAGTCCATTCGGGATGACGAGCCTGAACGTTGAGAGCCGCGCGGATAACAGCTCTTGTCTGCATAGCCGCAATCTCGGGATAAGTTACCGCAAGACGGCATCCTCTGTGACCCATCATGGGGTTGAATTCGTGGAGAGAAGCGATAATATCCTTGATCTGCTTAACAGTCTTGCCCTGAGTTTCGGCAAGCTTTTCTATATCCTTTTCCTCGGTGGGAACGAACTCGTGGAGAGGGGGATCCAAGTAACGGATGGTTACGGGATTGCCCTGCATTGCCTCGTAAAGGCTTTCAAAGTCTGCCTGCTGGAGAGGAAGTATCTTTTCAAGGGCAATTTCTCTCTGCTCAACGGTGTCGGAACAGATCATTTCACGTATAGCATCTATCTTATCGAAGAACATGTGCTCGGTACGGCAAAGACCGATACCTTCTGCGCCAAGCTCGAATGCCTTCTTTGCATCCTTTTCGGTATCTGCGTTGGTGCGGATCTTAAGCTTTCTGAACTTGTCTGCCCAAGCCATGATTCTGCCCAGCTCGCCAACGATCTTTGCGTCAACAGTGGGGATGATACCGTCGTAGATATTACCGGTAGAACCGTCAATGGAAATTTCGTCGCCTTCGTTAAAGGTCTTGCCTGCAAGAACAAACTTCTTGTTTTCTTCGTCCATAGCAATAGCGGAGCATCCGGATACACAGCAGGTACCCATTCCGCGTGCTACAACCGCTGCGTGGCTGGTCATACCGCCGCGTACGGTAAGAATACCCTGAGCCGCCTTCATACCCTCGATATCTTCGGGAGAGGTCTCAAGTCTTACAAGAATAACCTTTTCGCCGCGCTCGTTCCAAGCCTTTGCATCCTCTGCGGTGAATACTACCTTACCGCAAGCCGCTCCGGGGGAAGCTGCAAGAGCCTTTGCCATAGGAACAGCCTTCTTCAAAGCTTCGGTGCTGAACTGGGGATGGAGAAGGGTATCCAGATTTCTGGGGTCTATCATAAGAACTGCTTTTTCTTCGGTAATCATACCTTCATCAACCAGATCGCAGGCAATCTTAAGAGCTGCCTGTGCGGTTCTCTTACCGTTTCTGGTCTGAAGCATAAACAGTTTTCTGTCTTCAATGGTGAATTCCATATCCTGCATATCGCGGTAATGGTTTTCAAGAATGCTGCAGATCTTGGTGAACTGTTCAAAGCATTCGGGCATAACTTCTGCCATCTTTGCAATGGGAAGAGGAGTACGAACACCTGCAACAACGTCTTCGCCCTGAGCGTTCATAAGGAATTCGCCCATAAGACGCTTTTCACCGGTTGCGGGGTCACGGGTAAATGCAACGCCGGTACCGGAGGTATCGCCCATATTACCGAACGCCATCATCTGTACGTTAACAGCGGTGCCCCAGCTGTAGGGAATATCGTTATCTCTTCTGTATACGTTTGCTCTGGGGTTATCCCAGCTTCTGAATACTGCGGTTACGGCGCCGAAGAGCTGCTCGATAGGATCGTTGGGGAAGTCCTGACCGATCTTGTCCTTGTATTCCTGCTTGAACTGGGTAGCAAGATACTTAAGATCGTCTGCCGTAAGGTCAACGTCCTGAGTTACGCCTTTTTCTTCCTTAAGCTTGTCTATAAGCTGTTCGAAATATTTTTTACCGACTTCCATAACAACGTCGGAATACATCTGAATAAATCTTCTGTAGCAGTCCCAAGCCCAGCGGGGATTGCCGGATTTTTCTGCAATAACGTTAACAACATCTTCGTTAAGACCGAGGTTGAGGATAGTGTCCATCATACCGGGCATAGAAGCGCGTGCGCCGGATCTTACCGAAACGAGGAGAGGATTTTCAAGGTCGCCGAACTTTTTGCCGGTAACCTCTTCCATCTTACCTATATATTCCAAAATCTGCGCTTTTATATCGTCGCCGATCTTTTTGCCGTCATCGTAATAACGGGTACAAGCCTCCGTAGTAATTGTAAATCCCTGGGGAACGGGCAAGCCCAGATTTGTCATCTCTGCAAGGTTTGCACCTTTACCGCCAAGTAATTCGCGCATGGAGCCGTTGCCTTCTGAAAACAAATAGACATACTTTTTTTCTGCCATGTGTGTACCTCCGTAAAATTTAATCGATATATTATAACACAAAAATTGGTTTTGTCCATACTTTTTTCAAAACTTTATTTCATATTATATAATTTGTATACTTATTGCACTTGACAAAACGTCTTAAAAAGGATAAACTTACACACCGAAGGAGGTTTTCGCTATGGGTTTATTTTCATCCGGCGGAATAGAGTATATCATCGTCGGTCTGGGAAATCCGGAGCCGAAGTACGATACTACCCGCCACAACGCAGGGTTCAGGGCAATAGATCACCTTGCGGAACAACGAGGTGTCCGCATAAACTCTTTGAAGCACCGCGCCCTTTGCGGCAAAACGGAAATAGCGGGTAAAAAGGTTTTGCTTTTAAAGCCTCAGACGTATATGAATCATTCCGGTGAAGCTGTAAGAAGCGCTATGGATTTTTATAAGGTTCCGCCCGAAAAAATAATAGTTTTGTTCGACGATTGCGCTATCGGCGTAGGGGAAATACGTATACGCAGAAAGGGAAGCGCAGGCGGTCATAACGGTATAAAATCTCTTATCGAGCATTTGGGTACCCAGGATTTTCCCCGGGTTAAGATAGGCGTGGGCGAAAAGCCCCATCCCGATTACGATATGGCGGATTGGGTGCTTTCCAACTTTTCACAGTCGGAATTTAAATCCGTATGTAGCCGTTTTGACGACGTTTCAAAGGCTGTGGAGCTTATAGTTTCCGGCGAAACCGATAAAGCAATGAATCTTTTTAACTGATATGAATACCGTAATTTCACAATTTTTACTTGATACCGAGTTTTCGGCGCTTACCGAAAATTTTAAAAAGGGACGGGTTCCGTGCGTTGCAACAGGGGTGTGCGACGCTGCCCGCCCCCTTTTCTGCACGGCTTTTTCAGGGGAAACGGGCAAAAAACTGCTCATTATAATGCCTGATGAGAGGGAAGCCCAGAGGCTTCGCTCCGAGCTTGAATATTATATGGAAAACGTTTTGTTTTTCCCTGCAAGAGATTTTGTTTTTGATAACGTAAAAAGCTATTCCCGTGAATTCGAGCAGCAGCGTATCGGCGTTCTGTCCGCGCTTCTGGACGGGAAAGCGGATGCGGTAATAACGGTACCGGATGCGGTAATGCAGTATACCGTTCCGCCGGAGATACTTCAGGATATAACGCTGCACGTCCGTACGGGCGAAACCATTTCCGTTTCACAGCTTTCCTCCTGGCTTGCGCTGTTGGGCTACCAACGCACCGAGCAGGTGGAGGGCGAGGGGCAGTTTGCCGTGCGAGGCGGTATTGTGGATGTGTTCTCTCCCTCGTATCCCAATCCGTTCCGTATAGATTTTTTCGGTGATGAGATCGATCTTATCGGCTTTTTTGATATAACCTCCCAAAGACGTTACGAAAACACCGAAACCGTAAGCATTCTTCCCGTGTACGAGCTTTTGCCCGATAATCTTGCCTACGAAAATATAGCTTTCCATATCGGAAAGCAGATAAAAAAAATTACCGGCAGTGAAAAGCTCAGAGATCTTCTTATAAAAGAAAAAGAAAACTGCGAAAACCATATAAGAATTACCGCTCTTGATAAATACGCGTCATTTGTATACGAGGAAAAAGCAACAGTTCTGGATTATCTTTCGGATTTTGCGGTAATAGCTGTAAACACCTCCCGTCTAAAAGAAAGGGCAGGGGCGTTCTGCTGGCAAAACGAGCAGACCTTCGCCTCTCTTGCGGAAAGCGGAATTCTCCCCGCCGGAAGCGAGCTTCCTCATATGGATACGGATACGCTCGTGTCCTCTTTGTCAAAAAAGACATTGGCTCTGGATTATTTTTCCGGCGCCAACAAAATGTTTGATTACCGTGATGAATACACGGTTTTAACCAAATCTGTAAATTCATATCTTTCCAATCTGGAGCTTTTGGCGGACGATCTTAAATCCTCTGTCGATCTTAAGCGCAACGTGCTCGTTTTAACGGTAAGCGAGCGTGCCGCGGATAATATGCTGTCTGCGCTCAACGAAAGAAATATAGGATGTTACCGCTTCAGCGGCGAGCTTCATAAAGGACTTGCCGGTGTGGGCACGCTGGACGGAAACCAATCGCTTTGCGGATTTGAACTTCCCAGAGCAAATTTCGTTTTGTATACCGATACGGATACTCTGCAGAACGTTTCCGCCCGCCGTAAAGAGCGTGTGCGCAAAAAGGTTACCAAAAGCGAGCGTATAGCTTCTTATGCAGATCTTGCTTTCGGAGATCTCGTCGTTCACGCCAACCACGGTATCGGTCGGTTTGAAGGTATAACCAATCTTACCGTCGAAGGCGTTTCAAAAGATTATATAAAAATCCGCTATGCGGGTACGGATACCTTGTACGTACCCTGCAACCAGCTTGATCTTGTTTCCAAATATATCGGAAACGAAAACACCAAGCTTTCCAAAATGGGCACTTCCGAATGGCAGCGCACCAAAGCGAGAGCGAAAAGCGCCGCAAAGGATATTGCAAAAGAGCTTATCGCCCTTTATGCCGCCCGCCAGCTTAAAGAAGGCTTTGCGTACCCTCCCGATGAGGAAATGCAGGAAGAATTCGAGTCTATGTTCGAGTATGACGAAACCGATGACCAGCTCCGTGCCGCAGAGGATATCAAAAAGGATATGGAAAGTCCCGTTCCTATGGACCGTCTGCTGTGCGGCGACGTTGGCTTCGGAAAGACCGAGGTGGCTTTGCGCGCCGCTTTCAAAGCGGTGGTTTCGGGAAAACAGGTTGCGGTTCTGGTTCCTACCACCATTCTTGCAATGCAGCATTATCAGACTATGCTGTCCCGCTTCCGCGCGTTTCCCGTAAAGGTGGCAATGATGTCCCGCTTCCGCACCAAAGCGGAGCAGGCGCAGACCATTGAGGACCTTCGTATCGGAAAGACCGATATTGTTGTGGGAACCCACCGTATACTCCAAAGCGATATAAAATTCAAGGATCTGGGCTTGCTTATCGTGGACGAAGAGCAACGGTTCGGAGTTACCCACAAGGAAAAATTAAAACAGCTTTCCGAAAACGTGGATGTTCTTACTCTTACCGCAACTCCCATTCCCAGAACCCTTAATATGGCGCTTTCGGGCATCCGCGATATGTCGGTGCTTGAAGAAGCGCCTTCGGACAGAATTCCCGTACAGACCTTCGTTCTCGAGCACGATGACGCAGTGATACACGAGGCTATCCGCCGCGAACTTCGCCGCGGAGGTCAGGTGTTCTATCTGCACAACGTTGTGGAAACCATTTATTCATCTGCCAAAAAGCTTTCGGAAGCGTTTCCCGAAGCGGTGGTCGCCGTTGCTCACGGAAAAATGAGCAAGGACGAGCTTGGCGAAATTTGGGAAAATATGGTGCGGGGCGAAATTGACGTGCTTGTCTGCACCACCATTATAGAAACGGGTATCGACGTACCCAACGCAAACACGCTTGTTATAGAAAATGCCGATCATATGGGGCTTTCACAGCTTCATCAGTTGAGAGGGCGCGTAGGACGCTCCGCCCGTAAGGCGTATGCATATTTTACCTACAGAACGGGAAGCATCCTTAAGGAGATCGCGGAAAAGCGTCTTGACGCTATTCGTGAATTTACCGAATTCGGAAGCGGATTCAAGATCGCGATGCGTGATCTGGAGCTGCGCGGCGCAGGTAACGTGCTGGGCGCAGAGCAAAGCGGACAGATGGAAGCTATCGGTTACGATCTGTACGTTAAAATCCTCGAAGAAGCCGTTAACGAGCTTAAGGGCAAACCCGGAATGTTAAAGAGCGATTGTACGGTAGATATTTCCGTAAGCGCGTTTATTCCCGAGGATTATATTCCCTCTTCCCAGATGCGTATCGACGTTTACCGTAAGATAGCTTGTATCGAATCCGAAGCAGACAGAGATGATCTGCTTGACGAACTGCTGGACCGTTTCGGAGATATTCCTCCCACGCTGTGGAATCTGGTAAGAGTATCTCTTATCCGTAACGGCGCCTGCGCCTGCGGTATTAAGCTTATCGAGCAAAAGCGGGGACTGATATCCTTTTTCCCGGAGCAGATAGACGTTCGCGCCTGCACCGTTCTTGCATCCGATCCCGAGTACAGAGGAAGAATGCTGCTTTCTTTGGGAGGCAAGCCCCATTTTGCTTACAGACCCAAAGAAAAAGAGGATGTATTGGATACCGTTGCAAAAATTCTAGAAAAGTTCAAAATTTTACTTCAAAACGGGGTAGACAACGGTTGATTTTTGTAATATAATAGACCTATGACCAATGGAGGATTTTTCAGATGTTTAAAAAAGTTTTATGCGCATTGCTGTGCGCGGTATTGTTATTATCCCTTTGTGCTTGTAACAGCGTGGATATTGCCACTTACGAGGGAATGACACTTGACAGCTCTATGTACGCTCTGCATCTCGCCATAGAGAAAAGAGCTATTCAGGAGTATCTTTACTACTATTATAAGATGGACATAAGCAGTACCCCCGCTTTCTGGGATGAGTATTATGATCAGGATAACAAGATAACCTGGACAGATTACGTGCAGACCGAATTCTGCAATATGCTCGTTGCAATGAAATTCTGCAAGGATCACGGTATCAGTATGTCCGATGAAAGTATCGCCGCGGATATCGATGAGCTTATTCAGGATTATATAAAGACCGCGGGAAGCAAGGATCTTCTTAATCTGGAGCTTGCCGAATACGGCGCAGATTACGATATGCTGGTCGAGTATCTCCGCAGCTATGAGTATATCAATCTTATGCAGGAATATCTCGTTTCCGACGGAACCCTTGCCGTAAGCGATGCGGAGGTTGTGGAATACCTTTCCGATTATTGGAATTTCGATTACGTTCTCTTCTCAACGTTGGATTCCTCCAACAAGCCTATTGTTGATGCTGATATAACCGACGAGCAGGCAAAGGAATACTTCCTTTCCGATTACGTAACTGTAAAGCACGTTCTTTACCTTACCCAGAATCTTTCCGAAGATAAGCAGGCAGAGAAAAAGACAAAAGCAGAAGCGAGCCTTGCCGCTATTCAGTCCGGCGAGAAAAAGTTTGAAGATTTCAAGAGCGATAACGAAGACAGCAATCTTCAGTATACCTTTACTTACGGAGAAATGGTTTCCGAATTCGAAAAAGCAGCCTTTGAAATGGAACCCGGCGAAGTCCGCCTTGTCAAGACGGCATACGGCTATCACCTTATGGAAAAGCAAGAGCTGGATGAGTCTGCTTTCGATAATATGAAAAGTGACGTAAAGGCAGCCGTGACCGCTTCCAGAATCAAGGAAAAGGCGCAGGCGTTCCTTGAAAAGCTTGAAAACGGCGAAGAAGAATTCAAGAAATCCGAAGACGATGCTTATCAGTACGGCGAAGGAATGGTCGTTCATAACGAGGACGATTCTCTCGACGAAGAGCTTTACAATCTCTTCAAGGAAACCGAAGTTGGCGGATACTTTATGTATCAGTACGGCTCTTACGGATACTATATTTTCAAGAGAGTTGAATTTGATTCCAAAGATATAGAGGAATATTCCGAAAAGATCTCCGCAACCATTCTGGGCGAAAAGTTCACCAAATATATTAACGAGCTTGCAAAATCCGTAGAGATAAACGAAGCGGAAATGGCAAAGTACGATATCAAGACGGTTCGTACCTTCTTTTCCGGAAAATAAGTAAAAATAAATTCGGGCGGCTTTTTATAAGCCGCCTTTGTACAAGGTAAAATATATGGTTTTAAAGGATTACCACGTTCATACCACCTATTGCGACGGAAAAAGCACCGCAGAAGAAACTGTAAAAGCAGCCATATCCCGCGGAGTCCATACCCTTGGATTTTCCGGACATTCATATACCCCCTTTGATACGGATTATTGTATGACACCGGAAAAAACGGAAAAATACATAAACGAGATAACGCTTTTAAAAGAAAAGTACGGGGATAAAATAAATATTCTGTGCGGAATAGAGCTGGACGCTTATTCGGATATTGACATGTCCCTTTTTGATTACGCCATAGGCTCTGCCCACTATATCAAAAAAGACGGGTGCTATATCCCGGTGGATCTTTCCGCAGACGTTCTGCAAAACGCCGTGTCGGAGCATTTTGGCGGCGACGTGTATGCGCTTACCGAAGCGTATTACGGAACCGTAGAATTGCTTTTTGATAAAAAGATAGATATTATCGGACATTTTGATTTGATAACCAAATTCAATCAAAAGGCGGTTATGTTTGACGAACAGCATCCCAGATATATAAACGCCGCGGTTAAAGCAATAGACGTTCTTATAAAAAAGAATATTCCTTTCGAAATAAATACCGGCGTAATTATACGGGGATACAAGGACAGACCTTATCCTTCGGATCTTATTCTTGATAAAATAACAGAAAAAGGCGGAAGCTTTTTACTTAACAGCGATTCCCACCGAAGCGATATGCTTTGCTTCGAGTTTGAAAAATGGTACGCCCACGCAAACAGCAGAAAAGTAAATTGGTTTGAATAAAAGAAAAGCAGGGAAATTCCCTGCTTTTCTTTTTGCATTCAAAATGCAGATGTATTAGCTTTCTTGACGTTTACTTTCTGCAGTGCGGCTTATCTTTGCAACCGCTTCGTCGGTAAGTGCATCGTTGCGCACGTTGAACACAAGCGTATTATCCTTTGTTTCAACCAAAAGCTTAAAGCATTCAACGTATCTGTTTTTACCCTTGATCTCTTTTGTATAGCTCTTATCGCAAACCTGTACGTTAACTATTTCCGAAAGCGGGATCACCGCTTTTTCGGCAGTTACGTCACCGGTAATAAGATCGATACGCGCGTTTACGGTAAAAAGATTATGTGTTGTATACACCATTGCCGTGCTTGCATATTTTTCACATCTCGGCGTGGAATCACCGCCTACGACCATATTTTTAACGTCGGGATCGTCGGATGCGTAACATCCGGTAGTGAAATTAAATACCTTTACGGGTCTTTTTTCGGTTTCGTTTACAAACGCTTCCAGCTCTTCTTCCGCTACTCTGTGGAATGACTGTGCGTATTCATCCACCGCGCCGTCACGTACGCGGATAGAGAAATGGCAAATTACCATTACCGCGCCCGCAACGAGTATAAGCACGGAGCTCTGCCAGAAAAAGTATTCGTGTATGAAAAGATAGTTTATTCCGTAAAGAAGCGCTCCTGCTACTGCGGTCAGAACACCGATAATAAACAGCAGATTGCTTTGGGTAAAATATTTCTTAAAATTTTTCTTTTCCAATTGGGAATTCTCCTTTTAAATCAATCGTATTCGGAATCGTTGCAGTTATCGTCCGCTTCGTATTCCGCTCTGTTTCTCGTGCCCAGCACGTTGTGTAAGATTATAGTTCCGCTTTCGTCGGTATCGTAGGTATGCTCAACGGAAGCGTTCCATCCGTCTCCTATGGTGTCGGGAGCATATTTTCTGTATGCGCCGTCAATAACGGGGAAGTAGCCTTCTCCCGTTCCTTTGTATGCCTTCAATTCCCAGAAGCAGGAAAGAGTGCGGTCATACCAGTAATCGGTTTGGAATTTCACTATTCCGATTCCCTGCGCATACCATATATCCTTTTTACCGCCCTGGAACTGGGCGCCGTGTTTATCCATTCCCTTAAGCTCGTAGGTTACGTGACGGCAGTTTTCAAATGTTCCGCAGGGGGTAACGACAGTTTCGTCATCCAAAACTTCAAGCGTATATTCCGCTCCCTTTTGCGCGCGGGAGGGGGAGGTCTTTTTGTATCCGGGTATCCATTCGTCGGACCAAACACAGCCTATAGCTTGCTGTATCTCCAAAAGGAAATTGCCGTACAGCACCTTGTATCCCTCTGTGCCGATATTCCACATATTGCCCTTCCAGGTGAAGCCGTAGTTGGAAAACTTTTTAGAACTATTTACACATAACGTTCCGTCCGGCTTTTGGTTAACGGCTTGCGTGCTGAAAAAGTTCCATTTACCTTTTTCTGTGTAATCGGGGTTAATGGGAGGATAGCATCTTTGGATTCTCCGCATTACGTCGGCAGAAACAGCGGTTATAACCTTTTCACGCTTTGTTTGCGCGTACTTTTCCGCAAGGCATACATACTCCTCTACGTCGATCATCTTCGGTTTGAAGTGCTCATCGTTTACATAATGTCCTTGCGTGAAGCAACTCATAGCGCCTTCCCAGGTGGTGGGGTGTCCCAAGCCCAAAAGCTGAGACGTGTGTCCCGCAGTAACTACGAAGGTATTGCTTTCGCAGGAGATCACCTCAAAATAACTGTCTGCCGCTATTACAGGTCCGTCCGTGGGCAGGGGAGCGTATTCCCAGCGGTTGCCCTTTTCAAAGGGTATAAGACCGCTTCCGCCCTTTACGGTGTACGCTGTCAACTCCCAGACGTTATCCTCTTCGTATCTTTCGGAGCGTTGCTTAACGATTCCCACTCCGGGGCAGATATAGGTTTCGCAGTATGTCAGTCCGTATCTGTCCCCTTTGAAGATCCAAAGAGAGCAGTTTTCAAAAACTCCCGCTTTGGTTTCCACTGTAATACCGTTTTCGCGGTATTCAAGCGTGCTCTTCTTGTCGGAGCAGACGTACGTGTCGCCGGGTTGCATATTTTCGTCGTATACTATGCAGTCGCATCGGCTCGCGTTCCAGAATATACTTTCGCCGTTATGAGTGTTTCCGAAAGAATATCCCGGCTGGGACCAGAACATAAGTCTGCCGTTTATAAGCTTATATATCTCTCCCGTTGCTCCGCCGCCATATTGCTTGCGTTGCTTGTTTCTGTGAGTTTCTCTGAATTTTTCACATTTCTTTGCAGATAACGCGTTGGCGTAATATACGTCCGTGGGCTTAAGCACATCCAAGACTTTGTCAAAGCATTTTATGGCGTTTTCGGTTTCGTTTTCGCAGGAGTATGACCAGCCTGCCCAGAACCACGTAAAGCCAAGAGAAAGAGGAAGATTATTCTCTTCCAGAAAAGGAACCTGAGTGTTTATCATATAATCCACCCGTTCTTTTCCGTGGTATTTACCTGCTTCTCTCGAAACCACGGATTGCATAACCTCATCGTTATGCCCTGCCATAGCCTCGGCTTTTATACGTTCAAACAGTTCTTCGCTTTTTTCGCCATCCGTCCACCAGACGCCGTGCATAAGCACGTCTGCCAGCGCGTGGGATTTTTCCTTTGAATCCCTCAGACTTTCAACGTTTGCAAGCACCTTTTTATATTCTTTTTTAAATTCGGTCTTGTCTGTCTGCTTTGCAAGCAGCTTGAGCGCTTCGACCTGCCTCATAACGCGTTCAACAATGGTTTCGTTTTCGTTGTATTCTTTATCCATTATTCCGTATTCCTTTCTGAGCTGTTTACGCCCTTCGGAAAGACGCCATTTAACCGTCCCCACCGGCAGGGAAAGCTTTTCGGCGATCTCGGCAACAGATAATTCTTCAAAGTAATGCAGTTTTACGGTTTCCCTCAGCTTCTCGGTCAGCGCCTCCACTGCATCTCGCAGGGTTTCGTATCGGTCGCTTTCGTTCAAAAACGCAAGGTCGGGCAGGGAAGCGGTTTCGCCGCCTTCGCCTTCTTCGTATAATGCGAACTGTACAGCGTCAAAGCTAATGTCAGCCGCGGCGCAGCGGTAGTGGCTGGCAATACGCAACGCGCAGTTTCTTGCAATGGCGCATATCCACGAACCGAACTTTTCCCCTTCTTTAAGAGTATCCAGCTTTGTCCAGGCGGCAACGAAAGCATCCTGCGAAGCGTCCTCCGCGGAATACCTGTTTTTGGTTATCTTGAAAGCAGTACCGTGCACGCTTCTTTCGTGCCGCGTTACCAATTCCTCGTACGCCTTTTCATCGCCGACCAGAGTCATTTTGACCAGATCCTTGTCAATAGTGTTTTTGTAACCGTTCATTACTTATCCTCATAATTTTTGTCGCCTTTTTCGGGCTTTCACTTATAAGAGTGTCAAAAAGCTTAAAAAGGTTGGGTGAATAATTAAAATAACGGAAAATTTTTAAAAACGCGTTACCTAAATATACATCTTTTTCGCAGCAAGAGTCAATAACTTGATAGTTGAACGTCTCTCAATCATTGGTTGCGCATAAAAAAAGCACGGTGTTTCCGCGCTTTTTAAAAGTTTATTTATCGTCGCCGATAGAAAGCATCTTAAGCAGATCGTCGATAGAAGCTGTATCGGACATCTTTTTCGCCATTTCCGTTGAGGTAATGTTTATTTCTGCGGTATCAAGCTTTTTAAGCTCTTCTTCGGAAACTTCTTCGGGCTCTTCGGGTTCTTCCGGCGGATTCAACATTTCGGTAACCGTTTCTTCGGCAACGGGCAAAACTGCTTCCGTTTTTTCAACGTCTTTTTCTTTGGAAGAAAAATCAACGTCGCCGGTTTTGTTCAGCTCTTCCATTTCCTCTTTGGAGAAAACGGGCGCTTCCGCAACATTCACTGCGTTTTCAAGCTCTTCCATCCTGAACATATCGGCTTTCGTTCCCAATCGTATCTGGAGAATTGCTTTTACAACGCTTCCGATAGGCTCTGCGATCTCGTACTGGCTGATAATTACGGCGGGCATATTGTTGGAAATGTTTTCGCATATCTCCCGTTTTTGCTTTGAGGATATGTATTTGTATGCCATATCAAGACTTATAAGGTCGATACCGATAAAAGCGGATTCGCCTTTGCCGTAAATACGCGCATCTTTTATGTTGTTCCATTCAATAAACATTCCGTTTTTATGCTTTCCCGTAAAATCGTACAAGCCTTCATCGGTGAACACCACCGCATAGGGACGTACCATCCATTGAGTCAGCCCCGAAATAAGCAGGCAAAAACCGGATATCAGCAAAACCGCGCCCACACCAAGGAACACAAGGTTTTGTATTATTTCGTCAACTCCAGAAACAACGGCGAGAGGAAGGATCAAAAACACAATGCCTGCGGCGGTCATAACACCGCCCGCAATTGCGGAAAACAAGCCTTTTCGTTTTGTTTTGTTGTAAAGTTTTGTAGCTTTTCCCATTTTATTTATCTCCCGGGTTTATAGTCTACTTCTTCAAGAATTGCAAAATCGTGGTAGACCTGCAGTTTGGCAACCTCTTTGCCTTCGTAATAAACATACAGATACAAAGATGTGCGTGTGTTCAGCACCTGACCGTTTTCCGAGTTAATATCCGGCGTATCGTGAGAAAAATCTCCGTCTTCAAAATAGTACTGGTTAGTGGTCTTGTCTATCTCTACGCCCTGAAAGGAAACACGGGCAAAGCCGTAATCGTTTTTGGTGGTAAATTCCACGTTGCAAACGGGGTGTTTTACACCGTTGTTGTCTACCAGCTCAACCGTGAATGGTAGTTCCTTGTCCTTTTCGCCGGTAAAATGCTTCATACGGTAGCGGAGACCGACCTCAAATTCCTTTGCGTCTTCCGCGTAAAAATTGTTACGTACCTGCACAGTTCCGTCTTCGTTCATCGTGGAAGCGGTCTGCAGGGAATATACGGTAAAATCATCTCCCAATTTCTGCGCGATAACTGCCGCATCATCGGAAAAATACATTTGCTTGAACAGCCTTGCGTCCGTGCTTGTGAAGATACGGAACAGTATAATACCCCAAACCAAAGCGCAAACGCCCCAGAAAGTGTATCTGAATATCTGCTTTATCGTCCAGCCCAGTTTGGATGAGCGTTCTTTTTCTTCTTGTCTTTCCTGCTCCGGAAAGTGTTTGCCTTCATAATCCATCGGTAACCTCGTTTATGACCAGTATTTTCTGTCAAGAGAACGCAAATGCATCGCCTGAGCTATATGCGCTCTTTCAATTTTTTCGCTTTCTTTTATGTCCGCGATCGTTCTTGCAACCTTAAGCAGTCTGTCGTGTCCTCTTGCGGAGAGGGAAAGCACCTTGTATGCTTTTTCAAGCGTTTGCTCTGCTTCCGCCGTCATAGCGCAGTGCTTTCTCATTTCGGAAGATGTAAGCGCGGCGTTGGAAACGAACTCGCTTTTATCCGAAAATCTGCGTAAAGCAAATTCTCTTGCGTTTATGACTCTTTCACGGATCTGCGCGCTGGTTTCTGCTGTTTCGTCACAATGCAGATCTTTGTAATCCAGCGGCGGAACCTCGGTCTGAATATCGATTCTGTCGAGCAGAGGACCGGAAACTCTTGAAATATAATCGTGACGTGAAGCGGGCGAGCAGGTGCATTCTCTTGTGGGATGCCCAAAATAACCGCACTTGCAGGGGTTCATCGCGCACACCAGCATAAAGGATGCGGGGTATGTAATAGTGTTGTTCACACGTGAGACCGTTACGCTTCTGCTTTCAAGCGGCTGACGCAGAGCTTCTCTCGTCACCTTGGGGAATTCGGTGAATTCATCAAGGAAAAGCACGCCGTTGTGGGCAAGTGATATCTCGCCGGGGCGGGGTATCGCGCCGCCGCCCACCAAAGCGTTGGGAGAAGCGGAATGGTGGGGGCTTCTGTAAGGACGTTTTGTGATAAGCCCGTCCGTAAGCAATCCCGCTACCGAATATATTTCCGTACATTCTATGGATTCTTTAAGCGAAAGGGGAGGGAGTATGGAAGGAAGTCTGGATGCTATCATACTCTTTCCCGAGCCGGGAGGGCCGATAAGCAGCAGATTGTGTCCGCCTGCCGCGGCAATCTCTGCGGCGAATTTTGCGGCGCTTTGTCCTTTAACGTCGCTGAAATCCAGAGGATGAGCCGAAATGTCTTTTAAAAAATCATCGCGGTTAAATGAAGTTTTTTCTATAGGTTCGGCGCCGATAAGGTGGTTTATGAGCTGACGAACGTTTTTGACCGGAAATACGTCGATTCCTTCTGCGGCGGAGGCTTCGTTTGCGTTTGCCGCAGGCACGTATATTTCTTTGAATCCGTTATCTCTTGCGGCTACTGCCATGGCAAGACAGCCGTTGACACTGCGTACGTCGCCGTTAAGCGATAGTTCACCCACAAAGCATTTTTGCGAAAGATCGCACAGGTTAAGCTTTGTTTCATCGGTAATGGAAAGCAGTATGGGAAGATCGTAAACCGAACCTTCTTTTCGAAGATCCGCAGGTGCGAGGTTTACCGTAAGCACGCCTTTTTTAAGGTTTATACAGCTTGAACGCGCGGCGGAATATACTCTGCCGGAGGCTTCTTTAACAGCGGCGTCGGGCAAACCGATAATATCCAATCTCGGCTTGTTGGAAGAAGAAGCGCCGGATTCGACGGATACCATTATACCGTCAATGCCGGACAAAGCTACCGAGTTTATAACAGTTATCATAACGACCTCCGAAAAAAACTTCACTTTATAATATCACATATATTTATTTTAATCAAGATTTCACACAGAAAATTCATAATTTGTCTTTTATTATTTTACCTTATAAGATATTTAACAACAATTTTTTTGGAAAAAACGAAAATCATCTTTACAGATTGAGAAAAAAGTGTTATTATAAACTGAATGAAAATAGGAGGTTGTTAATATGTCCAGAAACAAAAGGTCAATGGATGGTAATACAGCTGCCGCTCACGTAGCGTATGCGTTTACCGAAGTTGCCGCTATTTATCCCATTACCCCTTCCAGCGTTATGGCTGAACTTACAGACGCTTGGTCCGCATCAGGTCAGAAGAATGTCTTCGGTGATGAGGTTAAGGTTATTGAAATGCAGTCCGAAGCAGGTGCGGCAGGTACCGTTCACGGTTCTCTTGCAGCAGGTGCTCTTACCACCACCTTCACCGCTTCTCAGGGTCTGCTTCTTATGATCCCCAATATGTATAAGATCGCCGGTGAATTGTTGCCCTGCGTTATCCACTGCTCCGCACGTTGCGTAGCTACCCACGCGCTCAACATTTTCGGTGACCATTCCGACGTATACGCCTGCCGTCAGACAGGTTTTGCAATGATGGCTGAATCCAACCCTCAGGAAGTTATGGATCTTGCCGCCGTTGCTCATCTTTCCGCTATAAAGGGCAGAGTTCCCGTTCTTAACTATTTCGATGGCTTCAGAACCTCTCACGAGATCCAGAAGATCGAAGAGTGGGATTACAAGGATCTTGAAGAAATGCTGGATAAAGACGCTGTTGCGGCTTTCCGCGCAAGATCTCTCAACCCCGCACATCCCGTTCTCCGCGGCTCCGCAGAAAACGGCGATATCTTCTTCCAGCACAGAGAAGCTTGTAACTCTTATTACGAAGCTTTCCCCGCAGTAGTAGAAGAGTATATGAGTAAGGTAAACGAAAAGATCGGTACCGATTACAAGCTCTTTAACTATTACGGCGCTCCCGATGCAGAAAAGGTTATCGTTGCTATGGGTTCCGTATGCGACGTAGCTGAAGAAGTTATAGATTACCTTACCGCAAAGGGCGAAAAGGTCGGTCTTGTTAAAGTAAGACTTTACAGACCTTTCTCCGCAAAGCACCTTATTTCCGCTATCCCCGCTACCGCAAAGAAGATCGCAGTGCTTGACCGTACAAAGGAACCCGGCTCTCTCGGCGAACCCCTTTACCTTGACGTTGTTGCGGCTCTCCGTCAGAACGGCTTTACCGGTACTATCGTAGGCGGCAGATACGGTCTCGGAAGCAAGGATACTCCTCCTTCCGTTATCTTTGCAACCTTTAAGAATCTTGATGCCGAAGAACCCAAGAACAGCTTTACTCTCGGTATCGTAGACGACGTTACCGGACTTTCTCTTCCCGAAGAGGTTTGCCCCGATACAGCTCCCGAAGGAACTATTTCCTGCAAATTCTGGGGCTTGGGCGGCGACGGTACCGTTGGTGCAAACAAGAACTCTATCAAGATCATAGGCGACCATACCGATAAGTTCATTCAGGCATACTTCCAGTATGACTCCAAGAAGACCGGCGGTGTTACCATTTCTCACCTCCGCTTCGGTGATAAGCCTATTAAATCTCCTTATTATATTACAAAGGCAAACTTCGTTGCCTGCCATAACCCCAGCTATATTGCAAAGGGTTACAAGATAGTTAACGACGTTAAGCCCGGCGGCACCTTCCTGCTTAACTGCCAGTGGAGCGCAGAAGAACTTGAAGAACACCTTCCCGCAGAGGTTAAGCGTTATATCGCTGATAACGATATCAAGTTCTACACCGTTAACGCAATAGATAAGGCTCGCGAGATCGGTATGGGCAAGAGAACCAATACCATTCTTCAGGCTGCTTTCTTTGCTCTTGCAAACATTATGCCTATTGAAAACGCAGTAGAGTATATGAAGTATATGGCAAAGAAGTCCTATATGAAGAAGGGCGAAGCTGTAGTTGAAATGAACTACAAGGCTATTGACGCAGGTGTTGAAGCTCTTGTCAAGATCGAAGTTCCCGAATCATGGAAGACAGTTTCCGCATCCGCAGCTTCTGCTTCTACCGTTTCCGGCAGACCCGAAGTTGTTAAGTTCGTAGAAAGCGTTGTTCTTCCCGTAGGTAAGATGAACGGCGATTCTCTCCCCGTAAGCGCATTCGTAGATTACGTTGACGGTACCTTCCCTCAGGGCTCTGCTGCTTATGAAAAGCGCGGCGTTGCTGTTGACGTTCCCGAATGGATCCCCGAAAACTGTATCCAGTGTAACCAGTGTGCTTTCGTTTGTCCTCACGCAACCATCCGTCCTTACGCTCTTAACGAAGAAGAAGCCGCAAACGCTCCCGCTTCCGTAAAGACCAAGAAGATGGTAGGTAAGGGATGCGAAAATTACGTATTCACTATGGCTGTAAGCCCTCTTGACTGTATGGGCTGTACTCTCTGCGTTTCCGCTTGTCCCGCAAAGGAAAAGGCGCTCGTTATGAAGAGTCAGGAATCCCAGTCCGAGCAGGCAGAAGCTTGGTCTTACTGTGTAGATAAGGTAAGCAAGAAGGATCTTCCTTTTGCCGCCAACACTCTTAAGGGCAGCCAGTTCCAGCAGCCTCTCCTCGAGTTCTCCGGTTCTTGCGCAGGCTGTGCAGAAACCTCTTACGCACGTCTTATCACCCAGCTTTTCGGTGAGAGAATGTATATTTCCAACGCTACCGGATGTTCTTCCATCTGGGGCGGCTCCGCACCCGCTACTCCTTACACTGTAAACAGAGACAGCGGCCGCGGTCCTGCTTGGGCAAACAGCTTGTTCGAAGACAACGCTGAACACGGCTTGGGTATCCACCTCGGTCAGAAGGCTATCCGTGAGCGTCTTATCGGCTACGTTAAGGCTCTTAAGGCAGAAAATGAAGCTGATCAGGCAGTTATCGATAATTATCTCAATACCGTTAACGACGGTAAGGCAAATGAAGCTGCTACCGCAGCTCTCGTAGAGCTTCTTGAAAAATGGTCCGCAGCAGGTTGCGAAGCTTCCAAGAAGATCCTCGCAGACAAGGATTACCTTGCAAAGAAATCCGTATGGATCTTTGGTGGTGACGGCTGGGCTTACGATATCGGCTTCGGCGGTCTTGACCACGTTATCGCTTCCGGCGAAGACGTTAATATTATGGTATTCGATACCGAAGTATACTCCAACACCGGCGGACAGGCTTCCAAGGCTTCTCAGATCGGTCAGGTAGCTCAGTTCGCAGCTGCAGGTAAGGCTATCGGCAAGAAGAATCTTGCGGCTATCGCAATGTCCTACGGTTACGTTTACGTTGCACAGATCGCTATGGGCGCAGATAAGAACCAGACTCTCAAGGCTATCCTTGAAGCAGAAGCTTATCCCGGACCTTCTCTTATCATCGGCTACGCTCCTTGCGAAATGCACGGTGTTAAGGGCGGTATGGCTAACTGCCAGAACGAAATGAAGCGCGCGGTTGACGCAGGTTACTGGCAGATGTTCCGTTATAATCCTCTCCTTAAGGCAGACGGAAAGAATCCCTTCACATTGGATTCCAAGGCTCCCACTGCAGATTATATCGACTTTATCAGCAGCGAAACCAGATACAGCCGTCTTGTTCAGGCGTTCCCCGAAAGAGCTAAAGAACTCTTCGAAAAGGCAAAGGAACAGGCTGCTATCAAGTACGAAACTTATAAGGAACTTGCAGAACAAAAATAGTTTAATGCTAAATTAACGGAGGTTAGTTATGTCAAGAGATAAGTACTCATCCGGCGACGGATATATGTATGTATATTTACTGTCCATTGTCGCCTGCGTAGTTGTCGCTTTGGTTGTTGCGTTAATGGTATTCGGCTCCGGCTTGTTTAAAAAACCGAATCCTTCGGGACCTGTGGATAATAATTCGTCGGCATCGGCTACTTCGCAACCGGATAACGAAACCTCCGGTTTCCTCGGTGAAGAGAGTGAGATCTCCAGATTCACTCTCGCATCCGTCGATAATTCAGAGGTCAACAACGGATTGCTTCTTTTGGTCAATTCGGATAACCGATACGCATTTCCGTCGGAAACCGATATGGTCAATCTTTACGCTTCGTTGAAAGACAGTAACGTTTCTTTCAGTGGTTCGGGATTGTATCTCAACACCACTGCCGCAAAGTCACTCAAGGCAATGTGTGAAGCGTTTTATGCCGAATCCGGCTTGAACTCCGGTGTTCTCGTTCACGACGCTTATCTTTCTTATGAAAAAGCATTGGAAAAAGAGGGCGCAGACGTTGCCGGCGCAAGTGATTATCATATCGGAAACTCCATAAGACTTATGGCGTGGCCTTCCAAGGTAGGAACTATAGGGGAAGGGAAGTTCTCCTGGTTCTTGGACAACTGCTATTCCTACGGATTCATTCTCAGATATCCCGAAGGAAAGGACGCGGCTACGGGACACGCTGCACACAAAGGTATATACCGTTACGTGGGCGTTTGCCACGCGTACTATATGTACAAAAACAACCTGTGTCTTGAGGAGTATCTGGAATTGCTCAAGCAATATACTCCCGAAGATCCCCTGATCATCGACGTGCAAAATAAATCCTACGAGGTATATTATCAGCCTATGGAGGATGGTCTTACATCCGGCATTAACGTGCCCAACGATTCGACCTACCTTATTTCCGGCAATAATTACGATGGATTTATAATTACCGTTACAGGATGAATGCATTCTTTATAAAGAAGGAAGGTTCGCCTTCCTTCTTTTTTTGCGTTTTTTGGTTAAAATCACGCCAAAATAATGCTCAAAAACGCACGAACTAATGTTTTGGTATGGGTAGCAAAGTGCCGAAAATGTGTGCGGGTTTTTGTGCATAGTGCACATTGAATCAAAGGGGCAAAATGACGAATTTTCGCAAAAAATGTTCTTTATATATTCGGGTGCGCCAAATGTGAAATTTTGATTTACAATTTGTTAACCGAAAATTTCACATAGGAGATGCCGCGGAAAGCGGACGTACGGAAAAAACCACGAAAATCGGGGAAAAGCGCACTGTTTTTCCTCTTGGCTTTGGTGCCGTGTGACAAATTGTACCTTAATTTACAACATTTGAGTTTTGTGCAGTTTATTACATATATATTAATAGGGTGAAAACGAAATTTTGCCGGTTAGTGCAAATAGGTAAAAACCGCACAAAAAACTACCTCGATATATATACACTATTGACAAAACGGGGTAGGAGTGGTATTATTCATAGTATCGAATATAATGCGTATAGATTTACGCATTTTTCTGAGTATTTATTTGGGAGGAACTTTTCAATGACCAGGTTTAAGAACTGCTTTTCCAAACTGATGGCGGTCCTGCTTGTTTGCGTAATGCTGCTGGGCGATTATGCTCTTATCGGCGCGTATGCAAAAGTAGAGTCTGTCGACGGTTCGGATTCTTTGGTTCGCACCTCGCTTAGTGAGATCGAAAAACTTCTTACTTCGGTTTCCTATTCGAGCTACCTTGAAATCTACAAAGATGTAAAGGACGCGAGCAAAGAAATTGTGATCGATCTTTCTGCTTACAAGGAAGACAGCACTGCCACCGTTAACCTCAAAGAAGGTTACGAGGGGGCTGAAGGCACCGTCCTTTTGATGGGCGATGACGGAAAGATCGTGTTTGATATCGACGTTCCCGAAACGGCTATGTATTCCGTTTATATCGAATACTGGACCGGTAATATCGAAGTGCTCGATGCTTCCGGCGCTGTTGCCGCTGTAGGTAAATCCGCAGATATCGAACGTATTATCTATTTTGACGAATCGGTTTCCTTCAAGGAATCCCGTTCTCTTACATTCACCCGTGCGTGGAAGGATGTTTACACCAAGATCGAAGACGATAATTCCAAATCCTACTTCGATTCCGTAAGCGATTTCTTCCTTGATTTCGTGCGCGATCAGGCGAATATGTCTCCCGACAGCGATCGTCTTTTCCCGTATGATACCAACGGCAACGAAGCAAAGCCCACCAAAGAGCTTTACGGCATGTGGACCGGCTCCTTTGCTTACGATACCAGCGGATACTATCCCAACCCTCTCAAATATTATCTCACCGAAGGTGCTCACACCCTTAATATTGAGACTATTACCGAGCCTATGGCTATTAAGCGCATAGTTCTTAAGTCCGCTACCGTTGCTCCTACTTACGATGAATACATCGCAGAGTACACCGCTGCGGGCGCAAAGGATTATGCAGGTGAAACTCTTAAGATCCAGGCAGAGTATCCCGTATTAACTTCCGACCGTACTCTGTATCAGATAAACGATCGTAAGTCCTCTGTTTCCGAGCCTCAGGACTCCACTCTTATCCGTTACAACAGTATCGGTTCCAACAAGTGGCAGTACGTTGGCCAGTGGATAGAGTACACCATAGACGTTGAGGAATCCGGTTTCTATACCATAATTCCCCGTTCCAAGCAGGAAGAGTTTATGGGATCCTTCGTTTCCAGAATGATCCTTATCGACGGCGACCTTCCCTTCGTAGAAGCGCAGAACCTCAGATTCAATTACTCTACCTCTTGGCGTACCGACGTTCTTAACAACGGCGAGACCGAATTCAAGTTCTATCTTGAAAAGGGTCAGCACACCATTCGTTTCCAGGTTGTTCTCGGTGATATGTCCGATATTCTCGGCCGCGTTTCTGATTCTCTTTCCAACCTTAACGAATACTACAGAAAAATACTCATGATCACCGGCGCAGAACCCGACGATACCCGTGACTATAAGTTCCAGAAGCTTATTCCCGACGTACTCAAGGGCTTCAAGCAGGAAGCGGAAAATCTTAACCAGATCGCTGAAGAGATCATTCTTATTTCCGGTAGTGCCGGCGACCAGACAGGTACTCTTAAGAAGGTTGCGGTTATAGTTGAGCGTATGGGTAAACACCCCTCCGAAATTGCCGGCTATATGAACACTCTTAAGGAATATACCGCTACTCTCGGTACTTGGCTTTCCGATAACACTTCTCAGCCTCTGCTTCTCGATTACGTAGCATTCCAGGCTGTAGATTCAAAGCCTCCCAAGGCAGAAGCAGGCTTCTTTGCTTCCATGTGGGCAGAGATACTTAAGTTCATCGGCTCCTTCTCCGCAGATTACAACTCTATCGGTTCTCTTGTTGAAAAGGATTACTCCGATGAAGCTCTTCAGGAGTGCGCTATCGAAGTATGGACAGCTAACTCCCGTGAAGAAGCTACCATCATCCGTAACCTGGTAGACGATTCCTTCAATGAACGTTACAGCATCCCCGTAACCGTTAAGCTGGTTGTAGGCGGAACTTTGCTTCCCGCTACACTTGCAGGTACCGGTCCCGATGTATATATGGGCGCAGGTCAGAGCGACCCCGTTAACTTTGCTATCCGTTCTGCTGTTTATTCACTTAACAGCGAAGCTCACGGCTATAACTTCAACGATCTTTCCAAGTGGGCAGATCACCCCGTATACGGCGAATTTATTGACGATATCGCTACTTTCGATGAAGTGACAGAGCGTTTCGCTCCCGCTGCAATGGTTCCCTTCACCCTTTACGGTGAAGCATACGCTATTGCAGATACCATGTCCTTCTCTATGATGTTCTACAGAAAAGACCTCTTTGTAGAACTTGGTATGGAAGTTCCCAACACCTGGGACGATTTCTATGACCTCATTTACACTATGCAGTCCAACTCTCTTGATATCGGCTTCCCTCAGGGAACCGGCGGCTCTTTCATCTGGGCTTATCAGCAGAATGATGACCTGTTCGTAACCTATACCGATGAAGAATATGATGCATATCTTGATCAGCTTCTTACTCAGTATTCTATGGACGAACTGGTTGAAATGGGCTGGGTATACACCGATGCAAACGGCAAGGTTCGCCCCAAGATCGACGGTATGGAGATCAACCTGGGCAGTAACACCATGCTTGAAACCTTTAAGAAGGTATGCGAACTGTTTACCGATTACGACTTCCCGTACTCCTACAGTATCGCAACCCGTTTCCGTCAGGGTATTATGCCTTTGGCAATAGCAGATTACGTTTCTACATATAATACTATGGTAATCTTTGCTCCCGAAATTTCCGGTCTGTGGGAATTCACTCCGCTTCCCGGTACTTTCGATCCCGAAACCGAAACTATCAACAACAGCACTATCGCAGCTGTTTCCTCTCTCATTATGATGAGAGGCGCAACCGATAAAAACGCGCTTTCCGCTTGGACGTTTATGCAGTGGTGGTCCAGCGCAGAGGTTCAGTCTACCTTCGGTAACGAAAAGATCGCTCTGCTCGGTCCTTCCGCTAAATACTCCACAGCAAATATAGAAGCACTTCAGGAAATGAGCTGGTCCAAGGACGAGCTTGATAATCTGGTTGCACAGTTCAACGCAGTTGAGTGTACACCCGAATATCCCGGTTCTTACATCATCGGACGTTTCACCAGCTTCGCTTTCTTGGGCGCTTATAACAACGATGACAACCCTGTAGAAAAAATGCGTTCTTACCTTGACGATATCAACGCAGAGCTTACTCGTAAGCGTCAGGAATTCGATCTTCCTACTACGGATACCTTCAAAGAACTTGGTTCCGTTGCAGAAGATGATAAATAATTATAAGGAGGGAATTATCTAATGGCTAAAAAAGAACAAGCTGTCGTCAGGAAAGACATTTCCAGATTCAGTTGGACTTTAAACGAGATAAGGAAACATAAGGTAGCTTATCTTATGGTTGCCCCCTTCTTTATTCTCTTCATAATGTTCTATGTCGTTCCTGTTGTTTTGTCCGTAGTATTGAGCTTTACAGTGTTCAATATGCTGGAGTTCCCCGAATTCGTATTCTTTGATAACTATATAAGACTTCTGTTTGATGACGAAGTGTTTATTACAGCTATTAAAAATACCCTTATATTCGCTGTAATTACCGGCCCTGCATCCTATTTGCTTTCACTCTTCTTCGCTTGGTTCATTAACGAACTCCGCCCCAAGCTCCGTGCTTTGCTTACCTTGATATTCTACGCTCCTTCTATTTCCGGCGCGGTATATCTTATCTGGGCAGTGTTCTTCTCCAGTGACCAATACGGTTTCGTGAACGCATATCTTATCGAGTTCGGTATTATCAACGAACCTGTTCTCTGGTTCCAGGATACCGATACCATCTTCCCCCTCATTATCGTAGTAGCATTGTGGACCTCTCTGGGTACCAGCTTCCTTACCTTTATCGCAGGTTTCCAGGTCGTTAATAAAGACCTTTACGAAGCAGGCGCTATCGACGGTATCAAAAACCGTTGGCAGGAACTTTGGTATATCACCCTTCCTTCTATGCGTCCTCAGATGATGCTTTCCGCAATCCTCTCCATCACCGGTGCTTTCGGTTTCGGCGGCGTTATTACTGCTCTCGTTGGCTTCCCGTCCCCCGATTACTGCGTACATACCATAATGCACCATCTCGATGACTACGGCGGAGCCCGTTATGAAATGGGTTACGCTTCCGCGATCGCAACCATATTGTTCTTTATGATGATCGGTTGTAACTTGCTTATTACTCGAATTCTCAGAAAGGTAGGTTCATAATTATGTTCAAAAAACTTTCCGAGAAAATAGAAATGCGCCGCGTTGCAAAAGGCAAACAGCCCAAAGAGCAGTTCAAACGCTCTATTAACCGTTCTGCCGGCGGTGACTTTGGCGTACTCTTCTTCCTTCTGGTGTGTGCGTTGGCAATGTCCTTGCCCGTAATATACGCTATCGGACAGTCCTTCAAGCCTCTTGATGAGCTTTGGTTGTTCCCCCCTCACTTCTTCCCCAACAGATGGGTTATCGATAACTTCGTTGACTTGTTCAGATTGATGGGAGATTCCTGGGTACCTTTCTCCAGATACATTTTCAATACGGTTCTTATTTCCATATCCGGTACGTTTGGTAACGTTATCCTTTCTTCTTTCGCTGCGTACGCTATCGCAAAGATCCCGTTCCCCGGAAGAGGAATGCTGTTCCAGACCATAGTTTACTCTTTGATGTTTAACTCTACCGTTACCGGTATTACCAACTTCCTTCTTATGAGCTATCTTAAGATGATAGATACATATTGGGCAGTTATCGTTCCTGCTTGCTGTACGACCTTCGGTCTGTACCTTATGAAGCAGTTTATGGAATCCTCCGTTACAGATGCTGTTCTTGAATCTGCCCGTATTGACGGTGCAGGGGAGTTCAGAATCTTCTGGAAGATCGCAATGCCTATGGTTAAGCCCGCTTGGATCACACTTATTATCTTTGCATTCAAAGATCTGTGGAACTCCGGCGCCAGCACCTATATTTACAGCGAAGAACTTAAAACCTTTAACTATGCGATCAGCCAGTTGGTAACCAGCGGTGTTGCACGTACCGGTGTATCTGCCGCTTCTACCGTGGTAATGATGATCGTACCTTGTGCAGTATTCTATATTACACAAAGTAACGTTATTCAGACAATGTCCACTTCGGGCATGAAAGACTAAGAGAGGAGATATATTATATGAAAAGAATACTTACAAAATCTCTCCTCTTTTGTGTCTGCTTCCTTCTTATAGGCGCATTCACTCTTCCGA
Source organism: Clostridia bacterium (assembly GCA_017537345.1). GTDB lineage: Bacteria > Bacillota > Clostridia > Oscillospirales > CAG-382 > SFLA01. The sequence continues at coordinate 188,067 of JAFYKY010000005.1, read as the reverse complement.
TTACTGCAAACGCAAGCGTTCCCTATACCACTTATACTTATGATATAGACGCTTTCATGCAGGAAAGTCCCGATGTTTACGTTCCCTATAAGCAGATCACAACCGCATCTCTGCTCGCTTCTCTTAATGAATCCAATCCTGCCTCTGCTAAATATTCTGCCGAGGATTTCGGTGCTCTCGCAACACCTAAGGATGTTTTTGTAGACGATCTCAACTATATATACATTGCCGATACCGGCAACAGCCGTATAGTAATTCTTGATGAACAGTATCGTCTGCACCTCATCATTAAGGAATTCGTAAATGATCAGGGTGTTCCCGATACTTTGGCTTCACCCGAAGGCGTATTTGCAACCGATACCGAGATATACGTTGCAGATACCGAAAAATCCCGTATCGTTATTTTCGATAAGCTGGGTAACTTCAGAGATATCGTTCACGAGCCTGTTTCCGAAGTAATGCCCGAAAACTCCGTTTACAAGCCTTCCGCAGTAGCGGTTGACTCCGCAGGACGTATTTACGTTGTAGGTAAGGCTACCAACTACGGTATTATTTCTCTTAACCGTGATGGTTCCTTCAACGGATTCGTAGGTGCTATTACCCAGCAGGCAAATGCTTGGGATATGTTCTGGAGAAACTTCCAGACACAGGAACAGATAGATGCAAGTAATGCAGTTGTTTCTATCGAGTACAATAACATCACTATCGACGCAGACGGATTTGTATATGCAACCCAGAGCGCAGATACAACTCAGGTTCCTATTAAGAAGCTCAACCCTAAGGGAAGTGACGTTCTTAACAGAAACGGTTTCCATCCGCCGTCCGGTGAAGTTACCGTAACTTCCACCAACAGCACCGAGTACTCCGTTACCGGTAACTCTACTATCGTAGACGTTGCTCTCGGTGAAGCAAATACCTGGTCTATCATCGACCAGAAGCGTAGCCGCGTATTCACCTACGACAGCAACGGTAACTTGCTGTTCGCTTTCGGTGATATGGGCGATCAGTTTGGTAACATCCAGCGTCTTACCGCTATGGATTATCAGGGATCTTATATGCTTCTCCTTGATGAAACCACCAATTCTATTACTATTTACAAGCGTACCGAATACGGTGACCTGCTTATATCCGCTGTACAGTCTATCGAAGACGGTGACTATGCCGCTTCCGTTGATTACTACATGGGTATTCTTCAGAGAAACAACAACTTTGACCAGGCTTACATCGCTATCGGTGACGCTAAGTACCGCGAAGGCGATTATATTACCGCAATGCAGTACTACAAGTACGCATACGATCAGGCAAGCTATTCCGAAGCTTACCAGCATTACCGCAAGGGATGGATGGAGTCCAACCTTTGGATACTTGCTCTCATCATCGTAGCAGTTATCGTTGCAGTATTGTTGTTCGCCAAGTGGGTCAACAAGGTTAATGCTGCCGGTCTTAAGTATTCCGAAAAGCGTAAGTGGTACGAAGAGGTTTGCTATGGCTTCCACGTTATAGTGCATCCCTTTGACGGCTTCTGGGATCTTAAACACGAAAAGCGCGGTTCCGTACGCGGCGCAACCATAATTCTGCTTCTCACTGTTTTCACCTTCGTATATCAGTCCGTGGGCAGAGGCTTCCTTTATAATAAATATGAAGGAACCGGTGTAAACTACGTACTTCAGATAAGCTCTATCGTGCTTCCCGTTGTTCTGCTTACCGTTTCCAACTGGTGTCTTACCACCTTGTTTGACGGTGAAGGCAGCTTTACCGATGTTTACATTGCAACCTGCTATTCCTTGCTCCCCGTTGTAATGCTCGTTCTTCCCACAGTTATGGTATCCAACTTCGTTACCGTAAGCGAGCAGGGAATACTTACCATGATCGAAACCATCGCTTGGGGCTGGACAGCACTGCTCTGGTTCTTCGGTATGATGGTTATCCACGATTACGGTTTGTTCAAAAATATTATTATTACCGTTGCAACCGTCATCTTTATGATGTTCGTAATGTTCGTAGCCGTTCTGTTTACAAGCTTGCTCAGCAGAGTATTTACCTTCTTCTATAATATCTATGCCGAGCTTTCATACAGATGGTCATAAGAAAGGAGTGGCAATATGAGTAAATTCTTTAAATCAATACTGGCATTTGCACTCTGCTTGCTGCTCTGCTTGCCTGTACTTGCTTCCGTTTCCGGACTTTTCGCGTTTGCTGAGGGAGATAAGGAAGACGACGAAGAAAACGTTAATATCTGGGATACCAAAGGTCCCGCATATATGTCCGTAAGCTTTTCCAGCGTAAAAACAAGAATTCTGGGTAACACCTCTCTTGATGCGCTTGAGCTTTATCTTGAGCCTACCGTTGCTATTCCTTATGCAATGTACGTAGATAAGCTTACCGGCGAAGTTATCGTTCTCCGCTGTAAAGATCCCGTAGACGGCAAATTCGAATACGGCGCAGACGGTATCTACTACTATCAGTCTTACTGGTGCTCCAACCCCTATAATGCGGGTGCAAGTACCAACCCCTCCAAGCAGGCTTCAACCGACTCTATCAAGCAGTTGCTTTATTCTCAGATAATTATAAAGTACGTTGATAAGACTGCCAGCAATACCGAAAACGAAATGACTTCTTATAAGGATTCTGCAAAAAATAACCAGATCACCGTTAAGAAGATCGCAAACGGTATTCGTGTTGAATACAAGCTTGGCCGTGCAGAAAACACTTATATGGTTCCCCGTGTTATCAAGCTCGAAAAATTCGAAGCTTTGCTTGAACAGATCAGAACCAACTGTACGGAAACCAGACCCGCTAACCGTTTTAACTCCTTCTACACCATTAAGGACATAAACGACCCCAACATTTCCGCTAAGAGTAAAGAAGAATACAAAAAGAAGTATCCTATCTGCGAACAGTTCCCTATAGCTGTTTGTGAACCTGCAATCTCCGTTCAGGAGCTTAAGACTCTTGAAGGCTGGTTGAAGATGTATACCGATTACTCTCTTGAACAGCTCCAGATCGACCATGACGAAGTTGAATATGTAAACAAGGACGCAGCTCCCGCACAGTTCAAACTCGCTCTGGAATACAAGCTGGACGGTGACGGACTCTCTATCCGTTGTAATATGGGTAACGTCCGTTTCGATTCTTCCGTTTATTCTTTGAAGAACATCAGCATTCTTCCTTATGCAGGAAGCGGTAACGTTGTTTCCAACGAAGGATACGTTTTCTCTGCTGATGGTTCAGGTACAATAATCAATTTTGCTGATATTATGGGCAGTCAGTTCAAGAATACCAGCAAGATATACGGTCAGGATTATGCATACAGCGAAATCAGCGGCTCCAATAAGCAGGCTGTAAGACTTCCTGTTTACGGCATAATCGAAACCAAGAATAACTCCTACACAGAAAAGATCAAGTCCACCGAATACGATGAAGACGGCAACGAGATTGAAGTAGAAACTACCAAGTATCTCAAGAACGGTTACTTCGCTATCGTAGAAGAAGGTGAATCTTTGGTTAACCTTACTATCGAAAACGGCGGCGCAACTCATATGTTCGTTTCCTGCTACGGTACGATCAACCCCCGTCCTTCCGATACCATCTCTCTTGATGCAGGTCTTTCCGCCGGTTCCTCTTCTTCCTGGACCGTTGAATGTGACCGTAAGTATACCAAGGATTACAAAGTAAGAGTATTCCTGCTTAACGATGAGGAATCCACCGTTGCAGGTATGGCGAATATCTACCGTAATTATCTCATCAATAAGGGTGTTCTTACCGCTATGGATGAAGAAACTACCGTAGAAGATATTCCTCTCTATATCGAAACCCTTTGCGCGCTTGAGGCATCTTCCTCTGTTCTGGGTGTTCCCGTTAATAAGATGTTCTCTCTTGCAAGCTTCGATAAGATTATCGAAATGCTTCAGCTTCTCGGCGAAGATGCTGATATCACCAACGTAAAGCTCAGACTTATGGGCTGGCAGGACGGCGGTATCGGTGATACCGTTCCCAACGGCGTAAACGTTGAGGACGTTATCGGCGGCGAAGAAGGCTTCAAGAAGCTTATTGAGTATGCAAAGACAAGCGGCGCTACTCTGTATCCCGATTTTGACTTTGTTTATGCTCATAACGACAGATGGTTTGACGGTTTCTCCCAGTCCAAGGACCTTGCAAAGACCATCAATGACCGTTACGCAAGACATCAGTACTACAGCGCACTTTATCAGGGATATGACAGATCCGGTATGGGTATCATCTCTGCAAGTGTAATGAACAAGTTCTATTCCAACTCCTGGGATGATTACAAGGATTACAACGTAGGCAGCATTTCTGTCGGCGTGCTGGGCGAATCTCTTTCTTCCGATTTTGATGAAGATGAGCCTTACAACCGCGAAGACAACAAGACCCTTATCACCAAGCTGTTCGCTCAGATAAAGGAAGATAACGGCAAGGTAATGATCAGCGGCGGTAACGCTTATGCGTTCCCCTATGTTACCGATATCGTTAATATCGCGCTTGATGATTCCGGCTACAAGTATTCCGCAACCAGCGTTCCCTTTATCGGAATGGTTCTTCACGGATATATCGAATACACCGGCGAAGCTATCAACCTTGCAGGTGACTACCGCTATACGGTACTTAAAACTATCGAAAACGGTGCAAACCCCTATTTCGTACTTGCTATGGAAAACACTTCCGAGCTTAAGAAACTCAACTATTGGTACGAAGTTTCCGGTTACTACTCCGTTCGTTACAACATCTGGCTTAACGATATGGTTACCACCTATAATGAACTTAACGAAGCTCTGGCTGACGTTAAGACCGCAAATATCGTTGACCATCAGTTCCTTGACGATGAATATGACGTTGTTAAGGTAACCTACAGCAATGGAATTTCCTTCATTATCAACTACGATCTTAATGCGACCACAGTTGAAATTGACGGTGTTTCCTACTCTATCGGCGCCGAAGACTTTATCAAGCTCGATGCTGATGGAAACGTAATTAAATCTTAAGAGGAGGAGAGAAAATGGATAAGGCGCTTAAAACAAACGAGCAAGCTACCGTTGAAGTTAAGCCTTTGAAGGTTAAAAAGAGAAAAGCAAAGTCTCTTGAAAAACAGAAATCCACATTTGGTTGGCTGTTTATACTCCCGTTCCTTCTTGGTTTCTTCCTCATTTATCTCCCTATGATAGTTTCCTCCATCCAGATATCCTTCAGTACCATCGCGTATGAAGATATCGGACAGGTACTTACGTGGTGTGATCCTCTTTTCACAAACTATTCTAACGCACTTTTAAAAGAAGCAGATTTCACCAAGACACTCGTTGAGTGTCTTGGCGGAATGGCGTTCGATATACCCGCAATCATCATATTCTCTCTGTTTATGGCAATTTTGCTTAACCAGGATATGAAGGGTAGAGCAGCATTCCGTGCGATCTTCTTCGTTCCCGTTATAGTATCCACCGGTATTATTGAATCCATTGACCTTCAGAACACTCTCGCTCAGCTGGGCGACACGGTTTCCAACCTTAACGGAGACGGTGTTGAGGGCGCTGTAAATGCCGGTACCGAGATTATTAACGCTATCGACGTTGAGCGTTTCTTCGGAACTATGAAGATAGGTTCCGAACTTGCTACGGTCGTTAGCGGATGGGCAAACAACGTATACAGCATCGTAAACCGTTCCGGTGTTCAGATGCTTATATTCCTTGCAGCGCTTCAGTCTATATCTCCTTCGATATATGAATCCTGTAAGGTTGAAGGTGCTACCGGTTGGGAAACCTTCTGGAAGATCACTTTCCCCATGATCAGCCCTATGATCCTCGTTAACCTCGTTTATACTATAATCGACTCCTTTACTACCAAGTCCAACGTAATGATGTCCTTCATCACCAACGCAAGTAACGAAGCTAATGGTAAGCCTCTCGGTACTGCAATGGCTTGGCTGTACTTCCTTATAGTTATACTTATTCTTGCAATTTGTACCGCATTTGCTTCGCTGTTTGTATTCTATCAGCGTCGTGAAAAGTAAGGAGGTGCGTTATGAGTTTTACAGAAAAATTAAAAGGTCTTTTTACAAAAAAGAAAAAGCCTGAAAAAATCGTAACCGGTAACGCAAAGATAGATACCGAAACTTCTTTGTGGGAGCGTATTAAGGCTAAATACTTTAATATGTTCTTCCTTAAGAAGCTCGGTTGGATCATCTTCAGATTGGTTCTTCTTATCGGTATTTCCTATGTAATTATCTATCCGTACTTCTCAAAGATCACCACCTCTCTTATGGCGAGAGAAGACTTTGTTGATACCACCGTTCTTATGATCCCCCGTAACTGGACGTTGGATACTTACAAGGCTATTATTAACGATAACAAGTACTTTACCGCGTTGTTCAACACCACGACCCTTTCTTTGCTTTGCGGTGTATCCCAGACCTTGGTTTGCGCTATCGTAGGCTACGGCTTTGCGAAGTTCAAGTTCAAGTTCAAGGGTATCCTGTTCCTGCTGGTAATCTTTACCATGGTAGTTCCTCACGAAACTATCCGTCAGGCAATGATACTGCGTTTCCGTTATCTGGATCTTATCGGTATCATACCGCAGTTGAACGGTTGGATATTCAATCTGTTTGAGGGCGAGGCTATCAGCCCCGAAACCTACGAAAAGTTCACCGAATTTATCGAACTTATCCCCAACGCACTTAATACATACTGGCCTATGGCGATACTTTCTCTTACCGGTCTTGCATTTAAGAACGGTTTGTACATCTTCATGATGCGTCAGTACTACAGAGGCGTTCCTGATGAATTGGAAGAAGCAGCATACGTTGACGGCGCAGGCGTTATCAAGACATTTGTCCGAATAATTCTGCCTATGTCAACCGCAATGATGGTTACCATCTTTATGTTCTCCTTCTCCTGGCAGTGGACAGATACCTTCTATACAGATCTGTTTATGCCCGCATCAGGCGGTAACATACTGCTTAACAATATCGTTTCGATACCTAAGTCTTTGGATACAGAGTATGCCGGTCAGTTGGCTTACGAAACTGCTATCAGAAATGGTTGCGGTATTCTCATACTCATTCCTCTGCTTATTATGTATCTCTTCGGTCAGCGTACTCTTATCGAAGGCGTTGAGCGTTCCGGTATTACAGGTTAATAAAATTAATCACATAAAAAGAGTTGCTTTCAAAAGCAACTCTTTTTGTCTTTTTGGTTGAAATAATGGCGGGAACGTATTATAATGGCATTACCAATGCCATTAGGTTAAATTCGGGCGCTGAACGTTCCGAAGCTCACAAGTTTTACGAAAAATGCGGTTTTATTTTCAAAAAATCACAATACAGTTTTATAATGAATATATAAGATAAAATCCCCGGAATTTAATTCGGGGATTTTACTTTATTTTACGTATACGTTGTCGATATTGAAAACGGGATAAAAGTTTCCGTCCAGCGTGGATATAAGCGTGTTTACCTTTTCGGTAACCGTCTTTCTGTCCATTTTCAGATCGTAAGGAATAACGATATCAAATATAAGGTTTGTATGGGTAGGGCCGGTAACCACGCGGAAATCGTGAATACTTACTCCTTCACCGATAGTGGAAAGAAGCGCAGACACCTTCTTTTTCAGTTCGTTGGTCAATTCGTCATCGGTAAGTATCGGGTCCATATGTATCACTGCCTCGCAATTAAGCTCCTGCTTCAGCTTACGCTCGATATTATCTATAGCGTCATGGGTATCAAGCATATCCGCATCGGCAGGTACTTCGGCGTGAAGCGATATCATAACTCTTCCCGGTCCGTAATCGTGTACCACAAGGTCGTGAATACCGTGTACACATTCTTCGGATAAAACAATAGCTTCTATACTGTCTACAAATTCTTTTTCCGGCGGCTGTCCTAAAAGGGGAGAGATGGTCTCCTTGGCTGCTTTGAAACCGTTGTAAAGAATGAAAGCAGAAACTGCAAGACCGCACCAGGCATCGATATTAAGGCTCCATACCTTTGAAATTATCATAGAACACAGAATAACGGTGGTGGCAATACAATCGGAAAGGGAGTCTGCGGCAGTAGCAGAAAGGGAGGGGGAGTTTATTTTTTTGTGAACGCTTCGGTTATAGAATGCCATATAAAGCTTTATCAGCACCGAAACGACGAGAATTATAACGGTAATATACGAAAATTCCACTTGCGCGGGGGTAATTATTTTGGATATGGATTCGGTAGCCAATTCAAATCCCATAAGCATTATAAGCATTGCTACCATAAGCGCGGTAATATATTCGTATCTGCCGTGGCCGAAGGGGTGGTCCGAATCCGGCTTGGAACCGGAAAGCTTAAATCCTATAAGGGTTATGATAGATGTTCCCGCATCCGACAGGTTGTTAAAAGCGTCTGCCATTATAGAAATTGCACCGGAAAGGGTACCCGCAATAAATTTAATGGCAAACAGCAAAACATTAAGACATATACCTACGATTCCGCACAAAATACCGTAAGCACGTCTTACGGCGGGCAGTCGGTAGTTTTCACGGTTTTTAATAAATATCGCAGCCAGAAGTTTTATCATAAGCATACCTCCAAAATAACCGTATTCAATATAACATATATTATTGTTTTTTGCAACGGTTATTTGTTTTTGCTCTTGAACAGTAACGACCACAGCAAAGCAAAAAGAATTGCCGCGGTTATTCCCGCCGCGGTGGCGGATATACCGCCGTATATGATTCCGAAAGCCCCGTCTTTTTCTATTGCCTGCTTTACGCCTTCAGCAAGTGTGTTTCCAAACCCCGTAAGAGGCACTGTGGCGCCTGCTCCTGCCCATTTCACAAGACGGGGATAAATTCCCAAGGCGTTAAGCAAAACGCCGCCACAGACATATCCGACCAGAATGTAAGCAGGCGTGAGTTTGGTTTTATCTATTAAGATCTGGGCGATAACACATAATATACCGCCCACCAAAAAAGCTTTTAACAATAAAAGGAAATCGAATTGCATAATCAGTACCTCTCAAAGCGGACCAAATGAGCAACGCTGGGGATAATTTTGTTTTGAATAATACTTTTTGGGGAAAGCAAAGCGCCGGTGCCGATCAAAAGCACGTTTTTAAATTCACCGTCCGTTATTCTCGGACAAATGTCTGCGGCAAATACGCTGGCAGAGCAACCGCAGCCGCTTCCTCCCGCTTGTACGTCCTGAGTATTAAGGTCATATATCAGCATACCGCAATCCTTGAAATTTTCTCCCAGAATAAGACCTGCGCTTTTTGCGTACTCCTTTGCAAGCTCAAACCCTTCGTGTCCCAGATCACCCGTTGCTATAAGATCGAATTCATCGACAGTTTTTCCGGAATTACGCAGATATCTCTGTAACGTATCAACGGCGGCTGTCGCCATTGCCGCTCCCATATTGTTTGCATCGGAAATACCGTTATCCTGTATTTTTCCTACAACCGCTTCGGTAATCTTAACGCTGCTTTTATTTTTGCTCAATAAAAAGCTTCCGCAGCCCGTTACGGTATTTTGAGCAGTAGGCGTTCTTTGGCTTCCGTATTCCAAAGGAAATCTGTATTGACGTTCCGCAGAGCAAAAATGAGAGGACGCAACCGTGGCAACGACCATACCCTTTTCCGCAAACACAGAACCTATTATAAGTCCTTCCGCCGCTGTAGAACAAGCGCCGTACAGCCCGAGGTAGGGAATACCGTTGTTATTTACCGCGTGGGAAGTGGCAATACATTGGTCAAGCAAATCACCGCCCGCCATTAAGTCTATATCATTCCAAGCGTATTTACTTTTTGCCACCAGAGCTTCGATGGTTCTTTTAACCATTTCTGTTTCGGATTTTTCCCAGGTATCTTGCCCGAAACGGTCGTCTTCGCAAAAACTGTCGAACTTATCTCCCAAAGGTCCTTCTTTTTCTTTTGAACCGACAACCGAAGCGGTTCCGTTAAGAAAAACGTTGTCAAACTTAATAATTTCGGTTTTCATATATTACCTGCAATCATCATATAAATATAGTAAATTATGCCGTATATTACACTGGAAGCCGAGCCGTAAACGATGACCGGTCCGGCAATTACAAACATTTGAGTAGCCACGCCTTTTATATAGCCTTCGCTTTTTCCCTCAATGGCGGGGGAAGCTACAGAGTTTGCAAATCCGGTTATGGGAACAAGAGTCCCTGCACCCGCGTAGGTAGCAAGCTTATCAAACAATCCGAAACCGGTAAAAAGTCCCGCAAAAAATACCAGCGTTACCGAAACCAATGAATACGCGCTTTTTTCATCCTTCATAAAAGTACTGTATACAAAAAACAGCAGTTGACCGATAACGCATATCAAACCGCCCGTAACAAACGCCCAAATACAGTTTTTTAATGATGAAGTTCGCTTTGCACGTCCTTCCGCAAACTCAATATATTGTTTTCTGTTCACGTTTTCACCCCTTTTTTATAAAGATAATCTGTGCTAAAAACACAAATTTTATACAATTCTCTTGACAATAATGATGTTTGGGGTATAATATAGGATGACTAATTAAATTGGAAGGGTATGTAATGAAATTGAAAAAGATCAAAGAAACAAAGCCCAGATATCCGCTTTTTAATTCAATGCACGATATCATTAACTTTGTTGCAGACTCTTATGGTGACAATGTTTTATATAAATATTATGTAGGCAAGAATATCCGTGAGGTTAGCTTTAATCAGTACAAAGACTGGTTTATGGGAATGGGAACCACCCTTTTCAACCGCGGATGGAACGGAAAGCGCTTTGCCATTGTCGGCGAAAGCAAGCCTGAGTGGATGGTAGCTTATCTGTCCGTAATGTCCGCAGGCGGCGTTATCGTTCCGTTGGATAAAGAGCTTTTTGCAGAACAGATCTGCAGCTTCGTTAAATACGCAGAATGCGACGGCGTTATTTATACCGAATCTCATTATGACAAGGTCAAAGATGCCAAGCCCGCTTGCGGTCTTTTTATAAATCTTGACGATTGCAGCGAAACCGAATCCCGCGGTCACTTTACCTTCTCTGCTCTTATGGAAGAAGGACTTGCGGATTATAATAACGGCAACAAGACCTTCTGCAATTTCCGTCCCGATACTACGGTTCTTGCATCCCTCGTATTTACTTCCGGTACCACCGGTACCAGCAAGGGTGTAATGCTTTCCCAGAATAACCTTTTGTTCAACGTATATCAGTGCGTAAATGAGGTTGATTTTACTTCGGATGACGTTAATATCTCTGCACTTCCTCTTCATCATACATACGAGTGTACCGCAGGCAATATTGCCGCAATGACATGCGGTGTTACCATCTGCTTCAATAACAGCCTTAAGTATTTTATGAAGAATGTGGCTATCTTCAAGCCCACCGGATTGGTTCTCGTTCCTCTGTTTGTAAACACTATTTACAGACGTATTACCGACGAGATCAACAAAAAAGGTAAATCCGGCACCGTTAAGACGGGTATGGCTATTACCGGCGTTGCCCGTAAGGTAGGTGTTGATCTCCGCAGAAATATGTTCAAGGAGATCATAGATAATCTGGGCGGAAACGTAACCAAGATAGTTTGCGGCGGCGCTGCTGTCAACCCCGATATAGTTAAGTGGTTTGATTCCGTGGGTATCAGAATAGAGCAGGGATACGGCATTACCGAATGTTCTCCTCTCGTTGCGGTCAACCCTTCCTCTACTCATAAAGTAGGTTCCGTAGGCCGCGCGGCTATCGGTTCCAGCGTTAAGATCATTGTTGATAATAACTACGGCGTTGTTTACGAGGCTGAAACCGGCGAGATCGGCGAGATCTGCGTCAAGGGCCCCAACGTAATGCTCGGTTATTATAACAATCCCGAAGCGACCAAGGAAGCCTTCACCGCAGACGGATACTTCCGTACCGGCGATTACGGATATCTTGATAAAGACGGATACATATTTATAAGCGGCAGAAAGAAGAATATTATAGTTCTTACCAACGGTAAAAACGTGTATCCCGAAGAGATCGAAGAATATCTTGAAAATATTGACGTTATTAAAGAATGTGTTGTTGTCGGCAGAGAAAAGGACGATGACGTGGTGCTCACCGCAGTTCTGTTCCCCGATTACGATAAGTTTAAGGATATGTCCGAAGAAGATATATCCAACGCATTAAGAACGCAGATAATGAACGTAAACCGTCATCTGCCTTCCTTCAAGCAAATACGCGGAATTGAAATCAGACGTGTTGAGTTTGAAAAAACTCCCACCAAGAAGATAATCCGCAGTAAAATATAAGAGGTACAAACTATGTTTGAAAAACTTAAATCCATTCTTGTTGAAGAAATGAACATCAACGCAGACGAAATCACTATGGATTCCGAGCTTACCAATGATCTCGGCTTCAATTCTCTTGAACTGGCAGACTTGGTTCTCCTTTGCGAAGAAAAGTTCGATATCACATTTGATGATGAGGACCTTGCTTCTCTTATCACCGTTGGTGACGTTGTAAACTATCTGGAAAACAGATAATCAACATGCTCTTCAAAAACGCACTCATCCGAGTGCGTTTTGTTTTATAAATATTTTGAATTTCCTGTTAACCAAACCGTTTTTTAATCTACTATATGAATGAAAGCTTTCAAAAACACTTTATCAAAAAGGAGGATGCGGGAATGGAAGGCTACAACGCTGTCAGATTCGTTGAGGAAAATATGAAAACCATATTCGCCTATGCGCTTGCCCGTGTTTCGGATAAAGCGGACGCGGAGGATCTGGCAAGTGAAATTATACTTGCCATATTGCAAAGCAAGGATAAAATCAAAGATCCAAACGCTTTTTACGGTTTCGTGTGGGGAATTGCGGCAAATATTTATAAAAGCTTTTTGCGCAAAAGAAATAAAAATTCTTTTGAGTATCTTGATGAAAACGTTTTTCATACCGATGATTTTATCGAAGAGCTTTGCAGGAAAGAGGAGCTGAACGCTTTACGCAGAGAGCTTGCGCTTCTTTCAAAAGAGTACCGCGAATGCACAGTTGCATATTATTTTGACGGGTTTTCCTGCGCAGAAACAGCCAAAAAACTTGGCATTTCTCCTGAAATGGTAAAGTACTATTTGTTCAAAACCAGAAAAATTCTGAAAGAAGGTATTGGTATGGAAAGAGAATACGGAGAGAAAAGCTACAGACCGTCAAAATTCGAGCTTGTGACTATCTTTACGGGAAGCTACAATGCGGAATACAGAAATTTGTTCAACAGAAAACTGCCGGGTAACATTTTGCTCAGCGCCTATTACACTCCTATGACAATACGCGAGCTTTCCCTGGAGCTCGGTGTGGCAACACCTTATCTGGAGGACGAGATAGGTCTGCTTGAAAAGTACGGATTTTTGCAAAATCTCGGCGGCGGAAAATATCAGACCGATCTGGTAATATTTACCGAAGCTTTTACAAACGAGTTTTATAAAACCGCGAATACAATATGCGGGGAGATGCTCAAAAATATCTTAAGCGGAATAAGAGCAAAGCTTGAAGATATACGCAAAATAGGCTTTATCGGTTGCGATCTTGAGGATAACCGTCTTTTGTGGCCGCTGCTCTGGATGTGTATGCGTAACGGACATCGGGTGTTTGAATCCGGTAATCCCCGATACAACGAAAGAGATGCCATCTATAACGGCGCAACCGGAATTAATTACGGTGTGGATTACGATCATACGCAGGCTGTGGAAAAATACACGTCATTGGCTTTTGCGGGATATGCGGGTGTGGATGAAAACTACGGAATGTGCTTTGCGAATTTCGGAGTGTTGCCCGAAAAGAATCATTATATCCGCAATTCATCATATAATCAAAAGCTGTACGCGGCGCTTGAAGACAGAACCAAAGCGGAATTTGCCGTTATGACTACCCACGAGATAGAACTGATAGAGAAAGTAATAGCCGAAGAAATAAACAAGATGGCAGAACTTTACGTTTATCTCACGGAAACCGCAGCAGATATTATGCGCTCTCACGCCCCCGAACACGTCAGCGATCAGGTTGAACGGATCGTGGGAAGTACTGTGTTTTTCCGCACGGTGGGCTTTATAGGCGGCTGTGCAGCGGAAAGCGGGGAAGTTACTGTTCCCGAGGACGATAAAGCCGTTGCGCTTTACGCATATCCTTGTAAATATACCGCAGAAAATTGCGGCGACGTTTGTTGATTCCCCTCACAATAAAAAAGCCACGGTGTTCTCTCTGCATTCTTAGCGGAGAAATGGCAGACACAAAAATTCGGCAGAGAGATTGTTTTCTCTGCCGATTTGTGCTATAATGGGACTAACGAAAAGCCTCTCCCGTCGGGAGAGGTGGCGGCGAAGCCGACGGAGAGGGCTCAACTGTGCGCAAAGAACCTTCTCACCCGCTATCGCGGGAGCTCTCCCGTCGGGAGAGCCTTTGGACGCGCTTGTGCAACTTTATGGGTATGGGCATTGCCCTGTGCCTTTGTAATACAAAGGCGAAACTGGCGATAAAATGAGGGGGACTATTATGAATAAAATAGAAATTCGAAATCTTTTTTCTTCTGGTTACGAAACCAAAACTTTTTTCATTGATGAATGTCCACTATATGAATATATAAATAAATGGCTGGTCGAAAACCAACAATTATTGCAATCTATAATGCCCAGTGATGATTTGGCTATTTGTTGGACTACGAATTACGACTTTGACGGAGATTCGAAATTCATGAGATATATTTTGAATCAAAATAATGCAATCACTCCTATTCTGATTTGTCCGGAGGATTTAGACTTTTCTTGTATTGTAATTGTTGCCGATGTCATAAAAACAGACGACAAGGTCATATGGAGAAAAATTGGTATGGTAAACCATTCCAACGAATCCTTTGAGCAAGAAAAACGCAGTGGCATTTTATACGTTGATTCATATACGAAAGAAGATTGGGAGCTTTATGGTGATAATATTGCTTTAACCGATGTGGATAGTCCCGAATGGCGTAAATGGGTAGGCGATAATTGGAATGATGAATTATATCGCAGAAGAATAAATTATACTTTTCCTTATTATCAAGACGAACGAAACATTGATTGGTTTTATGCTTGTAATTTTGAGTTTAATAGAGATGAATATGATGCACTTGTAGTGAGTTGTTATACAGATTAATACAAACAACCCCGATAGATTTTAAAACAATCTATCGGGGTTACTTATTTGTTTACAGCGGTGTAATTTATTAATTTCTCCATATTTCTCCGCTAAATGTGCACGCCCTTTACCGTGGCTTTTTGTGATGTTATATATGACTGAACTTCTTGTAGGTTTCAAGGTCGGCGTGCATAAGCATCCATTCCAGCTCCGCGTCACCCATTACGGTGGTGCGTCCGTCAGCATACAGCTTGTCGATCTCGTCTTTCATAGTCTGAATAAAAGGCGCGTGCTTATCAACGGCTATGCCGCGTTCTTCAAGGCGATAAAAGCGGTTGAGCCAGTGGGCGATTCCCGCAAGACCGCTATGAACGTCAACGGCAACGGAAGCAGGTCTGCCGAGTATTTTCGCGGTATTGAAAATATTGTAGATCTCTTCGTTTTTAAGCAGACCGTCTGCGTGAATACCTGCGCGGGTCACGTTGAAGTCACGTCCCACGAAAGGAGTTCTGGGCGGGATCTCGTAAGAAAGCCTATCCTCGAAATAACGGGCGATCTCGGTAATTACGGAAAGGTCCATTCCGTCGGTCGTTCCGCGGAGAGAAGCGTATTCGATAGCCATTGCCTCAAGAGGACAGTTGCCGGTACGCTCGCCGATACCGAGCAGCGAACAGTTTACGCCGGAAGCACCGTATAACCACGCTGTGGAAGCGTTTGTAACAACTTTGTAAAAATCGTTGTGTCCGTGCCATTCTATCATATCGGAGCTTATACCCGCATAATGCTGAAGACCGTATATGATTCCCTGAACACTTCTGGGAAGCGCGGCGCCGGGGTAGGATACACCGTAGCCCATAGTGTCGCAGGCGCGTATTTTAACGGGAACGCCGTATTCATCGCCCAATTCCTTCAAAGCGGAAGCGAAGGGAACAACGAAACCGTAAAAATCCGCACGGGTTATATCCTCAAAATGACATCTGGGGTGAATACCGTTTTCAAGTACGGAGCGTACAATACCCAGATACTTGTCCAGCGCGGTTTTTCTGGTAAGTCCCATCTTTTTGTATATGTGGTAATCCGAGCAGGATACGAGTACGCCGGTCTCTTTAAGACCCAGATCCTTGATTATCTGAAAATCCTTTTCGTTTGCGCGTATCCAGCTGGTAACTTCGGGAAATTCATATCCCAATTCAAGACATTTTTCAACAGCTTTTCTGTCCTTTTCCGTGTAAACGAAAAATTCGCTCTGGCGTACGATACCTTTTTCGCCGCCCAATTTGTGCAGCATTTTGAAAAGCTCCACTATCTGCTCAACAGTGAAAGGGGAAGTGGACTGCTGACCGTCGCGGAAGGTGGTATCTGTTATCCATATCTCTTCGGGCATATTTATGGGAACGTTTCTGTGGTTAAAAGAAACCTTGGGAACGGAATCGTATTCAAACAGATTTCTGTATAGCTGCGGTTCTTCCCGTTCCTGTAAACTGTATTTATAAGCGGCTTGCTCCAAAAGATTTGTGTTTTCGGAAAAGAAAAGTTCTCCTGCGTGGTCTTTGTGCATACTCTTCTCCTTTTTGCGTGAATTTTTATTTATATATGTGTAATATTATACACGTGATTTTTGTTAAATCAACACTAAAAATCGTATTTTTTTAATTTTGTAAAGTTAGTTAGATGTATTCGTAATAGGATGTAATGCATAGTGCAATTTGCCAAATATATCCCGAAAAAATCAAAGCCGCCTTTTAAAAAGCGGCTTGTGGATTTTAAAATTCCGTTCTTCCCTCAATAGCTTTGAGCAAAGTAACGCTGTCTGCATATTCAAGGGTTGCGCCGACGGGCAGTCCGTAGGCAAGTCTGGTAACCTTTATGCCCAGCGGCTTTATAAGACGGCTCAAATACATAGCCGTAGCCTCGCCTTCAACGCTGGGGTTGGTAGCAATTATTATCTCTTTAACGTTTTCATCAAGTCTGGCGAGAAGCTCTTTTATTTTAAGCTTATCGGGACCGATACCGTCGATAGGAGAAATAACACCGTGTAAAACGTGGTAACTGCCGTTGAATTCGTGAAGCTCCTCCACCGCTTCTGCGGCGCGGGTATCTTCAACAACGCAGATAACGCTTTTATCACGGGAGGGCGATTGACAAACGGCGCACAAGCCGTCCTCGGAAAAGGTCATACAGCAGGGGCAAAGGGATACCTGTGCTTTTGCTTTTATAATTGCGTTTGCAAAGTCCTCTGCTTCTGTTTCGGAAAGAGCAAGCACGTGGTATGCAAGCCGAATGGCAGATTTTCTGCCTATTCCGGGAAGAGAAGCAAATTTGCTTATAAGATTTTCAAGACTTGGTGTCATATCAGAACAAGCCGGGCATACCGAGCGAACCGGTAATCTTTTGCATTTCTTCGTTATTGGTGGTTTCTACTGTTTTTATAGCCTCGTTAACTGCGGCAACAAGAATATCCTGCAGAGTTTCAATATCGTCGGGATCAACGATCTCGGGCTTAACTTCTATGGAAAGAACTTCTTTTTTTCCGTTTATGGTTACGGTTGCCATTCCGCCGCCTGCGTTAACGGTGTATTCCTTGGCATCAAGCTCTTCTTGAAGAGCAGCCATATCCTCCTGCATTTTCTGCGCTTGTTTAAGCATCTGATTCATGTTTCCGGGACCTTGGTTAGGAATTCTTACTTTCATTTTTATCCTCCGTTATTCGCCCAGAGAATCCAGCAGGGAAGTCTGCATCTCATCTTGGACAGAATTGTTTTGTTTGATTTCGATTTTAATATTTTTATTGGTTGCGTTTCGTGCCGCATCGTTTAAGGCAATAATCGCATCGGGCTTGCTCAAAAGCGAATGACCTATAAAATCCGTACGGATAATAAGAGTATTGCCGCGCAATTTGACGTCAGCTTTGGAAACAAAGGAGGCAAGGTCGCTTCTGGCGCTCAACGCCTCTATAAATTCAGCAAAGAATTCAAATTCTTCTTCCTTCGGCTTTTCGGTGTGTATGGGTTTTTCCGCGGGTAATTCGGGATTTGGTTCAGACTGCGCGGGTTCAAAGGTTAAAGGAATGGGCGGTTCTTCGGAAATTACGGGTGCATCCTCAAAAACCGCAGGCGCAGAAACGGGACGTTTTTCAAGTTCGGCTATGCGCGCAAGGAGCGCTTTGTTTGAATCGTCCAGCTTCAGATCGCACATTCTTATGACAGCAAGCTCTATCAGCACCTTTTTGTTAAGGGCATAGCGGGACATTCTTGATTGAGTATCCTCAAGCACGGTGGAAAAATAAAGTATCTTTTCTATACCGCATTTTTTTGCAACGTCTTTAAGAATTGCTTCTGCTGTGCCGGAATAGTAGGTTCCCGTTTTCGCGAAATTTGCAGGGGAGTATTTCAGCATAAGCAGATCTCTTGTCATACCGATAAGCTCGTCCAAAAGCGAAGAAAGGTTTTTCGCGCTACGGTGAAGGCTATCGATAAGCTCCAAAGAATCCGCAATATTTCCGTCCGCAATAAGAGAATACAGCTTGGCAACGGAATCGTTGTTTGCAACGCCGAGCTGCTGCGCAACGTATTCGGGAGTTATGGTCTTTCCCGTATTTCCCGCGGTGCAGGATTCCAGAAGAGATAAAGCATCTCGCATACCGCCGTCCGCAAGCTTCGCAATAAGGGAAGCCGCCTGAGGGTCGATAGAAATATCCTCTGCCGAAGCAACTCTGTTTATATGAGCTTCTATGGAAGCGTCGTCAATTCTGCGGAATTCATATCTTTGGCAACGGGAGAGAATGGTGGCGGGTATCTCGTTAAGTTCGGTTGTCGCCAGAATAAATATTACGTATTCGGGCGGTTCTTCCAGCGTTTTAAGCAGGGCGTTAAAAGCACTGCCGGATAACATATGTACCTCGTCGATTATATAAACGCGCTTTTTTAAAAGAGAAGGGGGATAAAGCAATTCCTCTCTCAGATCGCGTATATTATCAACACCGTTGTTGGAAGCGGCGTCTATTTCAAGCACATCGGTAGCGCTGCCGCTGTCTATTGAACGGCACGCCTCGCATTCACAGCAGGGGTTTCCGTTTATGGGAGAAAGACAGTTGACCGCTTTCGCAAGAATTTTTGCGCAGGAGGTTTTGCCGGTTCCCCTCGTTCCGCAAAACAGATACGCGTGGGAAACCTTGTTTTCGGCGCTTTGGTTTTTAAGTATTGTGGTAATATGCTCTTGCCCCACGACTTCGTCAAAGGTACGGGAACGCCACTTTCTGTATAAAGCCTGATACACCTTCGGTTTCCTCCTTCAAAATAAAAAAATAATGGATACAGGGTACGGTCATACGGCAAAAGTCGAACGCCTGCTACACCCGAAAACGAAGCTTTCCTCTTCCGGACAGGCACTCCCGCAACACATCTGCACTTCCGCTTAATGCTGCTTGGTTCCCCATCTGACATGGTTCACGGACGCAAATTGTGCAGGACCCATCCTTCAACAGATTCTTGCTCCGCCCGGCGGCACAGCAAACGGCCTCATAGAGCCATTCACCCCTGCTGTAGCGGATCTCAGGTTCAGGGCACCGCTAACTCCCCGGTTAGTATGACCGTACCCCATATCCATTGTCTTTCTATTATAACAGAAAATATTTGTTTTTTCAATACGTTTATTAAAAATTCCTTGTATTGACTTTATAGGCGCAGGTGTGTATAATATAATGAAAGGAAGTGATAATGTGAAATCGGTTTACAAAATCTTTTTCGGTTTTATGGATCTGGAAAAGTGGCTTAACAAGCAGGGGGAAAAATGTTTACTGCTTACAGAAGTCAAAGACAGTAAATATACCTTTACTGAATGCGAAACACCGATACGCTATTTCGTTGACCATACAGACGATTCTCCTTATACGGATGCAAACGGGGAATACGTTTATGCAAAAATGGCGGAAGGATACGAGCTTGCCTGCATAAACGGGCGGACGTTGTTTTTCTATGCCCCTGCAGACAAAAGCGATTATTCTCAAAGATATAAAAATATGCTTTCACATGTCAGACTTGTGCTTTTATCCGTGTTTTCCGTTTTCGTTATATCTATGAGCGTGCTTATATACGAAATGAACCAGATGAAGATTTTGGAAAACGCGGTTTTTGAGGGAATAACACCCCGTACGGTTGCATATCTTCTTATTCTTCCGGCGGCACTTTCGCTGGGCGCAACCGTAATCTATTTTATGGAAATGATTTCACTTTTTCTTACAAGAAAGGAGGTAGTCAAGATTGAGCAACTCAGCAAAGCCGCAGAACAGGATCAAACTGAAAGCGATAGTGCAGGAGTTTGATCTTAAGCCATTTTACGAACCTCCCCATATAGATGATATCTACGTGGTTCGGCCTGATGTTTCCCGTCCCGGATTGCCTCTTGCAGGCTTTTATAAGGATTTTGAAAATGAACGTATTCAGCTTATCGGTAATATGGAAAACAGCTATCTGGAATCTCTTTCCCCGGAGGACAGATTCAAATCGTTGGATGCGTTTTTCTCTTTGAACGTAGTTTGTCTTATTCTTACCAACGGTATCATTCCTTATCCCGAAATGCTTTCTCTTGCAAAAAAGTATAAAGTCCCCCTTTATTCCTCTTCTTCCGCTACTTCGGTTATCACCGCCGCTATGAACAACAGACTTCACGTTATGCTGGCAGAGCGAATTACCGTTCACGGCGTTTTGGTAGAGGTTTACGGCGAAGGCGTGCTTATCTTGGGAGATTCGGGTATCGGAAAGAGTGAAACGGCTATCGAGCTTGTTAAGCGCGGACACCGTCTTATTGCAGACGATTCGGTTGATATTAAAAAGGTTTCCTCTACAACCCTTGTAGGAGAAGCGCCCGAGCTTATCCGCCACTACATAGAACTGCGCGGTATAGGTATCGTTGACGTAAGCCGTATTTTCGGTATGGGTTCTGTTAAAAATTCGGAAAAGATAGAGCTTATCATTAATTTCGAGCATTGGGAACCGGGAAAGGAATACGAGCGCCTGGGTTTGGATGAAATTACCACCGAAATAATGGGAATTTCCGTTCCTTCCATCACAGTCCCCGTTCAGCCCGGCAGAAACCTTGCGGTAATAATAGAGATCGCGGCAATGAATAACCGTCAGAAAAAGATGGGATACAATGCGGCTGCTGAATTAAATAAAAAAATAATCAGTTACGATAAATAAAGGAGAATTTATTATGTTTTATCTTGGTATTGACCTTGGCGGTACAAATATGGCGGCAGGTATCTGCGATGAAAACGGCAAGATCTTATTAAAAAAATCCATTCCCGCTCTGCCCGAGCGCGAAGCTGATCTTATAATGGACGATATGGCAAAGCTCTGTCTTGATCTTATTTCCGAAGCCGGACTTAAGGTTTCCGATATAGCTTATGCAGGTATTGCATCTCCCGGTATTGCAGACCCCGTTCACGGCGAGATAGTTTATTCCTGCAATTTCCCCACTTTTGTCAATTATCCTATATGCGAAGTGCTTGCAAAAAAGATGGGTATAGACAAGGTTCTGGTGGCAAACGATGCAAACGCGGCTGCTAAAGGCGAAGCGGTTTGCGGCGCGGCAAAAGGATATTCCGATTCCGTGTTCGTTACTCTGGGTACCGGTGTCGGCGGCGGTATTATTATAGATAAAAAGATACTCACCGGCTTTAACTTTGCGGGAGCGGAGATTGGTCATATCGTTATAAGCCACGGTGGCAGACAGTGCAACTGCGGCAGAAAAGGCTGTTTTGAAGCTTATGCTTCCGCTACCGGCCTTATAAAGACTACCAAGGAAAAGATGCTGGCAAATAAAGACAGCCTTATGTGGGAAGAATGCGGCGGCAATATTGACGCTGTTAACGGCAGAACCTCCTTTGACGCTATGCGCAAAGGCGACGCATCCGCAAAAGAAGCGGTTGACGAATATATCAGCTATCTTGCTTGCGGTATAACCGATATCATTAATATTTTCCAGCCCGAAATTCTTTCTATCGGCGGCGGTATAAGCAACGAAAAAGAATATCTCCTTGCTCCTCTGCGCGAGATAGTGGAAAGAGAGCAGTATTCCAGAAACTGTGAAAAGAAGACCGAGCTTCGTATAGCACAGCTTGGTAATGATGCGGGCATTATCGGCGCCGCTATGCTTGGATTATAAACAACAGTTGATTTTTGGAGAAAATAATGTCATTTACAGAAACAGCAGCAGAACTGCTTACGTTGAATACCGTGTGCATGCGCGGTATTGTAATATTTCCCGGAGTATCCGCAACCTTTGAAATAGGCAGAAAAGCATCTGTATGTGCGGTAAGAGAGGCTGTCAACGAAGACGGCCTTCTTTTCCTGCTTTGCCAGAAGGACGCTTCCGAGATAGAACCCAAAGCAAAGGATCTGCATACCGTGGGCACTATTGTCCGTGTTACTCATTTTACCAAGCTTTCCAACGGTAATTACCAGGTAATG
Source organism: Clostridia bacterium (assembly GCA_017537345.1). Classification (GTDB taxonomy): domain Bacteria; phylum Bacillota; class Clostridia; order Oscillospirales; family CAG-382; genus SFLA01. The sequence continues at coordinate 165,489 of JAFYKY010000005.1, read as the reverse complement.
GCGGACGGCTTGTTCAGAGGAATTGCAGAGAGAGTGGTTATAGACGGAGGACGGTACGTTTCCACCGTTTCGGTGTATAATCCCGAAATCGCTCCCTTGCACGAAGATGATGAAAGAGACGCCATTCACGAGGTGATGACCGCTTTTACATCATACGTGAAATATATTGCAAAACCGGTTCCCGACGTGCTGGAGCGTATTAAGGCGATGAACACCGCAGACGAGCTGGCGGATTTTCTTGCAAACGAATTTTTGGTAAAGCCGGAGGACAGACAAGAAGCTTTGAGCGCCTTGGACCCTATCGGCAGACTTACTGTCGTTACAGAAATATTCGAGCGTGAAACCCAGCTTTTGGACACCGAAAACGAAATACAGCAAAAGGTCAGAGTCCGTCTTCAAAAAGCGCAAAAGGATATGTATCTCCGTGAACAGCTCAACGTAATAAAGCAAGAGCTGGGAATGGGATATGACGATGATGACGACGGTGACGAGTATTACGAAAAAATAACCTCTGCAGATCTTCCCGATGAAGTTCGCCAAAAGCTTTACGAAGAAAACACAAAGCTCGGTAAAATGCCTTTCGGTACAGCAGAAGGCACCGTTATACGCAATTACATAGAAACCGTTCTTGAATTACCTTGGAACTCTCTTAGCAAGGACAGATCCGACGTACGGATGGCGGAAAAAATACTTAACGAAGATCACGATGGCTTGGATAAGGTTAAAGAAAGAATTCTTGAATATATGGCGGTACGCCAGCTTTCTCCCGAACTTAACGGACAGATTCTTTGTCTTGTAGGCCCTCCCGGTGTCGGTAAGACCTCTATCGGAAAATCCATTGCCCGTGCCACCAACAGAAAATACGTGCGTATTTCCTTGGGCGGTGTCCGTGATGAGGCAGAAATAAGAGGTCACAGAAAGACTTATATCGGCTCGATGCCCGGAAGAATTATGAACGGTCTTAAGCTTGCGGGAACGAGAAATCCCGTAATGCTTTTGGACGAAGTTGATAAGCTCACCCGCGATGCTCACGGCGATCCTACCAGCGCACTTTTGGAAGTTCTGGATTCCGAGCAAAACCGTGCTTTCCGCGATCATTTTATAGAACTGCCCTTTGATCTTTCCGAGTGTATGTTCATAACCACAGCAAATACCGTAGAAACCATTCCTCAGCCGCTTCTTGACAGAATGGAAGTTATATTTATGGACAGCTATTCCTTTGAGGAAAAAATGTCCATTGCAAAAAATCATCTTATACGCAAACAGCTTAAGCGCCACGGTCTTAACGGCCGTACCGTCCGCTTTACCGATGACGGTATCGCTATGATAATTCAGCGTTATACCAAGGAAAGCGGTGTGCGTAATCTTGACAGAGAGATAGCCTCCGTATGCCGTAAGATAGCAAAACTTATGGTTTCCGAAGGTAAAAAATCCTACCGTGTGGATGAAAAATCCGTGGTAACCTTGCTCGGCCCCGAAAAATATCTCCCCGATCTTATATACGATAAGGACGAGGTAGGCGTTGTAAACGGTCTGGCGTGGACCTCTCTCGGCGGTGAAATGCTCCGTGTGGAATGTGTTACCATGTCAGGTACGGGCAGACTTGAGCTTACCGGTCATCTGGGTGACGTTATGAAGGAATCCGCAAAAGCGGCGGTAAGCTATATCCGCAAGCATAGCGATGCGCTTGGCGTAAGCAAGGATTTCCACAAGGAATTGGATATCCACATCCACGTTCCGGAAGGTGCAATTCCCAAGGACGGCCCCTCTGCAGGCGTTACCATTACCACAGCGCTTGTTTCCGAATTAACGGGCAAGACCGTAAAGCAATCCGTTGCCATGACGGGTGAAATAACCCTTACCGGCAGAGTGCTTCCTATAGGCGGCTTGAAGGAAAAGTGTATGGCGGCGAAAAAAGCCGGTATTACCAAGGTAATTATCCCCAAGGATAACCTTAAGGATACCGTTAATTTCGCACCCGAGCTTAAAGAAGGCCTTGAGTTCGTTCCCGTTTCCGAAGTGGGCGAGGTACTTAAGACCGCCCTTAACGAGAGGTAACCTGTATGGAAATGAACGTATGCGGACTTAATTTACATAATACCGTGCTGGACGTTACCGCAGGCGCGCCTAAACAGCTTTTAAAAGAGGGCTTGCCCCAGATAGCTTTATCGGGACGTTCCAACGTGGGAAAAAGCTCTCTGGTTAACTGCCTGCTGGGCAGAAAGAAGCTTGCCCGCGTAAGCTCCGAGCCGGGTAAAACCATAACAGTAAACTTTTATCTTGTTGATAAATCTTTGTATCTCGTAGACCTGCCGGGTTACGGCTTTGCAAGAAGAAGCGAAAGTGACAAACGGCGTTGGTCCAACCTTACGCAAGGTTATTTTAAAGATAACAACGCTCTTTGCCACGTTCTGCAGCTTATAGATATCAAGGTGGGCATCACCGCAGACGATGCTGATATGATCGCATATATGAATCACTATGAGATTCCCTATACCATTGTGGCAACCAAATGCGATAAGCTTAATAAAACCACCCTTGCCGCATCTGCGCAAAAGCTGGTTTCTGACCTTCGCATCCGCCACGGTACAGAATGTATCCTTTTCTCTTCCGAAAAAGGTCTTGGCAGGGAAGAGGTATGGAAGCGTATCGTTAATTACAAATAGAAATAATGCGTACTCGGCATAAGAGTACGCATATTTTTAAATATTTTTGTGTTTTTACCCAATAAAATCACTCCCGAAAGCACTTTATATACGGAAGGACGGTGAACGATAATGAAAAACGAAATAATTTCCCAATACGTTGAAAAGGTCTTTGCATTTGCGTTAAAGCGTACCTACAGCTATGACGAAGCAGAGGAGCTTTCGCAGGAAATTCTTACCACGGCGTTAAAGGAACTGCCAAAGCTTAAAAATGAACAAAGCTTTGAATTCTGGTTCTGGGGCTTGGCGAACAACGTAACGAAGTCTTTCAGCAGAAAAATGGGCAAACAGCGCGCGATGTTTTCCTACGATGTACCTGAAAATTTCTGTTACGATACGGATACCGATACCGTGGATGAAGAACTGTATTCGGCTCTCCGCAGGTCGGTTGCAATGCTTTCGAAAACGTATCGTGATATTATCGTTTTGCATTATTATGACAATCTTTCCGTAAAACAGATATCCGAACGGCTGTGTATTCCGGAGGGGACGGTAACCTGGCGTCTTTCGGAAGCGCGGCGCAAGCTTACAAAGGAGTGTAATGAAATGAACGAAACAGCTCTCAGACCTAAAACAATGCATATAAATATCCACGGCAGCGGCGATTACAACGGTACTACCATTCCGTTTCCCACGGTTTATATTGACGATGCCTTATCACAGAATATACTTTATTATTGCTATGAAGAAGCTCACAGTATAGAAGAATTATCAAAGTACTGCGGTGTTCCCGCATATTATATTGAAGATCGTGTGGATAATCTTCTTAAACGTGACGCGGTTATCGAGCAATCCAAGGGCAAATACCGTACGGATTTTGTCGTCTGGTCGGATAAATACGGCATTTATCTTGAGGAAAATGCGGAAAAAGCTTTGCTTCCTATGACAGATAAGCTGTTCGATGCTTTGAAAAAGATTTCTAATGAAGCAAAAAGCATTGATTTTTACAGAGGCGGCAAAAGCGAAGACGATCTGTTTTATCTTTACGGAGTTCAGGCTTTTAATTACCTGCGCTCTGTTTATTGTAAAATGCCCCGAGTGGAGTTAAAGCCCAAATACGACGGTTACCGCTGGGAGTACATCGGCAGTATCGAAACCGGCGCCCATCCCAGGATAGGACTTTCAGTAAACTGCTGCGGTAATTACGGAACAAACGGCGGATATTCCCACGACGTATACTGCCATTTCGGAGGCATCCGCTACCGTCCTTTTATGACCGATAATATGATAAACGCCTGTGTGGATATAGTTCTTCACGGCAAGAGTGACGATACCGAAAGCGCGGCGGAGGCTATACAAAAGGGATATATAAAGCGGGATGAAAACGGTTCTTTATTGGTTACCGTTCCGCTTTTCAAAAAGGAACAAAGCGATGAATTTTTCGCCCTTGTCGAAAAGTATCTTTTCCCCTTGGGCGAAGAATACGCGCAGCGTGTGGATACACTTCTTGCAGGCTACAAAAAGCTGTTTCCCAAGCATTTGAAGGACGAAGCAGACTTTTTTACCCGTCATTTGTTCTTTTCGTTGTATGCGGTTTTAATTAACTGTTGGCAACGCAGGGGACAGATTAAAATGCCTTCCGAAGATTTCCATTGCGACGTACTGCGGAATTTCGATTAGTAAAAAACAAGGACACAATGCCCGTTTTGCGGATATTGTGTCCTTTTTGTTTGTTTAAAACGTTTTATTTAACGCTTATTTCATTGCCTCTTCAACTGCAACTGCGCAAGCAACGGTAGCACCAACCATGGGGTTGTTACCCATACCGATAAGTCCCATCATTTCTACGTGAGCGGGAACGGAGGAGGAGCCTGCGAACTGTGCGTCGGAGTGCATACGGCCCATAGTATCGGTCATACCGTAGGAAGCGGGACCTGCAGCCATATTATCGGGGTGGAGAGTACGTCCTGTACCGCCGCCGGAAGCAACGGAGAAGTAGCTTACGCCGTTTTCGGTACACCACTTCTTATAGGTACCTGCAACGGGATGCTGGAATCTGGTGGGGTTGGTGGAGTTACCGGTAATGGAAACGCCAACGTTCTCCAGCTTCATTATAGCAACGCCTTCGGGAACGTTATCTGCGCCGTAGCACTTAACGTTTGCGCGGGGACCGTTGGAATAAGGAGTTTCGGAAACTACGGTTACGGTTTCGGTGTAAGGATCAAACTCGGTCTGAACGTAGGTAAAGCCGTTGATACGGGAGATGATGAACGCAGCGTCCTTGCCGAGACCGTTAAGAATAACGCGGAGGGGCTGATTTCTTACCTTGTTTGCGTTGAGAGCGATCTTTATAGCGCCTTCAGCTGCAGCGAAGGATTCGTGTCCTGCCAGGAAGCAGAAGCATTCGGTTTCTTCGGAAAGAAGCATTTTGCCCAGGTTACCGTGGCCGAGACCAACCTTACGGTTTTCTGCAACGGAGCCGGGGATACAGAAGGACTGAAGTCCGATACCGATAGCGGCAGCAGCGTCTGCAGCCTTAACGCAACCGGTCTTAACTGCGATAGCACAGCCAACGGTGTATGCCCATACTGCGTTTTCAAAGCAGATAGGCTGGGTTTCTCTTACGATCTTATCGCAATCAATACCCTTTGCAAGAGTGATCTCTTTGCATTCTTCGATGGAGTTGATACCATATTCTTTAAGCACTGCGAGGATCTTGTCCGCGCGGCGTTCATAGCTTTCAAAAAGTGCCATATTTCGTTACCTCCTTACTGTTTGCGGGGATCGATGTAGGTCTTACCGTCATCGAATCTGCCGTAGTGACCGAGAGACTTGTTGTAAGCGGTGGTGGGATCGTCGCCCTTCTTGATGAAATCGGTCATCTTGCCGAGAGATACGAACTCATAGCCGATAACCTGGTTGTTTTCGTCAAGAGCCATGCGGGTAACATAGCCTTCTGCCATTTCAAGATAACGAACACCCTTTGCCTTGGTACCGTACATAGTACCAACCTGAGAGCGTGCGCCCTTACCAAGGTCTTCAAGACCTGCGCCGATAGACAGACCGTCATCAGAGAAAGCGGACTGAGAACGTCCGTAAACGATCTGGAGGAAGAGTTCGCGCATAGCGGTGTTGATAGCGTCACAAACAAGGTCAGTGTTGAGAGCTTCAAGAATGGTCTTGCCGGGGAGGATTTCAGCTGCCATAGCAGCGGAGTGAGTCATACCGGAGCAACCGATAGTCTCTACGAGAGCCTCTTCGATAATACCGTTTTTAACGTTAAGGGAAAGTTTGCAAGCGCCCTGCTGAGGTGCGCACCAGCCTACACCGTGTGTAAAAGCGGAAATGTCGCTTACTTCTTTAGCCTTCACCCATTTTCCTTCTTCGGGAATGGGAGCGGGACCATGGTTGGGACCCTTGGCTACGACACACATATGCTCGACTTCTTTTGAATAGTTGATCATACTTTTAGTCCTTTCTGGTTTATGTTTATTTTTTAATAATTTCTGCGTTGTAAGAACCGAATGCGTTTGCCGCGTTGGATTCGTCGGTATCGATATGCATTGCGTCTGCAAAAGAGGGGCTTACTCTTATAACTACGTCATCAAAAATAAGAGCGCGGGGAGTATCAAGCTTTGCCAGAACGATCTCTTTATCGGAAACGCCGAACTTTTCAGCAGTTTCGGGAGTGAGATGCACGTGACGCTGTGCGGCGATAGCTCCTTCGGTAAGCTCAACTTCGCCTGCGGGGCCGACAAGCTTTACGGGTGCGCTTCCCTTAAGGTCGCCGGATTCTCTTACGGGAACGCTTATGCCGAGAGTTCTTGCATCGGTAAGAGAAACTTCAACCTGAGAAGCTTTACGTGCGGGACCGAGAACGGAAACGTTTTTAATGGTGTTTTTGGGGCCGACTACGTCAACACGTTCTTCACAAGCAAACTGACCGGGCTGGGACAGCATTTTCTTAACTGTGAGCTCGTGTCCTGCGCCGAAAAGCGTTTCAATATCAGCTTGGGAAAGGTGAACGTGGCGAGCAGAGGTCTCCACAAGTACTGTGTTTGCCATATATTGTATCTCCTTACATTATTTTTCAAGATATTATACTATAAAATGCCGTTCTTGTAAACAACAAAATGCAAAAAACTGTTGAATTTTTTCACAATATATGGTATTATATTTTGGATATTAATGTGGGGTACTATTATGGATTATAAGATATCGGAAAATGTAAAGAACGTAAAGCCTTCAGCAATACGTGAAATATTCAAATTTTTGTCCGTTCCGGGTCTTATTTCTTTTGCGGCAGGCAACCCTTCGCCGGAATCCTTTCCCACAGAGGAAATGCAAAAAGCTTCAAACGCTGTTTTCCAGAGCAGTGCTTCCGCAGCTTTGCAGTACGGCACTACGGAAGGATACGCACCTTTACGGGATTGGGTTAAAAACCGTCTTGTAAACAAGTTTTCTTCTTTCACCGAAAACGACGAGGTTATAATAACCACCGGCGGCCAGCAGGGGATAGATCTCTTTTCCAGAGTGATGCTCGACGCGGGCGATACCGTAATATGCGAAAGTCCCTCTTTCATAGGTGCGCTCAATGCTTTCCGTGTCTGCGGTGCCAATACCGTGGGCGTTGAAATGGAGGAAGACGGCATTTCCGTTTCCGGTTTGGAAAATGCTTTAAAGAATAATAAGGGCGCTAAATTTATATATCTTATTCCCACTTTCCACAATCCCACGGGTATAACAACGAGTCTTGAAAAGCGCAAAGAGATATACCGTCTTGCCCTTAAATACGGGGCTTTGATCTTGGAGGACAACCCCTACGGCGAGCTGCGATTTGCGGGTGAGGACATTCCCACAATAAAATCCATTGATACAGAGGGAATAGTGGTGTATACCTCCTCTTTTTCAAAGATTCTTTCTTCCGGCATGCGTGTGGGATATTTGTGCGGCCCCAAGCAGATTATTGACAGATGCGTGGTAGTTAAACAAGCAAATGACGTTCATACCAATCTGTTTTTCCAAATGCTAGTTTCGAAATATCTTGAAGACAACGATATAGATAAACACATTAAAACAATAAAAGAATTATACAAAAGAAAAGCATCGTTAATGATAAACGGGCTTGAAAACGGTCTTTCGGGTGAGGTGAGGTTTACCAGACCCGAAGGAGGACTTTTCCTTTGGGTATCTTTGCCCGATGGTGATTCAAGCGAAATTTTCAAATCGTGTATCGAAAAAAACATCGCCGTGGTTGACGGAAAAGCATTTTTGCCCCAGCCTGCGTCTTGCAGTTCTGTGCGGCTTAATTACTCCATGCCCACCGATGAACAGATAACACGAGGAACGGAAATTTTCTGCGCTACCGTTAACGAATTTATAAAGAGGTAAATGTTATGGCGGAATTTTCAAAAGAAAAAAAGACAATACTTTCCGGTATAAAGCCTTCCGGTGAGTTAACACTTGGTTCTTATATAGGTGCTATTCGCAACTGGAAGCAGCTCCAGGAAGATTATAACTGTATATACTGTATTGCGGACCTTCACGCTATCACCGTAAGGCAGGACCCTGCGCTGCTCAGAAAGCGTACCATTATGCAGCTTGCTCAGTATATTGCCTGCGGTCTTGATCCCGAAAAGAACGTGCTCTTTTTACAAAGCCACGTTCCCGCTCACGCAGAGCTGGGCTGGGTGCTCAACTGCTATACGATGGTGGGCGAGCTTAACCGTATGACCCAGTTTAAGGATAAATCCGCCAAGCATGCAGATAACATAAATGCAGGTCTTTACGATTATCCCGTACTGATGGCTGCGGATATCCTTCTTTACCAGACCGATCTGGTTCCCGTCGGTGAGGACCAAAAGCAGCACGTAGAGCTTTGCCGTGATATTGCAAACCGTTTTAATGGTGTATACGGCGATGTATTTAAAATGCCCGAGCCTTTTATTCCCAAGCTGGGCGCAAGAATTATGAGCCTTTCCGACCCCGAATCCAAAATGAGCAAGTCCGAAAGCGATAACGGCTGTATCTGCCTTCTTGACAGACCCGAGGACATTATGGCACGCTTCAAGCGCGCCGTTACCGACAGTGAAACCGAAGTCAGATATGACCCCGTAAACAAAAAGGGTATATCCAACCTTATGACAATATGCTCCGCCGCTACGGGAATGACCTTTGATCAGATAGAAAATCAGTTTGCAGGCAAAGGCTACGGCGAATTCAAGCCCTTCGTAGGCGAAGCCGTTGTAGAACTTCTCCGTCCCGTAAGAGAAGAAACGGAAAGACTTCTCAAGGACAAAGCGTATCTTAATTCCGTTCTTGATAACGGCGCGCAGCAAGCGTCTTATCTTGCAAGACGCACTCTTTCCAAGGTTTACCGCAAGGTAGGCTTTTATTCCACAGACAAATAAATTTTTGAGGTGTACAAGTGTCCAAGAAAAAGCCCGAATACGACAGCCATTCAATATCATCACTCAAAGGCGCAGACAGAGTCCGTTTGCGTCCTGCGGTTATTTTCGGAAGTGACGGTCTTGAAGGCTGTGAGCATTCATTTTTCGAAATACTTTCAAACTCAATAGACGAAGCCCGAGAGGGGTACGGCAACGTAATTAACGTAACCGTATTTTCCGATCACGCTATGATCGTCGAAGATTTCGGCAGAGGCGTTCCTCTGGACTGGAATGAAAAAGAAGGAAGATACAACTGGGAGCTTGTATATTGCGAGCTTTATGCAGGCGGTAAGTATGATAAACAAGGCGGAAGCCCCTACGGATATTCTCTGGGCACCAACGGTCTTGGCGCTTGCGCTACCCAGTATGCTTCCGAGTATATGACGGTTACCTCATGCTCCCGCGGTGTCAAATCCACTATGGAGTTTTCCAAGGGCAATCCTGTCGGAGAATTGCAAAAGGAGCCTTGCGCCAAGGGAAAAAGCGGTACTACCGTAAAATGGAAGCCGGATTTTGACGTATTTACGGATATCTCCATTCCTTACGAATTCTTCACCGAAGTGCTTAAGCGTCAGGCTGTTGCGAACGCTGGTCTTACGTTGGTTCTTAATTGGCAGAACGGCGACGGAAGCTGGAAAAAGGATGAATATCTGTATCCCAACGGCATAATGGATTATATAACCGAAAACGTGGGAATGGGATATCTTACAGAGCCCGTACAGTATTCCTGCGAACGTGTAGGCAGAGACAGAGCTGACCAGCCCGATTACAGCCTGCTTATAAATTTTGCTTTTTGTTTTTCCAACGAATCAAATTTTATTGAATATTACCACAATTCGTCTTTTCTGGAACACGGCGGCTCGCCCGAAAAAGCGGCAAAGACCGCTTTTGTGTACGCAATAGATAAATACCTTAAGGATAACGGAAAATACACCAAATCCGAAAGTAAGGTCACCTGGAACGACGTTGCGGATTCCTTGGTGCTTGTAACCAACTGTTTTTCTACTGCCACTTCCTATTCCAACCAGACGAAAAAAGCTATAACAAACGTGTTTATTGCCGATGCGATGACAGATTTCTTCAAGCAAAAGCTTGAGGTGTATTTTGCCGAAAACCCCGCGGCGGCAGACAAGGCGTGCCAGCAGGTTTTGGTTAACAAGAGAAGCCGCGAATCTGCAGAGAATATGCGTCTTAACGTAAAGAAAAAGCTTACCACCACCCTTGATATAAACAACACGGTTGAAAAGTTCGTTAACTGCCGCAGTAAGGATCCCGAGGTATGCGAACTGTATATCGTGGAAGGCGATTCGGCTCTTACCAGCTGTAAGCTTGCCCGCGATCCTTCATTCCAGGCTATAATTCCCGTCCGCGGTAAGACACTTAACTGTCTTAAAGCATCCTACGAAGCGATATTCAAAAGCGATATTATAGTAGATCTTCTTAAGGTTATCGGATGCGGAGTGGAGATAAAAGCAAAGGGAAGTAAAAATCTTACCGAATTCAACCTTGCCGCTTTGCGTTGGTCAAAGATAATCATCTGTACCGATGCCGACGAAGACGGATATCAGATAAGAACACTTATACTCACGCTGTTTTACCGTCTGCTTCCCACTCTTATCAGAGAGGGAAGGGTGTATATTGCGGAAACGCCCTTGTACGAGATAACCACCAAGGACGATACCTTCTTTGCTTATGATGAGCAGGAAAAAGCATCCATTCTTTCCAAGATAGGCAATTCCAAGTATACGATCCAGCGTTCGAAAGGTCTGGGCGAAAACGATGCGGATATGATGTCCCGCACCACTATGGCGCCCGCCACCAGAAAGCTTGTAAGAATTACGCCCGATGACGAAGCGAAAACCTATGAAATGTTTGACGTTTTGCTGGGTGATAATCTTGCGGGCAGAAAACAGTTTATTGCCGAAAACGGCGCAAGATATCTTGATCTTGCAGATTATTGATAGGGAGGTATAAAAGTGGCTAAAAAGAAAAAAGCAGAGCCTGCTCCTATCAAGCTTGCGGAAGTTGTCAATACTCCCATTACCGAAATACTCGAAAGCAACTATATGCCCTACGCAATGAGCGTTATAGTTTCCCGCGCCATTCCCGAAATAGACGGTCTTAAGCCTTCCCACAGAAAGCTTTTGTACTCTATGTATAAAATGGGACTTATGACGGGACAAAAGGTTAAAAGCGCCAAGGTCGTGGGACAGACGATGATGCTCAACCCCCACGGCGATGCGGCTATATACGAAACTCTCGTCCGTCTTACCACGGGCAGAGAATCTCTTTTGCATCCTCTCATAGAGTCAAAGGGCGCTTTTGGAAAGCAGTATTCCGATATGGTGTTTTCCGCTTCCCGTTATACCGAATGTAAGCTTGCTCCCATCTGCGAAGAGCTTTTTGACGGTATCGACAGGGACGGCGTTGATTTTGTTGATAACTACGACGGAACTATGAAGGAGCCTACGCTTCTCCCCGTTTCATTCCCCAATATTCTCGTTGCTCCCAATAACGGTATTGCGGTAGGTATGACCAGCCGTATATGCTCTTTCAATCTCGGGGAGCTGTGCGATGCAACTTCGCTGTATCTCAAGAACGGACACGTTACCGTGCCCGAGCTTTTGGAAATAATGCCCGCGCCTGATTTTCCTACCGGCGGTCAGCTTATTTACGATAAAGAAAAGATGGCTGATATCTATTCCACCGGCGTGGGAACCTTCCGCGTTCGTTCCAAATGGCGTGTTGAGGGTAATCATATAGAGATATACGAAATTCCCTATACCACCACTGCGGAAAAGATAAGAGATTCCATAGTCAAGCTGGTAAAAGAAGGCAAGGTAAAGGAAATTTCCGATGTGCGTGATGAGATCGGTCTTCACGGTCTTACCCTTACCATCGATATCAAGCGCGGCGCGGATCCCGAAAAGCTTATGGCAAAGCTTTGCAAATCCACTCCCTTGGAGGACACCTTCGGATGTAATTTCAATATCCTCATCGGCGGCGTTCCCCGTACGCTGGGTATTGCTGATATTATCGAAGAGTGGAGCGCGTTCCGTGTGGAATGCCTGCGCAGAAATTATATTTTCGATCTGGGCAAAAAGAGCGATAAGCTTCATCTTTTGTACGGTTTGCGAAAGATATTGCTGGATATTGATAAGGCAATTGCCATAATCCGCCATACCGAAAACGAAAAAGACGTTGTTCCCAATTTGATGAACGGCTTTGATATCGACAAGATCCAGGCAGAATTTGTAGCCGACATCAAGCTCCGTAATCTTAACAGAGAATATATTCTCAACCGCACGGAAGAGATAGGTGATCTTGAAAAAGAGATAGAAGACCTCAAGAGCCTTATTGCGTCCGAGCGCAAGATACGCAACGTTATTATAAAACAGCTGGGTAAGATCAAGGAAAAATACGGCAAGCCCCGTAAGACCGAGGTGCTCAGCTCCGAAAGCGTTACCGCCGTTTCCGACGAGCCGAAATTTGAAGATTATCCCTGCTTTATGTTCGTAAGCAAGGAAGGATATTTCAAAAAGTGTCTTCCCGCATCCTTGCGCGGAAGCGACGTGCAAAAGTTCAAGGAAGGCGATGAACTGCTTATAAGCACCGAAACGACCAACGGTGCGGAGGTGCTGTTCTTTACCAATCACGCTCAGGTATACAAGGCGCATATGTATGATTTTGACGATATCAAAGCGTCTGCTTTGGGCGAATACGTTCCCGCAAAGCTTGGCTTTGATGAGGGCGAAAAAGTAGTGGCGGCGCATGCAATGTCCGATTTCAACGGAAATTTCGTCGTATTCTACGAAAACGGCAAAGCCGTTAAATTCCCCGCAGAGGTTTATAAGACCGTTACAAACCGTAAAAAGCTTACCAACGCTCTTGCATCCGGATCAGTTGCTGTCGGTGTGTTCAGAGGCGGAAACGAAAAACAGGAGTATCTTATTATCTCTTCCGCTTCAAGAGCTTTGCTTATAAAAGAAAAGCAGATTACGGAAAAATCCACCAGAAGCGCTTCCGGCGCTACGGTTATGACACTCAAAAAAGGCCATACCGTTGTAAGCGCATCTGTATATGATCCCAACGTACGTACGTTGGAAAAGGAGAGCAGGTACCGTAAATCCACCTTGCCCTCTACGGGAGGTCTTTTTGAAGACGACGATCCCGAGCTTAACCAGATGTCATTGATCTGAATCAACTAAACTTTATCGGAAAGGAGTGTTTACGTTGAAGAAAGTATTTGCAAATTATGCAGCAGAGATCATATCCTTTGCGGCGCTTTTGGTTTCTTCCGCAGTTTCTTTTCTCACAAAGAATAACGTTGCGGGCTGGATCTGCCTTGCCGTTGCATCGGTGTTTGCCGTTATCGTTGTTTGCGTCCGTCTGTTCAAAGCAAGATGGAAGCTTCCCGAGCAAACGGAAAAATCCATTTCTGCCCTTACCGTAAGCTTTTTGATGAAGCTTGAGCATCCCGCGCTTTTGGTAGATGATCACGGAAAGGTTATCTGGCACAACGAGGCACTTTCTGAAATTGACAAATCCAAATCCGCAAAGCACGGCGCCAACGTAAACAGTATTTTCGATGGCGTGCTTATGCCCCGTAAAAACAATGATGATGCGCCTGCGGAATATACGGCAGATAACCGTCACTTTACCGTTCAGCATTATCCCGTTTTCGGTTCGGCAAAAAAATACGATCTCTGCATTATGTATGATGATACGGGCTTATTCGAAAGCAAAAAGTATATCAAAATGCATAATCCGGCAGTTATGTATATCGTTGTGGATAACTTTTCCGAGCTTGCTCAGGGACTCAAGGATAATTACCGCGCATCTTCAGCAAAGGTAAGCTCCGTTCTTACGGAATGGGCGGCCACCTTCAACGGTCTTATCAAGGAGTTTGAACGGGATAAGTATATCTGCGTGTTTGACGAGCAGTATGTTGCCGATATGATCGAATCGGATTTCGACATCATTGACCTCGTTTCAGCGGTTACCGCTTCAGACGGCGGCGCGCCTCTTACAATTTCCATAGGTGTTGCCGCAACAGACGGTTCTTTTTCCGAAAAAGAAGAGATCGCAATGCAGGCGCTTCAGCTCGCTCTGCAAAAGGGCGGCGCACAGGCTGTTGTTCGTGACAGAACTCAGGCGCGCAACTACGGCGCAAGAGTAAGAGCCGCAAAGAAAGACAGTAAAGGACCTTCCCGTAATGCCGCTTTTACTTTGTCAAATCTTATGGATAGTTGCTCCAACGTTATAATAATGGGACATAAAAATCCTGATTTCGATTCTATTGCGGCGTGCGTTGGTATCGCAAGACTTGCGTTTATGCACGGAAAACGTCCCTTTATTATAACAAGTGAGAGAGATGCGGATATCGCACCGGCTTTGCGTCTTATTTCAGGTTTGCCTGAATACAAAAACGTATTTGTTGACGATATTTATGCGCAAGAGCTTATCACGCCTTCTGCACTGCTGGTTATTGTAGACGTTAACAATGTGGATATGTTTGCTTCCGCAGAGGTATATAATAATGCTTCCCAGGTAGTTATAATTGACCACCATATAAAGAAAGAAGACTTTACCAAGTCGATTTCTCTTGAATTTATAGATCCTTCCGCTTCTTCCGCGTCCGAGCTTGTAAGCGAAATTCTGGAAGAAAAGCTTTCGACCGGTTCTATAAAGAAGGAAGAAGCAGTATTGCTGTTCTCGGGTATTTTGCTGGATACGCAAAACTTTACCCGCGGTACCGGTGTGCGTACCTTCGGCGCATCCTTCTATCTGCGCAGTTTGGGTGCAGACCCCGGAGAGGCAAAAGAACTGTTTAAAAACGATATGGACGAGTATATCAAGCTCGCCCGTATAGAAAGAAATATTTACCGTTATAAGGATAATATAGCAGTTTCCTTCTTTGACGGAATAGGAAACGATGTGGATTACCGTTTGTGCTGCACCGTTGCAGACCGTATGCTTACCATAGAAAACGTTGACGCTTCCTTTGTGGTGTGTCAGGTGGGTAACGATGTGCGCATTTCCGCACGCTCCCGCAGTGATGAGCTTAACGTTGGTACGGTAATGACATATTTCGGCGGCGGCGGTAGATTTGATGCCGCGGCTTGCAAGATAGAAAATACAGAAACAAACGAAGTTTTAAAACAATTGGAAACCGCAATAGATGATTTTTGCGATGGAAAGTTAAGGAGGAAAGAAGATGAAAGTACTGCTTCTTGAAGATGTACGCAGTCAGGGTAAAAAGGGTGAGATTATCGAAGCTTCCGATGGATACGCCAGAAACTTTCTCATACCCCGTAAGCTTGCCGTAGAGGCAACGCCCCAGATACTTACCGAATATAAAAACAAAAAAGCATCCGAAGCTCACAAAAAAGCCGAAGATAAAAAAGCGGCGCAGGAAGCCGCTGCAAAGATCGATGGAAAGAGCATCGTTTACAAGGCTACCGGCGGCGCTGACGGCAGACTGTATGCGGCTGTAACCGCATCCGATCTCAGCGCAAAGATAAACGAAACCTTCGGTATTAATGTAGATAAGCGCAAGCTGGTCCTCAACGATAACATTAAAAACGTAGGCGAATACAACGTAACAGTAAAGCTTTATCCCGAAATTTCTGCAAAAATAAAAGTTATTGTACAAAACTGAGAAACGGAAGATAAAAATGGCCGAAATTGATTCTATTCGACAAATGCCATATTCTCTGGAAGCAGAGCAGGCTATACTCGGAATAATTCTTGTCGACCCCGGAAAGATAGCGAAGATAAGCGAAAAAGTGAAATCGGAAGATTTTTATCTTGAACGCCACGGGGTAATTTATAATGCTATGACGGGTATGTTCCGCAGCAACGTGGAGATCGATATAGTTACCCTTATTGAGCAAATAACAAAAATGGGTAATTATTCCGAAGGCGATGCGGCGAAATATATCAAGCAGCTGGTGGATATGGCATCCGCCGCCACGAATATCGATGAATACGTCCGCATTATAAAGGATAAAACCGTATTAAGACAGCTTATTTCCGCCGCGCGTGATATTTCGGATAACGCATATTCCGAAATAGGTGAAGTAAGAGATATTGTGGATTCTGCCGAAAAAGCAATATACGATATTTCCGCAGATAAATATTCGGATCGTTTTATGCACATCCGTGAAGCTATCGTTCAGGCTCTGGATAATTATCACGAGCTTGAAAAAAATCCCGAAGGCGCAACGGGATACAAAACCGGTTTTTCTTCTCTTGACAGATACCTTTTGGGTATCGGACCCGGCGATCTTGTTATTCTGGGCGCCCGTCCAGGTGTAGGTAAAACCTCTTTTGCATTGAATATTGCCGCAAACATAGCCCGTTCTTCAAGAAAAGAAGTTGCGATTTTCTCCTTGGAAATGACATCCGATCAGTTAGTGAACCGTATGCTTTCCACAGAAGCGGCAGTACACAGCTCTGCTCTCCGTACGGGCAGAATTATGCCCGAGGAATGGAGCCGTATTGCTACCGCCGCCTCCTCTCTGTCATCTCTGGATATTCTCATAGATGATACTTCCGATATTACCACGACGGCTATGAAGGCAAAGCTCCGCAGATGTAAAAATCTCGGTCTGGTAGTTATCGACTACCTCCAGCTTATCCGCGGCGAAAGCCATACGGACAATAAGGTTTTGGAAGTTGCCGCAATTACCCGTGATCTCAAGCTTATGGGTAAGGATCTCGGCGTTCCCATTATCCTTCTTTCCCAGCTTGCAAGACGCAGCGAACAGCGTAACGAAAAGCGACCTATGCTTTCCGACCTGCGTGATTCCGGCGCCATAGAGCAGGATGCGGATATGGTTATCTTTCTTAACAAAGAAACTCCTTCCGATAAAAACGCCCCTCCCACGCAAGGTGATTTTGAGGCGGTGGAATGTATTATTGCAAAGAACAGACACGGTGCGCAGGGCATAGCAAAGCTTGCCTGGTACGGCAGTACCTTCCGTTTCGTTTCTGTCGATGAGGATACGAATGAACCCGATTAACAGCGTTTCGGAATTTCTGAAAGGTATAGAAAAGGGACGTATATTGGTGGCGCTTTCCGGCGGCGGAGATTCAGTATGTCTTCTTTCCGTTTTGAAAGAACTTGGAACGGATATTTGCGCATTTCATCTCAATCACTGTATAAGAGGAGCCGAGGCTGACAGGGACGAGGCTTTTTGCCGCGACCTTTGCGGAAAACTTGACGTTCCGTTTTATACGGAAAAAGCAGATATTCCCGCGCTTTCCAAAGAGTGCGGAAAGGGACTTGAAGAAACCGCCCGCGTAGTACGGTATCAGCTGTTGGAAGAGATCGCGGATACTGCAAAATGCCGTTATATCGCAACCGCCCATAACGGCGACGATAATGCGGAAACCGTTATATTTAACCTTGTCCGCGGCTGCTCGCCCGATGGTCTGGGAGGTATTCCTGCTGTCAGAGGCAGGATAATCCGTCCGCTTCTCAACGCATCCCGCGCAGAGATAGACGAATATCTCGGAGCGCGGCAAATACTTTACGTAACGGACAGCACCAATTTTGACGAAAGCTATACACGTAACAAGATAAGACATTCCGTAATGCCCGTTTTGCGCAGTATCAATCCCTCTGTCGTCACTTCCGTTTCCCGCTTGTGTGAATCGGTTAAAAACGATAAAAGCTATTTTGAAGACGCGCTTTCGGATCGCCGCAACGAGTTACCTGCGGATCTTCCGATTTCATTGTTAACGAGGCAGATCTCAAAGCGTTACGAAGCAAAAACGGGTCTTTCTTTGGATTTTGCACATATTAATAAGATAGCCGGATCGGTTAAAAACCGTGTATGCACCACCTTGGATCTTCCGGGAAAAGTATGTGTATACATTTATTACGGCGATTATTCTTTTGAAAAAAGAACAGTTTGTTCCGAATACTGCGTTCCCGTACAGCAGGGAATTACCGAAATTCCGCAAAAAAGTACAAAGATTTTTTACGGAAACGAAAATGTTTACAAATTGGCAACATCAGTAACGGTAGATTGTGGTAAAATAGTTGGCAGTTTGTACGCACGTCCCAGAATGGAAGGGGATCGGATAAAAGTGTTCGGTGTTTCCAAAAGCGTGCGAAAAGAATTTATAAATAAAAAAATACCGCTTTGCGTCCGCAACGATATTCCCGTCATTTGTGATGACGAGGGAATTGTTTACGTTCCGTATATCGGCGCAGACGACAGAGTGTTTTCAAATTCAGGGCGGCATATCTTAGGGCTGCTCTGTTGAAAAAACGGAGAATCATAATGAAGAAAAGTAATACCGGTTGGGGATTATTCTGGCTTATTGCAATAGTAGCCATAATAATTGCCGCTTTTGTAATGGGCGGAACCGAATCAAGCAAAACTGTTAACTACGCGAAGGTAAGCGAGTATTTTCACGAAGAACAGGTAGTGGAATTTACCGTTTCAAAGACAAATGTGCTTACCATAAAACTTAAAAACGGCGAAACCGTTTCTCATACCCTTCGCGATCTGTCTATATTCTACTATGATTTCAGTGAACTTATAGAAGAACAGCATTCCTCCGGAATAATTAAAACCTACGAGTACGAAGCGCCTACGCCCACACCCGCATGGCTCAAGTTTTTGCCTATAATACTCGTGGTCATCGTAATGATCGTTCTTTGGTGGCTGTTCTTTGCGCGAATGGGCGCAAACAATTCTTCCGGCGGCGGTATGGGCGGCATTGGCAGAATGAACTCCTTCTCCAAATCCCGCGCGAAGCTGGGTTCGGATGAAGCTAAAAAGGTCCTGTTTACCGACGTTGCAGGCGCAGACGAGGAAAAAGAAGAACTGCGCGAGGTTGTTGAATTTTTAAAGAACCCCAAAAAGTTCAGTTCTTTGGGCGCAAGAATACCCAAAGGCGTGCTTTTGGTAGGCGCGCCCGGTACCGGTAAAACCCTGCTGGCAAAAGCCGTTGCAGGCGAATCCTCCGTGCCTTTCTATTCGTTGTCCGGTTCTGATTTCGTTGAACTTTACGTAGGTGTCGGCGCTTCCCGTGTAAGAGATCTGTTTGAAACAGCCAAGAAAACCGCGCCTTGTATTATTTTCATCGATGAGATCGACGCTGTGGGCAGACACAGAGGCGCAGGTTGGGGCGGCGGACACGATGAACGTGAGCAGACACTTAACCAGTTGCTTGTAGAAATGGACGGTTTCGGCGTTAACGACGGCGTTATCGTTATGGCGGCTACCAACAGACCCGATATTCTGGACCCCGCTTTGCTTCGTCCCGGCCGTTTTGACAGACAGGTGACCGTATCTTATCCCGATATTAAGGGACGTACCGAGATACTTGCCGTTCACGCAAGAAATAAACCGCTTTCCGATGACGTTGACCTTGAAACCATAGCAAAATCCACTCCCGGATTTACCGGCGCAGACCTTGCAAACCTGCTTAACGAAGCCGCATTGTTGGCGGCTCGTAAGGGAGAAGCCGTTATTTCTATGGATGATATCGAAGAAGCTTCCATAAAGGTTACCGTTGGTACCCAAAAACGTTCAAGAATCATTAAGCCCGAAGAAAAACGCAAGACCGCTATTCACGAAGCAGGTCACGCAATTATTTCCCGTGTGCTCAATCCCGATGATTTTGTACGTCAGATATCCGTTATTCCCAGCGGCAACGCTATGGGTTACACTCTTGCACTTCCCAAGGAAGATAAATGGAACGCTTACCGCGGCGAGCTGCAGAATAAAATTTCCGTGCTGCTCGGCGGACGTGTTGCGGAAGAGCTTTGCTGTAACGATATTTCAGACGGAGCGTCCGAGGATATCAAGCGTGCTACCGAGATCGCACGTAAGATGGTCACCACCTACGGTATGAGCGATTCTTTAGGTCCCATCGTATTCGGTACCGGACACGACGAAGTTTTCCTTGGAAAAGATTATTCCACACAGCGCAATTATTCCGAAGAGATCGCCTCCAAGATCGATTCCGAGATCCACCGCATAATTACGGAAGCTCATGATACCGCAAAGAAGATACTTAGCGAAAATATAGATAAACTCAATCTTATCGTTGAATATCTTATGGCTTACGAAATTATGGACGAAGATCAGTTCAACGCCGTTTTTGCGGATTTCTGCAATTTGGAAACACTTGAAAAAATACGCGAGGAAAAAGACGAGCGTATCCGTGTTGCCAACGAAAAACGCCGCGAAGAATTGAAATCAGATAAAGAGAACGAATCAGATTCAAAGGATTCGGATAAAAACGAAGACGTTGTTCCTCATTAAATTTCAATAATGAAAAGTGCGTATCTTTTATCGGATACGCACTTGTTGTTTAATCAGAACTTTTTTGGATATAAGGTCTAAAAATTGTCAACAATACCATATATGAAAAGAGGTATTGTTATGAACAGAAAAACTATAATTTCCGCCGCTCTTATAACCGTATTGGCGATCATATTCTTAATACTTATCGCAACCGCAATTTTTAAAAATCAACCCAAAGATACGTTGCCTGACAGCACGGCAGAAGAAACGAGCGATGATCTTGCTTTGGAAGAAAAAGCAATAGAAAGGGGCTGGGTGATCAACAATCTCGGGTATTCATATCTGTATTATGACAGAGCATTACAGCAGTTTAACGGTACCGTGTATACCGGTCAGCGTTACGCACAAGCTTTGGACAGCTTTGCACAAAATACAGATTGCCAAAATCTGTTCAGCATCACCGTGCCTACCCAAGCCGAATTTCTTGATATCCCCATAGCAGTGATGGCAGAGGATAATTTCTATTGCAATTCTCAAAAAGAAGCTGTTTTTGCGGCGTCTTTGGTAATGGATAAGGTCAAAAATATAAATATCTATGACATTTTGTATGCACACAAGGATGAGTATATCTACTTTCGAACCGATTATAACTGGACGGCATTAGGGGCGTATTACGCATACACGGAATTTTGCAAAGCTATGAATTTACAGCCGGTATCTCTTGAAAATTACGAAACCGTAGAGCTTGAAAACTATCTCGGCTGGTTCTATACGGCAACAAAAAGCCAAATGCTTCTTGACAACGCGGATACTATAGTTTATTATCGTATAGAGAAAGAGCATCCTTGCTATATCACGTCTTATGAAGACGGGTATATGACACACACTCTTAAATATATCGGCACAGAAATTTCGGCGGCAGACGGTTACGGCGTGTTTGTGGGTGATGAAAAGCCCATATATAAGTTTGAAACCAGATCAAAAGGCGGTACGCTTGCAATTATCGGGGATACTTCAGCCCATGCGTTTATACCTTTTTTACTGCCACATTTTCAGGAGATCACCTTGTACAATCCAAATATGCTCGGTGATACCGATATCATTAATATAACCGCCGATACGGTTTTGTTTTTATCCTACGCAACAAACGCAAATAATGCTGTTTTTTGCGAAAACATTGAAAGGCTGTATAAAAAATGAACGATACTACCGTGATTTGCGGATACATTTCCGTTTCTGCCGCAATACGCGGCGGCAAACGCCGTATTGACCGCATTATACTCGATACAGAGCGATATAATAAAGTTATGCGCAGTGGGTACCACTATAACGAAAAGAAGCAGTACGGAGCTTTAAAAGCAAGCGGCATACGGATCGATTTCGTTTCGCCCGATGAATTTTTACGTTTTACTTCCGGGAATACCGCAGGTGGAATAGCGGCAGAGGTAGGGGAGCGCAGGTTCTGTCGTCCCGAAAAACTGCTGTGCAATAAAAAGGGATATATTCTTGTTATCGATGGCATAGAAGACCCATATAATTTCGGCTACGTGTTGCGTACCGTATATGCCGCCGGCGCAGACGGAGTGATTTTGCCCGAGCGAAACTTTTTTGTTTCTTCGGATATAGTAATACGTTCCTCCGCAGGCGCTTCCGAATATCTTGAAGTAGCTGTTACTGATGATCTCGGCGCCGCAGTTTCGCTGGCATCCGCGGCAGGATATACTGTTGCCGCCACCGCAAAGAGCAAAGATTCCGTAAGCGTTTACAATACCGTTCTTACAAGACCTCTTTGCCTTATTTTAGGCGGCGAAAAACGGGGAATTTCCAAAAACGTGCTTGAAAAGGCAGACGTTACTTTAAGTATACCGTACCCCAGAAACTGTCAGTATTCCTTATCCGCATCCGCGGCGGCAAATATAATCGCTTTTCAGATAGGCTCAATTATCGCTCCCCCAGATGATTCCGGGAACCTTGCCGATGATGACTGTCTGGGCAATACATAATTCGGTTTTTATTTCTCTCGTTTCCGTGAACAGCGGACCCGATATTTCCACACAAGCAATAAATTCGATATAAAGCTCGTATTTTGTCTGGTTTACACCGCCCGACACAAGCGAGCTTTTTGTTTTTGAAACCACGTTTCCCACCGGCGTTGCTTTTATGGGAATTTCGGGACCCAGTCCGGAGAAGGCGTAGCTGTTAAGCGCATTTCCCAAGGGGATACCGAAATCCAGTGCTCTGTATTCTGTAAGCTTTTCGATAATATCAAGGGTAAGCTTGCTTTTAATAAGATTTACGTATTGGGTGTCAATATCTATAAGGGTTATATTGCCGTTTTCGTCTTTTTCAATTATCAGAATATCGTCTTTATCGTAATCCCCGTAGGTTTGTAAAATGCGGTCGTTCATAAGTCTGCTTATTTCTCTTACTATTACCTGATCGCAATAACGGGAAGCTACGGCGGGGAAGTGTCTTTCTATACGTAATGCAAGTAAAACGACGAATATTGCAGTCAGCAGGCAAAGGGCAATTAATATAAACTTTATCTTTTTCATAGCTATCTCTCCACAAAAATAATATTAACATTATTACATTTTTATTAATGATTTGCCTTATCGGTATTCCAAGCTCTCTTTCTGGCAAAAATAGATTTGAGCAAAAACGGAGGCAATGAATATGTATAATAAAGTTGAAATATGCGGTGTTAACACATCAAAGCTGCCTATGCTTTCGGATACAAAAAAGGCAGAGCTTTTAAAACGTGCCCATGATGGAGATCTTTATGCCAGAGATGAGCTTATAAACGGTAATCTGAGATTGGTTTTAAGCGTTATTCAGTCATTTGCAGGCAGGGGAGAAAATCCCGACGATCTGTTTCAGGTGGGCTGTATCGGATTAATAAAAGCGGTGGATAACTTCGACACCACCCTTGACGTTAAATTTTCCACCTACGCCGTTCCTATGATACTCGGAGAAATAAGAAGATATCTGCGGGATAACAATACCATTCGCGTTTCCCGTTCCGTGCGTGATATGGCGTACCGCGCTCTGCAGGCGAAGGAAATGCTTTCAAATAAGCTGAACCGCGACCCCACTATTGAAGAAATAGCAAAAGAAACGGGTTTTTCAAGAGAAGATATTGTAAATGCGCTGGAAGCCATAGTAGAACCGGTATCCTTATACGAGCCGATCTATTCGGACGGCGGGGATTCTTTATACGTTATGGACCAGATCAAGGACACTAAAAATACGGACGAAAGCTGGCTTACAGGAATAGCTCTGACAGAAGCTATAGCTACGCTTAATGAGAGGGAAAAAAGAATACTTCTCTTGCGTTTCTACCGCGGAAAAACTCAAACTGAAGTTTCCGCAGAAATAGGCATTTCCCAAGCACAGGTCAGCCGCCTTGAAAAAGGAGCATTGGAAAAAATAAGAAAACAATTATAAATTTGCCACAAGAAACATGACTGTATCTCGGAGACCCCGAAAAAATAGCCCCAAAAACGCTATTGCATTTTTGAGACACCGAAATAATCACACTGACAAGTCAAGACTACCAGTTGAACTGGTGGGTTTGCACATTCCATATAATGGGCAAATACAGCCTTCGTCCCTGAAGGGGGACTACAGAAGATTTGACACCGCATTACACTCACAGACAGCCGCTCACGTGTGGCTGTCTTTTTGCTTATTTATTATTGCTACCTGTAACGGGTCTATATATTCTTTGAAGCTTATCTTGTCCAAGGCATAATCGTCCTCTATCTGATTCCGTATGTACTCTGCTATTACTTTCCTTTTTTATTTCTTCAACGTAATATAATCAACCGCTGGGAGATATACTGCTATCTTGCCGTTATGTTTACAAGAAACGTAAAATGTGCTATACTGAAACCGAAAGTAGAGCTGCCGGTTAGGCTTATGAAAGGAACATACATATGACGACATTTGGTCAACGCTTAAAAGCAATCAGAAAAGACGCTCGATTAACACAAGCGGAGCTTGCTGAAAAATTAATGGTGTCTGTTCAGTCGATCTCGAAATGGGAATGTGACAACGCTATGCCGGATATTGCTTTGATCGTTCCGCTTGCCGCTATACTCGGAGTTACAACCGACTGTCTTCTCGGCGTAGGCGATAATGAAAAAGCAGATAGGGAAAAGCTGTTTGAAAAAACCGAAAACATAAACAAAGGCATAGATCGCGTTTATAGCAGAGCCGACAATGCATATTACGAGTGCTATGAGCTTTATAAAGAGCACCTTCAAAAATATCCTCTTGATTATGAAGTGAAGCTTCTCTGTGCTGACAGTTTGCTCAGATTTCTATACTATGGTTCGGGAACTGCGGAAGAAAATGACAGGCATTATAATGAAGCTGTCAATCTTTTGAAATCCATAATCAATTACGATAAGGACACCACAAGAGTAATCGATGCAAAACAAACCCTTATCATTTTGTATCTGTATCGAAATTATTTCGCAAATGCGGAAGAAATTGCACAAGGCTTACCGCAAAGAGGCAATATACGAGCCTTGATGGAGATTGAAATCTATTCCAAAAAGAACGATCTTGAAAAATGTGTTGAGCTTTCAAACAATATGTGTGACGAAGCTGTACACGATTATTTGCGTGCTCTTGCTGTTCGAGCACGAAGAATATCTATTCTCGGCAACTCGAAAAAATGTGACGCCATATACGCTTGGCATCAGTTTTTGGATGCTATAAAGTACAACGCCAAAATGTTTGACGACATAACTATCCATACCAAATGGCTGTATAGTGCACTCAATAATCTCGCTAATGACTATATTGCGATATCTGAAATTGATAAAGCTTTTGAAGTAATCGAAGAGCTTACTGACACTTTGCTTCTCGATTACAGCGCGTGCAAAGAGAAGTGCGCATACACAACGGCAGAAGAAATCAGAAGTAATTTCAAATTTTATTTAAACAATTGCTACAAAATGTGTTTTGAAACAGATGATAATATTATTTCAAATGATTCAAGATTTCAAAAATGTTTGTATATGCTCAAAAATGCTGGTTGAATATTCTCGCCCCGCTATCTGCGATGCTTTTGTGTAATGCGGTCTCCAAACCTTTACACATTATATCACTGAGGTTTTATTTTACATATACATAAGTATTTATCTTCTCACGGCAGAGCCGGGGGATTCCTACGCCTTAAAAGGCACCAACATCACCCCTAAAACGTTACCCATTCTGTGGGACTAAAAAAGAGTGGACGATTATTGTCCACTCTTAACTGTTTTTATATGGTTTTATTTTACAAAGGGTTCGATAGAGAAGCCGGATTTCTTTTCGGAATTAAACAGACCGAAAGCGAAGATTGCAAGAGCCACAAGACCGAACAGCGCGTCAATTATAAGCGATTGATAAATGTTCAGACCGTCAACGGGTGTGGAGAAGGGGAGTCTTAAAAATGATGCGGGAGTGCGCAAAGCTACGGAAAAAGAATATCCGTACTGTGAGATCACCTGATAAGCGGATATAACGATACGCGCCGTTGCGTTTAACAAAAGAGAAAACGCACATACCGATATGGTGGAAGCAAGGCACTTCTTGCCGCCTATAAGCTTTGAAAACAGGAATGTTATTGCCGCGGAAACAAAGCAGAGCAGAGAGAAACCGTATGTAAAAGCAGTTCCGAAGGATAATAGCTTACCCAATCCCAGCGCAACGCCGAAAAGTACGCATACGCCTATAACGGCACCGATAAAAGCGCCGAGCACGCCTTTGATGCTCTGGCTCTTGGTTGCCTTTGCGGCGGCTTTCTTTTTGTTGTTGTTAAGACTTTCGTTAAGCGCGCAGCTTTCGCAAACAAGAGAAAGTACGCCGTCTTTGTTCATAACCATTATTTTTTTGTGGGCAAAGGAAGCGCCGCACTTAATGCATTTGTTGGAACACGGGATCTCGTTTGCAACAAGCATATCAATGGTTGCTTCGATGATTTCTCTGAAATCGGTAAGATCGCAGCTTGAGGAAAGAGTAATTCCGTCTTCTTCTACAGTGCAAATACATTCCGCAATTTCGTTTGCAGTTTCGGTAAGCGCCTGTGAAAATTCAAATGCAAATACGGAATCCTCATTAGTGTCAAAGGGACAACCGAAGAAAGCGGTCTTTTTATCGTCTTTTTCACTGATGGCGAGCAGATAATCTCTGTAAATACCGAATGCGCGCTCATCCTTGGTGCCGCCGAAAGCAATATTCTTAAGTCCTAAATCTTTTGCAAGAATTTCTATGGATTTGGTAAGCATTTTTAACCTCGAATAAGTTTGTTGTTATGTATATTTTATCAATATTTTACACAAAAATGGTTAACAAAATGTTAACATTTGCGAGTTTTGAAAAGGGTTTTGAACAAACTGCCAAAACCTGTAAAAAACAGCCTGTATTTTTCATTATTTTTCGCCGTAATTATTGACAAAACCTTAAAAAAACTGTATATTTTACTTGTTAAAATATTTGTTTTTTTCGGAGGTCTGAAATGAGCAATAAATTGCTTGATTTAAGAAATATTTCGGTTTGTTTTGACGATGCGGTTATCCTTAAAAATATAAACCTTTATATTTGTGACGGTGAGTTTATTACCCTTTTGGGTCCTTCCGGATGCGGCAAGACCACCACTCTTCGTATCATCGCAGGATTTGTTAACCCCGATACGGGAGACGTACTGTTTGAAGGCAAACGTATCAATGATATTCCTTCTCACAAAAGAGAGATAAATACCATATTCCAGAAGTATGCTTTGTTCCCTCATCTTAATGTTTATGAGAATATAGCCTTCGGTCTCCGTCTTAAAAAGATGCCCGAAAAAGAGATCAAAAACACCGTAGAGGAAATGCTCTCTCTGGTTAACCTTAAGGGATTTGGCAAAAGAAACATAAATTCTCTTTCCGGCGGTCAGCAGCAGAGAGTAGCTATTGCGCGCGCTCTGGCTGTACGTCCCCGCGTTTTGCTGTTGGATGAGCCTTTGGGTGCTTTGGACCTTAAGCTTCGTAAGGATATGCAGAACGAGCTTAAATCCATTCAGCAAAGATTGGGCATTACTTTTATTTACGTTACCCACGATCAGGAAGAAGCCCTCTCTATGTCTGATACCGTTGTTGTTATGGATAACGGCGAGATTCAGCAGATCGGCACTCCTCTCGATATTTATAATGAACCCAAAAACGCTTTCGTTGCGGATTTTATCGGCGAAAGTAATATACTTGACGGAAAGATGCTGGACGATTACCGTTGTTTCTTCTCCGGTAAGGAGTTCAAATGTCTTGATACCGGCTTTGAAAAGAACGAGCCGGTTGACGTTGTCGTGCGTCCTGAAGACGTGGACGTTGTTCCCGTTGAAGAGGGAATGGTATGCGGTACCGTGACCAATCTTACCTTCAAAGGCGTTCACTACGAAATAATTGTGGATATCGGTAATTTCAAGTGGATGATCCAGACTACCGATTATCAGCCCGTTGGCGCACATATCGGTCTTAAAATAGATCCCGATGCCATCCACGTTATGAAAAAGAGCGAATATTCCGGCAAGTTCGGCGATTACAGTACTTTCTCCGATGAAATTGAGGAAATGTCTATTAATGACGAGGAGCAGGAATAAAATGAAAAAGAATAATACCCTTGCTCAGCGTTTGCTGGCGGCACCGCATATTTTATGGTCGGTGCTGTTTATAGTGGCACCCCTCGCCATTGTGGTTTTTTATGCTTTTACGGATTCCTCGTTCAGCTTTTCATTTTCCAATTTTTCAAAGCTGTTCAATGACGGTACGGTAGAGGTATTTACACTTTCTTTGGCTTTTGCCTTTTGTGCTACCTGCATTTGTCTTGTAGTTGCATATCCTTTGGCGTATTTTATTTCAAGAACCAGCAGAAAAACTCAAAACACTCTGGTTATGCTTTCAATGCTTCCTATGTGGATGAACTTTCTGCTTCGTACATACGCTCTTTCGTTTTTGTTGGAAGATACAGGCTTTTTGAATAATATACTCGCTTCTGTCGGTATTGACGGTGTTTCGCTTATTAACACCCCCGGTGCGGTTATATTCGGTATGGTTTACAACTTCCTGCCGTATATGATCCTGCCTATTCATTCCGTTATTTCCAAAATAGATAAAAACGTTATCGAAGCGGCTGAGGATCTCGGCTGTAACCGTTTGCGTGTTATTTTCAGAGTTATAATGCCCCTCAGTCTTCCCGGAATCGTTTCGGGTATAACAATGGTGTTTGTTCCCTCTGTCAGCACATTCTATATTTCCCAGCAGTTGGGACCTACGGATTTTGTTTTGATAGGCGACGTTATCGAAACCTATTTCAAATCCTCTGCTGCATCCTCATACCATCTGGGATCTGCCATTTCTTTGGTTCTTATGGTCCTGATATTTATTTGTATGGCGGTAATGAACCACTTCTCAGATGATGAATCCACAGGAGGTATAATCGTATGAAGATAGGATCCAAGCTTTATATGGCTCTTGTTTTCCTTTTGTTATATTCTCCCATAGTTGTTTTGATTGTGTTTTCCTTTAACTCTTCAAACAGTATGGCGGTTTTTGAAGGATTTTCACTTAAGTGGTATAAAGAGCTTTTTAATAACGATGCGGCTATATCCGCATTACTTAATTCTCTTATTCTCGCTTTTTCTTCCGCGATCATTTCTACCATTTTAGGTACCGTGGCGGCTGTGGGAATACATAAAATGCGTTCCAAGTACGTTAAGTCTGTCGTTACAAATGTAACCAACATTCCTATGATGAATCCGGATATAGTTACCGGTATTTCTATGATGCTGTTGTTTGCCCTTTGCGGCACCCTTATCGGCTTTGGTATTCTGGGATTTTGGACATTGCTTATCGCACATATTACGTTTAATATTCCGTACGTTATACTTTCGGTAATGCCCAAACTTAAGCAGATGGACCCTCGTTTGCCCGAGGCGGCGATGGATCTTGGATGTACACCTCTTCAGGCGTTTTTCAAGGTAGAGTTTCACGAAATTCTTCCCGGCATCTTTTCGGGATTACTCATGGCGTTTACCTTGTCGCTGGATGACTTTGTAATAAGTTATTTCTGCGCAGGTAACACCTTCCAGACTTTGCCTATATTCATTTATTCTCAAACCAAAAAGCGCGTAACGCCGGATATGAATGCGTTGTGTGCTATCATCTTTATCACGATCCTTGTTCTGCTGCTTGTACGTAACTTTGCTACTGATAGACAGCTTGGCAAAAACAGCAGAAGAAAGGCACGTAACTGATATTTTAAAGGAGTAACAAAATTGTCAAAAAAGTTTTTTGCGGTTTTTATTGTTCTTACGGTAATTTTGTGTCCGTTGATATGCGGTTGTTCCGAAAACGAAGAAAATGATTTTTCCGTTACGGAGGAAACCGCTTCCATCGATTACTCAAAATACGAAGGGGTAACCCTCAACGTATATAACTGGGGTGAATATATTTCCGACGGAAGCGACGGATCTGTGGATATCAATGCGGAATTCACCAAATTGACCGGTATTAAAATTAACTATACCAACTTTACCAGCAACGAAGATATGTATAACAAGATAGTTAACGGCGGCGTTTCCTACGATATTATCATACCTTCTGATTATATGATCGAAAAGCTTATCAAGGAAGAGCTTGTTCTCGAATTGAATTTCGATAATATTCCTAACTATAAATATATCGCTCCCGAATACAAAAATCTGTTTTTTGATCCTCAAAACGCTTATAGCGTACCTTATTCCGTAGGTATGGTTGGCCTTATTTATAATACTGCCGTCGTTACGGAAGAATTGGACAGCTGGAGTGCTTTGTGGGACCCCAAATATGACGGCGAGATTCTTATGTTCAATAATCCCCGAGATGCTTTCGGTATTGCTCAGTTTCTTTTGAAAGAAGAAGGAAACGATATAAATTCCTTGTCCGAGCAGGATTGGATAAATGCGAAAAATAAGCTTTCCGAACAAAAGCCTTTTGTAAAGGCATACGTTATGGACGAGATATTTAACAAGATGGAAAGCGGTGCTGCGGCGTTGGCGCCCTATTATGCGGGTGATTTCTTCAGTATGTACGAAAATAATCCCGATCTCGCCTTCGTTTACCCCAAGGAAGGAACCAACATATTCGTGGATTCCGTTTGTATCCCCGCAAGTACGAAGAATAAAGAAGCCGCAGAGCTTTACATCAACTATTTGATGGATCCCAACGTGGCTTTACAGAATGCGTATATGATATGCTACGCTTCGCCTAACACCGCAGTTGTTGAAAACGAAGAGTATCTGGAATTTTTGGATGAGCTTCATCCTGATGCCTACGATATTCTTTATATGGATATGAGCGAGTATTACGGCGGAATAGACGTAAGAGGATATTACTTCCGCGATCTGCCCGATGAAACGCTTAATACAATGAACTCTCTTTGGAACAGCCTGAAGATCGAATCCACGGAAAGCAGTTCAACGGATTTCGTGTATTATTTTTGCGCAGTTGTTATTACGTTTTTGCTTGTAATGTTTATTATCAATAAGATTAAAAAATACAAACGTGAACATGTTTAATTACTAAAAGGAGATTTGTATGGGCAAGAACATATTTTCACTGTTTTTAGCTTCGCTTATGTTGCTTTCTTTGGTTGCCGGTATAAGCGGATGTAAAGAAACTCCCGCGGATTACAGCGGAGAAGACAGCGGTATTACTTTTTCTATAGATAGAAAGGATTTTACCGCAAACACTCTCAACTTACCTCTTACAAATCAGGACATTGCGCTTTTTGACCGCTTTTATAAAATAGACGGTGAAGCCACTGCTTTTGTGGGAGGTGACCACACCGGTAGAACCTTGATAACTGTGCGCTACAACGTTTCGTATAACGAATTTTCGATTGCTGCAGTAAACGATTCCCAAGGCGATAAAGCAGATACTCTTATTCCCGTTAACGGATTTGTGGCAAGTGTTCCCACCGAAATGCTCGAAGGGTTGCGCGTCCGCGAATCTCAGCTGGTTACGGTTTTCGGATACGATACTAAAATATGCGAAAAGCTTGATCTTGCTTCCGTTATACCTGCCGATTCATCTCTTGCCCGCCGTTTATATTACGTTGATCCCGTTGAAATTCCCTCTGAAGAACTGCTGTATTTGGTTACCGAAGAGTACGGAAAAGATATCGCGCTGGGAAACAATGTTATTGCTGTTACGTTGGAAAAAAAGAATTCCAACAGCTATTCCGTTTCCGGATTTCTTAAAGAAGGCACTCTCAAAGCAGGTACGCGCGCTATCGTCTTTAACGGAAAATATAACTGTGAATACGCCGAAAGTGTTTTAAAAGAAGGAGCTTACGTAATGCTTTCCAATCTTGATCGCGCTAATTCCGTTTGCCACGAGGCGGCTGTTAAATTTAACGATACGGTTTATAAAATAGGTTCGGCTCAAACCAACGTTTCCCTGGAAACAGACGGAATATATCTTTTTGATTCCGCATTTGCCGCAGGCGCTACTCCCAAATGCGATAAAGATTTTATTGCGGTTGCCGTTAAGGACAGCACCGTAGTTTACCGCGGAGAAAAGAACGAGCGGTTGGTTATTCCCACCAATGCGGGTTACGTTTTGGTTTTCTGCGGTGAGAGCATCTCTTTGGCAGAAAACTACACTATGGGTTCTGCCGTTGAAGAAATTCTTATCTTCCCCGAAAATACTCCCGAAAAGTTTGTAAAGATCAATAATTACTGCTATTCATTTACGGAAATCAACGTTCCCTTTGATGATGAAGCTGTTCTTTATACCTCCCATTACGGCGATACCACAGGCACCACCGGTACCGTAGCAGAAATCGCCATTAAGGACGGAAAGGTAGTATCCGTTACCACCTCCGGCGGAAACACCGCTATTCCCGAAAACGGATACGTTCTTTCTTTCCCCGCAAAGGGTGAAAAGCTTACAAATTGCAAGACGATTTCCGCAGGAGATACTGCGCGCGTAGCTCTTGATAAGTGCGAATATTCAATGGTATCGCTGGATATTTCTGCTTTCAACACCACCCGTCTTACGGATTATCTCGTTATTTTTGATAAGGGTAACAGCACCGGCTCCAACCAGTACGGCTACGAGATCGGCGTTGATAAAAACGGAATTATGATCTCCGCATCCAATCTTGGTAATATGAAGATTCCCGAAGGCGGATTCGTAATCTCCGGTCACGGTAAGATGCACGAAGCCATCGCCGCTAACTATATTTACGGTGGTTCCGTTAAGCTTTTAAAAGAAGAGAATAAGGTGGTTTTCTATTCCACGCCTCTCTCTATGAAGAGTGACGTTACGGCGGCGCTTGATAACGTAAAAGATAAGTTTGCCGTTGCGGAAAACGCTCTTTACGATATTGATTATCAATTCATTTCCGCAAAGCTCGATGCTTGCAAGAATCTTATAGATTCCGTTGAAGCATCTGCAAAAGACGGCGATCCCGTAAATGCCGTTAACGCTTTGTACGAGATCACCCTTCAGCTTGCCGATCTTGAAGAAGCTATGATCACCGAAAAGGCAGTCGAGGAACGTTCCGTATGGTTCCGTTCCAGCGTCAAGAGCGATGAAGACGTTCTGGCTGTAATTAAAAAGTGTGTTGAATACAACATAAACGCTATTTACGTTGAAACCTGGTATAACGGTAAGACTATCGGTATGACCGAAAATCCCCTCATACAGCATTATACCGCGCAGCACGGCGATTATGATGCGTTGGAGGGATTCGTACGTATCGGTCACGAGTACGGAATTCAGATCCACGCTTGGGTAGAGAATTTCTTTATCGGTACTACCAATCAACAACAAAACGATTCCGAGCATCTGAGCAATTATAACGAAGATTGGCTGCTTCTGGATAGGGACGGAAAGCATTATTACGTTTCCGCAGAATACGGTAATTTTATATTCCTTAATCCCCAGAACCGTGAATGCCGCGATCTCGTTCTTTCCATTTACCGCGAGCTGCTTGAAAATTACGAGCTTGACGGTCTGCATCTGGATTATATCCGCTATCCCGAGCATAACGGAAGCGCAGATTTCGGATATAACAAAGATACTATCGAAGCTTTCCAAAAGGAATACGGATATAAGACCGATCCTCGCAGCTATAAAGCCGGCTCCAAGGAGTATAAGGATTGGATAGCGTTCAGACAGAACGTTATCACCACCTTTGTAAAAGAGGTAAACGATCTTGTTAAGGAAGTAAGACCCGAAGCCTGGATAACCGCGGCTTGCTATCCTTCTCTTACCGATGCGCCCAATCAGATTTATCAGTATACTACCGAATGGGTTAAGCTTGGTTATATCGATCAGGTCTTCTCTATGACCTATTCCAGCGGTACCGAGTACGTTAAGAGCAACGCTCAAAGCTTTATCAAGGCTTGTAAGGATAAGGCGCTTTATTCCACCGGTCTCACACTGTTCTCCGGCAACTCCGGTGAAGAACTGCTCAGCCAGATAAAAGGTACACGTGAAGTCGGTGCAACCGGTCAGGCGCTGTTCTCTCTCAGCTCTCTTCTCGGCTTTGAGGAATACGAAAATATTATAATCAATCACGCTTACCGCACCAAGGCAGTGTCTTTGTTTGACGTGGACGGCGCCGTTCTTGCTTATGCAAACGATCTTTTGGAAAAGTGTGACGGCGTATACTCCCAGCGCACCGAAGGTCAGGAAGCGGTCATAGCAAACGTTAAGAAACTGCTTACCGAGATAAAGACCGAAGCCGAAAAGCAGGAATACGTCACCGTAGAGGAGCAGAAAGCCCTTCTGGCGTACGCACTCGAAAGAACCGAGGCGATCCTTGCCGAAGCTGAAAACGCGGACAGCAACCTTAAAAACGCTCTCCTGCGTGAGGTAGGGGAGATGGATTACAACCTTTCCGTCCTCCACACCCGTATGGAAGCAAAAACCGCGAAATAAAAAAAGTTGAACGCCTGATTTTTTTCAGGCGTTCACTTAGTAATGAGGTGAAACAATGTTAAAAGCAGAAGAATATATCCAAACTTTAACAGAATACCTAAAAACCGAATATAAAGAACGACTTGTTTATATCGGCTTACAAGGCAGTTATTTAAGAGGTGAAGCCACGGAAAACAGTGATATAGATATAATGGTCGTTATCCGCGATATTACCGTTGCCGATCTTGAAGCGTACAGAAATATAATTTTAAGATTGCCGGATTACGATAAATCCTGCGGTTTTATTTGCGGTAAAGAAGAATTATTAAACTGGAATCCCCTTGAAATATGCCATCTTTTACACACCACAAAGGATTATTATGGCACTCTTTCTGAACTTGTGCCCGAATACTCTGAATTCGATGTACGTGCCTTTGTTAAACTGAGTCTGGGTAATCTGTATCACGAGCTTTGTCACCGCTATATCCACACTTCCAAGGAAAATAATATTTCGTGTCTTCCTTTTACGTATAAATCTGTGTTTTTTATTTTGCAAAATATACATTACTTGGAAAGCGGTAATTTCATAGCAACCAAGCAAGAGCTTTTAAAAGTGCTTTGCGGTACCGATAAGTCGGTTCTTGATACAGCAATGTCGATATCCGACGGAAGCGAATTCAGTTTCGACGAAGTGTTTTCTTTGCTGTTTACTTGGTGTAAAGAAAAACTAAAAGAAGCATAATCACCCCGATAAACACCCCAAGAATTCAGCTGCTTTTTGGGGAACCGACGATAACAAAAAGGCGTCCCGTTTGGGACGCTTTGTTTATATAATTTGAAGCAAGATTCCAATGAAGGAAATAATTGATACTGTGAAAACAGTAACTATAATAATTAATGATATAGTTATTATTTTATTTGTTTTCTCAGAAACGCCGTCATTACGCATTGCTTTCGACAAATGTAAAACACCGGAAACCGCCAAAAACAATACAGAAACATTTAGTATGATAAAAACAACTATCGGCAAACCAAATTCGAAAGCCGAAGAAACAAATAACATCAAAAGCGATAATAAAAGAAAGACGGTTAATATGTTTTTGAACCAAACATTTGATTTAGAAGGAGTAAAACAGCCGCCGGTCATTGCATTTTTTAACGCTTTTTTCCGCCAATAATAATAACGAATAAGTTCGGTAGAATGTGCAATCAGCAAAACTGACCATAGAATAATAAAGGTTACATTATAAATATCACAAGGTCTGAGAAAAGCGGAAAGTAATTGTAACACAGAAATAATAACAAACAAATAACCCGTTAGTAAGAAGCTCTTCTTTCCTGCCTTATGAATATTCTCAAGTTCAATTAAAGCATCGGTTTCTATGGGAACAGGGTCATCGTTTTCGTTATAAAAAACTTGAAGTTGCAGAGTTGATTCGATACTTTTCCAGCCGGTATGTTCACAAAAATCAAAGAGTTTCATTTGTTTATCATCTGGTAAGGGCGTAAATTCAGATAACTCGGGTAAATACGTAACCGAAAAATGAAGGTCTTTAGGCTCGATTTTTCTGAACTTAAAACCGAAATTATCAATCTTTTCTATCACCCAACCGCTCTTTGCTTGATCTTCCAGATATTCGACAATTCCAGTACGATCGTACAACGAAAATCTAAACATACGTCTTTTTGTGTTTTTCATTATTTTACCTCCGTGTCGAATATATTTCGGTAATCCGTAACCTGCGCACAAAGTCTTACATACTCTTTTTCAAGCATTTCCTTTCCTTTGGTCGTTAATATATAACTGCGGCGGCGTCCTTCAACCTTTGTTTCAAGTATTATGCCCAGCTCCAGAAATTGTTCCAGTAGGTTATATAAGGTTCCGGAGCCTACGTTCACTCTGCCGTTTGTCATTGATGGAACTTTATCCAATATGTCAAGGCCGTAGCACTCGTTCCTCAAGCACAGCAAAACATAAAACATCTGCTCGGTCAATGTTTGGAATTTTTCGCGCGGCATATTTTCGCCTCCTATTCTCGATATTCGAGTATCTATATATATTATATTCTCGAATATCGAGAATGTCAATGGTTTTTATAATATTTTAATAAAAAAAGGCGTCCCGTTTGGGACGCCTTAAAATATTTACTTTTCGTAAATTACATTGCGGAAAGTCTTGCAAGCTGATCTTCGTACTGCTTACGAAGTTCTGCGGGAACGGTATCACCGATCTTTGCATAGAATTCCTTGATGTTTTCGAAGTCTGCAAGCCAGTAATCCTTTTCAACGGTAAGGATGTTCTTGAGCTCGTTGATATCAAACTTTCTGCCTGCTTCGATCTCGTAATCAAGACCTTCGAGGTTGATGTCTTCAGCGTTGGGAACGTAACCGATAGCGGTTTCAACAGCGTCAACCTTGCCTTCGCATCTCTTGAGGATCCACTCGAGAACGCGGAAGTTGTCGCCAAAGCCGGGCCACATAAACTTGCCCTCATCGGTAAGTCTGAACCAGTTAACGTGGAAGATCTTAGGAAGATTGGGGGTAACTTCGCCCATCTTGAGCCAGTGTGCCCAGTAATCGCCCATATTGTAGCCGCAGAAGGGAAGCATAGCCATAGGATCTCTTCTTACTACGCCAACTGCGCCGGAAGCTGCAGCGGTGGTTTCGGAAGCCATGATAGAACCAACGAAGGTACCGTGCTTCCAATCGAAGGACTGGTATACCAGAGGAGCGGTCTTTGCGCGACGGCCGCCGAAGATGATAGCGGAAAGGGGAACGCCTTCGGGATTATCAAATTCAGAAGAGATGCAGGGGCAGTTCTTTGCGGGAGCAGTGAAACGGGAGTTGGGATGAGCACCCTTTTCGGTGGATTCCTTACCGTTCCAAGGACGACCCTTCCAGTCGATAGCGTCAACAGGAGGATTCTTATCAAGACCTTCCCACCAAACGGTGTTGTCAGCATTGTTAAGAACAACGTTGGTGAAGATGGTGCCGCTCATAGTAGAAGCGAGTGCGTTGGGGTTGGACTTAACGTTGGTACCGGGTGCAACGCCAAAGAAGCCGTTTTCAGGGTTGCAAGCCCAGAGTCTGCCGTCCTTACCTACTCTGATCCAAGCGATATCATCGCCTACGCAGGTAACTTTGTAGCCCTTATCGGTGTAGGACTTGGGAGGAATAAGCATTGCCAAGTTGGTCTTACCGCAAGCAGAGGGGAATGCAGCTGCAACGTACTTGGTTTCTCCTTCGGGAGTTTCGATACCGAGGATAAGCATGTGTTCAGCCATCCAGCCTTCGTTTCTGCCGAGGTAGGAAGCAATTCTGAGTGCGAAGCACTTTTTGCCGAGAAGAACGTTTCCGCCGTAGCCGGAGTTGATGGACATGATGGTGTTGTCCTGAGGGAAGTGAACGATATACTTGTTGTTTTCGTCCATATCAGCTCTTGCGTGGAGACCCTTGATAAAGTCGCCGTTTTCGCCCATAGCGTCAAGAACTGCGGTACCAACTCTGGTCATAATGATCATGTTGAGTACAACGTAGATAGAATCGGTAAGTTCGATACCGTTCTTTGCGAAATCACTGCCTACTACGCTCATGGAGTAGGGGATAACGTACATAGTTCTGCCCTTGTAAGAATTCTTGTAAAGAGCGAGAAGCTTTGCGTACATTTCGTTGGGATCCATCCAGTTGTTGGTGGGACCTGCTTCTTCCTTGGTGGGAGTGCAGATGAAGGTACGGCCTTCTACACGAGCAACGTCGTTAACTGCAGTTCTGTGGAGATAGCAGCCGGGAAGCTTTTCCTGGTTAAGCTTAAACATTTCGCCGCTTGCGCAAGCTTCTTCACGAAGTGCTTCGATCTGTTCGTCGGAACCGTCGATGATAACAACTTTGTCGGGGTTGCACAGTTCGATCATTTCGTCGAGCCATGCGTTGAGTTTTGCATTCTTGGTGTAAGTGCTCATTTTTGTTTTCCTCCGTTTATGTTAAAAAATATTTTATCTGAAATAAAACACAGAGTTTTATTATCTGTCTTTTCACCGCGCACGTCTGCTTTAAGACCCGCGTCTTCGATTATTTGTGCGATCTGTTCTCTGGTCAGTCTGTCACCGAAAGCGGTGTGTAAAGCGTTTAAAAGGGTTTTTCTTCGTTGAGCAAAGGCGGCGCGTATTACTGCAAAAAATGTATTTTCATCTGCAGGAGTCACGGGCGGTGTATCGAACAGGTCGAATCTTATTACAGCCGAATCAACCTTCGGCGGGGGAGAGAAGCTGCCTGCTTTTACGGGGAACAACCGCTTAACTGATGCGTAATAGTTTACGGAAGCGGTGATCGCGCCGTATTCGCTGTCGCCGCACTTACTGCACAGTCTTTGCGCAACTTCCTTTTGAACCATTACTGTGATGGTGCGGAATCCGTGCTTGCCTTCCAGAAGCTTCATAAGTATAGGTGTGGTAATGTAGTAAGGAAGGTTAGCGCAGACGCAAACAGGCATACCGGGAAACTGTTCTTCAATAAGTTTACCCAAGTCTATCTCAAGTATATCCTTGTTTATTAAAAGAAAGTTATCGTGCTGTGCAAACTTTTCGTTAAGAATAGGGATAAGCTCTTCGTCAATTTCGATGGCGACTACTTTTTTTGCAACGGAAAGCAGCTGCTTTGTAAGCACGCCAAGGCCGGGTCCTATTTCAATAACACCGCATTCGGATGTAATACCGCTTTCCGCTGCTATGCGAGCAGGGATACGGTCGGAGGTAAGAAAATTCTGCCCGTATTTTTTCTTTTTAATAAAATCGGACATAGGTTTTTCCTCCGCACATACATTCCAAATATCTGCAAGTTAATAATAGCAGATATATGTGAATTTGTCAAGAAAAATACAAAATATTGTATTGTTTTATATGACGAATTATTTTCTGTTTTTTCGGTCTGCAGAGTGCATGTTGCGTAATAATACTTCTTTTTTTCTCCAAGAGAAAGCATATTTTGAATATTCTTCGTCGTCCATGCTTTCTATCAGCTCCGGAGAAACGTTATCAAGGCATGTGTCTGTGAAATAATCTATTGGAGAATATAGCGCTTTTTCGTTCAGCGGACACACGTTCTGGCATATATCGCATCCCCAGCAAATTCCCGCATCGGTAACTGCTTTTTGTTCTTCTTCGGTCAGCCTTTTCTTTTGAGATAATCCGGAAAGACACTTTTCCGCATCTATTCCTTTTTCTGTAATAGCGTTTCCGGGGCAGTGCAGGATGCATTTCCCGCAGTTTATACACGCGGTAATTTCCTGCGATGTGTTTACTGCTTTCAGCGGAGATAAACATACGCCGATAAACACATAGCTTCCGTATTTTTTGTTGATCAAAAGGGAATTTCTTCCGATAACTCCCAAACCGCCGTATGCTGCGCACAACTTTTCGTTAACGGGAGAATGATCTGCAAATCCGTAAAAATTCACACCGAATTTGTTTGATAATTCGGGAACGAGTCCGCTGAACAAGGATCTCATATATCCGTGATAATCCTTTACGCGCGCATAAGCGGAAATTCCGTAATTATCTTTGGGCTGATCTGCGCTTTTGTAAGGAACCAAAAAAACTATAATGCTGTTGATTTCTTCTTCCGGCATAAGACGGGGATTTATAACAAGCTTTTCGTCAAAAGGAATAATAGCGTATTCGGTTATGTTTTTGCTTTCAAATATGTTTTTCACGATACACCTGCCGTGTTAAAAAATATGCCGCCGTTTTTTAACGGCGGCTTGAAATATCTATTAGTCAGATACGTAGGGAATGAGAGCGAGAGTTCTTGCGCGCTTAACAGCAACAGTAAGCTGTCTCTGGTGCTTTGCACAAGTACCGGTAACTCTTCTGGGAAGGATCTTGCTTCTTTCGGAAAGGTTCTTTCTGAACTTGCTAACATCCTTGTAATCAATGTTTTCTATCTTCTCTGCACAGAAAACACAAACCTTCTTCTTTCTGCGGGGACGGAAAGCCTTCTGGCTCTCTCTTGCCTCTGCAGGAGCGGCAGTGTTTGCAGGAGCGTTAACATTTACGTTATCCATGGAAAAATTCCTCCTTTTTCAGATTTCAGAACGGCAGCTCATCGTCGGCAGAAAGCTCTTCAAAGGAAGAGTCCGCACGGGGAGAGCTGTAAGAAGGTACGCTTCTTGAAAAATCTCTGGAACCGTCTGCAGCAGACTTGCGTTCTACAAAGGATACTTCATCAGCGACGACTTCGGTGGCATAGCGCTTGTTGTTGTCTTTATCAGTCCAGGTTCTGGTCTGAAGAGAACCGCAAACAAGCATAGGCATACCTTTGGTAAAATAACGGGAAACAAATTCGGCGGTCTGGCGCCAGCAGACAACGTTTATAAAGTCGGTCTGAGGCTGTTCTCCGGTGCGGGTGAACTTTCTGGACACTGCAAGGGAGAAAGTAGAAACCATAACTCCGTTAGGGGTCTGCTTCAATTCGGGATCGGCAGTAATGTTGCCGACGAGAATTACTTTGTTAAATGACATAACTGACCTCCGATTACTGTTCGCACTTTATAATGAGCGAACGAAGAATGCCGTCTGTGATGTTGTAGATACGATCAAGCTCTGCGGGGAAATCGTGAGCGGATGTAAACTTAACAAGCACATAATAACCTTCGGTAAGATCC
Source organism: Clostridia bacterium (assembly GCA_017537345.1). Classification (GTDB taxonomy): domain Bacteria; phylum Bacillota; class Clostridia; order Oscillospirales; family CAG-382; genus SFLA01. The sequence goes on along the minus strand of JAFYKY010000005.1, from coordinate 124,524 downwards.
TCGATAGGGTAAGCAAATCTTCTTACGCCCCATTCGTTTACAGATTCGATAGCACCGTTTTCTGCTATAAGACCTGTGAACTTTTCTACGAGAGATTTTACTGCTTCTTCACCGAGAGTGTTGTTAACGATGAAGACGGTTTCGTACAGCGTTTTGTTCTGTTCCATTTTAGCACCTCCTTTTGGACTTTAAGGCCCCGAAATTTTATCGGAGCAAGGAGAAAACCGAATAGTCGATTTTCTGAAACCGAGTAATTTTATCACATTTTTTGCCGCTTGTCAACAGCTAATTACATATTTTTCTTCAAAAGACGTTTAATTCTCTGGGTGGAATCCAGAAGGGGAGAGATAGAATCGTCATGATTGAGGGTGTTGATGATCTTTGCCATGAACTTGGAAAGGTCAACTTCAACAAACCAAGGACGCTTCTTTATGGATTCGGGAATGTAAGAGAGGTTTGTGGAGTAGATCTTGGTAAGCTTGCCTTCCTCGTAAAGCTTATCAAACTTTTCGGGTCCTTCGGTAAAGAAAGCAAAGGTAGCGGCAACGTAAGTAGCAGTAACGTCTTTGGTAGAGGTCTGACGGATAACATCAACTATAGATTCGCCGGAAGCGATCATATCGTCAACTATAAGTACCTTTTTACCGTTAAGATCGCCGCCAATGTACTCGTGCTGTACGATGGGGTTCTTGCCGTTTACGATACGGGTATGGTCACGTCTCTTGTAGAACATACCAACGTCAACACCGAGAATACCTGCGTGGTAAATAGCTCTGTCCATAGCGCCGGTATCGGGAGAGATAACAACCATATTGTCTTTGTCAATACTGTTGCCTTCGTTTGTTATAAACGCTTTCAGCATAGAGTAGCTTGCGTAAACGTTTTCAAAAGATGTATTGGGAATGGAATTGTAAATCGTGGGGTCGTGTGCGTCAAAGGTGATGATGGTGGAAATGCCGAGTCTTTCGAGTTCTTCAAGTGCCATAGCACAGTCGAGGGATTCACGTCCCTTTCTCTTATGCTGACGGGAGGAGTAGAGAAGGGGCATTACGAGGGTTATGCGGTTTGCTTTTCCGCCGATAGCACTTACAACACGCTTGATGTCTTGGAAATGTTCGTCGGGACCCATGTTGTGCTGCATACCGAACATGTTGTAGCAGCAGCTGTAGTTGCCGACGTCAGAGAGAATATAGATATCCTTGCTGCGTACGGAATCGTTTATACGGATCTTACCTTCGCCGTTGTTAAAACGAACTTCCTCAATAGGGATGATGTAGCTTTCGGAAGAAGGGTCTTCTCCGCGAAGCTGCTTGATTCTTTCGTCTACGAGTCTGCCTTGTTCTTTGCAGTTGCTGAGCACAATTAAACCGAGTTTTCTTTCAGACATATTTACAATTCCTTTCAAAAAACAATTTATAAAGGTTTTCAACATAATACAGCATTATTTTACTATATTTTTTTTCAATTGTATATAGTATTTATAAACAAAATCTTTATTTTTGATAAAAAAATTTAACACTTATCAACAATTGGTATGAAAATACGGCGTTTGGTGTTGACAAACGGCATATGTTGTGTTATTATAAATCGAATAGAACATTTGTTTGGAGGACGAGAATATGGCTACAAACGATAAAAAACTTGATAACAAACAGCAAGCGTTGGCAACTGCGCTCGCACAGATCGAAAAACAGTGCGGCAAGGGCTCTATTATGAGACTTGGCGATAATATCGGAATGGAAGTAAAAGCCGTTCCCACAGGCTCCCTCTCTCTCGATATGGCGCTTGGTATAGGCGGTGTTCCCAAGGGACGTATAATCGAAATATACGGTCCCGAATCTTCCGGTAAGACCACGGTTGCTTTGCATATAATTTCCGAAGTTCAGAAAGCAGGCGGAGAGGCTGCGTTTATTGACGCGGAGCATGCGCTTGACCCCGTATACGCAAAAGCACTCGGTGTTGATATAAATTCATTGCTTGTTTCTCAGCCCGACAACGGCGAGCAGGCATTGGAAATAACGGAAGCGTTGGTACGTAGCGGCGCTATTGAAGTCGTTGTGGTCGACTCCGTTGCGGCGCTCGTTCCCAAGAGCGAAATAGACGGCGATATGGGCGCGGCTCACGTCGGTCTTCACGCACGTCTTATGTCACAGGCTCTGAGAAAACTTTCCGGCGCTATTTCCAAATCCAATTGTATCGTTGTATTTATCAACCAGCTTCGTGAAAAGGTCGGCGTGGTTTACGGCAACCCCGAAACTACTACCGGCGGACGTGCTCTCAAATTCTACGCTTCCGTCCGTATCGACATAAGAAAAGCCGAAGCGATCAAATCCGGTGCGGAAATCGTAGGTAACCACGTAAAGTGTAAGGTGGTTAAAAACAAAGTAGCTCCTCCCTTCAGGACTGCGGAATTCGATATTCTCTACGGAAAGGGAATTTCCAAGGAAAGCGAATTGATAGAACTTGGCGTAGCCTGCGGTGTTATCGAAAAAAGCGGAAGCTGGTTCTCTTACGAGGGAAGCAAGCTTGCGCAGGGAAAGGACAATGTCCGCGATATGCTTACGTCCGATAAATCTCTTGCCGCAGAGATCGAAGAAAAGATCCGCGAAAAGAATGTAGGCGCAAGATTTGATCCTTCCGCCGTAGACGGATTTGATGAAGAGGACGGCGAAGAATAATGCTTGTCATCTCCGTGCTTGAGAATAAAGAGAAGCGTGAAGTAACCGTCAAATGTACGGGTGAGAATTTTTTAATAACTCTGTCCGATTATCTCTCCTTGGGAATTTCGGAGGGGGATTTCCTTTCCGAAGAAAAAGCAGAGGCGCTGGAATATGCCGCCAAAAAGCTTTCCTGCATCAAATCCGCTTTTTCAATGCTTTCGTATAACGATATGTCATCCGGAAAGCTTAAGAGAAAGCTTTCTCAAAAGCACGAAAAGGATATTGCCGAAACGGTGATCGAAATGCTTTTGGAAAGAGGATATCTTAACGACGAAGCGTTGGCTTACAGATATGCGGAAAGTTTTTATGAATCCAAAAAGTGGGGACCCGCCCGTATAAGAAACGAGCTTTACGCACGCGGCTTCGGTTCTTCCGATATCAACTATGCCTTAGAGCAGTTTGACGGTATTGACCACAGTGAAAATATAAAAACGCTGTTGGAAGCGAAATATTCAAAAGCACAATTATCTGACAGAGATACGGCGCGTAAAGCCGCCGCTTATCTTTACCGTCAGGGATACGAATCCTCTGACATATACGAAATTATCAATATGATTTATCAGGAGTAATACAAATGCCCATCAAAGTAGGTTTCGTTTCGCTCGGATGCCCCAAAAATCTTGTTAATACCGAAAATATGCTTGCCATTTTGGCGCAAAACGGATTTGAGATAGTGGCTGAAGACGTTGAAGCGGACGTAATCGTAATCAACACCTGTGCTTTTATTGAAAGCGCAAAAAAAGAAGCTATAGATAATATTCTTGACGTAGCTTGGCTCAAGGAAAACCACACCCTTAAAGGAATCGTTGTAACAGGATGCCTGCCCGAAAGATACAGAGAAGAAATTCTTAACGAAATGCCCGAGGTGGATTGTATTCTCGGTACCGGCTCTTTCGGAAATATCTGCGAAGCTGTTAAAGCTGCTTATGAAGGAAAGAAGTATTCTTCCTTTGAGGATAAAAACACAAGCAATATTGGCGGTGAGCGTGTTATTACCACTCCCGAATATTTTGCGTACCTGCAAATCGCGGAAGGATGCGATAATCATTGTACATATTGCGTAATTCCTTCTATAAGAGGACGCTTCAGAAGCAGACCTATGTCCGATATACTTGAAGAAGCCCGTAATCTTGCGGAACTCGGTGTTAAGGAGCTGTGTCTTATTGCGCAGGACACTACCAGATACGGCGAAGATCTTTACGGCGTATATTCTCTTGATTCTCTCATTCACGAAATTTCCGAGATAGAAGGTATTGAGTGGATCAGAGTTATGTATTGTTATCCCGACAGAATTACCGATGGTCTTATCAACGAATTTGCCACCAATCCCAAGCTGGTCAAATATATAGATATGCCCATTCAGCATATCTCCACTCCCGTTCTTAAGCGCATGAACCGCAGAGATACTGAGGAGTCTATACGCAGCGTTGTTAAAAAGCTCAGAGAAGCCGTTCCCGGTATGTATATAAGAACAACCGTTATCACAGGCTTCCCCGGCGAAACCGATGCCGATTTTGATAAGCTGCTGTCCTTTATAAAAGAAACTCGTTTTGAACGTCTGGGCGCTTTTATTTATTCCAGAGAAGAAGGAACTCCCGCATACGATATGCCCGATCAGGTTCCCGAAAAGCTTAAAAGACGCAGACACGACGCAATTATGCGCGAACAAAAGCGTATTCACGATTCTATCAACAAAAACAGCGTAGGCAAGATTATAAGAGTAATCAACGAAGGTTACGATCAGGTTGCCGAAAGCTATTACGGACGTTCCTTTGCCGACGCTCCCGAGATCGACGGAAAGATTTATTATTCTTCTCCTCGCCGTTTGAGAGAGGGCGAGTTTGTTGATGTGCTGGTAAACGAAGTTCTCGATTACGATCTCACCGGACGCGTTGTAAAGTAAGAGGTTTGATGAATGAAGTTTAATACACCGAACAAACTTACCATTTTCAGAATAGTGCTCATACCGTTCTTTATGGTTTTTCTGCTTTATAACGTTTTCGGCGGTGAAAAGGAAGTTTGGTGCAGAATCGTTTCCGCGGCTATTTTTATTGCCGCTTCGGTTACGGATTTTCTTGATGGATATCTTGCGCGCAAAAATGGTCAGATCACCAATTTCGGGAAATTTATGGATCCTTTGGCAGATAAATTTCTCGTTTTCGGGGCAATAGTTGCAATACTCGCTTCCGATTTTGCAATCTCCGACGGAGGTATAATTTCCAAAGAAATATTGCACCAAACGTTTCTTTGGTCCGGTATCGTGGTAATATTCAGAGAGCTTGCCGTTACTTCTATGCGTCTCGTTGTTAATAACGCATCGGGTATAGTCGTTTCTGCAAATATGCTGGGTAAGATCAAAACCAACACACAGATCGTATGCGTTTGCTGTATGATCCTCGAACCTGTTCTTTTGCCGTTCTGCGGTAATTTGATATCCTTTATCTCCTGCATAGTTATGACCGTATTCACACTTTGGTCAGGACTTTCATATCTTAAGGCGTATTGGCCTTATATTAAATCTGACAGTTAAAGAGGCACCCTATGAAGCTTTATAACTCACTTACAAGAACTAAAGATGAATTTGAAACTCACGTACCCGGAAAGGTATCAATGTATACCTGCGGACCTACCGTGTATCATTTTGCACATATCGGAAATCTTCGTTCTTATATAATGGAAGACGTGCTTGAAAAGTATCTCGCTTATTCGGGCTACGACGTTACCAGAACAATGAATATTACCGATGTCGGACACCTTACTTCTGACGGAGATACGGGCGACGATAAGATGATAAAGAGCGCGCAGCGCGAGCATAAATCCGTTATGGAAATCGCGCGTTTTTATACAGACGCTTTCTTTTCCGATTGCGAAAAGCTTAATATCAAAAAGCCCGAATACATCGTTCCCGCCACCGATTGTATAGATGATTTTATAAATATGGTTGCTAAACTGCTTGAGGAAGGATATGCCTACGAAGCAGGCGGAAACGTTTATTTCGATACGTCCAAACTTGAAAACTACTATGTTTTTAATAAGCACGATGCTGATAATCTTGAAGAAGGCGTGAGAGAGGGAGTCGGTGTTGACGGCAACAAAAAAACAAAGACTGATTTTGTTTTGTGGTTTACCAAATCAAAGTTCGAAGATCAGGAATTAAAATGGGACAGTCCCTGGGGTTACGGTTATCCCGGCTGGCATATCGAATGCTCTGCCATATCCGTTAAGACCTTGGGTGAGTATCTTGATATTCACTGCGGCGGTATCGACAACGCTTTCCCGCACCACACCAACGAGATCGCGCAGAGCGAGGCTTATCTCGGACATCCGTGGTGCAAGCATTGGTTCCACGTTTTGCATCTTAATACCGCAAACGGTAAAATGAGTAAATCATCCGGCAAAGCGCTTACACTTTCTTTGCTTGAAGAAAACGGATACGATCCTTTGGTATACCGTTTCTTCTGTTTGCAATCACATTACCGCAAAAATCTTGTTTTCTCCTGGGAAGGCTTGGATAACGCAGTCATCGCTTACAATAAATTAGTTGCAAGGATCGCTTCGTTGAATCCCGTTGGCGATGCGGATGAAAATGATCTTCAAACGGTAAAGGCAGGCTTTGTGTCCGCTATGGACAACGACCTTAATACTTCGTTGGCTATTACTGCAATATACGACGCTTTAAAGGCGAAGGTTTCCGATGCTACGAAGCTGGCGCTTATCGAAGATTACGAAAAAGTTCTTTCGCTCGGCTTGATTAAAGCTGCTCAAAGATATAAGGAAGAACTCAAAAAGCAGGCGGAAGCGGAAGCGGCTTCGATCAGCGAAGAGGACAGACCTATCGTTGAGCTTGTTAACAAGCGTACCGAGGCTAAAAAGGCAAAGAATTTTGCACTTGCAGACAGTATCCGCGATCAGTTAAAGGATATGGGAATAGTTGTTGAGGATACTCCTCAAGGCCCTAAGTGGAAGCGTATATGAACGTAAACGAATACAGCCCTCTTGCGCTTGCTTACCTTGGCGATGCGTATTACGAGCTTATGGTGCGCGCGCATTTGCTGGAGCAAGGAAATATGCCTGCGTCCGAATTAAACAAACGGGCAAAAGAATACGTTACCGCCGTTAAGCAAAGTGAAATGGTGGAAGCATTGCTTCCGCATTTGAGCGAAACCGAGCTTGCCGCATATAAAAGGGGAAGAAATGCTCATTCTCCCCATACTCCGAAAAGCGCGGCTGCCGTTCAGTACAGACGTGCTACCGGACTCGAGAGTTTGTTCGGATATCTTTACGTTAAGGGCGAAACCGAGCGCGCCTTATCCTTGTTCAGATTGCTTGTTTTAGGAGGAAATTAAAATGTTTGACCTCACCGAAAACGAAAAAAATGTCTATGAGTTTATACAGGAAAAGATTATGTACGATGGATACGCTCCTTCCGTGCGTGATATTGCTTCGGCTTTGGGCATTCGCTCCACTTCCACTGTACACGCTTATATGCGCCGTTTGGAAGAGAAGGGGTATATTCAGAAGGAACAAGGAAAAAGCCGTGCTGTCAAAATAGAACGTAAGGGTGAGCCGGATAAGATGCTCCGCGTTCCTATTTTGGGAAAGGTTGCCGCCGGTGTACCTATCACAGCAGTGCAGACCTGCGAAGGTTACGTAGATTACCCCGCAAGTATGGCGCGCGGTAACGGGAATTTGTTTGCTCTCCGCGTTGAAGGCGAGAGTATGATAAACGCCGGTATACTTGACGGTGATATAGTCATCGTTGAAAACCGCCGCTATTCGGAGAACGGTGAGATCGTTGTCGCCCTGATCGATGATGAGGCTACGGTAAAGCGTTTCTACCGCGAAAAAAACAGGGTAAGACTACAGCCGGAGAATTCTAAAATGAAGCCTATATATACAACTGATGTGGTTGTTTTGGGCGTAGTGATTGCGAATTTCAGATTTTATTAATTTTGTTATTGACAAACGCCCGATAATGTGGTATTCTTATCGGGCGGTCTGAATGATCCATTAGCTCAGCCGGTAGAGCACATGACTTTTAATCATGGTGTCCGGAGTTCGATTCTCCGATGGATCACCACACAGGTGCCGAACGGTTTGTTCGGCACCTGCTTTTTTATTCGCTGGTTTATTACGGAATTTATTTTTCCTGTCTGCGTGCGCCTGCACGGTTTGCGGGCAATTTATTTTGGGTGTTTAAGATGTATTCAAAAAAAGCAAAACTTACACAAGCGGTATTTGAAGCGTTGTTACCCGTATGCTTTACGCTGGTATCTTCCTTTAATTTGGATATGAACGTTGTGTATCTTTTTGCTCTTTTTATATTGTTTTATTGTGTTCCTTTCTTTTGTACCTCTCATAAACTGAGAGGCGGGGCAGACGTTTCGGTAAAATCATGCGTTTTTCACGATCTGTTGTTTGTTTTTTTACCGTTTTCGGTTTCTGCTTTACTTACCGATGTTGTCGTTGCCGTTGTCTCCGGCGCGCAAAGCTGGAACGGAATGACTTCCTTGATCTTAATTATTGCGTCTGTTATAATAACTTCGGTGTTTTGGATAAAATATCTGTTGGATAAAAAATTTAACAACCGCCCTTAGCTCAGCCCGGATAGAGTACCGGATTCCGATTCCGATGGTCGTGGGTTCGAATCCCCCAGTGCGGGCCAAAAACGACGTGTTTCAACACGTCGTTTTTTCATCGTCTTGACTTGAAATTTCTCTTGTGGTATACTTGGAAGGTGAGGTGATATATATGGAAAAAGTGTGGGAGGATATGTACGAAGCGGCAAAATCCGTATTATGCGAACGCCGAATATCCGAATACGTTACATGCGGTGAGGTGGCTGCCGCCGTTTGTTCCAAGTCCGGTAAGATATATACGGGAGTGTGTATTGATACTTGTTCCACATTGGGCATCTGCGCAGAGCGGAATGCAATCTTTAATATGATAACCAACGGTGAGCAGGAGATAGACAAAGTGCTTTGTATTCTTCCCGATGGGTCCAACGGCGCTCCCTGCGGTGCGTGCCGTGAGCTTATGGTTCAGCTGATGGCAGGGAAGTATTACGATATTGAAATTATGCTTGATTATTCCGCTTGCCGAATAGTAAAGCTTGGCGAAATAACTCCCGAGTGGTGGATTAAATAAAGTGAGGGTATAACAGTATGATTAAATTTAAATGTATCTCCGCGTTGGAAAAGTGTTTTTGGGATGAAGATATAAACCAAAAGAAAGAATATCTTAACGCAAGTGTGCTTAAAAACGATAGGCTGTCGTTTCAGATATGCTTTGCTTCGGATGAAGAGATTCCGGGCGGAAAATTGGTCTGTAACACAGAAGTAAAATCAGAAATATCTGATTACGTGCGCCTTTCTTCTGTTCATCACGTTCCCTCTTTGATGCCTGTATTCAGAGAATGGAACGATGATAACTATCTCCGAAAGGAACCCGGTTTATATCCCGATCTGCTTATTCCTTTATCTGACAATCCTAATATTTACGTTGCTTCCAAACAATTGAATTCACTTTGGGTGGATGTTGACATTCCCTCCGATGCAGTCAGCGGCGAATACGATGTCACCGTTATTTTCAAAAAGACTGATGGGGAAGAGGTTGGATCCTGTGCGTTTACCGTTAAAATTTGTAATGCTGTTTTGCCCAAGCAAAAGCTTGTCTTTACTCAATGGTTCCACAGTGATTGCCTTGCCAATTATTATAACGTAGAAGTATTCTCGGACAGATACTGGGAAATTGTAAGAAACTTTATTCGCACGGCTGTTGAAAACGGAATCAATATGATACTTACGCCCGTATTTACTCCGGCTTTGGATACTGCGGTAGGACACGAGCGTTTGACGGTTCAGCTTGTTCAAATTAAAAAAGAAAATAGAAAATATTGTTTTGATTTTTCTTTGCTTGAAAAATGGATAGAAATGTGCTTGAGCGAGGGAATAGAATACTTTGAAATAGCACACTTATTTACACAGTGGGGCGCCGCACACGCACCCAAGATCGTCGCCGAAGTTGACGGAGAATATAAAAAAATATTCGGTTGGGAAACCGATGCCTGCAGTAATGAATACGTTGAATTTCTTAACGAGTTCATAAAAAAACTCCGTGAGTTTATGCGCGGCAAAAATATTGAAGATAAGTGTGTTTTCCATATTTCTGATGAACCCTCCGCACTGCAGCTTGAAAGCTACAAAAATGCTAAAAACGCAGTTTTGGAAGCTCTTGAAGGTTGCAAGATAATAGATGCGCTTTCCAACTATGAATTTTATTCTTCCGGTGTTGTCGATAATCCGGTAGTTGCTACCGACCATATACAACCGTTTATAGATAATAATGTTAAAGATATCTGGGCGTATTACTGCTGCGGCGAATGTGTCAACGTTTCCAACAGATTTTTATCAATGCCTTCTGCCCGTAACAGAATTATCGGCTTACAGCTGTTCAGATACAACATCAAAGGCTTTTTGCATTGGGGTTATAACTTTTATAACAACCAGTATTCCATTGCGCCTATAGACCCGTACCGTACCACAGACGGTGAATTCTTTGCACCCTCCGGTGATACCTTCAGTGTTTATCCCGCTCCGGACGGAACCGCTTATGAAACGATACATCTTTGTGTATTTACTCAGGCTTTGCGTGATATGCGCGCTTTCGAAGCGCTGGCGGAAAAGATCGGCAGAGATGCCGTTTGCGAAATGATAGATTCCAAGGCGGGATATCTTTTGACTTTCGGTAAGTATCCCAAAAACGATGAATTTATTCTCGAACTGCGCGAAACGGTAAATAACTTGCTGTAACTAAAAAACCTCTTGGAATTTAACCAAGAGGATTTTTTGTTTTGTTTCAGTTTGTTTTGAAAGGTAAAAGCAAAGTGTCAATAATCGGATCGTTCAGTTCGCCGTCGTATAGAGCAATGTGTGATTTCTTGTCCCATATTACCGAAATGGTCAAAGACAATATTGTGTTTCCGTCTTCTTCGACAGCGTTGAATTCCCAACCGTAGTGATCGCATATTACGTTTATCAACAGCAGATTAAGATATTGAGCGCCGTATTCGCATAACATATCCAGCTTTTCCTTGTCCTTATACACATCGGCAAGGTTAGCGGCAAATCCCGAATTCGAACAGCTCATCTTTATTACCGTTTCTGTAACCAGCATTTCTCTTTCAATGGAAATTTCTTCTATTTCCGGTGTAAATGATATCAAACATACAGCCATAGCCGATAATGCCATATACAGATCGTGGATGTTGATATCGGCAAATATAGTTATTTCATCCGAAATATAATTGACATTGATACCCGCCAATGCGCAGGTCGCCTGCTTGGCAAACATAGCCAAAGGCGCAGACGTTTCCATTCTGTTGTTTCCCTCAATGTACAATCCTTCAAAAATGCCTGCAAGTCTGTCCATTCGTTTTCTTGTTATCAACGGATGAGGTTCGGCAGAATCGGGAATGGAAGATGCAACGGAGGAATAGTTGGAATAGCGTACGTCAAACAGTTCTCTTATACGTTTGTGCGCAGCGGCATTAAATCTGCTTATCCTGAAAATATAGCAATCGTCTTTTCTTTTGCAAAAACCGTTTGTGGGTTCGTCCAGTAATAATGTCAGATACATATATTCACCGGGCTTCAGACGCTTAAGACGGCTGAATTCCGGCTTGGAAAGATAGTATCTTACAGACGCACCTTTTCTGATAGGGAACATCAGACTGTCTGTTGCTTTGTTTTTCCATACTATTTTAAGATCAACGTCTGTGATCACAGACGGCGTATCGAGATTTGTAAAGTACGGTGAGTATTTTTCCGGTATTTGCATATATGCACGTCCGTCCTGAAATATTATAAAAGTTAAGCGGCTCCTCTTGGAGCCGCTATGTATTGTTTAGTGAGTAATAACTCTTTCGGTGTCCTTATCAAAGAAGTGGATGTGAGTAGTATCGATAGCAACTTTGATAGTATCGCCGGGCTTAGCCTGAGAACGGCTGGAAACACGAGAGATAACATTGGTTTCTTCACCGATCTTGAGGTAGAGATAAATTTCAGCGCCCATAAGTTCAGTGAATTCAACGTAAGCGTCGATAATAGAATCAGAGAACTTTTCAAGGAAGATGGGTTCGTCGTGAATAAGTTCGGGACGAAGAGCTGCAATAACTTCCTTGCCAACGTATTCCTGAAGTGCGGGAACGCTTGCTTTATCTTCGGGAACCTTGAATTCGGAATCTTCGAAATCGAAGTAGAGACCGTCATCCTTCTTAACGAGTTTACCGTTAATGAAGTTCATCTGAGGAGTTCCGATGAATCCTGCAACGAAGATGTTTACGGGCTTATCGTAGAGGTTCTGAGGAGTATCTACCTGCTGAATTACGCCGTCCTTCATAACAACGATTCTGGTAGCCATGGTCATAGCTTCTACCTGGTCGTGGGTAACGTAAATGAAGGTGGTCTGGAGTCTCTGGTGGATCTTGGTAAGTTCGGTTCTCATTGCTGCACGGAGCTTAGCGTCCAAGTTGGAGAGAGGTTCGTCAAGAAGGAATACCTTAGGCTCACGAACTATACAACGACCGAGAGCAACACGCTGTTTCTGACCGCCGGACAAAGCCTTGGGCTTTCTGTCAAGAAGGTGGCTTATGTCGAGGATACGAGCTGCTTCTTCAACTCTCTTTTTGATTTCTTCTTTTCTTACCTTACGGAGCTTAAGACCGAATGCCATATTTTCAAATACGGACATGTGGGGGTACAGAGCATAGTTCTGGAAAACCATGGCGATATCTCTGTCCTTGGGAGCTACGTCGTTAACCAGTCTGTTTTCGATGAAGAGTTCACCTTCGGTGATTTCTTCAAGACCTGCGATCATACGAAGGGTAGTGGTCTTACCGCAACCGGAAGGGCCAACAAGGATGATAAATTCCTTGTCCTTGATCTCGAGAGAGAAATCGTTTACAGCGGTAACTCCGCCGGGATATCTCTTATAAATATGTTTAAATAATACGCTTGCCATTTAGAACCTCCTGAGGGTGGCATTTTGCCTCTTTAATTTCTTTTGTTATAATACCAAAAAAATATGAAATATGTAAGTGATTAAATACCCAAAATTTATGCCCTCGCTTTATACATTTTGCATAATAGTTATACAAATTAACGGTATTTAACGTGTTACAGCTTCTTTTAAAGCGTTAATTTCCTCATCTTCCAGAAATCTCCATTCTCCGTTTTCAAGGTCATTACAGCTTATTCCCGCGAAATCAATTCGTTCAAGCTCGCGCACCTGATTATGGAGCGCAAGGAAGATGCGCTTTATTAAATGGAATTTGCCTTCATATACTTTTATGTCATAGGTATGCTCGTCGACACGGGTTATATCTGCGGGGAGGGCGGTGTCGTTTTCGTCAAGCTTCATACCTTTCGCGGCGATATTTATGTCGTTTTGGGAAACGGGAAATTTTGTAATTGCGCGGTAGGTCTTTACAACTTTGTTTTTAGGTGACAACAGCTTGTGTGAAAGCTCGCCGTCATTTGTAATAATAAGAACTCCCGTGGTGTTCATATCCAATCTTCCTACTGTAAACAATCCGAGATTAAGATAATTTTTGGGAAGCAGTTCGAAAACGGTAGGGTATTTACCGTCTTCTGCCGCGCACACGTAACCCTTGGGCTTGTTCAAAAGGATGTACATATATTTTGAATAAACTATTCTTTCTCCGTCAAGACACAGCACGTCGGTGTTGGATATTTTAATATCCACAGCTTTCGTAACGGCGCCGTTTAAGGTTATTCTTCCGTTACGCGCCGCCCGCGCGCAGTCTTTTCTGGACATAAGTCCCATAGCGGAAATTATTTTATCAATTCTTTCATTATAAACTTCAGACATTATTTAATTACCGTCCTTTGAAAATCCGTGAACAAATCCGTTGTTATCAACACCGCATATATCTCCTGCGATGATCTTGTTTTTGTAAATGATTATCGATGCCAACACGGTACCATCGTAATTTTCGTAGTTGGTAACACGATATGTGTACCGCGTGGCGGTTTTTCCTCTGTATTTTCTTAAGTTCAAGCCCTGGGAACGCTGAATATCGTTGTATTTTGTGTAAACGCTGTCAAATTCGGTGGGAATCTCCACTTCTTCCACCTCAACGGGTGTGGGGTCTATTTCGTAACCGAATCCTTTTAAAAACTCAATTCTGTCTTCATCGGTTTTTATTCCCGAATAATTTGCGCTGGCGGCCGCCGCGAAGGTTGTGGAATCATATTCGGGAATAACGGTTACAACGGTGATAAGAACTGCGGCAGAAAGCATCAAAGCTGCAAAAAACTTAATATTCGTCGCTTTAAGAGTGTAAATAAACATAATTTTTCTCCTTAATATTTTTATTCCTTATAATCATATTAAGGATAATTATTATTTATTCTGTAAAGTTCATATATTCTTCCTCAAGAGCGAACTGTTCTTCCATAACGGAAAGCTGTTCGTATTCCAAGGTTGTCTTTGTTTCGTAAAGGGAAGCTAACAGCTCGTAATCTGTTGAATTGGATTGTTCTTGCTTTGATACTTCTTCCAATTCCTTTTCGATTTCCGCAGAACGCTTTTCGAGCTGCGCAAGACGCCGTTCAATAGCGCGTTTTCTGTTTTTATCTTTTTTAACTTGCTCGTAATTTTGCTTGCTTTCGGATACAGGGGCGGCGGAAAATTTTCCTGCGCTGTCGGTTCCTGTGTTTTTTCCTTCCATATATTTTTCGTAACTGCATTTATGGAAGGAGTATCCGTGTGTTGAAGTAAGCTCCAGTATTCTGTCTGCCAACGCGGAAATAAAATATCTGTCGTGAGATACGGCGATAACCGTGCCTTCGTATTCCTTTAACGCGTTTTCCAGCATTTCCTTGGATGCCATATCAAGATGGTTGGTGGGCTCGTCAAGAACGAGAAGGGATACGCCGGTCATTATCATTTTACAAATGGAAAGTCTTGCCCTCTCGCCGCCGCTCAGTACCGAGATGCTTTTGAACACGTCGTCGCCGATAAATCCGAATTTGGCCAAAGCGGACCTTACCTGCGTAGCGGTGAGATTTGTGTATTCGCTCCAAAGCTCTTCAAGTACGGTCGATGAATCGTCGAGAAGCTGCTGTTCCTGATCGTAATATCCTATCTTTTGGTTATATCCAAGCTCGAACACGCCGCTGTCGGCGCGTTCTCTGCCGGTAAGAATTTTAATAAGAGTGGATTTTCCGGTGCCGTTTTCACCCAGCACAAACAGTCTGTCGCCGTGCTTTACTTCGAATGACAGATCAGAAAAAAGCTTGTGTCCCGGAAAACTTTTTGAAAGATTACGTACAGACAAAACGTCAAATCCCTTGGCGTTGGTTGAAGTTAATGCAAAGCTTATGGATTTCGGCTTGTCCTGCGGTCTTTCAATCTTGACCATACGGTCGATAGCCTTTTGACGGCTTTCCGCGGCTATAATATTCTTTTCTCTGTTCCAGCGGCGTTGCTGTTCTATAAACGCCTCCAGACGCTTTATTTCCTTTTGCTGTAAAAGATAAGCCTTCATTTGATCTTCGCGAAGCTTATCCTTTTTCTCGCGGAAAACCGAATAAGAGCCGTCGTAGATGGAAGAAAAGCCGTTTTCAAGCTCAAGAGTTCGGTTGGTTACACGGTCAAGAAAATATCTGTCGTGGGAAACGATAAGGAACGTCTTTTTCGATTGTTTTACGTATCCTTCAAGCCATTCGATAGCGGGTATATCCAGATGGTTGGTAGGCTCGTCCAGCAGTATTATATCCGGCTCCCGCAAAAGCAGATTTACCAGATTAAGACGTGTTTTCTGACCGCCGCTTAAAAGTCTTGCGGGACGCGAAAGCTCTTCACCCGCAAAACCGAACCTGCCAAGCATTGCTGTGGCGCGCTGCTTGTAATCGTATCCGCCCATCGCGGAAAAACGGTCGGACAGGGAAGTGTACTCTTTTATAACGTGCTCTTCGCCGCCGGAAAGCTGTGAAGAAAGATGATCCAGCTTTTTCTCCGCTTCAATAAGGTCAGAAAAAGCGGAAAGCGCGTATTCGTATATGGTTTCTTCGCCGAAATCGTTTTCCGTCTGCTGGCGAAGTATACCCACGGTGGTGTCCTTTGAAATATATACGTTTCCCGAAGTGGGGGTAAGGGTACCGCAGATTATAGAAAACAAAGACGTTTTTCCCGCGCCGTTAACGCCCGCAACGCCTATTTTATCACCTTTATTAACAGTAAAAGAAACGGAAGTCAATATATCAATAATTCCGTATGATAATTTAATATCTCTGACATCAAGAACAGCCATGAGTAACTCCTGATAAGTTTTGTGTTACATATAATAACATATTTATAAGCTTTTGTCAAAAAGAATGTTTTGAAGCCTTGTCCGATATCTGCTTTTTTCGTGAAGCGATGATTTTGTCATTGAACGAAAACTGTTGACAAAATTCGTTTAACGTGTTAGAGTAAATGCGTGATCATCATATTACAAAATAATGTTATTATGGCAAATCATTTTTTGATTATACGGAAAGGATGGAGTTATCTTGAAAAAACGCAAAAGTATTATATTGACTTCGGCTGTATGTATATGTGTTCTGCTCTTGATTGTTGGCGCGGTTGCCGTCAAAAAAATATTTTTCGATACGGGCGATTTGACGTTCACGCCCGAAAGCGATATTGGTGTTAACTACAACAACTACGTGGGCGGCAATAACACGCTTGATTACAGATACGGAAAATTTGCTTGGTGCAACGGAAATACTTTAACTGTTGTAGATGACTCCGGTGCGGTATCCGAGCGGTGGTGGGGTAATTATAGTTTTCAATTATATAAAGACGGCATCGTTTACCTCCGTTTCAGCGAATTAATAGTAACGGATGAAAATAACGAATCACATACTGTTGCAGAAAACGTTACAGCGTTTATGGTTCTTGATGACAGTATTTTATATTTATCAGAAAATGACGATTACGATTGTTTGTACTCGTTTGACCCTGAAACAAATTCCTATACAAAGCTGATAGAAGCAGACTTTGTGATAAGTTTTTGTGCAAGCGATGATCGAGTATATGTTTTGTCCGAAAGTGCAACTTCAAATGAAACTCTTACTGTTTTTGATAATGGCGTTATTATTGATAACAGAGAATTCAACGTATCCGTTTATCCGTTTTATTTGATGGCATCCGGCGAAACCTTGGCTTACATAACCCAAGAAGACGGAAGCGTTTTAGCGTTATATGACCTTGATACCAAAGAAACCGTCATAATCAGAATGTCCGACCGAACTGCTGTGGATGATGTTGTATGCGTTTTGAACAATGAGTTTGCCTTCGTATCTTATAGAGCATTAAATTATAACGGCTCTCTGATATCAACAGCCGAATGCGAATCCAACGGATTGTGGATGATCGACCTATCAACAATGCAAAAAGAAAAAATAAGTGATGAAACCTTTTATCAATTGTATTTATACGGCGATGACTTTTTGGTTGGTGTGAACTCCAAAGGCGTTTTCCGCATCTCCAAAGACGGCAGCCTTACCGAGCTAATTGAATAATAAAAACAGCACGGGACTATAAAGAACCGTGCTGTAATTTTTTTCGCTATTTATTATTCGTAAACTTCTCTCTTCAATACGCCGATATAGGGGAGATTACGGTAATCCTCTGCGTAATCCAGACCGTATCCGACAACAAATCCGTCGGGTATTTCAAAACCGCTGTAATCGGCGGTAATGTCCGCCTTTCTTCGCTCGGGCTTGTCCAAAAGGGTAGCGATCTTGAAGGAACGGGGTTTTCTTATGGAAAGCCACTCTCTTATGTAAGCAAGAGTTGCGCCGCTATCCAGAATATCTTCAACGATAAGCAGATCGTAATTCTCGATAGGCTTATTAAGATCGAGAATAATGCGTACTTGACCGCTGGATACCGTGCCGTTACCGTATGAAGAAACGCTCATAAAGTCAATTTTTGCGTTTATGGTGAGATAACGCATAAGGTCTGCCATAAAGGGCATGGAGCCTTTGAGAATACCGACAAGAAGCAACTGTTTGTCGGCATAATCTTTTGAAATTTGTTCTGCCAATTCGCGTACTCTTTTCTGGATTTGCTCTTCGGAAAGGAGCACGTGGTCTATATTTCGCTCAAGCTCGTGCATCGTAAATTACCGCCTTGTGAATATTTTACAATATATTACCATATCTTTTGGTTTTAGACAAGTGGTTTTTACAAAAAATACAATATATTGTAAATTTTGTATTGATTTTTAATCTTATTTGGTGTATTATAAAACCGTAAATAAAATGGGATAGAATGGGAAAGAGAAATGCCGTTCTGTCCGGAAGGGAAGTGTACGTATCTTGTCATTCAATTGCAAAAGACTTGTGTGCGTTCTTATCGCTCTCGTTATGGTAATCTGCATGACTTCGGTTGTTGCGTTTGCTGAGGGCTCTGAGGATGTTTCACAAGAAGAATCCATGACAGAAAATTCCGCCGTAACAGAAAATAACGGTGAGACCATTTTCGAAATTATCGAAAACGGCGAAGGTACTTTCATGGAAAGACTCGCTCACGGAGGAAAAGTAACTTTGGTAGGCATGCTCGTAGTATTCGCAGTACTCATTGTGCTTATGATAGTTCTTTACGTTTTCCAGTGGATATTCGGAGCAAAGTCCAAAAAGGTTGCTTCTGTTAAAGAATCCGTTCCTGCGCCCGCGCCCGTTTCCGCACCCGTTGTTAACGCAACGAACAATGAGGAAGAGGTTGTTGCTGTCGCTACCGCCGCCATCGCAGCCGCAAGAGGCGAAAGCGAATGTGCGTTTAATGTTATTTCCATTACACAAATTGATTAAGGAGAGTTTTTAAAATGGCTAAAAAGTACATTATCACCGTAAACGGTAACAAATATGAAGTAGTCGTTGAGGATGCTAATCCCAACGAAGTATACACTCCCAAGGCAGCTCCCGTGGCAGCACCCGCTCCCGCAGCAGCTCCTGCACCCGCAGCAGCACCTGCACCCGCAGCGGCTCCCGCTCCCGCAGCAGCTCCCGCAGCAGGCGGCGAAAAGGTTACTTCTCCTCTGCCCGGCACCGTTCTTAAGGTTGTTGCAAAAGCAGGCCAGGCTGTTAAGTCCGGCGACGTTCTTTGCGTTATCGAAGCAATGAAGATGGAAAATGATATCGTTTCTCCCGTAGACGGTACCGTTGCTTCTGTTTCCGTAAGCGAAGGTGCAACCGTTAATTCCGGCGATCTTCTTTACGTTATCGGTTAATTTACCGCTTAAGTTTTGTTTTAAGGAGATTGACAGATGTTTATAGTTGAAACCATCTTGGGCATACTGAATTCATCTGCATTCGGAGCAGACAATTTCAAAGTTGGCAATATTATTATGATTGCCATTTCCTTTGTTCTTCTGGTTCTTGCTGTTAAGTTCAAGTTTGAGCCTTTGCTTCTGCTTCCTATCGCTTTTGGTATGTTCCTTTCCAATATACCCGTTGGTGAAATTTTCCATATGAACTATTTTGTTCAGGAAGCCAGCGCGAATATCAATTGGAGCGAGCTTGCCGCTCATGGCGGTCTGCTTGACTACCTGTATCTCGGCGTAAAATTGGGTATTTATCCTTGCCTTATATTTATGGGCGTAGGTGCGATGACCGATTTTAAACCCCTTATAGCTAACCCCAAGAGCTTGCTTCTCGGTGCTGCCGCACAGTTCGGTGTTTTCGCAGCTTTTATAGGCGCAATGCTTCTCGGCTTCTCTTCTCTTGAGGCTGCCGCTATCGGTATTATCGGCGGTGCAGACGGTCCTACCGCAATTCTCGTTACCAAGGATTGCGCTCCCCACCTTCTCGGCGCTATCGCAGTTGCCGCATACTCCTATATGGCGCTCGTTCCTCTTATCCAGCCTCCCATAATGAAGATGCTCACTACGAAAAAGGAACGCTCTGTAAAGATGGAGCAGCTTCGTCCTGTTTCCAAGACAGAAGAAGTTTTGTTCCCTGTAGTTACTTGCTTGATCATCTGCTTGGTTCTTCCCGACGCCACACCTCTTATCGGTTCTCTTATGCTCGGTAACCTTGCAAAAGTTAGCGGCGTTGTAGACAGAATTGCCAAGACGATGCAGAACGAGCTTTGCAATATAGTTACCATTCTTCTCGGCGTTTCCGTTGGTGCAACCGCTACTGCAGATGCATTCTTCGGTTCTTTGGATTTCAATAATCCCGCTACTATTCTCACCAGCCCTCTCGGCATTCTCGTTCTCGGTCTTTGTGCGTTTGCCTTTGCTACCGCTGCAGGCGTAGTTTTCGGAAAGATTATGTATCTTGCTACCGGCGGAAAGATCAATCCTCTTATCGGTTCTGCAGGCGTTTCTGCTGTACCTATGGCAGCGCGTGTTTCCCAGACCGTTGGTCAGAAGGCAAATCCTTCCAACTTCCTTCTTATGCACGCAATGGGTCCCAACGTATCCGGCGTTATCGGTTCTGCGGTTGCAGCCGGCGTTTTCCTCACTATTTTCAGATAATCGGAGGTATTTAATATGGCACTTAAAATAACTGAAACAATTCTTCGTGACTCTCACCAGTCTCTTATAGCTACCAGAATGACCACCGAAGAAATGCTTCCCGCATTGGAGATTCTTGATCAGGTTGGTTATCACTCTCTCGAGGCTTGGGGCGGCGCTACATTTGACTCTTGCCTTCGTTTCTTGAACGAAGATCCTTGGGAAAGACTCCGCACCATCCGTTCTCACGTTAAGAACACCAAACTCCAGATGCTTTTCCGCGGTCAGAACATTCTCGGTTACAGACATTATGCAGATGACGTTGTTGAATACTTCGTACAGAAGTCTATCGCAAACGGTATCGATATAATCAGAATTTTTGACGCACTTAACGATCCCAGAAACCTTAAGACCGCTATTAACGCTACCAAGAAAGAAGGCGGACACGTTCAGGCTTGTCTTTCTTACACCACCGGTGAAATATTCACCAACGAATACTTTGCAAAATATGCAAAGACTCTTGAAGAAATGGGCGCAGATTCCATTTGTATCAAGGATATGGCAGGTCTTCTCAAGCCTTATGATGCATACGATCTCGTAACCGCTATCAAGTCTATCTGCAACATTCCTGTTCAGCTTCATACCCACTATACCGCAGGTATCGCTTCTATGACCATTATGAAGGCAGTTGAAGCAGGGGTAGACGTAGTTGATACCGCACTTTCTCCTCTCGCAGGCGGCACATCTCAGCCTCCTACGGAGCCCATCGTTGCTACCTTCCAGGGCACTCCTTTTGATACCGGTCTTGATCTTACTAAGATCAACGAAGCAGCGGATTACTTCAACACTCTCCGTGAAAAGTATCTTGCTACCGGTCAGCTTGACCCCAAGATGATGAAGGTCAACGTAAACGGCCTTATTTACCAGGTTCCCGGCGGAATGCTTTCCAACCTTCTCTCCCAGCTTAAGCAGGCAGGCAAGGCTGATAAGCTTCAGGAGGTTCTTGAAGAAGTTCCCAGAGTACGCGCTGACGCAGGTCAGGTTCCTCTCGTAACTCCTACCTCCCAGATCGTTGGTACTCAGGCAGTGTTCAACGTTCTTATGGGCGAACGCTACAAGACCGTTACCAAGGAATTCAAGGGCGTAGTACGCGGCGATTACGGTAAGACTCCCGTTGATATCGACCCCGAATTCAGAAAGAAGATCATCGGCGACGAACCCGCAATCACTTGCCGTCCCGCTGATAATATCAAGCCCGAGCTTGATACTCTCCGTGAAAAGTGCGCTCAGTACGCAAAGCAGGAAGAAGACGTTCTTTCTTATGCGCTGTTTGATCAGGTTGCAACCAAGTTCTTTGAAAAGAGAAATGAAGGCGACAAGGTAGCAGCAGCTCTTGCTAACGTAGCAGACGCTAAGTATCACGTAAATATTCACGAAGTAAAATAAAACATTTTCCCCCTGCTTTGCCGTATCCGGCAGGGCAGGGGAACGTTATTATACCCAAGGAGCAAATAATGCCGCATATTTTACACGCAATCGTGCACGCTCTTAAAGACACGGTAATAATACTTCCGATACTGTTTGTTACCTATCTTATAATTGAATTCGTCGAACACAAATCAAGTGAAAAAGTTTCAAAAATATTGATATCATCAGGTAAAGCAGGACCGTTGCTCGGAAGTCTTGCAGGTATTGTTCCTCAATGTGGTTTTTCCGGCGCCGCGGCTTCATTGTTTGCGGTCGGCACAATTTCCGCAGGCACGCTTATAGCCGTTTTTCTTGCTACGTCCGATGAAATGTTGCCAATACTTATATCAGCCTCGGTGCCGGCAAAGGAAATAATTCTGATACTTGCGATAAAATTGATATCGGGCGCCGTTTTCGGTATTGTTGTGGATCTTGCATACAAACGTAAAAAATCTAATACAATAGAATGTATGTGCAGAGAAGAAAACTGCCATTGCGAGCATCACGGTATTTTTGTTTCCGCTATAAAGCATACGCTTAAAATAGTGCTTTTGGTGTTTGCGGTGACAGCCGCTTTAAACCTCGGTATTGAGCTTTTGGGCGAAGAACGATTAACTGCACTTATAATAACAAAACCCGTGTTGGGCGAGCTTATAGCAGGTATAGTGGGACTTATTCCTAACTGTTCAGCATCGGTTCTGCTAACGGATCTTTACGTAGAGAACGCGCTTACTGTGGGTCAGTTGGTGTCGGGGTTATGTGTAAACGCTGGCGTTGGACTTATAGTTCTTTTCAGAATAAACAAGAATGTGAAAGAAAACTTTGTGCTCACTTTGATTTTGTACGTTTGCGGAGTTCTTTCAGGTATAATAACAGGGTTGATATTTTAAAACCAAACACCGCCGAGTGGATTTCGGCGGTGTTTTTTTATAGATAGGGGCGCATATTCATCCTTGAATAAAAACATTATTGATTATACAAAATGAAAATTTTGTATAATTAAGGGAAGTAGTAAAAGGAAAAATCACGGGTTTTATTCAATCTTCCTCGCAGATCGGAAGTATTCCGCCGTAATCGTATGGCTGCGAATCTGACAGCGAAATTACCTCGTATCCTATATTTTCACAGAAACTGCGTATCAAATCGTAATCTGCAAGTAATTTTGCATTTCCCGTAACTGCCAGCGTTTTGTTACCCAGTACTCCCGTACAGCCGCCTATAAATCCGCAGGAATATCCATTCAGTAATATCCCATCGTTAGTTACTTTCAGTACGTCTTTTTCTTGGCTCAAAAGCGCTTTATACACAGAAATATCCGATGTTATGTAGCTTTCTGCATTCAGTATAACTGTTGAACATTTGGTGTATCCCTGTGCGACCGGTATATAATTATTTGCGTGTTTCTTAATTTCTTCGGCGACATGTTTCCCTCCGTATAACGTGCCGTCTATAATAAAGCAGTTGTAATAACAATCATTCGGGTATTTATCGTTAAATTCTGCATTCCCTTTTGTTAACAATTTGTTCATATTTATATCACCCACACTGTACCAAACGCCTATTTCAGGATTATTAAGTACGATATCGGGATGAAATTTCAGTTCGCTGTTTAATTTTGAGCATACGGGCGCTTCAATTGCTTCTATGCCCATTTTTCTTAAATTTTCCCTGATATCATCTGCCAATATTGCAGAAACAAAGGCTTTTTTAACCCTTTTTACCGGTAGATTTGGTATACAAAATCTCATAAATTTTCCTTTTGTTTTTATTATGAATAAAATGTTAACAAATTGGGAACGATTTGTTTTGAGGTGATTTTTTGCTTATTCCGTGTCTTGAAAACTGTAAATATAATTTTGAGGGTGAATGTAAAAAGGACAATTGTGTGCAGGAAGACGGCTGTCTGGCATCGTGCACAAGCAATTGTCCGTTACGTGTGATCAGTTCTCCGCAAGCTTCAATAGATCATAAACGCTTCGTATCGGACAAAGCTCGATCTGTCTTGAGCGCTTTTTAAGCTTGTCTATGGATTTTTTTGGCAGACCGATACGTTTGAAGCCCAATCGCTCCGCTTCGTTTATACGT
Organism: Clostridia bacterium; assembly: GCA_017537345.1. Lineage (GTDB taxonomy): Bacteria > Bacillota > Clostridia > Oscillospirales > CAG-382 > SFLA01. The sequence goes on along the minus strand of JAFYKY010000005.1, from coordinate 100,719 downwards.
TGTTCTGCGCCGGTTACCGAGCGGCATTCGCCTGCCAGACCGATCTCACCAAAGACTATAAGGTCTTCCGGAATCGGGATGTCTTTTTGAGTGGATATGAGCGCCATAGCAATAGCGGCATCGCAGGAAGGATCATCCAGCCTTAAACCGCCTGCGACGTTCATATAAACGTCTGTCGTGGAAAATCGCAGTCCTATACGCTTTTCCAAAACAGCCAATACCAACGCCACGCGGTTGTAATCAAGACCTGCAGATAATCTTCTGGGCGACGGATATACCGTTTGAGTAGCCAAAGCCTGAATTTCCGTTATGATAGGTCTTGTGCCTTCAACAACGCAAACCGCGCAGCTTCCGGGTACGTTTACCGGTCGCTGTGACATAAGCATTTCCGAAGGGTTTTCTACCTCCGAAAGACCGTCGTCAACCATTTCGAATACACCGATCTCATTTGTGGAACCGTAACGGTTTTTAACAGCTCTTATTATTCTGTATGCGTGCTGTCTGTCGCCCTCAAAGTACAACACGGCGTCAACCATATGCTCCAGTACTTTGGGACCTGCAATTGCACCGTCTTTATTAACGTGACCGACAAGAATAATCGATATGTTTTCTTCTTTTGCCTTGTTTATAAGCGCAAGCGCCGTTTGCTTTACCTGAGTTACGCTGCCGGGTGAAGAAGCAACGTCTTCATCGTACATGGTTTGAATGGAGTCGATAATTACGATATCTGGTTGAATACCAACCATTTCGGGTATTACGGAGGAAATATTGGTTTCACACAAAATTTTTAAATTTTCTGTGTCTACCCCTACCCTTTCAGCTCTTATTTTGATCTGTGAAGGGGATTCCTCGCCGCTTACGTACAATATTGAGCCGTTGGTACCCACAGTCTGGCAAAGCTGAAGCAATAAAGTGGATTTTCCAATACCCGGCTCGCCGGACAGCAATACCACGCTTCCCTTTACAAGACCGCCGCCAAGCACTCTGTCAAACTCACCTATCCCCGTAATAAAACGGCGGTCGGTTGAAATACCGATCTCGGAAATCCTCTTTGCTTTTGAAGCGGCGGGAGGAGTATCGTAGGTTTTGCGGCGTTTTACCGCAGGTTTGGATGAAGCGGTGTTTTCTACCGCTTGCTCTTCAAAGGTATTCCATTCGTTGCATTCGGGACATTTTCCGTACCATTTGGAAGAATAGTATCCGCAGGACGTGCATACATAATTAGTTTTCATTTAAACATCTCCGTTTAAATATTCTGTAACGGCAACGTAAACCGAAATAGCGAAATTACGCTGATAATCCGTATCGCAAAGGTTATTGCGTTCAGTATCGTTTGAAATAAAACCGCATTCAACCAATACTGCGGTTCCTTCGAATTTATCAAGTAAATATATGCTGCTTCCGCTGTTTTTTGAAAGTCTGTTGTTATCAGGCTGAAGCTTTTTTAATGTGGATTGAATATGATCTGCCAATCTCTTGCTCTCGGGCTCGTTGGAAGAATAAAATATCTGAGCGCCGCTGTATTTGGGCGATGAAAAACGGTTTACGTGAATACTGATCAATATACAGTCTTTTTGCCCGCTTGCGAGGGAAACTCTGTTAAAAAGATCATAATACTTTTTTCGGTGTTCTTCACCGGGCTTATACAGCATTTTATCTTCCGTGCGTGTGTATACCACGTTATATCCGCCGGCTTCAAATAGCTGGCCCAAAAACAAAGAGATATCGAGATTTATATCTTTTTCCCTTACGTCGCCCATAACGGCGCCGGGGTCTTCTCCGCCGTGTCCCGGGTCTATTACTATTGTTTTTTTGCTATTTTGCGTGATAGGCGCGTTTGCCGCTTCCGAAAACGAAAAGGTATTATACCCCGCCGCGGTAAACAGCATTGCAAAGCAAAAAAAGGAAACAAGACCAACAAACAGAAAAACAGCGATAAATAAAGAGATTTTTTTATCTTTATACTCATTCATAATGAAATCACCCAAAAAACATTATGAAACGAAAAATAAAATTATTCTTTATTGACCTTTTCTCTTGCAATAACACCTTTATCACGTACGCCGAGATAGTAGCCCAGCCACGCAAAGAAAGGAATGGGAATTATCGTTAAAACCGTGTAAATTATGCGCATGGTTTCGCCGAGCTCCGATAACGCCAGCCATCCGGCGTTGTACATTGAATGTATGGGAATCATATATATAATTCCCGCCATTATTGCGCGGCCGTTTTCAAATTTAACAATACTGAACACTACGAAGATCAGTATGAGCAATATTGTGGGCGCATAGGAAAACAGTCCTATTTTAAGACCGAAGGAATCCGAAGGAATATGCAAACCTTCACAACTGCTTCTGTTTTTTCTTATGGCGTATTTAAGACCGTGCTGGTTTAACATATCATATATTCTGAACCAGAAAATTCCGGCAGTAAATAATGCCCCAAGTCCCATGTACAAGGAATAATTGGAATCTTTGCTGAGTATCATCGCCATAGGCCAGGAAACCATAAGACCAACTACCGACCATACTACCTGATTTACCCAGAAATCAATTATAAGCTTACTGTTTTGCTTGAAAAAAGCGATCAAATTCTTCATAATATGTATTCCTTTCGAGTTCCTTCCTTAATTATATCCTTAAAATGTAAAAAGTTCAATAGAGATAGAATAAAATTAATAAAAAATACAAATAATTGACAACCAATGCCAAAAGTGATACTATCATAACCAAAGGAGGTAAGACTATGGAATTTTTATCTCAATACATAAAACCAAGACCGGAAAATTCACATAAAGGCACTTTCGGTACCCTTAAGCTTTTGTGCGGAAGCAATAAATATACGGGCGCCGCTTTACTGTGTTGCGAAGGCGCTTTGAGAAGCGGCTGCGGACTTGTAAAGTTGTACACTCAAGAAAACGTTGCTTTACCTGTAAGAGTAAGGTTGCCGGAGGTAATCGTTTGTCATTATCACGAATTCAAGGAATCAAAAGCAAATGCCGCAGTTATTGGATGCGGGATCTCCGATGAATACGAAAACCTGCTTTCCGATATTCTGGAAGATATTGAGTGTCCCTGCGTAATTGATGCGGATGGAATAAATTATATTGCAAAGAATATTAATATATTAAGAAAGACAAATTGCAACGTGGTTTTGACTCCCCACCCTATGGAGTTTTCCCGTTTGACCGGAATTGACGTGGATACAATTCAACGTAACAGAGTTACGCTTGCAGAAGAATTTTCCCGCCAATACGGATGCACTCTTGTTCTTAAGGGACATGGTACTGTTATTGCGACTCCCGATAATAAAACGGTGATAAATACCAGCGGCAATTCCGCTTTGTCTAAAGGCGGAAGCGGCGATGTTCTTGCGGGAGTGATCGGTTCTTTGCTGGCTCAAGGCTATGATCCTCATACTGCGGCGGTTTTAGCGGTATATTCCCACGGCAAGGCAGGCGATATATTGTCTCAGGAATACGGCTGTTCGGGCGTGCTTCCATCGGATCTTCCCAAGGTTATCGGAAAACTACTGGGGTAGAATTTGTCTTTCAATAAATATTGATAAGGCGATGCTGATGAAAAGAATACTGTATATAATGCTGTGCTTGACCGTCCTTTGCGTATCATCCTGCAAAACAAACGCCGAAGACGGTTTTGAAAGTTTTTTTAACAAACCCGTAATTTTCGAAACACTGGGGATAAAATATGAATACGATCCCCAAAAAAACATCTTTACGGTGTTAAGCGGTGATTTTACGGGAATGGAAATGTCTTTTACAGAAACAGACTGTAACGTAAGCTTTAAAGATTTTTCCATAAACACCGATCCACGTTCTTTTCCTCAGCTGAAACTGTTTTATTCTTTGTTCCGCGCTTATACCGAAAACTTTGATACCGCCGCAAAAAACGATGACGGTGCTTACGCTTTGCTTATTGACAGTTTTCGTTTTTTGGTGTATTATAATTCGGTGACCGAAAAAGTGGAAAGACTTGTTGCGGAAACAGAAAACGGAAGTTTTGAATATAAGGTAATTATCACGGAGGAATTAAATTGATAAAAAGAAGAGTTGAGGCAGTGATCGACTTGAGCGCTGTTCTGCATAACTACAATTATATAAGATCAAAGCTTAATTCCGACACAAAGCTTCTTTCTGTGGTAAAGGCTGACGCATACGGTCACGGTTCTGTTGAGGTATGCCGTATGCTCGAAGAAAACGGCGCAGACGAATTTGCCGTTGCTTGTATCGAGGAAGCTATTGCTTTACGAGAGGGCGGAATAAAAGGAAATATATTGATATTGGGCATTACTGATGAAAGTTACGCAGACGCTTTGATAAAGCACGGTCTAACACAGACTGTCGATAGCTTTGATTACGCCCGTTCCCTCTCAAAATACGGCGTTATAAACGTTCACGTTAAAATTGATACGGGTATGAGCCGTCTTGGTTTATACTGCCACCGTGATGAAGACGTGAAAAATGCCGCAGATGAAATAGAAAAGATCTCTTCACTTGATAATATCAATATTAAAGGTATTTTCACTCATTTTGCAGAAAGTGACGATACTGTCGGCGGTTTTACAAAAGCGCAATACGAATGTTTTTCAAAGCTTCTTTCAGAATTGGCAAAGCGTAATATCTCTGTAGGTATACGCCACTGCTGTAACAGCGCCGCTATATTGAATTATCCCGAAATGCAACTTGATATGGTGAGAGCGGGCATTATTCTTTACGGTCTCTCCCCTTCCGAAGCTACATACGATAAGGCTCTTAATCCTGCAATGCGTCTTGTTTCCAGAATTTCATCCGTTTCCGAAATAAACGAAAAGGATACGGTCAGCTACGGAAGAAATTACAGACCCGAATCAACGATCAAAAAAGCCGTTGTTTCTATCGGTTATGCAGACGGTTTGTCCCGCATTCTTTCCGGCAAAGCCACACTTCGCATTAATGGCAGGGATTGTCCCGTTATCGGAAACATTTGTATGGATCTTTGCGTTGTTGATGTAACCGGTGTTGATTGCGCCGTTGGTGATGAGGTAGTTGTTTTCGAAGATGACAGCGATATTTTGCGTCTTGCTTCCCTCTCCTCTACCATAAATTATGAAATCGTGTGCTCGGTCAAAAACCGTGTTCCGAGAAGATATATCTAAAAGATAAAGCCCTTGTTTTCACAAGGGCTTTTTGAATTAAAGTGTAATATGGTCGATAATGTAGTTAAGATACTGCTTATATGCCTCTTTTTCCGCAACGATCTTCTTCATATCGTACAGAATATTGGGCGGGATCTTGTTTTGTTCCTCTTTGGAAAGTTTGCCCTTCATAAGCTTATCTACCTGAAGCGCATCGTGAATATCCATAGTAATAATGCTGTTGTGACGCTGGCAAACTACCTTTTTCATCTGACCGGAAACAAGGCTTTCAACAGCGGCGCATCCCATCTTGGTTGCGAGTACTCTGTCCTGAAGTGTAGGGCTTCCTCCGCGCTGGATGTGAGCAAGACGAGCAAATCTTGCTTCAATACCGGTGCGTTTCTCTATAAGATCGGTAAGCTCCTCGCCGTATTCTCTGCCCATACCTTCTGCGGTTATGATAATAAAATTACGCTTACCCGCTCTGCGTGCTTCGATCATTTTTTCAAAAACGTGATCGAAATCGGTGGGGATCTCTTTAATAACGGTAGTAACTGCACCGACAGCAATAGCCGTATTCAGTGCTATATCTCCCGCATCTCTGCCCATAACCTCAACTATAGTACAGCGGGAATGGCTTTCGCTGGTATCGCGGAGCTTATCAACCAGATCCACAACGGTGTTCATAGCCGTGTCAAATCCGATGGTCATTTCGGTGGACGCAATATCGTTATCTATTGTTCCGGGAATACCTATACAGGGGATACCTGCATCGGTAAGGTCGACCGCACCGCGGAAGGTTCCGTCACCGCCGATGGTAACGATACCGTCAAGTCCGAACTCACGCGCTTTTGCCGCCGCTTTTTCCACACCTTCTTTGGTTTTGAACTCAGGGCAGCGGGCGGTATAAAGCATAGTGCCGCCGCGGTTGATTATATATGAAACGTCACGCGCTCCGAGGGGTTTTATCTGACCGTCAATAAGTCCCTGATAACCGTTATATATTCCGTATACTTCCACGCCTTTATATAAAGCAAGTCTTGTAACTGCACGAACTGCGGCGTTCATACCGGGTGCGTCACCGCCGGAAGTAAGTACGCCTATTCTTTTGAATTCTGCCATCGGTAAACCTCCGAAAAAACTAAATTTATACTGTAATTTTAGCACCTCACACAGATTTTGTCAAACATTTTTTAACGATATGTCATATACTTATGTTTTTTTGAATATCTTTAAACAAATTTATATGAAAAATTATCTGTGGAGGAATTAAAATGGCTGATCTGAGCATATACGAGGAGATATCAAGACGAACCGAAGGAGATATTTATATCGGTGTTGTGGGTCCCGTCAGAACGGGAAAATCCACGCTTATCAACAGATTTATGCAAACTATGGTTTTGCCTTATATGGACTCACCCGCAAAGAAAGAGAGGGCGCGGGACGAGATGCCCCAATCTGCTTCCGGCAGAACTGTAATGACAACGGAGCCTAAATTTGTTCCGGAGGAAGCGGCTGTAATTAAGCTCGATGAAAACATAGTTTTTCGTATGCGGATGATAGATTGCGTGGGTTATATAGTACCGGGTGCGATCGGACACATTGAAGACGGCGAAACCAGAATGGTAATGACACCTTGGTCGGAATCTCCTATGCCGTTTGAAACCGCTGCCGAGCTGGGAACCAAGAAAGTAATAAGTGAGCATTCAACGATAGGAATAATGGTAACCACCGACGGAAGTATCGGAGAGATCGACAGAAGCGCGTATCTTGATGCGGAAAGCAGGATAGTCCGCGAAATGAAGGATACGGGCAAGCCGTTTGTTATCGTGCTTAATTCGGCATATCCCGCAGAAAAAAGAACCGTTGCTTTGTCAAAAGAACTTGAAGAATGTTATGATATTCCCGTAATTCCCGTAAACTGCTCAGAAATTGATGAACGGGATATAAGAGAAATATTAAGCGCCGTATTGTATGAATTTCCTGTAAGAGAAATAAAATTCGCTTTACCTGCGTGGATCGACGTTCAGCAAAGCGGAAAAGTGAAAAACGAATTGTACGGAGAGATATCCGAAACGGTAAACAAAATTAAAAGAATAGGCGACATCAAGCAGACTTTTGGGAATTTTATTACAGAAAACGGCGGAAAAGCAAAGATTGAAAAGGTAGATCTCGGCGATGGTACCACGCAGATTTCGGTAACGGTGCCCGACGAACTGTTTTTCAGCGCTTTGGGCGAGCATTCGGGATTTGATATTACCGATGAAAAATCCTTGTTCTCCACCTTAGCGGACTTAAAAACCGTAAATGACAAATATTCAAAGGTATCCGAAGCGTTGGCGCAAGTAAACCGCACGGGATACGGAATAGTTACTCCCGATGTGGATGATCTTACTCTCGACGAGCCTGAAATCGTAAGACAACCCGGTGGTTACGGGGTTAAGCTTAAGGCGTCCGCGCCTTCGATACACATGATAAAAGCGAATATTCAGACAGAACTGTCCCCTACCGTTGGTACGGAAAGACAATCGGAAGAGCTGGTGGAATATCTGCTTCGTGAATTTGAAGAAGATCCCAAAAAGATATGGGGTTCAAATATGTTCGGAAAATCACTGTACGAACTTATCGGCGAAGGTATAAATGCAAAGCTTGCCCATATGCCCGAAGATGCCAGAAGCAAGCTTTCGGAAACGCTTGAAAGGATAATAAACGAAGGCAGCGGCGGACTTATTTGCATACTCTTATAGGTTTTTAAATATGGTTGTAAGTTTTTCTGATCTCAGCGATAAGGAAGTTATAAATTTATGTGACGGAAAAAGGCTGGGCTACGTATGTGATGCCGATATAGATACCGAATGCGGAAAGATAATCCGTTTGTCTATTCCTGCAAAGGGAGGTTTATTTCCCGGGAAAAGCCGTATATACATCAGGTGGGAAAACATAGAACGTATCGGCGAGGATATTATATTAGTTAAATACACAGAGGTGCAGAACGCCCGTCATTAACGCATATTACAGTCTTTTTAAGCAGGAATGCTTTGCGTCAACGGAAAAGCCGTTTTTTCTGTAAAAGTTCAAGGTACTTTCCTTGTTTGAGCCTGTTTCGAGAAACACCTTGTAACAGTTGTGTTTTTTGGCAAACTCCGTTGCTTCCGAAAGCAAAGCGGAGCCATAACCGTTACAACGATGATCTGCGTGGGTCACGACGTTCTCAATTACCGCATAAGGACGGAGATTGTGTGTGAGGTTTTTTATAACCGTTACGTGAACCGATGAAACTACCTTACCGCTGACCTCGCATACAAGGAGTTCTATATTATCGTCATCGTAAAAATGTTGTATTAACTCCCGCCACATCTGCATATTTTGTTCTTCTGCAGGCGGAAAAGCGGTCAGATGCTCAAAATAAAGTTCTTTTAACAGTTCCGCATCATCTGGCAGTGCTTGTCTTATTATCATCATAATCTCCTTTTACTAAATAATCCGGCAGTAAAACTGCCGGATTGAATTTTGTGTTTAAGAAAGTAATTTATCTATTTCTTCTGCGGCCTTTTTGCCTGCGCCCATTGCAAGAATAACGGTAGCTGAGCCGGTAACGGCGTCACCGCCTGCGTAAACGGCGTCTAAAGAAGTTTTTTCGTTTTCATCAACAACTATGCCGCCGTGTTTAGTGGTTTCAAGACCGGGCTCTGAACGCTGTATAAGGGGGTTCGGAGAAGTACCGATAGCCATAATAACGCAATCGCATTCAAGATTAAAACGCTCACCGCTGTCGATAGGCTTTCTTCTGCCTCTTTCATCGGGTTCGCCCAAAGTCATAACCGCGCATTCAACGCCAGTAACGTATCCGTTTTCACCGAGGATGGACACGGGGTTTGTAAGAAGACGGAAGATAATACCTTCTTCTTTTGCGTGTTCCACTTCTTCCTTACGTGCGGGAAGCTCTTCTTCACTGCGGCGGTAAACGATACTTACTTCATCAGCGCCCAGACGCAATGCACAGCGGGCAGCATCCATTGCAACGTTGCCGCCGCCAACAACAACTGCCTTTTTGGGACGCATTATAGGCGTAGTGCTGTCGTTTTTATAAGCTTTCATAAGATTAACGCGGGTAAGAAACTCGTTGGCGGAATAAACACCGCAGAGATTTTCTCCCTCGATATTCATAAATCTGGGCAGACCGGCGCCGCTTCCTATGAACACCGCATCATAATCTTCGCGAAGCTCGGAGATCGTAACAGTTTTGCCAACGATACAGTCGGTGACTATTTCAACGCCCATATTGACAAGCTGTTCAACTTCTTTTGCAACTATTTCTTTGGGAAGGCGGAACTGAGGAATACCGTATACGAGAACACCGCCGGGAGTGTGTAGGGCTTCGAATACCGTTACGCCGTAGCCCTTAGAAGCAAGCGCCCCTGCGCAAGCAAGTCCCGCGGGACCGCTTCCGACGATTGCTACTCGCTTACCATTGGGTTCTGCTTTTGCTGCTGCGGCATTTTTAGCATTATCCGCTACAAATCTTTCAAGACGTCCAATACCTACGGGATCGCCTTTTTTGCCTCGTACACAGTATTTTTCACATTGGTTTTCCTGCGGACATACTCTTCCGCATACTGCGGGGAGAGAGCTGGAAGCGTTGATTACAGCCTTTGCGCCTTCGAGATCGTTTTCCTTTATTTTTGATATAAATCCGGGAATGTCTATCCCTACGGGACAGCCTGATACACAAGGACGGGTAGGACAGTTAAGGCAGCGCTGCGCTTCGTTAAAAGCGTCTTCTTCGGTATAACCGATAGCTACTTCCTCGAAGCATTTACCGCGTTCGATAGGATCAAGCACGGGCATAGGCGTTTTGCATTGGGACATATTAGCCATAGTTATTCTGCCTCCTTGGAAAACAAATTACAGGTCTCTTCACGGGCGTGGCGTTCAAATTCACCATACATTCTGCTACGTGCGATAGCGGAATCAAAATCAACGAGATGTCCGTCGAATTCGGGGCCGTCTACACAAGCAAACACTGTCTTTCCGCCAACGGAAAGTCTGCATCCGCCGCACATACCGGTACCGTCTATCATAATGGGGTTCATACTTACAATGGTTTTAACGCCGAATTCCTTTGTTACCATACAAACGAATTTCATCATTATAAGAGGACCGATACAAACTACTTCGTCATATTCTCCTGCTTCCAAAAGCTTACGCAATGCATCGGTAACAAGACCTTTTTCACCAGCGGAGCCGTCGTCGGTCATAAGAATGAACTTATCGGAAATGGCTCTGAAGTCATCTTCAAGAATAACCAGATCTGCGCTTCTGAAACCGACAATAGTGTGAACTTCCGCGCCGTTTTCGGAAAACGCTTTTGCGACGGGGTATGCGATAGCGCTTCCTACGCCGCCGCCGATAACGCAAACCTTCTTTATACCTTCAATTTCGGTATGGTTGCCGAGAGGGCCGGCAAAATCGGCAATATACTCCCCTGCTTTTTTGTGGGAAAGAGTTATGGTAGTAGCGCCAACCGCCTGATAAATAACGGTTACGGTGCCGTTTTCTCTGTCATAATCCGCTACGGTGAGAGGGATACGCTCGCCGTTTTCATCGGTACGAAGCATAACAAACTGCCCTGCAAGCGCTTTTTTTGCTACTGCAGGCGCATAAACCACCATTTTGAACACAGTGGGATTAAGCGCATCGTTGGATACAACTTTAAACATCATAAAATCTCCTTTATAAATTAAAAAGAAACGTAAAACTCAATTATTAAGGAATTCCGCTACGGAAAGGATGTGGTTATGCACGTCTTCATCCTCTGCGGCAGGTCTTGTGTTCGTGCGGTTGCTGTAGATAAGCTTATGTACGTCTGTACAGTTTATATGCTTAAGTATGCAGCATGCGGTGTCATAGGCTTTGTCCATATTTCCATCGCCGCCGCCAACCAACAAAACGGCACCTTTTTTGGGCTTGGGTACGGGATTTTCGTTTCTGAAATGGCGAGCGCAAAAATACGTCTGAAGACGGCTGGCTACATCAAGAAGTTTTCCCGTAAGCTCGGAAAAATAAATGGGAGATGCGATAATTATATTATCGCAATCCTGAATATAATCATAGATCGCCTGCATACCGTCAATAATGGCGCAGCCTTCCTTTTCGTAGCAATAACGGCAATCTATGCAAGGCGCTACTGAACAACGGTACGCATTAACAATTTTATATTCACCGTCAAGATTTTTGGTGATAATGTCGATAAGGCTTACTGTGTCGCCTTTTACTCGGGGTGAACCGTTTAGAATAAGTGTTTTTTTCATTTCAATACCGCCTATTGAATAAAATATCATTATATTTTATAAATTGGCATATTATAACACGAAAAAATGACTACAGTCAAGCATAAATATGCAACATATTTTATTGTCAATGCAGATTTGTTTTAGTGATTTTTACATTATATCGCCAATAATAACAAAAACGCACTTTTGCAAAAAGCAAAAGTGCGTTTGTTGGTCTGAGTGACTGGATTTGAACCAGCGGCCTCCACGTCCCCAACGTGGCGCTCTACCAAGCTGAGCCACACCCAGATACGCAACGGTGCTATTATAACACCGGAAAAGCCAAATGTCAATACAAAAATACAAAATATTGTTAAAAAATATTACCCCTTTGTTTACATATATTTTTGCATAAGTAACAAAATATATTCGGAGGAGGTGTATCGAATTGAATAACAATACGCTTCTTGCTTGTGTTCACCGTTCTGCGCAGACCGGTATGTATACTATTCCCCGAATAAACGCAGAAACGGAAAACGAAAGGTTTATTGCGGAAACAAGCAGACAATATAAAGATTATATGAAGATATACAGATTATCCAAGAGTCTTATGCCGGAAAAGAAACCGTTTAATTGGGATATGTCACCTTTTGCGGCTATACGGACAACATCGATGATAAAGCTGGGCGCGTTTAAAGATGACAGCGTATCTCACCTTGCGGAAATGCTTTTAATGGGCACGGTCGCCGGTGCCACCGATCTGAGGCGCCATTTATCTGCGTGCAAAGGCGCGGATAAAAACAGCAAAGCTCTCGCTTTGGGACTTATAAAACTCGAAGAGCAAAATATTGACAGACTTAAAAAGTTTCTGTAAAATAAATGCGGCGCATCGAAAGCGCCGTTTTTCTATTTACAAAAATGTTTTTTTAATGTATAATGCTTTAAAAGGAGGCGGTTAATTTTGCGAACGGAAACTATTAATAAAAACGACGGAAATCAACGGTTGGATAAATATATGTCCAAACGTTTTAAAACTATGCCTCAATCACTTTTGTATAAATATATTCGGAATAAATGCGTTAAGGTAAACGGTGTTCACGGTAAAGAGAATACCTTTGTTTATGCAGGAGACGTTATTACATATTATATTTCCGATGAGTTTTTTGTTAAAAAAGCAAGTGATTTTACTTCTCTCAAGCCTAATGTTTCCGTTGTGTATGAGGATGAAAATATTCTTATCGCAGATAAGCCTGCGGGCGTTTCCGTACAGCCTGACGAAAAGCAGGAAAACAACACCTTGATCGACAATATCAAAGCATATTTATTTAAAAAAGGTGAATACGATCCTCAGACCGAAAACTCATTCTCCCCTGCTTTGTGTAACAGAATTGACAGAAACACATCCGGCTTGGTGATTTCCGCAAAGAATGCAGAAGCTTTGCGTATAATGAACGGTATTATAAAAGACCGCGAGATAGAAAAGACCTATCTTGCCGCCGTACACGGTATTCTTGATAAAAAAGAAGATACCTTAACAATGTTTCTTGAAAAAAAGCAGGACGAAAACATAGTTAAGGTACACAAAAAGGCGGGCGCCGATACGAAAACCGCAGTGACGGGATATAAGGTTATAGGAGAAACAAAGGCTCTTTCTCTTCTTGAAATAAGACTTATTACAGGCAGAACCCATCAGATCCGCGCTACGTTTTCCGCTATCGGTCATCCTCTTTTGGGCGACGGGAAGTATGCGGTCAATAAAGAAGACAGAAAAAAAGGCTACAGCTTTCAGCAGCTTTGCTCGTATTGCGTTGAGTTTAAATTCAAATCCGATAAAGGTATTCTGAACTATCTCAACGGGAAGAAAATCACTGCCAAAACGCCTGATTTTATCAAGCTGTTTGAATGATTACTTGTCGGGAAATCCCTTCGCGGCGATAACGCTGTTTTTGTATTCGTGTTCATCGGTTACTTCTCGAACGATCTTCAAAAAATCCGGTATGTAAAACTCAGCGTCTTCCACAGGCAGCTCTATTTCCAGTAAAGCGTGAGTATACCCTGCCCCGAAATCATCAAGCTCAAATACAAATCCGCAATACCCGATTATATATCTGCGCTTGCAGACCGAAACTCTTTCCGGATCGGCGGTTTTCAAAAGCTCGTAGTATTCAGCTTCCGATATACATCGTTCCTCTTCTATTCTGGTGATATTTGTAACAGAGGTTTTTACCGTGTGGGTGTAAACGGTGCGGTCTTCGTACTTTCTCATACGCACGCGTCCTTTGGGTAAAAGATAGGTCTGCACGATATCGCTGAATTTATAATCCGAAAGACAGCCGTCTTCCGGTCTTTCAATTAAGAATTTTCTTTCAATTTCCAACATAATATCCTCTTTGTTTAAAAGTTAAGCGACCGTGTGAAAACGGTCGCTTTTGTTGTCGGGAAGAATTTTTGTTAACCGCGGTCGGTAAATACGGGATCGTCATCGCCGATCTGTCTGTCGGGGTCTTCGTCGGGATGATCGTTGTAGTATGCGTCGGCAACGTGCTTTTTAACTGCGGGCCATGCGCAAAATGCGGAAGTATAGGTCAACAGAGAGATGAGAATTATCATCGGCAGAATAAGGCTTACAGACACAAACACACCGGAAGCAAACAAATAATACTCAATAACCAACAAAAGTGCGGAAACGAGAACACCGATCACGTTACGCTTGAAATTGAGAGTAACGAAATAAAGTGAATTCTTGAGTATCTGTTTAAGCTTGAGATCAAAAGTTATCATTTGCAGATAAATATAAAATCTCATAACAAAATAAACGAAGGAAATAAAAATTGAGAAAACGTACAAGAAAAGGTACAATGTGCTGCCTGCGGCATTTGCATTATATGCAATTATATCGTAGACGAGCAGGAAGACCAAAGCAAGGTCAATAACTCCGAAAAGCATCGCCTGCTTCCAGTTACGCTTTACTGCGTCGCAATAAGTGCTCCAAACAAAGTTACAATCACCGCGGGCGGCGTTACGGCAAACAGCGGTAAGGCCTGCGCAGGAAGGACCGAAGGTGAATATAGCCAACGCGCCTATGCAAAACAGCACGATAGTAGTGGTATTGTGGACTGAAGTGGGACGTACAGCGCTGTTCAGCGTAAGAAAAGCGGAAATAAGGGGACTGCCGCCGTACTGAGAAACACCGTAATATATAGGATAGATAGAATCCGCAGGCATATTGATGCTGGTGAATAAAGGAAAAGCAACAGCAAAGCAAACGAGCGGGATGTTGGTAAGCAAAAACAGGAGGTTAGCAATGGTCAGCTTGGTAATGTTATTCCAGATAGCCGAAAAATAGTGAACGAAACCGAAAGGAGGGTGCTTGGAAGCGTCATCCTTTGAATAACCTCTGTCGCGTTTGTTGTTACCGCTGAAGAAATTGTAAATATAGTTTTTTGCCAAAACGGGTCACCTCATAAGTTAAGCGCGGGGATGGAATTTAATATAACCGCTGTTGAGTTTTGATTTGATAAGCTGTGCGTAACGCATGGTGGAAGAAATATCGGAATGTCCCAAAATCTCCTGAATATCGTGGATATCCGCGCCGTTTTCCAGCAAATGCGCCGCGAAGGAGTGGCGGAGCGTATGAGGCGTAATATCCTTTTGGATTTTTGCGCTTTCCGCATAGGCTTTAAGTATCTTCCAGAAGCCCTGTCTTGTCATACGTTCGCCCTGAACGTTGACGAACAGTGCTTTTTCGTCGGGATGAAGCACCAGAAGCTTTCGTGAGCTTTCGAGGTAAACCGAAAGCGCGCGGAGGGCAAGAGGATACAAAGACACGAAACGTTCTTTTTCACCCGAACCGCAGCGGATAAAGGAAAGCTGAAGGTTAACGTCATCAATATTCAAAGAAACCAACTCGGTTACTTTAATTCCAGTAGCATAAAGAAGCTCAAGCATAGCCTTATCACGCTTGCCTTTTATATCGGATACATTGGGCTGTGCCAGCAGCTGTTCGATCTCCTTGGAGGTGAGTACCTGAGGTCCTTTTTTCTCCAACTTATCGTTGGGGATCTCACGTGCGGGGTTGTGTTCAACGATTCCGTTGCTTATTAGGAACTGGAAAAGAGAACGTAAAGCCGAAAGAGAACGGCTGACAGAAGCGGGTGACAAACCGATACTGCTGAGATACTGTTTGTAATCGGCAATGTCGTCTACCCCTACCGAAGAGAAATCGTTTATCTTTGCAACGGATGCGTAATCAAAAAACTTTTTAAGATCGCGTACGTAAGCTTGCAGAGTGTTGTCAGAAGATCTTTTGACATCTCTCAGATAGTTGATATATTCAGTATATTGGGATGTCATTTTATCTTTAACAACTTCCATTTGTTTTTAAACCTCTTAACTTTGCTAAAAAAGCAAGGTAATTAAAAAAGAAAATAAAAGGGAAAGTGCAAAATACAATAAGTATACAGCGATATTACCGAAAAATATGATCTTACCGTTTCCGGAAGCAGAGTTTGAAAAGCAAAAAGAAAAAACAGAAACGTCGAGCAAGATCAAACAAGCCGTAAGAAAAGCGAAGGCAAGAGAAGGAAATACTCCGAACTTGTACATCAACAGCTTGATACCGATGCCCGTGAACACGCCTTCCGACAGTAAAAACAACAGCGGTACGGGAAATCGCAAAAACGAAAAACCGGCAAAATACAGAAAAAGGGCGAAAAAACAACGCTCTGCGCAAAAGAGAGACGCACCGTTTCCAACGATTGAGAGTGCGAAAGAAGCATACTCTATATCCAATCTTCCGGGAACAAGTGCAGCGCCGAGAAGCGTTGAGATGAAATATAATGCGAAAAAAACCAAAAAGACGGTTTTATATTTTCTCGGTATTTTCACGGTTTTTGTTTTGTCCGTTACGAGCGTATCCGCAGGAACGGGAAGCAGTGCGATTTCGGTATTCATAGTAATGTCCTCCATACAAAAATATATGGATATAAGACAAACCTTATGCCAAAAACACACATCTTTTAAGGTAAGAATATAATAATACAATTTACATAATTTTTCAAGTACCTTTTCAACTCTTTTGCAAAATTGTTAATTATGACGATATATTATGTATACATAATTATGTAAACCCCGCAAACCTGCTCATAATATGGGTGTTTTTTCACTGCGTGTATCAATATATAGTTTTTGTTTTTGTTCGTACCACAACTGAACATAATTCCAACCGTCATTTTGCACAATAAGAAAAGAGCCTCTTTTGAGGCTCTTTCGGTTTTATGCAAGTAACATAAGAAGCGGGATGGTTACAACGCATATAAGCGTTGATATAAGTACTGCGTTTGCGGCTGATTTTTGTCCTGCGCCCAATACTTCGGAAAGATTGAGTACCACGCTTGCCGTGGGGCAGGAACACAGTATAAAGAAGGATGCTCTGAAACCGTAATCCAACGGCAGAAAATATACCAGCAGGTAACTTAACAAGGGAAAGACAAGCAACTTTACTGCAGAAGAGAGGTATGCGTGCTTATCCTTTACAAGCTCCCCTACCCTTACTGTGGCAAGACGCATTCCCAGAATAAGCATACATAGCGGAGTAGACATTTTTCCGAGTACGGAAACAGCATTGTCTATTACGGAAGGAAGCTTTATCCCCATCAGAAACAAAGGTAACGAAACGCATAATGCGAGTACCGGCGGATTTAAGATAATTTTCTTAACGCTCATATACTTTTTATCGCCGGTTATAAACATCGATCCTGCTGTCCAGGAGATAATGTTCATACCTACTATATAAACAGCGGAGTAAGCAACGGCTTCGGGATTATCGGGCAGAAGCGATTGTAAAAGCGGTACTCCGAAGAATCCTGCGTTGCTCAGCACGCACGCCACGGAGCAAACTCTGTATCCGGGGTCTTTATCCCCTTTTTTCTTCAGTATCAGCCACATTACCGTAAGGACTATTATCTGCAGTCCAAATGACAGCAAAAGAAATAATCCGAAATTTATAAGCAGTTCCCTTGAATAATCCACACAGTTGAACGAATAGATGGACAAAGCGGGACTGCACACGTACAGCAGTACTTTCGCAAATGAGGCTATGTGGGATTGATCTATCATTTTTGATTTTACAAAAATAAAACCGGGCACCGAATATGCCAACATTATCAGCACATTCAGTGCTGTGGTAGTAAATTCCATATTAACCTACGTAAACAGCGTAATCTGATTTTCTTATTTTCTTTTCGGGAAAACCGTCTGCGGGATAACCCAATATGCAGCATCCCACACCTACGTAGCCTTCGAGTCCGTATTCGGCTAACATCTTTTTACCGTATTCGGATTCAAACATCTGCTTACAGCGGTGTATCCAGCAAGCGCCGAGTCCCAGAGCGTATGCTGCGTTGAGCATATTACCGAGAGCAAGCGAGCCGTCTTCGATATTGGTGATTATACCTTCTTTTACCAAAACGCAGATAACGGTGGGAGCGCCGTAAAAAGGATCCCCTTCTCTGTCCATAACGGAAGCGTTGAGCGCCGAAAGCTCGTCGCGTACCTTTTTGTTTTGAACAGCGATAAATACGGGGCTTTGTCTGTTCATGCCGGTAGGAGCGTTTTTGCCTGCTTCCAGCACTGTATCAAGCTCTTCTCTTGTTATCTGTTCTTCTTTATAATTTCGAACGCTGACGCGCTCGTTGAGAATTCTTATAGCGTCGTTCATTTTGTTTACCTACATTATCGTCAGCGTACCGAAAAATTCAGGTCTGTGGAAATCAGGCTTTTCGAGAGAGATGGGAGACCAGCTTCCGAAATGGGGTATTTCGGTTTCGTCGCCGCATTTATAGAAGTTGCCTTTGAAGGTATATCCGTTTCCAAAGGTGCATTTTCCGAATAATTGCTCAATAAAGGAAAATGAAAACTCAACTTCAACCGACCAGCAGTCGTCCTTGCGTTCGGTAGTTACTACGGGAAGCTCGGTAACAACCTGATCGATGGGAGTTTTGTTTTTTCTGTCAGTACGGATGGCAGAGAGAAATGCGCCGGCTGAATTCATTTCAAAGTTTATATAAAGAGGAGATTTGTTGTTGAAAGAAACAAAGAATTCAAGACAGCTGTCGGTGTAAACGGGGTCGCCGTAATTGGAATAACGGGTAAGAGGCTCTTTTTCAAATGCTGTCATTTTCAAAACAAAACCTTTTCCGTTTATCATAGCAAGCTGTGCGTATGCTTCGGGGGTATATTCATCGCCCCAAACGTATGATTTTATTTCTGCCTTGGGAATATCTGCCCAATCGATAACGTTTGTTCTTTTAACTATATATTGCATTGTAAGTATCCTCGCTTGGTTTAGTTGTCTTCGTCTTCTTCTATCTCTATAATTTCTTCGTAATCTGCGCTGTGTTTACGTAAAAATCCGGCAAGAACGAGCAAAAGTACCATAAAAGCAAGTAATGCAACGATAAGTACCGCGCCCCAGAGAGAAGGAGTTTCCAAAAATCCTTTTAATCCGTCATAAACAAGATATCCTGCGGGAACAAGCGCAAAGACTATAGCGGTAACCGCTATGAGTGTATAGGAAAGAATACGCAGAAGACGGTAATCGTTCATCATTTTGCTTATCATATTATTTTGCTTAACGATGAGTGCGTTTTGTCTTTTTATAAGCTTTTTCATTTCATCAAGGACGTAATCGCTTTGATTAATATTTCTGTTATCCATCTTGTTTACCTCCAAAATCTTTTTTGTAAATATAACACATATTGCGGAGAATGTCAATTAAAAACAAAAAACAGTTGAAAATTCGATCCAAAGCGGTTATAATTAAAAAGAGGTGATAATTTTGTTCGAGGATGCACCAGAGATTATTCGTTCTTTCCTTTCATACAAACTGAACATACAAAACCGATCTCCTTTGACAGTTTCCGAATATTATCTTGATCTCCGCACTTTTTTCAGGTTCATATTTCTTAACCGCGGCGATACGCAAGAATCGGAGCTTGAAAAAATCGACATTTCTTCCCTTGATATAACTTACGTGGAATCTGTTACAACTGCGGATATTTACGATTATCTTTTATGGCTGGCGGAAAAAGGTGTAAAGGCGGTTTCAAGAGCCAGAAAGCTTTCGGCAATTCGCGCTTTTTTTAAGTATCATACATCAAAATCCCACTTGATCAAGACAGATCCTTCCGAACATATAGATTCTCCTACCGTGAAGCGCAAGCTTCCCAAGTTTTTGTCACTGGAAGAGGCAAATGATCTGTTGGATTCCGTGGATATGGCGGATGATAACGGTGAACGCGATTACTGTATCCTTACCCTGTTTTTAAACTGCGGTATGCGTTTGTCCGAGCTTGTTGGAATCAATCTTTCGGATCTTAGCCACGATCTTACCAGACTTACCGTTACCGGTAAAGGAAGTAAGCAAAGAAATATTTATCTTAACGAAGCGTGCAGAGATGCGTTGCGCCGTTATATCGATGCCCGCGGCAGAAACGCTACCAAGCACGGAGATACTATCAAAGACAAGAACGCTTTGTTTCTGAGCAGCAGAAATTCCCGTATATCCAACAAGACGGTTCAATGGATCGTGAACAAATATCTTGAAAGATCAGGACTCAGCGGCAAAGGGTATTCTGTGCATAAGCTTCGTCATACCGCCGCAACGCTTATGTACGATCACGGCGGCGTGGACGTGAGATTGCTTAAAGAAATACTCGGACACGAGCAGCTTAATACCACACAGATATACACCCACGTGTCCGACAGACAGATAGAGCAAGCGATGGATAAAAATCCCCTTGCAAAGAAAAGGAAATAAAATGCTGATAAAAAAGTTCAGAATTGAAGATAAGCATTGCGATAAAATGGGTGAGCTTAAATTATCCGCTTTGCAGTTGTTTATGCAGGAGTGCGCAGGAGAAGACTTTGATTCTTACGGTACAACGGGTGATGAAATGCGTAAAAACGGCATGGCGTTCGTTTTAACGCGCGTAACCTTTGATATTTTCAAGAAGATGAGCAAAGGCGATCTTCTGGAGATACTTACTGTCCACGATCATATCGAGGGGATCAGCCTTATACGCGAATTCGTAATTACTTCAGATAAGGGATACTGCTGCCGCGCCACTACCGTTTGGATAGTGCTTAATCTTAATACCAGACGTATTATGCGTCCTACGGCGCTTGAACATTATCCCCCTACCCTTAATCTGTTTACACAGCAGGTAGAATCCGAAAAAAGAATATTTACAAAGGATGAAACAGCGGAGTTCGTTTGTGAAATTGATATAAAAAACAGCCATATCGATGAAAACGGACATGTAAACAATACGTTTTATCAGGATTTTGCCGCAAAAGCTATTGATGGCAGATATTCCGACAAGTTTTTGAAACATATTCAGATATCATACGTACACGAAGCCTTTGAAGGAGAAAACCTAAAGATATACGGCGTCTTTGACGATAGTATTGCACGGGTACGTGCGATGAACGGCGAAAAATGCTGTTTCGAGGCTTTGATGAAATTCGAGGAACAAAACGATGAGCAATAATTCAAAACGAATGATAGCTACAAACAAAAAAGCATATCACGATTATTTCGTGGACGAAACCTACGAAGCCGGTATAGAGCTTTGCGGTACGGAGGTCAAATCTCTGCGTCAGGGAGCCGTTAATATGAAGGACAGCTTTTGTGTTATCAAAAACGGCGAGATCGTGGTTCACGGTATGCACATAAGCCCTTATGAAAAGGGAAACATATTCAACAGACAGCCCTACCGCGACAGAAAACTGCTTATGCATAAAAAAGAGATATTAAAGCTGTTCGGTCAGGTCGGTCAGAAAGGATATTCGGTCATTCCCCTTTCAATGTATTTCGTTGGAAAATGGGTGAAGGTGGAGATCGGTCTGTGCAGAGGTAAAAAGCTTTACGATAAGCGTGATACCGAAGCTAAAAAGACAGCGCAGCGTGATATGGAGAGGGCGTCCGTAAACAGGACTTGAAAGTTTTTAAGCCGTATGTTATAATATACGGCGTATTACGGGGGCGTAAAGGTTTCGACGGGGATCTTGAGGCTTTGTAAGCGAGCAGAAGCGTGCGACTTCTTTAAAACGCATAATTTTTAAAAATAAACGCTAACAATAATTTAGCTATCGCTGCCTAACTGATGGCGGCCGTCATACCGAAGAGTACTGCGGCTTCGGTCATGGCGTCACTTAGCAGTGAACATGAACACGGTCAAGCTTTGCCCCGTGTCAGGTATTAATGAAGCTACCGCTGTTTTCAGCGCGACGGTTCGCGGTTAAAAGCGGGAAATCAATAAGCCGTATACGCTCGTAGAAAGCGGAGCGGATGGGTTTTCGGACAGGGGTTCGATTCCCCTCGCCTCCACCAAACAACAAAAAGGCACCCATGCGGTGCCTTTTGTTGTTTTGTTATGAGTAATTGGGGAATCGAACGGGTTGGTAGTGAATGACAGTCCGGTGGACTGTCAGAGCCAACCCTGACCGAGCCCGCAGGCGAGAGCGATTCCCCTCGCCTCCACCATGAAAACACCCTCATTGTGATACAATGAGGGTGTTTTCAATGATATCCGTTCCTTGCGAAACGGAAGATATATCTTCGATATGATATCCACCTTCAGTGGATGATAGATGCCTGCGGCATATGAAGGAACGGATATTATATCATGCTTGCGTAGCAAGTATATCATACGGCAAAGCCGTATAACATATCGCGCAAGCGATATATCATTTCAAATCGTTAAAAGACAAGTAATCGTTAAAATGCTGGTATAATCGTTGATTTATACGACTAATCGTTGAAATGTAGCGCATATCGTTAAAACATACGGACATAGGAATAAAAATGCCATATATTGCTGTGTCAACCAATAAGATACCACCAATGTTTTGTAAAACCATTGTTCAAAACAAAAGTATATGATATAATTACCTACATAAGGAGGTGGTTCGTTTGGAAAAGATAGGCACCATTATACGAAATCATAGGATAGCGCAAGGACTAACACAAGAAGAGCTTGGGGCAAAAGTTTTTGTCAGCAAACAGGCTGTTTCAAAATGGGAAACAGGAAAAACGTTCCCAGACATTGAAATGGTTAGAAAGCTATGTGACATTTTGAAAATAAGTAAAGACGAAATTCTAGGCGGCTCGATAGAAGAAACGAAGAAAAGTCGTAAATGGCTGAAAGTAGTTACCATTATTTCTGTAGTAAGTATTTTGGTTGCATTGTTTTTTGGATTGGATGGATTGGACTACATAGATCGTCACACACAATCGGGAGTTGCGTTTGTATCTGTATTTTGTAACGGTGAATTGCTCACAACTGACGAATACAGTATAACCAGTGATCTTGACTTTGAAGATTTCAAGAATGGCTATAAATCCGAAATCGACTACGGAGAAATCCGGGGAACAATAAACCTAGCCCAAAAGTACGATATAGAGTTTGGTTTTGTAAATACAAATAATTGGCATAACGTTCACATCCGTTTGGATATAGAGGAACGTAATGGTCAACTATCAGTTAAGCAAACTATCAGTTATGAAACGGATAACAAAGTTTATCAGGTTACAGTGACCGAAAATACCACAACTGATAATGAGGTGTCAGTTTACCGAGAAGGCGTATAGTTTTACACCCCCTGACTCAAATATGCACCCCCTAAATTGACTTTGCACCCCCTTGACTCAAGAGGGGGTGCATTTGTATTAAAATTAGGGTTAGTCTTCAAAAATCGACAGGTTTTAGCCTGTCGATTTTTTATCCAAGTCGCAGACGCGGTATATCATCACCGAAGGTGTATTTCTTGTGACTTGATGATATACAAAGCTATCGATTTGATGATATGCACGGTTTCGCAGTGATTTTATAAGTAATTGTTATACTTTTATTTAAGTGTTATGGTCCTTTTTCTATTCAAGCGTCCGTTGTTTATTAAACAACGGATTTATTGTTGAAAAAACATCTTTTCCGAGTTATGATATAACTACACCGGTGATATCAAACAGGAGATGAATATATGCAAATAAAAATAGGCACAAAAATAAAAGAGTTGCGCAAGCGGGACGGCAGAAAACAAGAAGACCTTGCAAATGCTCTCGGCGTCACTTGTCAGGCGGTGTCCCGTTGGGAGGCGAACGGCGGTTATCCCGATATGGAAACCATACCTGCCATTGCAAATTATTTTAACGTGAGCATTGATGAGCTTTTCGGATACAGCAAAGATAGAGAACAAAAACTGAAAAGCGTATTGGCAGAAGCTGAAAAAGCTATTAACGAACAGGGCGATATGACAGAATGTGTGGAGCGGCTTCGTGCGGCGGCTGAAGAATTCCCCGCAGAACCTAAAGTATATATGTATTTGGGCTTTGCTTTAGACTTACACGGATGGAAAAAGCACGGAGCAAGAAGTTATACAAAGGACGGCTCGGATTACGCTTTTGAAGACACGGAATATAACTCGAAAAATGTCTATTGGCAAGAAGCTCTGCAGGCTTTTGAAAAGTCGTTAACTTTGGATATAAGCGCCGAAGACAGAGATGTGATAATTCAGCGCATGGTTCTTTACTATGCCAAAATGGGATATTTTGATAAAGCGACTGCTCTTGCTTCGAATCAAAACAGCGTACTTATGAGCAGAGAGTTTTTGTTGTCATTGGCCAACGAGGGCGAAACGAGAGATAAATATCAGGGCGAGGCGATAATCGATATTTTAAATGCCTTAAAAACCGTTATTGTTAATTCTATCTGTACAAAGATATCTGCTTTTACGAAAAAAGAAGGCGTTGCCGTTTTGACAGATCTTGCGCATATGTATGAATCTGTATTTAGCGACGGAAGATTAGGTGTTGGACATTATCACGTATGTGAATTATATCTGCACACGGCAGTTTATGAAGCGCGATTCGGAGCAGGTGCTGAAAAGGCATTTGAGTATTTCAAAAAAGGATTTAAGCATAAAAAGATGTACGAATCCATACGTTGCCGGGGTGAATACCGTTATTCGGCTCCGTTGGTTTCAAAAGTCACATTTCCAAGTGAGAACTTCCCTTCTCTTGCGCATGATTTTTGGAACGGCTGGATGGATGTTTTCACGGACGAACTTAAAGCATACATTGTTTCGGATATTTATTTTTCCGAATGCTTTGAAAAACGTAAAATTATTTAAATTTGTATTACGGCAGGTTATCCCCTGCCGTTTTTGTTTGCCCGTTTTGTTTCCAACCGTTGGTTGATTTTCAAACAACCGATTGATTGTTGATTTCGCTGGTTTCGTAAGATATAATAAAGTTACACTGGTGAAATACACGATTTCGGAGGTTTTTATGAAACTAACTCTCGGAGAAAAAATAAAAGAATTAAGAAAGCGGGACGGCAGAAAGCAGGAGGAGCTTGCCAACGCGCTCGGCGTAACGAACCAGGCTGTGTCCCGTTGGGAAAAAGACGGAAGTTATCCCGATATGGAGATGATTCCCGCTATAGCCAATTATTTCGGAATAACTATAGACGAGCTGTTCGGATATGAAAACGACAGAGAGAAAAAGATCGACTCTTTGGTATCTCAAATCAAAACTATGAATTTCAAAAACAACGGTGTAAACATTAATATTGATGAGTGCATCGCTCTTGCCAGGGAGGCAATGATCGAATTCCCCGGAAACGAAAAAATAATGCTCTGCCTTGCCGAAGTGCTTTATAATGCGGGTTACGTCCGCTACGGCGAATACCATCTTATTGATGAAGAAGGATACAACGTTTACGATACAGAAAGACACCGCGATTATGCAGAGTGGAAGGAAGCGATCGTAATTTACGAAAAGCTGCTCAAAACCCTCCGATCCGGTGAATTGCGTCAAAATGCGTTAAGGTATCTTACACAGCTTTATCTTAATATGGGCGAGAGTGAACGTGCTCTTGCGGTAATAGAATACGAACCGACAATTTACGGTTCGTATGAGTTTTTGCGCATAAACGCCTATGACGGAAAAGATCACGCCAAGGCATATGGTGAAGCACTGCTGAAAACTGTAAGAGCAAGCGCGGAATTGATAATAGGAACAGTCATATCCTATGAGCAAAATATGCTGCCGCACGAGAAGGTACAGAGTATCAGATCTGCGATAAATATGTTTGATCTGATCTGTACAGATGGCAATTACGGTGTTCATAATTCGTATATTGCACGAATGTATACTCTTTTATCTCTGTATTTATGGCTTGACGGAAAACGCAACGAAGCGTTTGATGCGTTGGATAAAGCTTTGGCGCATTTCAAAGAATTTGAAGCTTGCTGCGCCAAAACGAACGGGAAATATACTGCGCCGCTTATAAAGTTGGTGGAGATCGAGAATCTTCAAGCGAAAGCAAATGATGAAAATTATCCGCACACCCACGCTTTAAGTCTTGCGGAGGATTGGCCCTGGTGGTCGGTGAGTGAATATTCGTTGGTAGTTAACGAGATACAGGCAGACCCCCGCTGGAAAGAATGGGTCGAAAAATGCAAAGCATAAAAAAAGCCCCGCTTTTGCGGGGCTTTTTGCTATGATAGATCACATCGTCTTTTTATAGTTGTTTATATCCTGATCGGTATTATAAGTAGGATCGCCCGGGTTAATACCGTTCATAACCTGCATAACATGGTATGCCTGCTTATGCAAAAGATCGGTCGCTTCTTTGGGCGGGAGAGATTGATCGGGAAACAGCGGCTCGCCGATATGTAAATCCGCACAGGGGTTTTTGGAAAAAAGTCTGCCTATCCCTTTTCTTTCGCGGAAAGAGATGGCCATGGGAATGATCGGCTTGTTATGCGCCACAGCATACTGGAAAACCGCTTTTTTCAAAGGACGGATATCGGGATAATAAAACCACATTGAACCTTCGGGGAAAAAATGGATCCATTTACCGTCGGCCAATCCTTTATTAAGTGCTCTGTTGAATTTTGCAAGTGCGCGGAAATTATGGGTGGGAACGGGCATACCCCCTACCCATCGGATAAGCGGGCCGTTGGGACCTTCGAAATTTGTTTGCCAAGCGGGAAAATACTGCATATGAGGGCGGATAGCCTTTAGCACGCAAAGATAATCCCACATAAAGACATGGTTGCAGATGGTAATCGCTCCGTCTTTGTATGCGGCTTTGTGCTTTTTATAGTTTTCATTATCGTGGATTTTCAATCCGTGGCGTATGGTAACAACGGGAAAAACCACTGTGTTTAACAAAGCAAACAGAATGCCCCGCTTGAATTTGTTAAAAGGAGTTTCGTCAAGATAATTATAGTTTTCGTCAAAATTCGTATCCCGCAGGTGCTTTACGGTAATCATATGTTCGTCAGAACGCTCGGGATATTTATAGTCAAGTCCGTGTCTGTAATACATCAAAAATCTCCATAACAGTTTTCTTTATAATAACACACTTTTTCACAAATTTCAACATAGGATTTTACGACAAAATGATAAATATTTTTATTATTTTCATTTTATTTGTCTTGACTGCCATAAACTAATATGCTACAATATATAGACAAGGTAATGTAATATAACATCTATATCTTTGAAAAACAGCATTTTTCTTACTATTCAAGGTTATGAGGTCTTTTATGAAAGATTTTAAATATATTTTGCTCTGTTTTACGCTGGTTTTACTGTTGCTTGCCGCTTGCGATACCACGAGCAATACCTCTTCACCCGTTTCGGATACCGAAAGCGATGCTTTTGAGGAATTTTCTACGGAGGATGGTGTTTCGGAGCCTGACGTTTCATCTTCCGAAGAAGTATGTGAATATTTGGTTTACGTGGTTGACGGTACCGGAAATCCGGTTGAGGATGTTAACGTTCTTCTTTCCGGCGGCGTATTTCAGGCTTTCACTACCACAAACAGCAAAGGAATTGCTAAATTTACTGTAAAAAAAGCCGAATACAAAGTAGAAATTAATTTTTCCGATAAATATTACTGCGTTCGTAATGAATACAACTTAACCGAAGAAGAAAGCTCCGTTACATTTACTCTTATAAAGAAAAACGCAGTTGCGGGTCAGCTGATTGTCCACTCCCCTTCTGATGACGATTATACCGAACACGATTATTTTGAAGTGGACGAAGGAATGTATTACGCTCCCGTTGATTGCGGCGAAATGTCTTATTTCCTTTTCGTTCCTTCCCGTCCCGGCACATACGAAATATATGCCGAAACAGATACGGAAGCCGAGATCGGATTTTACGGTTCTATTTACCTCGTTTTGCAGGATACTTTATATGAACCCGTTGAAGGCAGAATTAAATTCGACATTCACGATTATAACATCGGTTCTACTAAGGATACCACCACTTCTTACGTTATCGGCGTAAAAACAAAAGACGGATCGGATACGGATTGCATCTTGCACGTTGAACGTACGGGCGACCCCTCCTGGTCTGTCGAGGACGACCCCTGGCAGGATGCTGTGGCAAACGAAAAATATCTTGTTAAATATAACGGTGAAAAGAATAAAACTCTTGTAAATATTGATGTTTTGCAAGCTCCGATCGTTGTTCTTAACAAAGAAGACGGATATTATCATTACGGTTCCGAAGACGGACCTTTGGTTTTATTGCGGATCAATTCGGATATAGAATATCTCTATGCTTCTCTGGTCGATATTTGCAATACCAGCACCTTCGGAATATATGTATATGATGATGACGGTGATTTTGAATACAAAGAACGGTATAACGATCTTATATACCGATATCTTGAAATATGCGATGATAACGGCGTTTGCCCTCTTAATCCCCAGCTTGCCGAAATAATCAAAAACGTGGGCGAATATAAACAGTGGTGGTCTTCACCCGATTCTTACGGATATATTTTCGGCGATGATCCTGTCTATGAATATCAGGATTATGCTTGGCTGTTTTGCTGTTGCTACTATGAATAAAATCAAAGAGAGACGTTTTAAAGCGTCTCTCTTAATTTTTGATACCGCGGAAAACTGTTTAAGCATTGAAAACACGGATTACATATAACATCTTTTGCGGCTTTTACCGGATCTTTATATTCGGCAGTTCCCTCGTAACCGTAACTGAACGTATACGTATTAAGCAGAGGTGTATTTAAGGTATGGGTTTTGTTATAATGTTTCGCTTGGTTTCGGTAATATACAACGCATTTTTCCAAAAGATCTATCGCTTCGTCATACCGCTTTAGCTTTACGAGGCAATATGCCGGGAACAAATATAAAGGATAACCCTTATCGTGAAAGGGAGGAATATATTCATCCTTGCAATACAGTGAATTGATCATACCGTGCATAAAGTTATAGCAACACAGCGCGTCCTCGTATTCGCCTTTTTCTCTATACAGATTTCCCAGCATAAACACTTGGTGTCCCAAAGCTTCCAAAAGGTGCTTAATATTGGAACAGTGCAGATATTGCTGTTTTTCTTTTTCTCCCATATGCCACCGCAGTTCTGCCATACGGATATCGCGTATGTTGTATATGTCTTCAGGAAAGCTTTGAGCTATCTGCAGTGCGTTTTGCCAATCCTGCTTTTGTGTGTATACTTCAATCAGGTTTCTTTTTGCGCATAAAATATGGTCTGTGTTCCCCGAATATTTTATTATCAGCTCTGCCCAGTGAATACGTTCGTTTATAAGGCTGTTTATTCCCGCTTCACCGACAATGTTTTTTAATTCATCGCTATTGCATTCGATAATCATTCCCGCAAAGCTGACAGCGTTGCAGAGAATTGTGGAATTATTCGGATATTTCCGTAAAGCTTCGCGGTATTTTTCCATAACCGCAAGACCGACGTACGGTTCGTCTTCGGGTGCAACTCCTTCCTGCATTTTAAATATTTCATCAAGTAAGTCATCAATTTCGGCTTCTTTATCTATACCGTTTACGCCGAACAGTTCATCTGTCGTTACACCGAAAAGATTTGCCAAAGGAACTATATTTGAAATATCCGGCATTCCGATATTGTTTTCCCATTTAGATACCGCAGCCGAAGATATATTCAACTGTTCAGCAAGCTGTTCTTGCGTGAGATTACGTTCTTTTCTCAAACGTTTTATAATATCGCCTATAGTTTCTTTCATATTCTTCCTCCTATGATTTTTTCAATGACATTATAACAAAATTACAAAGAGATATGAAGCGATCAACCGTAAATTTTAATTTAACCGACAGTTGAATTATTCTCGCTTGTGTTTCCATTGAAATTTTACGTTACGGTGATATAATAAATATGTGAACCGGTTCTTTAATTTGTTTAGAGGTGAATTTTATGGAATTAAATATTGGTACAAACATTAAAAAGCTGCGTATTGCAAAAGGTCTTACGCAAGAACAATTAGCTGGTCTGCTTTGCGTTTCAAGCGCCGCGGTAAGCAAATGGGAGCTTAAGGTAACCTATCCCGATATTACGTTACTTTTTTCTCTTGCGCAGATATTCGGTGTTAGTATTGATCGTCTCGTTGGCTATGACGAGGAAAAAGCAAACGCAGAAATTGAAGATATAGTAAGCGAATACCATACGCTCGGTGTGATCGGTGATTTTGATAAACAACGCGAGCTTATCAAAACAGCGAGAATGAAATATCCTCACGATTACCGAATTATGATAAGATATATGTGGTTTATTGCCGGCGGTAAAGCGGGAAACAAAGCTAAAATATTATTGGAAAACAAGGATGAGATTAACGAGCTTTGCGATTGCATATTAACCGGATGTACAGAGGATTCGATTCGGGCGGATGCCATAGATATGAAAGCGAAGCTTTTGCACGCAAGCGGAAAAACTGTTGAAGCAATATCGCTTTTAAATACTCTTCCCTCTTGGCCTTCAAAAATAATGGTAGAACAGTTATTTGAAAAAGATACCGAGGAATATCGTTATTGGAACAAGAGGAACTGTTACGGATTCCTTGACGTGATGGGAATAAAGCTTGCGAGGATCGTTCGTTTTGACAACACGATGACCGTTCAAGAGAAGATAGATCGTATTGAATCGATGGGCGAAGCGTTTTATGAAATAAGCCAAAAGAAGGATATGGAAATTTTCTGCATCTGTGAAAAGGCAGTATATTCCATTCTTGCAGGTATGCTTACCGCGCAAAGCACTTCTATAGAAAACGTTATACGAATAAGAATCAAAGAATTTAAAGCTATAGAACGAATAATGAATCTTGCGAAAAAGGATGAGGCGCTTAAAGAACTTATCGAAAACACATACCGAACACAAAATATACTTGCTTTCGAAACAGATCGGATGTTGAATTCGCCCCATCCCCAGTTTACCGCATTAAGAGAATTTCCCGAATACGTAGAAATGCTGAACGAATGGGCAGATAAATAAAGTTAACGGCGCCTTGAAAAGCGCCGTTTTTATTATTTTCCTAAATATTCAAGGATCTCCGAAGCATTTGTGTCGGGTTTTACTTTTGGCATAATTTTTTCGATACAGCCGTTTTCATCGATAATAAAGGTGGTTCTTACAACGCCCATACCGACTTTACCGCACATCTTCTTTTCCTGCCATACGTCGTAAGATTTGATAGCTGTAAGCTCGGGATCGGAAAGCAGAATGAAAGGAAGCGAATATTTTTGAGCGAACTTTTTGTGGGAAGCAACGCTGTCCTTGCTAATGCCGATAACTATAATATCGTTACTTTTAAATCCTTCGTAGTTTTGCGCAAAGGCGCAGGCTTGTCTTGTGCATCCGGGTGTATTATCCTTGGGATAAAAATACAAAACGATCTTCTTCCCTAAAAAATCAGACAAAGAGATATGGTTCCCTTCTTTATCTTGTAAAGTAAAATCTGGTGCTTTTGTACCGACTGTCAACATATAAATTCTCCTTTTATTCTTGACTTAAATATATTGTTTTGGTAAAATTATAAAAAACAATTAAACGAGGTGTACGTATGCTTATATCTACCGAGATCGGCTCTATTGCCAACATTGTAGGCGAAGAAAAAGCGGTTGAACTTGTTGCAAAGGCAGGGTTTGACGCTTGGGATTTTTCCATGTTTAAAATGGGCGCTTATGATTGGACCAATAAATGCTTGAAGAATATTGATCATCCTTTAAGCGGTAACGAATATCTGGCTTTTGCGCGTAAGCTCAAGCGTATCGGTGAGGAATACGGTATTCACTGTAATCAATCCCACGCGCCTTTTCCCGTGTACTGCAAAGAGATACGCGACAGATGCAAAAGAGCCATAGAATGCACTGCAGAGGCAGGCGGAAGCATTTGTATCGTCCATCCCGATAACTACCGCACTCCCGAAGAAAACGCTGAAATGTATTTTGAACTGCTTCCCTTTGCAAAGGAGTACGGAGTTAAGATCGCAACCGAGAATATGTGGAACTGGTCGGATGAAAAGAACTGCGCGGATCATGCCGCCTGTTCAACTGCAGAAAGCTTTCTTGCCCATCTTAACGCAGTAAATGACGAATATTTTGTTGCTTGTCTGGATATCGGACACGCAGAGATGATGGGAAAAGATACGTCAGCTTCTCAAATGATAGAAGCGCTGGGACATCATCTGCAGGCGCTCCATATTCACGATAACGATAAAAAGTACGATTCACACAACATACCCTTCTCTATGCAGATAGATTTCGGCGCTGTTGCCGCCTCACTTAAGAAAATAGGATACAGCGGCTACCTCACTCTCGAAGCAGACAAATATCTGGCATATCAAGGTGTACACACCGAAGCCGAGGTGTTAAAGTGCGTTTGTGAGCTTGCAGAATCCGCAAGACGTCTTGACAATATGATCAAAAATGCCTAAGTATTTGTCCTTGCGGCAATTTTAAAGGTTCTTTCTGTCATAACAACCATAAAGATCATGAAGATCAAAAGATATACAGGCATCATTTCATATCCGATCCATTTCCCCAGAACTCCGTAAAGGGGCGGCATAAAAGTCGAGCCAAGGTATGCTCCTGCCATTTGAATTCCTATGATCGCGCCGGAATTTTCCGCGCCGAAATTCAAAGGCGTGGAATGGATAATACAGGGGTAAATGGGTGCGTATCCAAAACCGATAATGACAAAACCGCATATTGACAAAATGCTGTTTTTTATCGGCAGCAACAGCATTATGATACCCACAACCGTAACTGCAGTTCCCAAAAGTATCATTTTGCGGTCGCCTATTTTATCCATAAGAAAGCCGGCGAGAAATCTTCCCGCAGTCAGACCTATAAATACCAGAGAGGCATAGGCCGCCGCTGTTTCGCCGTCTATGCCTTTTACTTGGGCAAAATACGTGCTTGCCCAGCCCATAGCCGTAGATTCCGCGGCGCAATATGCAAAAAATCCCAACAAGATAAAGGGTACGCCTTTTATTTTGAAAACGCCGGTTATACCGATATTTTTTTCGGTGTTTTCCGTTTGTTCCCCGTTTGAGTTTATCTTCCACACCGGTATTGTAACCAGCAAAACAAGTCCTATAAACAGCTGAACGTATGCAACGGTTCTGTATCCTGCGGACCAAACTGAATTTGCAAGCGCGTTACTCATTACAAAGGGGCTTATAATAGTGCCGACACCCCAAAAACAGTGAAGCCAGCTCATATGTTTTGATGAATAGTGCAACGCCACGTAGTTGTTTAACGCCGCATCGATGGCGCCTGCGCCCAATCCGTAAGGTATGGCGAATATAAGCAGCATCCAATATGCGGAGGAAAATGAAAATCCCAGCAATGCAACCGCCGTAAGAAAAACGCTTGTAACGGTAATGACTGGTGTGCCGAACTTACGGGTAAGCTTGTCCGAAAAAAGACTGGCAACTATGGTACTGCCGGAAATTATCATCGTGACCAAGCCCATATAGGAAACGGAAACGCCGAATTCTGAATGCATTACGGGCCAACCGGCTCCTAAAAGTGAATCCGGCAAACCAAGGCTTACGAAGGATAGATAGATCAAAGACAATAAAAGCGAATACATATATTTTTTCCTTTATGTATTAAACGTAATTTCTTTATTAATGGACACTTCATCCGGAGCAACGTTACAATCCACGGCGATAACCTTTACGCCTTTTGAAACGGCATCCCTGAGTGCATATCCGAACTCGGGATGAGTATCGTAGTTGGGAGATACATTCTTCGCTCCGTAAAACTGGGCAACGAAGATTATATATGCGCCGTAACCCTTTTGCACGCAATCGGTCAATTCTTTAATATGCTTAAGTCCGCGTTCGGTGGGCGCATCGGGAAAACGGCAATATCCGTCTTCTTCGAGCGTAACGCCTTTTACTTCGATAAAAGCAGTATTTTTTCCATCCTTAACGCAAAGATCGAACCGTGAATTACCGTAGGTCACTTCCCTGCTGTATCCGGCGTTTTGTGAAAAAAGACCGCTTTTCGGCAGCCATTCCGCCACAAGATCGTTGGGAAGCTGGGAATCCATATTTATGAGAAGTGAATTATTCTTATAAACAGCGATAAGATCGTATTTTGTTTTGCGGCTTTTGTTATCGGAAACAGCCAGCACCACGCGGTTTCCGGGTACAAGAAGCTCTTTGCACCGCCCCGTGTTCTTGATATGAACAGTTCGGGGAACGTTTTCGATCTCTACCGTGCCCACAAATCTGTTCGCTCTTTCCACAAAGGTGCCGAAAGTAATATTTTTGTATTTCATACAGATCCTTATTAAATGTTTTTTGGAGTTAAAATGAATATAAGAAAAGCAAATTTAAACGATATCGATACAATTAAAACGATTTTCGATAACGCCCGCGCGTATATGCGCAAAAACGGAAACGCAAAGCAATGGGCAGACGGATATCCCTTTGACAGCACGATAATAAACGATATTACTGCGGGAGTATGTATGCTTTGCGAAGAAGAGGGCGAAATTATCGGAGTATTTTCTCTGCTTGACGGACCGGATAAGACATATTCCTACATTAAAGGAAGCGGTTGGCTTAATGATGAGAAATACGGCGTTATCCATCGTATCGCTGTAAACAGTAACAGACGGGGTGTTGCTTCCGAATGTATAAAATATGGAGAGAAGCTATACGATAACCTGCGCATTGACACCCACGAAGATAATATTCCGATGCGTAGCTTTTTGCGTAAGCACGGATTTTCCGAATGCGGAATAATTTATCTTGAAAACGGCGAGGAACGTATAGCCTATCACAAAGCAATATCGGGCAAATCCGATAAAACGGAATGATAACCGTTTTTGGATACTACGATATGGTCTAAAAGCTTTATTCCGTTTACGAACGTAAGCTTGTATAACCGTCTTGTTGCCACAATATCCGATTCCGAAGGGACAGCCGAACCTGAAGGATGGTTATGGTATATCACTACCCTTTTGCAAAGAATGGCGTGAGCGTACCCGATAAGATCTTCCGCATTGGCATCGACGTTTGTTGCCGTTCCGCCGTTTAACCTTACCAGAGCCATAAGATTGTTTTCGTTATCAAGATATGCGGCGCATACGATTTCGTACGGAAGCGAGTCTATTATGCTTTTCACGAAAAGTGTAAGTGATTCTATGGAATCGAATTCTTTTGCATCGTTAAGTAATATCATAACTTTACCCATTTAACCAATCACCCCAAGATGCAAAGACGGCGTCTTGGGGTGTGAATTTTTGAATAATTTATACGGTAAGATACGTGCCTGTAAAATATTTGATAATACGGCCTCTGGTAATGATACCTACAAAAACACCGCGCGCATCAATAACCGGCAGGAAATTCTGCGCCTGAACTTTGTGTAACAGTTCTTCGGGAGAAGCGGTAATGTCTATAGGCGGATTCCAATCCGTGCGGAGAATTTCCGTAACCGTTCTTTTTTCCTGACTCTTAAGATCGGATTCGTTACGGTTGACAATATCCCAAAGAAAATCCCCTTCGTTTACGGTACCTACGTATCTTCCCTCGCTGTCAATAACGGGTAAAGCGGTATAACCGTGAAAACGCATTTTTTCAAGGGCTTGGCGAAGTGTGCAATTAATATCTACATACGCAACGTTGCTTTTCGGCGTAAGGAACTGAAAAATATTCATATTTCTCCCTCCTGCAATTATATTGTACCATTTAATTATGAACTTTTCAAGCACAATATGAATATAGTGAAAAAATCTCCGGTAATTTTACCGGAGATTTTTAAATATCAAAGCAGTATTTCGGTATACGTGGGGAAAGGCCATACATCCTTGGGAACGTAAAGCTCGGCAGTGTCTGCGGCATTGCGGAGTCTGTCCATACAAGGAATGATGCGGGATGCAAACATCCGGGCTTTTTCAAGCTTATCGGACATGCCTTTTGCCTGTTCAAGCAAAACGGAAAGGGTTTCGCATTCGTTATAAATAGAATCGGCGCAATCGTTAAGCTTTAACGCAAGCTCGTATTCAACCTTGGCAGAAAGCGACATTGCTTTTTTCTTTTCTGCATTATCGCAAACGCAGGCAACGTAAGAAGAAACTGCGGGCAGTATGCGTCTGCGCGCCATGTGTACCATAGTGGCGCCGTCTACGTTAACCGTCTTGGAATATTCGTCCAGCATTACGTCATAGCGTGAAAGCATTTCTTTTTCGTTAAGTATGCCGTGTTTACCGAAGAGTCTTACGTTCTTTTCTGCAATATAGTGAGGAAGCGCCATCGCGGTGTTGGAAAGATTGAGCAGACCGCGGCGTTCCGCTTCCCTTACCCATTCTTCGGAGTAGTTGTTGCCGTTGAAAATAATGCGCTTGTGGTTAAAATAGGTATCTGCAATGATTGTATCTATTGCGTTTGATACGTCATCGGCATTATCAAGTATATTAGCGAATTCACAAAGAGATTCTGCCACAACCGTGTTGATAACGGTATTGCACATTGCGATAGACATTGATGAACCGGGCATTCTGAACTCGAACTTGTTTCCGGTAAAAGCAAAAGGAGAAGTACGGTTTCTGTCCTCGCCGTCATTTGCAAACTGTGGTAAAACGTTAACGCCCAAAGGAAGCTGCTGGCTTTCGTCCGCAGAAACGCTCGAACCGTTTACAAATGATTTAAGAGCATCTGTAATACGTTTGCCGAGGAAGATGGAAATAATTGCGGGAGGCGCTTCGTAGCCGCCGAGACGTTTATCGTTTCCTGCAGTAGCAACGGAGATGCGGATAAGATCCTGATAAGTATCCACCCCCTTAAGAACGGCACATATCATCAACAAGAAAAGTTTGTTGTTGGGCATATCCTTGCCGGGAGCAAGAAGATTTTTGCCGTCTGCAGAAAGAGACCAGTTATTGTGCTTACCGCTGCCGTTAACGGAATTGAAAGGCTTTTCAGCAAGCAGACAACGAAGTCCGTTTTCTTTTGCAGCCTTTTTCATTATATCCATAGTGAGCTGGTTCTGGTCGATAGCACGGTTACAGTCAGTGAAGATGGGTGCCAATTCGTACTGACAAGGTGCTGCTTCATTGTGTTCGGTCTTTGCGGGGATGCCTCTCATCCATAATTCCCTATCAAGTGTTGTCATAAAGTTTTTAACCTTGAAAGGAATAACACCGAAGTAATGATCATCCAGTTCCTGACCCTTGGGAGCTGTGGCTCCAAATAAGGTCTTTCCGGTGATTTTAAGATCTTCACGCTTGTGGTAATACTCTTCGTCTATAAGAAAATATTCCTGCTCGCCGCCAACCATAGGAACAACGCGGCGTGCATCAATACCGAAGTGTTTGAGCAAACGCTTTGCCTGAACATCCAAAGCCTGAATAGAACGGAGCAATGGAGTTTTTCTGTCAAGACACTCACCGCCGTAAGAACAAAAAGCGGAGGGAATATAAAGAGTATCGTTTTTAACGAACGCATCAGACGTGGGGTCCCAAGCGGTACATCCACGTGCTTCAAAGGTTGCACGGAGACCACCCGAAGGGAAAGATGATGCATCGGGCTCGCTTGTAATAAGATCCTTACCGGAAAAACCGACAATTATCTTACCCGTTCCCTTTTCCAAAGAGAAGAAGGAATCGTGCTTTTCCGCGGTAATACCTGTCATCGGCTGGAACCAATGGGTATAATGAGTAGCGCCTTTTTCAATAGCCCACTCTTTCATTGCGGAAGCGACAACGTTTGCCAGAGAAATATCAAGGCTCGTACCGTTTTCGATAGTTTCCTGCAGGCTCTTATAAGCTTCGGGAGGAAGCATTTCTTTACGTACGTTATCGTTAAATACCATTGTGCCGAAGTATTCGGTGATCTTATTCATGAGACAGCTCCTTATTTATGGTAAAGCTTTTTTGTCTGATATATGGGTTCGCAGGTAAGGTTAATTCCGAGTTTTTTCAAAAGTCCTTCATCAACCTGCGAAAGAATTACCGATGAATGCATTTCGGAATTTTTGAGCTTTGAGAGCATATCCAATGCCTTTTTTGCATTCTCATCGGTAACCGCGCAGATAGAAAGCGCGATCAAAACTTCGTCTGTATGAAGTCTGGGGTTTCTGTTACGCAGATGACCGACTTTGAGCTCAGCGATCGGTTCGATTATTTCTCGGGAAATAAGCAGAAGATCATCATCAAGACCTGCAAGATACTTAAGCGCGTTAAGCAACATTGCGCTGGACGCGCCGAGAAGATCGGATGTTTTTCCGGTTATAAGCTTGCCGTCGGGCAGTTCCAGAGCCGCCGCGGGCATTCCGGTAGCTTCTGCTTTTGCACGCGCAACGGTAACGACCTTTCGGTCGCTCACACGAAGATCGCAACGGTTCATCAAAAGCTCATTTTTGAAAACCGTGTCATTATCGCCCATAGCCTTCTTTTGCTGGCACATAGCAGCAAAATAACGGCGTATAACTTCTTGGCGCGATGCTTCGCATACGGCTTCGTCATCAAATATACAGTAACCTGCCATATTTACGCCCATATCGGTTGGTGATTTATAGGGGCATTCGCCGTAGATCTTTTGGAAGATAGCGTGTAAAACAGGGAAAATCTCAATATCTCTGTTATAGTTGACGCAGGTTTTTCCGTATGCATCCAGATGGAAGGGGTCGATCATATTAACATCGTCAAGATCGGTGGTCGCCGCTTCATAAGCAATGTTAACGGGATGGCGCAAAGGAAGATTCCATACGGGGAACGTTTCGAATTTCGCATAACCTGCTTTTACACCGTGGCGGTGCTCATGGTAAAGCTGCGATAAACACACAGCCATTTTGCCGCTTCCGGGACCGGGAGCGGTAACAACGACGAGAGAACGGGTGGTTTCGATATAATCGTTTCTTCCGTAGCCTTCGTCGCTTACTATAAGCGCTGTGTTGGAAGGATAACCTTCTATACGGTAATGACGGTAGGTCTTTATTCCAAGCCGTTCAAGACGTTTTTCAAATGCAACGACCGAAGGCTGAAGCGAGTACTGAGTAAAAACAACACTGCCTACGTAAAGACCGCACAAACGGAAAGCGTCTATAAGACGAAGCACCTCTGCGTCATAGGTGATACCGAGATCTCCGCGGACTTTGTTTTTCTCAATATCTTCGGCAGAGATAACGATGACTATTTCAGCCTCATCTTTGAGAGAAAGCAGCATTTGAAGCTTACTGTCCGGTTCAAATCCGGGAAGGACGCGGGCGGCGTGGTAATCGTCAAAAAGCTTGCCGCCGAATTCGAGATAAAGTTTTCCGCCAAAATGGTTTATCCGGTCGCGAATTTGCTGGGATTGGAGAGTGATATATTTATTATTATCAAATCCAATTTTATACATTTTAAAACTCCGAAAAATTATTCGCAAACAATATACTGTTCTCTGCCTGCACCGACAGAAACGTAACCGATACGGCAGCCGGAAAGCTTTTCGATCTCACGTACGTATGCCTGAGCGGCTTCGGGAAGTTCGTCAAACTTGCGGCATCCGCTTATATCGCAGCCCCAGCCTTCGTAATACTCGTATACGGGTTCTGCTTTATCAAGGGCTTCGCCTACGGGGAAATCGTAAACCAGCTCACCGTCAACCTTGTAAGCAACGCAAACGGGAATTTTATCAAAGCAGGAAAGCACGTCCATCTTGGTGAGCGCCAGAACGTCTGCGCCCTGCATTCTTACGCCGTAACGGGAAGCAACCGCATCAAATCCGCCGACTCTTCTGGGACGGCCGGTAGCAGCGCCGTATTCTCCGCCCGCTTCACGCAGCTTGTGAGCTTCATCGCCGAACATTTCGCAGGTGAAGGGACCTTCACCTACGCAGGAGGAATATGCTTTCATAATACCTATTACGCAGTCCAGCTTGAGTCCGGGCACGCCGGCGCCTACGGGCGCATAACCTGCGATAGTGTTGGAAGAAGAAGTATAGGGATATATACCGAAGTCGATATCGCGAAGCGCGCCAAGCTGCGCTTCAAACATTATTTTCTTACCCTGCTCGTTTGCGTTGTGGAGGTAAAGACCGGTATCGCAAACGTGAGGAAGCAAAGGCAGTCCGTACTGCTCGAGATAAGCAATAATATCTTCGCCCTTCACGGGAGTGTCGCCGTAACCGGAAGCTACGGTAAGGTTTTTCCATTCTGCAATGGATTCTGCTTTTGAAGCAAGCGCGGAAATGTTCCTGAGATCACCCATACGGAACGCTTTTTTATAGTACTTATCTGCGTACACGGGAGCAATACCGCGGCGGGTGGAACCAAACTTTTTATCTGCAAGACGCTCTTCCTCAAGACAGTCCATACGAACGTGGTAAGGCATACAGATAACTGCACGGTCGCTGATTTTAAGATTTTCGGGAGAGATCTCTATACCGCCTTCACGAAGACGGCCGATCTCCTCGCACAGATGCTTGAGGTCTATAACCATACCGTTACCCATTACGTTAACGGTGGTGGTGCGAAGGATACCTGAGGGCAAGAGATTGAGTATGAATTTACCTCTTTCGTTAACAACGGTATGGCCCGCGTTGTTTCCGCCCTGATAACGAACGACTATATCATAGTCCTCGCTGAGAAGGTCAACCATTCTTCCCTTTCCTTCGTCTCCCCAGTTGATACCGGCAATTGCTGTAAGCATAATAACACCTCTGAAATATGATTAATTTTATTAACAGAATTAATTAGATGCACATAACACCTCAACTTTAGAGTATAACACAATTTATTATTATTTTCAACATATATTTGACTTATTTTTACTTTTATGTATAATTAAATTCAAGTAATTTATATGTTTTAAAGGATAAAGTGTTATGAAACGTTCGGAAACGGCAGTTGATCTGTTCTTAAAAGGCGCAAATTGTTCTCAGGCGGTGTTCGCATCGTTCGGTGATATTACGGGTTTTGATCTGAAAACATCCTTCAGGCTGGCGTCATCTTTCGGAGGCGGTATAAGCAGACTGCGTGAGACATGCGGTGCCTGTCTTGGAATGTGTCTTGCCGCCGGCGCTGTCTTCGGTTATGACGATATAAGCGATAAAAACGCAAAAATAAATCATTACGCAACCATACAAGGACTTGTTAAAAAATTTGCAGAAATCAACGGCAGTTATACCTGCAGAGAGATCTTGGGAGCCGAAGGCAAGTCCAACGACCCTCTTCCCGGCGAAAGAACAGCCGAATATTATAAAAAACGTGTTTGCTGTATCGAATGTATAAGAACTGCCGCGGAAATTCTTGACGAATATATAAGCGAAAACAATATCTAATTCTTTTCAACTACGTCAAGCATATGGTTGGTAACACCTACCATATCTTCCCTTTCGCATACGGAAAAATGATATTTCATATAGATATCAAAGGTTTCATCATCCATTGTATCTATGGTTTCGTCCATCATTCTCGTTAACATATCCGTGCCGACAAAATGCAGTCTTGTTGTATTGAAATTTTCCATCAACTTATCGATCTCGGATTTGCGGTGCATTTGAAACACTTCTTCCGGCGTAGAATACAGCTTGAAGGTATCGGGGTCGATCATTCCTCTGTCCATTTCGTGCTTTACCGTATTTCGTTTAAAGCAATACTGGTACATCGTCATATCGTTATTGCAATATGCCGCGAATATTTTTCCCTTTTGCTTCGTTACCCTTACCGCTTCCGAAAGAGCTTGAAGCTGCTCTTCCACGGTATATAAATGGTACATAGGTCCCAGCAGAAGAGTAATATCGTAAGTTTCATCCTTAATATGTGACAGATCAAGAGCGTTTCCCTGTCTTGCCGTGATCTTTTCTTCGGGCAATGTAAGTGAATTGAACACATCGATATTATGCTCAATAAGTTCGATTGCATCTACGGTATATCCGTTTTGAGCGAAATAATGTGAATATCTGCCGGTAGCGGCGCCTATCTCCAGAATACGTGCGTTTTTGAAAAGGTATTTTTCCACGTAACGTACCGTCGTTAAAAATTCAACGCTGCCGTGCCGTGAAGAAAGCCGCAGATGCTCGTTTTTTGTATTGTAATAATTGGTCAGCGATTCAAAAGTATTCATATTTTCCTCCTTAAAAATAAAAATACAGCGGTATAAGCAATTACAAAAGCTTACACCGCTGTTTTCGTTTAATAAAATAAAATTATATAAAATTATATAAAATTATATAATAAATTCAAAAAACGGGTACGACGATATAAGCACGGTCTGCTGCCAACGGTCGGCGGCGAAATCGCGCTGTGCGTGGTTATTAACAAAAAGTGCTTTTGCGTTAATAAACATATCGTTCCTCGTTTTAAAAATTTGCTTGATTATATCACAGAGAAATTTGTTTGTCAACAATTATCTTTCCGCAAGGGGGATATAGTTTTGTTCTTCGCAGGTGGTGTGGTATGCAGGACGGATTATCTTACTTGCGTTGATAAGCTCTTCCATTCTGTGGGCAGACCATCCTGCAAGACGGGAGGTAGCAAATATGGGTATATACAGTTCCTTTGGCAGACCAAGCATACTGTATGCAAAACCGCTGTAGAAATCCACGTTGGTAACGACGCCTTTATAAATACGGCGTTTTTGCGAAATCAGATCGATAGCGTGCTTTTCCACGTTACGGTACAGCTTGTAATCCTTCGTCTTTCCCTTTTCGCGGGCGAGAGATTCCACGCAGGAGCGGAAAACTTCCGCACGGGGATCGGCTTTGGAATATACGGCGTGGCCCACACCGTAAATGAGTCCGGTACGGTCGAACGCCTGCTTATCCAGCATTTTGGAAAGATAAGCGCGGATCTCTTCTTCGTCGTTCCAGTTATCTACGTTTTTGCGGATATTTTCAAACATTTCCATAACCTTAAGCGATGCTCCGCCGTGTTTGGGGCCTTTGAGCGAGCATAAGGAAGCCGCCATAGCCGAGTAAGTATCGGTACCCGTAGAAGAAACAACTCTCGTGGTAAAGGTGGAGTTATTTCCGCCGCCGTGCTCTGCGTGAAGTACCAACGCAGTATCCAGCACTTGCGCTTCAAGAGGAGTATACTGCTCGTCACTGCGGAGCAATGCGAGTATATCTTCCGCGATGGAGCGGTTGGGGTCGGTTATATGGATTATAAGGCTTTTCCCCTTTTTCTTGTAATTATAGGAATGGTAGGAATATACGGCAAGCTGGGGAAAGACGGAGATAAGCTGTAGGCATTGACGCATTACGTTGGGCAATGAAATGTCTTCCTGCGCTTTATCGTAGGAATAAAGAGTGAGCACCTCTCTTGCGAGAGCATTCATTATGTCGGCGGTAGGCGCCTTGAGAACAACGTCACGTACGAAGTTGCGGGGCAGAATTCGGTATTCGCTTAAAATGGATTTAAACTCCTTAAGCTGGTCGGCAGTAGGCTGTTTTCCCATAAGCAAAAGATAAATTACTTCTTCAAATCCGTAACGCTTTTCCTTGGCGAAGCCCGCTACCATATCTTTTATATCTATTCCGCGGTATAAAAGCTGTCCTTCGTTGCGCACGTCGGAAATTCCGGTAAGTCCCGTAAGAACACCGACACCGTTCACATCTCTCAATCCCCGCTTCACGTCATATTTTTCGTAAAGGGAAGGCTCTGTGGTCGTGTTCGAAACGCAAAGGTCTGTATAGTTGTTAAGAATATTGTTTATTTCGTTGTGGGTGTGCATTAATTACTCCTTTTTTTCTTGCGGACTAAACAAACGGTAATGACCGATGTTATCAAAACAAGGGATAATATCACCGCGATAAGCGGAACGTTGATTACCCCATCATCCTCCGGAATAAAACGTATGACTGCGAGATCTGTCTTTACCTTTACCATTCCGTTTACTGTCTGAAGGTTGATCTCAAAGGCATCTTGATTATCATCAAAAAAATTATAATCGTCAAGCAAGGGAGAATATGTTGTCTGGCTCATAGTCCCGCCTGTGCCGAAGGTTATAAGGCGCAGATAACCTTCTCCGTCCGTGGTACAGCCATTCACCTTGTGAGTGGGCTCTCTGCCCGTTTCGGCATACTGATAATCGGAAAGTATCTCCCAGACGAAGCGTCCGTTACCCAGGTCGCGCTGAACGCGGCAGGCGCCGTGAACGTGACCGCACAAAACGGCAACTATGTTTTCGTTGGGGATTATTATGTTTTCCATTATCTCAGCGGCACGGGAGTGGTTGTAAGCGTTAACGTCCTGCGGGTTGCTTACGTATGTTCCGTCCGTATCGAGATAAGCGTGGGTACAAAGAATTACGGCTCTTTCGGGATAAGCGCTGCAAACGGCGTTTGCCCAGGCGACGGTGCGTTCGTTTGCCTCGATACCGTTGCTGAGATACAAAAACAGATAATCTCTGCCGGAAATCGTGATAAGATCGTAGTGGCAGGAGTTGTGATCCAGACTTCCACCGTACCAGTTGTTGCCCGAAAATCTGCCCTTGCCGAAATATCGGTTAAAATAAGTAACGTTTGCGGGAGTGTTGCCTGTATCGTGATTTCCCGCGAGAACACCGTTGGGCATATTTGCATTATCCAGAATTTCGTGGACCTTGTCCGCAAATTTCCATTCGGATTGTGCCTTGTCTGCGGGAGTGTGGGTATCAACGATATCTCCCGTATGAATAAGATAACCTGCCTTGCCGTTTTTATAAAGATCTACGCTGTAATTAAGAATCGTTTCGTATACGTTGTTGAGATCGTC
The DNA here is from genome assembly GCA_017537345.1 of Clostridia bacterium. GTDB lineage: Bacteria > Bacillota > Clostridia > Oscillospirales > CAG-382 > SFLA01. The sequence goes on along the minus strand of JAFYKY010000005.1, from coordinate 56,254 downwards.
AAAATTCGAATAATACTGGGTATCGGTTATCCAGACGACCGTATCGGATTCCGAGATATAGATATCGGGCTTAACGGTTATTATTACCTTACCTTCTGCACCGATAAAGCGGTCGCCTTCAAGAGAAAATTCGGTTTTGACACCGTTTTGCGCAATGCCAAGTTGTTCGTAGCGATCATTTTGCCAATCGTAAGCGGAAACAACTACCCTGCCTTTTTCCGTGGTGCCGCCTTGATATTCAAACACAAAGTCTTTGGAAGTGCCGATATAAAAGCGGTATTCTTCACTGTTTCCGTTTATGCTGACAATTCCGTCCTTGGTTTCCATATCCTCAGTTATAACGCTGTCCTTACGCTCGCACATAACGAATTCAGTGCAAACGGTAGATGTATTTCCGTATGCGTCGGTAGCGGTAAGAGTGAGCAGATGTCTGCCTTCGGAAACCCATTGAAGTGTACGGCCGGAATGGCAAAATTCACCGTCAATATCAGCCTTTATTTTTGCTTCGCCCGATATGTCTTCTGCGGTGAATTCCAACACGGAATCTTTGTAGATAACGGTACCGAACTCCAAATCAAAATTGATGGCAGGTCCGGTGTTATCAGTAAAAAACTTAACCTCTTTAACCGTTTTACCATCAGAAAGAACGGTTAGGGTGTGTTCTCCGTCTTCCAAAGAAGCCGTGTCAAACACAGCAACGGATCCGCTCTGGGTCTTTATGGCTTCAAGCAGATCTTCGAACACGAAAGAAATATAAATGGGAGTATTTGGGGTGCTTCCGCCGAGATTAGTGGAAGCGTTCCAACCGTCACCTATATTATATGCTTTTGCGGGATCGTATTCCTCTTTAACCTCTGTAACCCGTTCCGTTCCTTCGACAGGATAGTAGAGTACAACGGAAGACGGTGAAACCGGCTTTCCGTTGGGCAAAATTACGGAAACCTTTGCGATAGACTGATCGTCAAGATTATAAGTACCGTAAACGGGAAGCTCCGGATACGTAAATCCGTCGGAAGCGGGAATATAGGTCAGCGCCGCATCGCCGCTTTCAAGTATATTTTCATCAAACACCATTTGAAAAGAACCGGAAACGGAAGGAAGCGCGGTTAAAGTAACGTCGCGGTAATATACGTTTCCTCCGCCGTAATCAAGTCCTTCTGCCTTAAAGGAAAAGTAAGGGCTTCCGATACCGGCGCCGATAGAAACACCGTCTATATTCAACTGCAGATTTTCCATACCGTGAGCCATAAATTCAAATTCACCCGCCACGGTATCCCCATCGTTTATATTTACAACGATTTCGTTTACGGCAAAACCGTTAATATTCAAGCAAGTCAATACGAGTATAAAAGAAAGTACCGTTAAAAGTGATTTTTTCATTTTTCTGTTTCCCTTCTGCCGAAAAATTTGTAAATAAGCGAGTGCGCGCCGCTTACGACAAGCAAAGCCAAGAAATTGAGCGCGCGGGTAACGATCATTGCGGGAATATAAAGTCTGGGTCCGAAAACACCGCTGTAAAGTATGGTAAAAACGTTTTCCGCTACGCCCGCAGAACCGGGAATTGGAACCGATTCCGAAGAAACAGCCAGAACCGATTGTACGGAAATAATATAAACGAAGGTTTCATTCCGCAAACCGAAAGCAAGATACGCGAAATATACGATCGAAAAATTGATAACACGCTTTACTATGCAGATGAGCAAAACGGCAAACACGGTTAAAGGAGAAGAACGTATTATTCTGGATGCCGAAATATAATCTTCCGCGCTTTGAACGGATCTTTCAACGGCAGCTTCGGTTATATGAAAAATTTTAAAACGGGAAAAAAAGCGCACAGTACCGGGGATAATACGTCTTGCAAAGGCGGGCGCAAACAAAGCGACAGCAAAAATTGAAACGATACAAAGATTTACAATTGCGCCGTAGATAAATAAGCTGATAAACAGAGCGGAACCGGTGTTTAATAAAAGTGGGAAAATGCAAACGGAAACGGATGCCACTATAACTACGGCGATACGGTTGCACATTGAATAGATGGCGAGTACGTTGCAGGAGGATGGCGCGTCGATCCCGTCCTTGAACATAGAATATCCTGCGGCGGGAAGTCCTGCAAGCTGTGCGGGGGAAATATTGGAATATAACAGATCGGTTCCCGCATAGCCGGCGGCGGAAAAGAACGATATTTTTCTGCCCAAAAGCGAAAACAGTATCTTAAGACAACCGGCTTCGGAATACAGCTGAAGAAAGATCATTGATATTCCCAGCAAAACGAAAATAGGATCGATATTTTTTATTGTAGACAGAACTTCGATGGCATCGTATTGAACGGCAATATACACGGCAACGCCGGTAATTACAAGAGCGATCACCGCTACGTATATCAGCGTAAGTTTTGACGATGGCTTTTTCCCCTGCGAACTGTTCATTTTTATCTCCTGAAACTTATTTAAAATATTATAACACAAATTATATATTAAGTAAACATTTTTTGGATAAAGTATTTACAAATCGGTTTTTATATGCTATACTCCAAGGCAAGTAAAAGGGAGTAGCAGGCGGTATATACCGTTGTCTACTGCGTCAATACGACCGAAACGGTCCGCACAGACATTCAATTGCAAGACTTTTACCGTCCTTTGTCGACGGTAAAAGTCTATTTTTGTTTAAGGAGATGTTTTTTTGGAATTCATTTATGAAAACGCCGTTAAAATTGTAATGGATCAGCCCGGAATGATAGCAATGTGGATTATAGGCGCATTTCTTATTTTCCTTGCTATCAAATTTGATATGGAGCCTACCCTGCTCTTGCCCATGGGCTTCGGCGCAATACTTGTAAACCTTCCCGTAGCCGGTGCACCCGAGGTTATCGAAACACTTTACAGCGCTACTATCGAAAACGAGCTTTTACCCCTTTTGCTGTTTATCGGTATCGGCGCAATGATCGATTTCGGCCCTCTGCTTTCCAACCCCAAGCTTATGCTGTTCGGTGCATCAGCACAGTTCGGTATATTTATGACCCTTTTCCTCGCCGCTTTGCTTGGTGACCTTGGTCTGTTTGGCGAAGGATTCCTTATCACAGACGCTGCATCTATAGCAATTATCGGCGCTGCTGACGGTCCTACAAGTATTTTCGTTGCAGGACAGTTCGGAACAAAGTATATCGGCGCAATCATTGTTGCCGCATATTCCTATATGGCTCTCGTTCCCATTGTTCAGCCTCCCGTTATCAAGCTTCTTACTACCAAGAAGGAAAGACTTATACGTATGGAATACTCTCCCAAGGGCGTTTCCAGAAAAACACGTATATTCTTCCCCATTATCGTTACTATCGTCGTAGGTCTTATTGCTCCCGAGTGCGTATCCCTTATCGGATTCCTTATGTTCGGTAACCTTATACGTGAATGCGGAAGACTTGATTCTCTCTCCGACACCGCGCAAAAGGTTCTCGCAAATCTTGTAACACTTCTGCTCGGCATCGTAGTTGCATTTACTATGAAGGCAGACGATTTCCTCCGTTGGGACACTCTTATCGTTATCGGTCTCGGTCTTATAGCTTTCATTTTCGATACCGCAGGCGGCGTACTGTTTGCAAAGTTCCTTAACCTCTTTACCAAAAATAAGGTTAACCCTATGATCGGCGCTTCCGGTATTTCCGCATTCCCTATGTCTGCCCGTGTCGTTCATAAAATGGGACTTAAAGAAGATCCCCACAACTTCCTGCTTATGCATTCTATCGGCGTTAACGTTTCCGGTCAGGTTGCATCCGTTATCGCAGGCGGAATTATATTAAGTATTCTAGGTTAAAGGAGAAAAAGTGATATGAAAAAAATTATTTCCGCATTACTCATAGCAATTTTTACCCTTTCCCTTCTTTCCTCTTTTGCACTTCCCGCATTTGCCGAAGGAAGCGAAACCGAAGTTTCTGTCAGCGAATCTTCCGAAGTTGTTGATGAAGTGTCCGAAACGGTAAGCGAAGAAGTTTCCGAAGAAAACGAAGACGGTAAGTACGCAAATACCGTAAGATCTCTTGAAATTATGGGATTCGGTATGTTCGGCATCTTTCTCGTAACCGGTATTATCGTTTGCGTGATGTATCTCCTTACGCTCCTTAAAGACAAAAAGAATCAATAACCGCAAAGCCGGTACGTAAAGTACCGGCATTATTTTTACAAAATTTGCCCATATATCTTGAAAAACAAAAAAGAATGTGTTAAAATCCAATTTGTAAATTCAAACATAAACGGAGGAAACTTTTGTTATGAAAATTATTGTTTGCGAAAATTATGAAGAAATGTCCAAAGCTGGCGCAGAGATAATCGCTGAAGTTGTTAAGGCTAACCCTTCCTGCGTGCTCGGTCTTGCTACCGGTTCTACTCCCGTTGGTATGTACAAGTGCCTTACCGATATGAACAAAGCAGGCGAAATTACCTTTAAGGACGTTACTTCTTATAATCTTGATGAATATTATCCCCTGGCTCCCGATCACGATCAGAGCTACCGTTACTTTATGAACCACAATCTGTTCGATAATATCGATATCGACAAGGCTAACACCAACGTGCCCGACGGTCTTGCAGAAGATCCCGCCGCTATGGGTAAGGCTTATGACGAAGCTATCAAGGCTGCCGGCGGTATTGACCTTCAGGTTCTAGGTCTTGGTCCCAACGGACATATCGCTTTCAACGAACCCGAAGACGAGCTTTACGTTGGTACCCACCTCACCGGTCTTACCGACAGCACTATCGAAGCTAACTCCCGTTTCTTTGCTTCCAAGGCAGACGTTCCCACCCAGGCAGTTACTATGGGTATCGGCTCCATTATGCAGGCAAAGAAGATCATCGTTCTTGCAAGCGGCAAGGGCAAGCACGACGTTATCGTTAAGATGCATGATGACCGTATCACTACCCAGTGCCCCGCTACCCTGCTCAAGGTTCACCCCGACGTTGTTCTTATCTGCGATAAAGACGCTTACAACGGTTAATTAATTAAACATAAAATAGCCTATGGATTGAGAAATTCATAGGCTATTTGCTTATAAAAGCAATTTTTATCAATACTATTCCCTTTGCTTGTGTTATAATGATTTTCATAAATTTGTTATTATGGTGAAGCAATGAAGAAAAGTAATATTACAAAAGTTATAGAATATATTGAAAATCATTTAAGAGACGATACAAAACTTAATGTTACTTCCTTATCAAAAATTGCTGGATATTCTGAATTTCATTTTGTTCGTGTTTTCAAAGAAATTGTTGGGTTAACTCCCGCTGGTTATATACGAAAAAGGCGAATTTCCGAAATAGTTAAGCGCATAGGTGATAATAGACCGATTTCAGATATAGCTTTTGAATACGGGTTTAATTCCAAGGAAAACTTCACACGCGCATTTAAGTCCGAACACAATGTTTTGCCAACTGAATTTAAAAGTGCAAATTGCAGTTTACATCTGTTTGAACCGTTTTCTTTTGATATCAACAATCCGGTTCCGAAAGTTTCTATGAAATTTATGGAAAGTTTTAGTTTAACTGCTTATAGCTATGGGAATGCTTTTCCTCCCAAATGTTGGAATAAGTATAATACCGAGAAAAGGTCGCTTTTACTATCAAACGGGGTTATTACGGAAGATTTCGGAATTATGCGTTGGAATAATCAGTTTAGTTGTCTTGAATATTTTATTGGAATTCCGACAGAAATCGCAAAAGGTAACACAAAAGAAACGATAAAATTACAAATCGAGGGCGGATTATACGCAGTTTTTCAAACTGTTCCCGCTTCACAGCATGATTTTGTAGATACTATACGTAAAACGTGGGACTATATAAATAACGTATGGATTCCAACAAGCGGATATAAGAGAAAATCAGGTTTTGAGTTAGAATCCTACACAGAGACTAGCAAAATATATTCGGAATTGATATATATTCCAATTGAAAAGGAGTAATTATGGCAGAGATAATAAAAGCGTTTAAAGAATATATTCCCAATATGCGTTTTATAGGAAAGAAATACGGTGAGTTTGGTCATTGGGACGAATTTTGGGCAAACGATTGGTTCGGTTTGCTTGAGAAAACAATGGACGGTACAGATGCCATCCTAAATATTTGGGAAAACGGCGGCGGTTATGTAGGACTTGAACACTGGACTCCCAATGCACCTTTTGAATATTGGCTCGGTATGTTTACACCGATAGATACTCCCGTTCCTGAAGGGTTTGAATATGTGGATTTTTCCGACCTTTCACTTGGAACCTGTTGGATACACGGGCTTGAAGACGAGGTTCACAATACTTCTGCTTGCCAACCTACATTGATAAAAATCGGTATGACTATTTGGAAAGATGCTAACGGTGGTACTTGGTCGTTTGAAAACTGTTTGTGCCCAAGATATACAACACCTGACGAAAACGGGAAAATCATTCTCGATTATTGTTTTTTTGTGGAGAAATAAAATGAAATTTCAAAAACATATAGATTATCTTCTTGATAACGCTTGTACGAGCATTAAGTTTCTCGTTCACCGTGATTTTTTACACACACCTTTGGACGAACCGTTTATGCAGAAGATGCGCGGTGAGATATTGGAGCAAGAAAACATTAAAAAGCATCTTGCTTGCCAACATCCCGACGGATGGTTTGGTGACGAGCTTCACGGCGGTGAATACGGAATGGAGCGTTCTATCGGTACGCTTCTGAACGCGGGGATTGAAAAAGAGCATCCTGCTATTCAAAAAGGTATCCAAGCGCTTATTACACCCGAGATCGCATCACAGCACAAGAACTGGTTTCACGGTGGTGACGGCTTGGATGCCGAGGGCAGAGGCGGAAACAATGCCATCGTTGCATCGATATTGTCTTGGGTCGGTTATGACGAAACCTATCCTATTTTAGCCGAACAAATTGCTCTTTCTTGGGAACACGTTGAAGCGGTATGTAATTACAGTTCCGTTGATGATTTCACCAAGAAAGGCAAGAACGAAAGATATTATAAACCTTTTGCGCGGTTCCCCGGTTCTAATCATATCGGTTTGCTGAACGCCACACAAAGCTGGCGAAGTGAAGAGAGAATGGAGATCGCAAAAACTTCTATGAAACACGCCTATGAGCTGATGAAGGATTTTGACGAGTTCATTACTTTCAAAAAGCCGAAGGAGTTAGGCGGAAGCTTCGTCGGGCCGTTTAATTATAATTGGCAGGCTTTGAAGCCGATAAACGAAGAACAGTTATACCAAATCATAAATGATCCGTACAACTTCCAATTTGCGTTTTGGCTTGGCTCGATATCGGGTGTTCCCGATTGGGTGCGTCAATCGGACGAAACGTATTTTGTTTTAGCTGATTTTCTTGAAAAAGAGGATAACGTTGATGTTATCCCCGACAGAGTATTCAGCGCATTCCGCAGAGTGTCTGGCAAAGAACCTAACTATAGAAAACGCTCTGCCGCAAAATGCGATTTGACTTATGCTTTATTAAGAGCAATTTGGAATGTGGTTGAATAAGGAAGAAATTATGTTTAAAAAAAAGCATGCAAAATCAATAGATTATCTTCTTGAAAACGGCAGAGATGTGATTCAGTATCGTTTGCATAAAGATATACTCCACGATCTTACAGAAGCGGAGGAAACAAAACTTTTGGAAAAGGTAATGCAAACGCCAGAATTTCAGTTGCTTTTAACTCACGTTAAGCCCAATGGATATATCGGAATCGGTATGCACTCTTGGGAGAAGTTCAAAGCATCACATCTTGATGACGGAGAAAATGCCGCAAGACTCTTACATAATTACGGAATACCGAAGGATATTCCTATCGTGCAAAACTTTGTAAAAGCTATGCGCGATGACGCGGTATTGGAGCATGAGTTTTCGTATTACAATCCTGAAAAGGTGCGCTTTGAGACACGTAGTATCGGCATCAACAGCGGCTCGTCTCTTGACGTCACACTGTATGCTTGTCAAGCGTTGCTCGGATACGGTGACGATCCCGAAATGCGGCATTTCGTTGATGCTTCTTATAAGGCATTCGTAAGCCTACTTGATTACGAGTCGGCAGACGAGATCACGACCTTTAATCCGAGTCTCAAGAAAAAATATAACTATCCCACTATCACGCCCGACACCTATTTCCCGTGTCAATATCATCTTGAAACCTTGGCAAACACACAGAGTTGGCGAACAGAGGAAAGCATTGCCCGTCTTGCCGAAGCAATCGACCACCACGACAGAATCACAAAGGATTTCGGTGGCTTTGCAGTAAAGATCAACGGCAAGCAGGTAGGACCCGGATGGGCATATATGAATCCCTTTTTCCCTTTGTCCTTTCCGCAGAAAGCGCCCAACCACAGAAAGACATTGACCGCACTTGCAAAGGTCACGGGAGATAGAACGCAGGTAGTAAAAGAGTCGGTGGAAATCCTGCTTGAAATGCTGTCTGAGGATGGCGTACTTCGTACCACGTTCACCTCGTCTTATGAAAAGAGCCGTTTCAAGGATAATTTCCGCAGCGGACATCCTTATGCGGAAATCGGACTTGAACCCGACCATAGAAAAGATGCTGCAATTTGGTGTGAGCTCACATTTTGGGCAGTGGAATTCCTTTATTTAATCGAAACATTTAATAACTCATAAATAAATCCCGACAACGGTCGGGTTTTATTTTTGTGAGTATTAAATTACAATTTCTTTTCCATTATCTGCTTTTGGGTGGTCATACCGCATTTTTTATAAAATCCGGTGGCGCTTCCGTCGAATTCCCAGACGTTAAGCTCGAAGGAGGTACATCCGAGATTTTTTGCATAAGCAAACAGATATTCCATAAACCCGTTTCCCGCGCCCATTCCGCGGGTGGCGGGAAGAACGTACAGATCGTCAAGGTAAAAGATGGCGCGGTCTTTTAAAACGGGATCGTTTTTGATCTCTTTATAATAACATATTGCGTAGCCCAGATTTTCACCGGATTCTTCGGCAACAAAGATATGTATATCCCTTTCATCCAGCATTTTTTCAATATCAAGGGCTGTATATTTTCCGCCGCAGTTTTTGAATATATCTTTTCTTCCCTTTGCGTGCAAAGAAAGAATATCCTTTAAACATTCGGCGATAAACACGCTGTCCGATTTCTGCGCTTTTCTGTATAACATACCGTCTAACCTCTTTTCCCGCTTATTATAACACTTAAATTAGTTATTGACAACCTCTTAAAAAGGATATAAAATAAAAACACCAAATTAAGGAGTAATATTTTATGATTATTAATAAAATACCCAGAGCGGAGCATCCAAACCCTATGTGCGTACGCGATAGCTGGCACAATCTTAACGGTGTTTGGGAATGTGCGATAGATAATGAAAAAACGCTTGATAAAAACAGCGTTTTCCCTCTTAAGATAAACGTGCCCTTTGCGCCGGAGAGCCCGCTTTCCGGTATCGGAATTACGGATTTTATAAAGAGAATATGGTACCGCAGAACGCTTAACGTAAGCACTGTACACAATATGCGCGCCCTTTTGCATTTCGGCGCCTGCGATTACGAAACAACCGTCTGGATAAACGACACACAGCTCGAAAAGCACATCGGCGGTCAGGTTACGTTTACATACGATATAACCGACTATTTGAAGGACGGACAAAACGTAATTACCGTCTGCACGGACGACGATACGCTTTCACCCTATCAGCCCACCGGAAAGCAATCTATGAAGCCCGAATCCCACGGCTGTTATTACACGCGCACCACCGGTATATGGCAGACGGTATGGATGGAATTCGTTCCCGAAAAATACCTTCATTCCTTTAAATTCTATCCCGATGCGGCAAACGGTAAGGTACGCGTTGAGGTAGTTGCGGATGACGAGGTGGAGGTTCAGCTTTACTGGCACGGCAGACTTTGCGGTTACGGCAAAGGTAAAGACGTTTTTGAAATTACCTTGACCGAGGTTCATCTGTGGGAGATCGGCAAAGGCGGCGTTTACTACGCCACCATAAGATGCGGTAAAGACAAGGTGCTTTCTTATTTCGGGCTTCGCAGTACCGAATTCAAGGACGGAAAGTATCTGTTCAACGGCGAAAGCGTGTTCCAGCGTCTTGTACTTGACCAAGGCTTTTATCCCGACGGAATATACACTGCTCCCACAAAGGAAGCCCTTGAAAATGATATTCTTATATCCAAAAAGTGCGGATTTAACGGAGCAAGACTGCACCAGAAGGTGTTTGAGCCCCTTTTCCTCTATATCTGCGATATGCAGGGTTATATAGTTTGGGGCGAATATCCCAGTTGGGGAATAAGCGTTGCGGACGATAAAGCAAAGGAAATCATGCTTCACGAATGGAAACAGATAATTGACAGAGATTTCAACCATCCGTCCATCATTGGCTGGTGTCCTCTCAACGAAACGATGTACGATCCTATGAACGATAAAAACGCCGGAGAAAAGCAGGCGGAAAACACAAAGGAAGTATACCGTTTTACAAAGGAATATGACCCTACCCGCCCCTGCATTGACGCAAGCGGCGGTATGCATTACGATACGGATTGCTACGATCTTCACGATTACGAGCAAAGTCCCGAAGTATATTCCGAAAGGTACGATGCTTTTGCAAACGGCGCCCCGCTTTACGATGCTTACAGCGGCAGACAGAATTACGACGGTATTTTACCCGTATTTATGAGCGAATACGGCGGCACCGCTGTTAATCCCGAAGAAGGCGCTTGGGGTTACGGTAATTGCGCAGGCAGCGCCGAAGAGCTTGTAGAACGGTTCGCTTCCCTTGCTGACGTGCTTTTGCGCAATAAACGTATTTGCGGACTTTGCTATACACAGCTTTATGATATCGAGCAGGAGCGCAACGGGCTTTATACCTATGACAGACAGCCCAAAGCGGACCCCGAATTGTTTAAAAAGGCGCTTGAAAAGAAAGCGGCAATAGAAGATTAATATTCCCCGTACAAAAAGATACACCGCAGTAAATATACTGCGGTGTGATTTTTTATTATTTAGTTGTTCTGCGCCATAAGGTTTTTTATAGCTTCGTCTATTCTGTGAGCGACCTTAACAAAATCTTCTGCGGTAAATCCGCGGGTGGTTTCGGGAGCAGTACCGATACGTATACCGCTGGTTTCATAAGCGGAACGCTTTTCACCGGGAACGCAGTTACGGTTAAGGATTATACCGCGTCTTTCAAGCTCATTCTGAACGGCAAGACCGGATACGTTGTTGGGAGTAAGGTCAACGAGGAACAAGTGGTTGTCCGTTCCGCCGGTAACTACCTTGTAACCCATCTTGATGAATTCATCGCACATAGCTTTGCAGTTTGCAACTACGTTTTCGATATAGGTCTTATACTCGGGCTTAAGACATTCAACAGCGCTAACTGCCTTACCTGCGATAACGTGCTGCAAGGGACCGCCCTGAGTACCGGGGAATGCGGCACTGTCAATCTTCTTGGCATATTCCTTCTTGGCAAAGGTAAGACCGCCGCGTGCTCCGCGGAGAGTCTTATGGGTTGTAAGAGTTACAACGTCACAAACACCAAAAGGTGTGGGATGAACTCCTGCAACAACAAGACCTGCGATATGAGCGATATCTGCCATAAAGAACACGGTGTTGCCGGTTTCTGCGGTATATTCATCTATAATGCTTCTGATACGGGCAAAATCAATAATACGGGAATAGGAGCTTGCGCCTGCAACAACCAGCTTGGGATTGTGCTCACGAAGCTTTGCGGCAATATCATCATACTGAATAAAGCCTTCTTCATCAACCTCGTAATGAACGAAGTTGTAAAGCTTACCGCTGTTGTTTACGGGAGAACCGTGGGTAAGATGTCCGCCGTTAGCAAGAGACATACTGAGAACGGTGTCGCCTTTGGTAAGAAATGCGGTATATGCTGTAAAATTAGCCTGAGAACCGCTGTGGGGTTGCACGTTAACGTGATAAGTTTCGGTTACGCCGAAAACCTCAAGCCACTTTTCACGGCAGAAAAGCTCCATTTCATCAACAACAGAACAGCCGCTGTAATAACGTTTACCAACCATACCTTCGGAATACTTGTTGGTAAGACAGCTTCCGGTAGCCGCCATAACTGCGGCGCTGGTAAAGTTTTCGCTGGCAATAAGACAAACGTTATCACGCTGGCGCTCAAGCTCTTTATTGATAATTGCTGCAACTTCGGGAGAAGAAGCGGCAACGGTTTCGGTTACGCTTGAAAGGTAATTAAGATCAGTTTTGCTGTACATTTTAGCCTCCGTTAAAAAGTGGGAATTAGTTACTATCGGGAGAAACGCTGTAGTTGGGCGCTTCCTTGGTAATATATATATCGTGAGGATGAGATTCCTTAAGACCTGCACCGGTAATTCTTACGAAACGGGTCTTTGTCTTAAGTTCTTCGATAGTTGCGGTACCGCAGTAGCCCATACCGGAACGAAGACCGCCCATAAGCTGGAATACGGTATCTGCAAGATAACCCTTATAAGCAACTCTTCCCTCTACGCCTTCGGGAACCAACTTTTTATTGTTAGCCTGGAAGTATCTGTCTTTACTGCCGTTATTCATAGCGGAAAGAGAGCCCATTCCGCGGTATGTTTTGAACTGTCTGCCTTGATAAATTTCGGTTTCACCGGGAGCCTCTTCGCAACCTGCAACAAGAGAACCTACCATGATTACGTTTGCGCCTGCCGCGATACCCTTAACGATATCACCGGAGTACTTAACACCACCGTCACCAATAATGGGAACACCGTATTTGGACGCTACCTGATAACAATCGTAAATAGCGGAAACCTGAGGAACACCAATACCGGAAACTACACGGGTAGTACAGATAGAACCGGGACCGATACCTACCTTAACACAGTCTGCGCCCGCCTGAATAAGAGCTTCGGTAGCTTCGCCGGTAGCAACGTTACCTGCGATAAGCTGACAATCGGGGAACGCTTCCTTTACCTTGCGGCAGGCTTCTATAATACCTTTGGAATGACCGTGAGCAGAATCCAGAACAAGAACGTCTGCGCCCACATCAAGCAAAGCCTTTGCGCGCTCAAGAACGTCCTTGGTTGCGCCGATAGCTGCAGCACAGATAAGTCTGCCCTGTGCATCTTTTGCTGCGTTGGGATATTTTAACGCTTTTTCAATATCTTTAATAGTGATAAGACCCTTAAGGTTACCTTCATCATCTACGAGAGGAAGCTTTTCGATCTTATTTCTGCGAAGGATTTCCTGTGCTTCTGCAAGAGAAGTGCCTTGCTTTGCGGTAACAAGGTTTTCCTTTGTCATTACTTCTTCGATACGGATATCGAAATTATCAAGGAAGCGAATATCACGGTTTGTAAGAATACCGATAAGCTTGCCGTTTTCACAAATGGGAACACCGGAAATACGATACTTGCCCATAAGCGCATTTGCATCGTAAACGTAATGATCCTTGGAAAGGAAGAAAGGCTCGTTAATAACACCGTTTTCACTTCTCTTTACTCGGTCAACCATATCAGCCTGCTGCTGAATGCTCATGTTTTTGTGAATAACACCGATACCGCCTTCACGAGCAATAGCTATAGCCATACGTGTTTCGGTTACCGTATCCATAGCTGCGGTCATAAGAGGAATGTTGAGGGTTATTTTCTTGGTGAGCTGTGTTCTGATATCTACGTCTGCGGGGAGAATATTACTCTCTGCAGGGATAAGCAAAACATCATCGTAAGTAAGACCCGATTTAGCAAACTTTTCACTGTATTCGTTTCCCATATTGTTAGCTCCTTTATTTTTGTAAATAGTTTCCGTATTCATTAAAAACAAACAAAAATCGATAAATGTTTTTATTTGATATATAATAACACAGTAAAGTTCTTTAGTCAATGAAAATTTTCCACAAATAAGGAGAAAAAATGGAAGGCTTTATAAGACGAATGAACCATTTTGTAAAAAGAATAGGCAAACATAATTTATCGGCTTATGCGGCGCAGACGGCTTTTTTCGTATTGCTTGCCTTCTTTCCGTTTTGTATGATAGTCCTTGAAGCACTTAAATACCTTCCCTTTGATAAGGAGGAGTTTTCTTCTCTAATTCTTTCCGTAACTCCCGCTTCCATCGGTACTGCTGTAGAAAATATTATAAACGAGCTTTATTCCAAGCAGGCAAAGTTAATTCCTATATCCGCTTTTGCGGCTTTGTGGTCATCCTCAAAAGGCATATATTCTCTTATGAGGGGGCTGAATGAAGTTTATGAATGTAACGAAAGAAGAAATTATTTTAAAAGACGAGCGTGCGCGATACTGTATACCGTCGTTTTTATTGCCGCGCTGGTTTTCACTATCGGACTTATGCTTATCGGCGAATGGTTTATTGAAGAAACCATTGTTAAATTCGGGTTTAAAGCGCTGTTGGTGGCAGTAAAAATGATTTCGCAGGCGGCGGTACTTTCGTTATTATTCACTGTAATATACTATTTTTTTCCTGCTGATAAAACCGTATTTTCCGTCCATTTGCCCGGTGCTGTGCTTTCTGCCTGCGGATGGGTGATATTTACCGAACTGTATTCTATCTACGTTTCTTTGACAGACACCGGCATCTACGGCTCTTTAAGCACGGTAATGCTCACAATGCTGTGGCTGTATATATGTATGTATATCCTGCTTATCGGCGGAGAAATAAACGTTTCTTTGCAAAAAATACGTAACGGATAATATCTTGACAACATTATAACATGTGATATAATTGATTACACGGAGGTGCCTTATGAAAAAGACAATTGTATCCTTGCTTATATTAATTTTCATTGTTTCCTGCTTCAACACCGTTTCTTTTGCGGAAAGCGGAGATAATGAGATCAAGTTCAATCAGTACAACGCCCTGCTTTCATCCACCGGAATTGCGGTATTCGATGCAGAATTCGGGAAAACCACGGGTACTGACGAAAATTATTACGAAGTGGTTGTGGACAGCGGCAGCGTTGCTTCCGCAGGCGGATATAATAACGGAATTCCCGAAAACGGATACGTAATTGCCGCAAAGGGAGAACGGTACAAAAACAAACTTAAGGAAATTAAAAAAGACGATTACTGCATTATTGATCTTGAAAATTCAATTATCCTGATCGCAGGTGAAAGCTTTGATCCCTTTTTTGAAAAAAACATTAATTTTGATAAGTACAACGGCACACGAACCGCAAACACCATCGTTATATATAATACCGGTGAAACCACCGGTACAAATATATGGGGTAATGAAGTATGTGTTGATAAAGACGGTTTTGTTATCTCGTTGGGCGGTAACAATAACAAGATACCCGAAGGCGGTTTTGTAATAAGCGCAGTGGGCGCTGACAGAATAGCAGAGCTTAACGGTGCTGCCGCTGTGGGCTTGCAGGTTACTGTAGATAACGGTAAAAAGACGGTCACCTTTGCGTACAACGAAGAAAGCCTTAAGGCATCCGTAAGAATTAAGCTGGAAGATGCAGAAAAACGCTTTGAGGAAGCCAAAAAACAGTATTTGTTAATAGATTACAACGCAGCCGAAGCGCGTATCAAGGAATTGAACGGCTATTATAACACCGTTTGCGAAGGACTTGAGGACGGCAACATAGCCAAAGCAGTTGTTTTTGAAAGCAATTTTAACCGTTATTACGATTCACTTTACCTCCTTCTTGAAGAAACACCCGTTGTTGAAGGCAGAGCAATGTGGCTTCGTCCTTCGGGACTTACAAGCAAAGGCGCTGTAGCGGAGCGTGTTTCACAGATAAAGGAAATGGGCTTTAATATTATCTGTCTTGAACTTTTCTATGACAGCACCTTTATATGTCCCCTGCCCGAGGACGGATATTTTATTCAGAATCCCGCGCTTAAGGGATTTGATCTGTTGCAGGCATTCGTTGAAGAATGCGCTTTGCAGGGTATGGAATTGCAAGGCTGGCTTCCCGTATACAGAGTAAGCTATTCCACAAGCGCATACTACAAAGACAGTCTTGCATACAAAAAGCCGGAGTGGCTTTGCGTAAGTAAAAAAGGCGTGGATTACGTTTCAAACGAATACGGTAACGGATATTTTATAGACCCCGCCAACACCGAAGCAAGTGAATATCTGCTTTCCGTATATGAATATCTGCTTAAGAATTATAAGCTTGACGGACTTCAGCTCGATTACATACGCTACCCCGTTGCAACCGGTGAGGAGTTCGGATACACCGATACGGCGCGCAATGAATTTAAAGAACAGTACGGAAAAGATCCTCTGGAAATAACCGAAGGCGGAAGCCTTTGGGAAGAATGGTGCGATTACCGCAGCGGATTTGTAACTTCTTTTGTTAAAAAGATAGTTTCCCTTGCAAACGAGCTTTCGCCGATGACCACCGTTTCCTGCGACGTTGCTCCAAATCTGGCTGACAGCAAGGGGTCCCACCTGCAGAACGCAAAGCTGTGGATGGAGGAAGGCTTGATAAACATGGCGTTCCCCATGGCATACGGCACCAACGTAGTACAGATGTACGGCGGATATACAGTTGAAGCCTGCGGCGATGGCGTATTTGCGTATATTGGATTGGGTGATTACGGTATCGAAACCTTCAAAAACCAGATTCTGGAAAGCAGATACACGGGAGCGGACGGTTTTGCCTTCTTCTCATATGCCCAATATGTTGCGGGAAATTACGGAGATAAAATTGCGTCTACCATATTGAAAACGCCTTCCCTTTCCCCTACTTATAATTGCAAGGCGGCGGCTCTTGCGCAGCTTGATGCGATAGCTTCAAGAATTGAGCTTATGAAGGATTTGCCGGAAGCGGAAAAGCTTAACGAATTCAAGGAAAAGGTTAATTCCCTTATTATCGTTCTGGAAAGCGGAAAGCTTTCAGACAGTGCACAAGATATCTTAAAGCTTGCGAATGAAATTCCTTCCCTAACAGATAAAAACGCTTCCGCTGCCCTCTTACGGGATTTTAAACTACTTAAGAAAATAATTGCAAACAATAAAGACGACCACCGCACTTTTGTTGAAACTCCCGAAAATAATTTAAGCGAAGACAGCGGCAGTACCTCCAAATTTGTATTCCCCGCATGGGGATATGCTGTCGGCGGAGTGATCGTGCTTGCAATCGTCGGTGCGATTATCGTAATCCTGGACAGAAAGAAAAAAGTAAATAAGTAATAATCATCCCAAGAAGCCTAACCGCTTCTCGGTGACCGCGACAAACAAGAGTGGGCTTATTAAAAAGTCCACTCTTGTTTTTCACCAAGCAATGTTTTGATTTTGATGTGTAAAAATTTGACAAATTGGCACGTATGATATACTTATAGCAGAAAACAACTGCGCATGGTGAGGGCAGTTGTTTTTTGATCAAGATCAGCATTGTGTGGAGCAAAAGAACAAGCAGTTGTCAAAAAGGCAACAGCTTGGGTGGTTGTTTTTACTCTTCTTCAAGCCATTTATTCAAATTGACGAAGCCCTCATCAAATTCCAAAAGTTTTTCACCGTTTATTGTTATTCCTACAAGATAAGGTGTATAACCGTCTCCAAAACTTACTGGAGCAGTAACAAATTCTATACGGTCACCCAGTTTAAGTTTATTGCCAATGCCGTTATCGCGAACTATGGTTAAATTCTCACCTACAAATTTATAAGTGTTGTTATATGCAGGACCTTCTACACGCGAAAGTCCTATATATAGCTCACCATTAGAATATTTTATGTGCGTGACAGTACCGGTTGCAATAACATAATTATCTTTATCGGAATAATATTCTCGCATTTCTTTTGCTTCGCAAGACGAGAACGTTATGAGACTTAGGGAAAGCACCAAAATAGAAATTATTAGAATAGAAATTATTATAAAGAATTTTTTCATATCAACTGTTTCCTCACTCGATTGACAACCAAACAAGCGGACCGACTACAGCGCTTGTTGCTAAATATTTGAATCCGATGTATTCGTACTTTCTTGTACGTATACCGTCGGAATTATACGTATAATAAACAAAAACCACCCTGCGGAAAAGCAGGGTGGAAAAACACTCGGAATATGCAAAACACCTGCTTTTTAAGTAGATGTTATTTACTGTGCTTATATTTTAACATAAAAGCTATAATTTGTCAAGAAAGAATATACTATTTCAAAGAAAGTTTTATCCCTTTCAGACGCATAAAGTGGTTGGATAAACGTATTTCTTTTCCGTTTGCATCGAAAAGATTGGTATATCCGTAGGTTTCGACATATTTAGCTTCGGTTTCCGTGCCGTCTGACCAACGGATAATAACCGTTTCGCCCCCCTCAAGCACAAGCGGTCCTACAAGTCTGCTCATTTTAAGTATCACTTCCCTATTTCCGGAGATAATATATCCGGGTGATTATAATTGAAAAAATACACTTTAATTAGTTTAATAGGATTTACCGCGGCGGCTGTCTGCTTTACTACCTCTGCCGTTCTTAACAGGCAGGGCGGCACAAACGAAGAAGAATATCAATACACGGTGAATATCAACAACACATCCGGTAAAAGCTATGAGATCTACGGCGGTATGATGGAAAATCTTGCAAATAAATATCCCGATATCTGCGGCTGGATAAACGTGGAGGGCACGAAAATAAGCTATCCTCTGCTGCTTACCACAGATAACGAATATTATGTCCGTAAAGCCTATGACGGTTCCTACGATAAAAACGGTTCTATAATCGTGGATTACAGGTTAAAATCATCTTTAACCGAAAACAGAAACATTATACTTTACGGTCATAACATGGCTTCGGGAAATATGTTTGCATACCTAAGAAATCCCGAAAAATTTATAAATGCGGATATAGAGATATATTCAAACGGAAAGCTGGCAATATACAAACCCTACGCCGCATATATCGAAAGCGGTAACGGATATATAAAAACCGCTTTTGATAACGAAGAGGAACTGAAAAAATATGCCAAAGACGGAAAAGACAAATCTATTATTGATTTTGGCACCGCACCGGGAGAAAATCCCTCTCTGCTCACCCTTGTCACCTGCGAAAGCAGTTTCGGCTTGGGTGATAAAAGAATAGTTATTCATGCGGTTTTAACAGAAGTAGTTTCAGAATAGAAATATCGAACTTTTTTAAGATCACCGGACCGTCTCGCTTTGTCTTGTTTCACTACTTTCTCCATAATATCGGGTATATAGATCAATGCAATCGTCAATAGGATCATATTTTGCACCGCCGGCGGTAACGACGATGAATTTTTCTCCGTTATCGCCCACAGCCATACTGGCAAGACAATGTTTTGTTTCTGCGAGATATCCCGTCTTCCCGCCGAGAACTGTCATCCCCGGAATGGAATCGTGGTCTATCCTCGTAAACATGGTGCTGAAGAAGTAGTATCCTTCCGGATTTTTCGCTGTCGGCGGTGTGGTATAATCCACGGTAGACAATATTTCTTTTGCAAGAGGAATAGACATAGCGTAATCCAGCATAAGTGCTATATCGCCGAGCGTGGAATAATTAGCAGTATCGTATAAACCGCTGGTATTCGTAAAATGCGAGTCGTGGCACCCTAATTCAGCAGCCGTGGAGTTCATCAGCTTAACGTATTCTTCCTCACTGCCCGCAACCATTTCCGCTATTGCGGCAGTTGCATCCGCAGCAGAAAGCAATACCGCACCGTATAGCAGATCTTTAAAAGTAACCGTATCCCCTGCCAAAATACCCGACATACTGGCTCCGGCGAGGTAATATTTGTTTATAAGACGGTAATCCATCAAATATTCGGTATTTATATCAATGCCGCTTTGAACCGCCACGATAAGTGTCATTATTTTCGTCATAGAAGCGGGATAAATGCGCTGAGTGTAATTCTTACCGCCCAACACCTGACGTGTGGTAGCGTTGATGATAATACCGTAATCCGATGCAATTACAGAATTTAAATTATCCGCACCTGTAAAACGCCAAGGCGTGGGAAGCGCGATAACGGGTTCTTCGGAAACCTCTTCGGGCACGCTTTCGGGAATGTTCGCAGATTCAGCTTCGGAAATGTCGGTTAACAAGGATTCCTCTGCAGGTTCGGCGTTTTTATTAAAAACAGAAATAAGCGATACGGCTACAATGGCAATACCAAGCAGTACGGAAATTATACGTACTATAGGTATGCTCCATATACGCCTGAGCTTTTTTCTTAAAAAAGCATTTTTAGAATTACGGTTCATGAACATATCCTTAATATTTTGATATATCATTATACAATATTTTATATATTTTTTCAATACCTTGACAAAAAGGTTTATAAATGTTAGACTCTCAAAAAAAGTTACATAAAGGTTGTGAATATAATGAGCGTTTTGAGCTTCAAAAACGATATGTTTTTAAAAAACGGCAAAGAACACCGCATTTTATCCGGTGCTATGCATTATTTCCGTATTCCCAGAGAATACTGGCGCGACCGTCTTGAAAAACTGCGTCAATGCGGTTTTAACACGGTAGAGACCTACGTGTGCTGGAACCTTCACGAGCCCGAAGAAGGTGTTTTCGATTTTACCGGAAATCTCGATCTGGGAGCATACATAGACGAAGCAAAATCTGTAGGGCTGGATGTGTATCTCCGTCCCGGTCCTTATATCTGCGCTGAATGGGAATTCGGCGGACTTCCCTACTGGCTTCACAAATATCCCGATATGGCATTGCGCTGTTATGACGAAGCTTATCTCGGAAAGGTAGACGTATATCTTGAAAAAATATTAGAGATAGCCCGTCCCAGAATGGCAGAAAACGGCGGCAATATCGTGATGATGCAGATCGAGAACGAATACGGATCTTACGGTAATGACAAAAAATATCTTGAATGGGTAAAAAGCAAATATATTGAATACGGTGCCACCTGTCTGCTGTGCACTTCCGACGGTCCTTCTTATTGGATGCTCAAGGGCGGTGCGGTTGACAATGTGCTTGCTACCGTAAATTTCGGCTCTAATCCCGAAGGTGCTTTTGAGGTACTCCAACAATTCCGCGATGATCAGCCTCCTATGTGCAGCGAGTTCTGGTGCGGTTGGTTTGAGCATTGGGGCGAACAGAGACACGCCCGAAGCGCAGATGACGTTGCCGATAATTACGACAGATTGTTAAAACTTGGCGGAAGTATTAATTTTTATATGTTCCACGGCGGAACAAACTTCGGCTTTATGAACGGTGCAAATCACCATGAAAAATACGATCCTACAGTAACAAGCTACGATTATTACGCTCCGCTTTCCGAGGCGGGTGATTTGACAGAATGCTATTATAAGCTCCGTGAAGTGAACGAAAAGCACTTTGGTACTCTGCCTCCACTCACCGTAAAAAATTCGGTTAAAAAGGCGTACGGCACCTTAAAACTCAGTCATTGCGGTGATCTGTGGAATAATCTTGAAAACATTTCAAAAAAGTTATGTTTCCCCGCACCGAAATATATGGAAGATATAGGGCAGGATTACGGATACACCCTTTACCGTACAAAAGTTAAAGGACCTTTTTATAACCAACCCTTATCAATGCCCGGAATGCGTGACAGAGCAATAGTTTACGTTAACGGTAAGCGGATAGGAATGGTTGAAAATGGCTACGTTTCCGATGATATCCGGCTTAATGATGATTCCAAGGATCTGCATACCCTTGAGATCCTTACCGAGAATATGGGCAGAGTCAACTACGGAATGAACGTAGGCGACAAAAAGGGTCTTAATAAGGTAATGCTGGATCTTCAGCATTTGTTCGATTGGGAAATATACCCTCTCGATATGCGAGATATCAGCAAAATAACAAACAAGGGCGAAAGCCTTCCCGCTTTCTTCAAAGGAACGCTGGAGATAGATGGTACGCCTTGCGATACCTTTGTTAAGCCAAGTGGATTTTCCCACGGCTTTATCACCGTAAACGGAATAAATATCGGCAGATATTACAACGAAAGAGGACCGCAGAAGACCTTGTACGTCCCCGCTCCGTTTCTTAAAGAAGGTAAAAACGAGATCATCGTTTTCGAAACCGATTCCGTAAGCGACGGTGTGATAGAGTTCACCGATACTTACGATCTGGGATAAAAATAAAATGCCTTGCGCGAGCAAGGCATTTTTTAAATCTATCAGAGCGAAGAGCTTCCCATAAAGGATGCGCGGTCGGGAATCACAACACCTTCGGGACTGAAAGTCATGGTGGATTCTTCTTTAAAGGTTACAGTTTCACCCTCTATGACGAATTTTGCATCTATCTTGACGGAGTGAGAGATGAAGCAATGAGTTTCGGTATCGACCACAACGGTTACCTTCGCTTCATTTATCTGTTTACTGTCGGCGTACGCGAACAAGCCGTAATACTCTTCGCCGTAGATGGTGTATACGTAAACGTCCGCAAATTCGGTAGCAATTTCATCCTTATAGGTAAACGTAAAGGTTGCGGTTCCGTCGCCGTTATCGGTATAACCGAAATCCTTGCCGTATGAAAGGTCGAGATTGTACGCCGCCCATTCTTCGAAAACCACGTCGGAAACGAGATTGTATTCGAAGCTATCCACAGCCTCGTTAAGCAGCTTGTAGTACAGCTTACCGTCTTCATAGTAATAGCGGTATTTAAACGAGGTGCCGTCAATAACGTAATTATAAGTAAGGGCGTATTTATTCTGTTCGATACCGTCGTAGTTCATCTGGATGTCGATAGTAACGTTATCGTTGAAGCCGTATCCGTTTACGGTGTATTTTCTCTTTACCTCGCCTTTATAATAATCCTGAGCTTTTACGTATTCGTGAGATAAAGATGCGTACATTGCGTCAATACTGCCGACGTGAGTATAACCCGTATCAAGAATAACTACGCTTACGTTTTCATTGATATTGGAAACGGCGGAAACGGAATGCATGGTAACGTTGATGGTCTGGCCCATAGTCTCCATTACGAATCCAAAAGCAACTTCCTCGGAAAAGAGATATCCTTCGGCGCTGACGATAACCTTATAATCGCAGGTAATTTCTTCATCCTGCTTAATGTACTCAGCGTTGCTCTCCATATACTCGGCAAACATATCGTAAGGCACCGTGCCGGACAAGGTCAGCTCATAGCTGCCGTCTTCCTTAGGAGTAACGGTACAGTTTTCATATATGTAATTTTCGAACAATTCGTTACCGTTGTCGGTATATGTTTGAAAGATCACCAACTGTACGTATTCTTCAAACTCTGCTTCGGTACATTCGAAGGACAGACGTACGTTGTTGGAATTTGAGTAACCGATACCGTTTTTAAAGTAAAAGTTTCCGGTACGGTCCGGTGCGGTAAAAGAATAACTCATCATCGCATTTTCGGTTCCCAGATCCTTACCTTTACCGCGGTAAGAAATTGATTGAGTGGAAGTATCTCCGTTACCGAGATCCATCACAACGGTCTGTTCGGCATCTTGAACGAAGGATGAAACGCCTTTGGATATCTCCGTCGAATATTCAATAATTTCCTTGGCGGTCATAGAAGCCATAGGATTTTCGACAACAGGCTCGGATTCCTCGGCGGACACCTCGTCAGAAGTATCATCAACAGATACTTCGGGAGCTATACTGCTTTCGTCTTCGCCGGATTGGTTTACATCTGGAATTTTTGTAATGCACGCTGTTGCCAAGACAGCAACTAAAAGTACAAGTGCCAAAAGTTTAAATTTCTTCATTTTATACTCCTTTCGGTAGATCAAAAATCGGACGTACCTAAAAATACGCTTCTGTCAGGAACGGTGAAATTATCCGTATCCACAGTAAGAGTGCGGTTTACTCTAAAAGTAAACGTATTTCCATCAATTTCAACGGTTGCTTCAATTTCATAGTTCTGTTCTATCACGATACACTTTGCTGTATCATAAATAACGAATGCGGCCGCCTTTTCTACCGCCACAACCTCCAACGATTCTGGCATATATTCCCCACCGTTAAAAATGTATAAGTAATCAGATACCAGTTGCTCAACAAGTCTGTGGTCGTATTCATAGGCCAGTGTAGCCGTATCCCCATCGCCTGCGGTAAGAGAAAATGATTTCCCCGTATTTATATCAAACCACGGTACTGTCCAGACATCTACAGATCTGTAACGACCAATTTTATCGCCGTAATCGGTATATTCAAGCTCTTCGTTGCGTTTTGAATACAGAACGCCGTCTTCTAAATACAGATAAAGGGTGGTTTTTGTGTCATCACAATCGTAAACACTCTTTTTGGCAAATTTTTGTTTTTCACCGTTTTCAATAACAAAATCCGTTTTTACAACGTCGTTATGCGAGATGTCGTTACCGGAAAGCGAATATTCCTCCATAAGGCTTGCGGAATATCCGGGCAAACGATTTAGATTATTAAATGCATCTAAGCCTGCCAGTATATTTGCGTCGCCTATATGCTCACAGTTATAAGTTGGAATATCCACGTAAACCGTTTTACTGCCAATTTCGCTGAAAGCAACCTTATTATGTACACTGAAATCCGCCCTGCCGGTTTCCGTATTTGCAGAAAATGTTAGATCTGTCATAATTTCTTCAAAATACATATTGGGATTAATAATGATTGTAGCTTCAAGATTAATTTCACTTATTTCCGAATAAAATTCGTAACCGCTTCCCAAAAGGATTTCTTTTGTGTTTTCATCGAAAATAATTCTTGAGATAGAGATAAAATAATACCCCTGCTCGTCCTTTTCGCAAACAGCATTATAACTGAACATTGAAAATACGTTTATATTCGTTACAAATCCCATCACGTACATGTGACGCTGTACAAAATAATTGAATTCTTCAAAAGTGCAATCAAAAGAAAAAGCATTTGAAGCTGTTTGTACATAAGCGACATCTTCGCAATAGGAAAGCGTGAATTCGCCATACTCCGCATCCGGAAAGGTAAATGAAACCGAATCTTTGCCGATACCGTCGAATGAAAATTTATCTATAAAGCTTTGCTCGTTAACCGTCGTAACACCGTCTTGTGTGGTTTCCGTGCGGTACCTATCCTCACGTACGTAAGATGAAGCATTATTAATTCTGGCAATAGCTCTTCCGTATATCATTTCTATGTCTATCTGATCCTTGGAGGTTTCGTCTTCACCTTTACAAGAAGAGGCACAAAATAAAACTAACAGCAAAACAATAAATACACACACAAATTTTTTAAGATTTCTCATGCTCCTCAGCTCCTTCAACCTAAAGCCTTCTCTCACATAAGTATAACAAAAGACACTAATATTGTCAATAAAAAAAGTTAAATATAACTTATTGATTTAATTGAAAAAAAGTGGTAAAATAAAAAAGATTTCGGAAAAGCGGTGGTAAACAATGAATTTACTGACGGGATATTTCAATCCCAAATACATATTAAGAAAAAAAGAAGTTTTGGGCGAGCTTCCAAACACTAAAAGCGCACTTGCTCAATTTTTTAAAGTTGCGTGGCCTTCGATGCTGGAAAGCGTTCTCATAAGTCTCGTTGCTTTTATAGACACCCAGATGGTTTCCGTTATCGGTACGGAAGCGGTTGCTGCGGTAGGTGTGACCGGCCAGCCGAGAATGATCTTTTATGCCGTCTTTTTTGCTATCAATATCGGTGTAACCGCTATTGTAAGCCGCAGAACGGGCCAGGAGGATATGGAGGGCGCCAGAAACTGTCTTGCCCAGTCTATATCGTTAACGGCAATTCTCGGAATCGTTCTGTGTTCCATAGCTATAGGCTTTGCGAAACCGCTTGTTGACCTTGCGGGAGCAGCAGAATCATATATTGACGATTCTGCAATGTATTTCAGAATTACTATGGCAGGTATGCTGTTCACCAGCATCGGTATGACCATAAACGCCGCACACAGAGGTACGGGAAGAACACGTATCTCTATGGTTACGAATATAACAGCAAACCTTATCAACTGCCTGTTTAATTATATTCTTATAAGCGAAAACTTTTTGAACGGCGCTTTGAACATTTCCCCTATAGGAATAAAAGGTGCCGCTATTGCAACTCTTATCGGTAATGCGGTATCCTGTCTTATGTCTATATGGACAGTATTTTTTGATAAAAAATCGGTTATACATATCAAACTCAAGGAATGCTTCGTCATACGAAAGGATATCCTTAAGCTACACGCAAGCGTCAGCAGAAACGCTGCCATTGAGCAGATATTTTTAAGAATTGGCTTTTTCCTTACAGCGGTGATGGTAAATGAGCTGGGTGAAGAATCAACTGCAACCAACACTATTTGTATGAATATTCTTACCCTCTCTTTCTGTCTGGGAGATGGATTGGGCGTGGGTACTTCAGCTCTGGTGGGAATGAATCTGGGCAAAAAAAGAAAAGACCTTTCTTTGCTGTACGGTAGCATCGGACAGCGCGTTGGTGCGATATGTTCGGCAATGTTTATGGTGCTGTTCTTTGCATACGGTACTAATATGGTTAGCTGGTTTGTGCCCGCAGGTGACATTAACGGCGAATTTATTATGAAGGCGGCGGAATATATAATGATTCTTCTCGCCCTCACTATGCCCGCACAGATCTCTATGGTGGTTTACAGCGGTTGCTTACGAGGCGCAGGAGATACTTTCTTTGTTGCTATCAGTTCCCTGCTATCCATCACTATCATCCGTCCGTTGTTCACATATCTGTTTGCATATCCTTTGGGATTCGGTGTTGTGGGAGCATACGGCGCTTTGCTGGTAGATCATTATTTCAGACTGTTTATATGCTGGATACGCTTTAAAGGCGAAAAATGGGCAAAGATAAAGATTTAAAAAACTCCCGAAATAAATTACGGACGGCTTTTACGCCGTCCGTTTTTCTATATATCGGTTGAATTATTCAAACATTGCTCTCTTCATAAGGTCAACTATGAGAGCAAGCTCGCTTGTTTTGTTTTCACGTCTCCAAGCGGTTTCGTATTCTTCGCTCCAGCGCAGGAAATTGCTTCTGTATTCACCTAATTCTCTGCCGTCAAGAAGTCGTGCAAATGCAAGGTTGATGTATGCGGTAGCTTCTGCGGCAAGAGAAAGATCGAGCAGTATTTCACCGGTTCCCAGCTTGCGGAAGGAATCCGCAATAGCAAAACAACGCTCTGCGTTTTCAACGAATTCGGGCGCGTCCTCGGTTTCGGGCATCTTACCCCAATACTGGCGCATGCCGTGATACCACTGAACGAACAAGCCCCAGCTCATCTTCAGCTCGCAATCACCAAGGGATTTAACCATAGAAAGGGTTATTCCGGTGTGATCATCGTAAAGAAGGTTGCTTACGTCGCAATCGAAATCCTTGGAATATGCATCGGTAGCGTTATTCCAGGCCTTTGCGGCACCGAGAACAATACCGTACAATGTGCAGTTAAGTGAGCAAACGTGGCCGTAATCGCCCCATGAGGTGTTAAGCAGACCGAGTGCTCCGTGCTTTACACCGCCGTCGATCATACCGATAATATTTGGCTTTGCGTAGTTGATAACTTCGCAGAAGTGGTTCCAGCAGGAGGTGCCGGGACATACTATCTGAGGAAGACCGCTTTGTGCAAACTTTTCAATATTGCCGATATTGGGGTTATCACAGTAATCCCAGCAAAGCATTATCATATCCTTGGGGAAGGAATCCAGAATTTCGGGGTGATGCAGTGCTATATCGCCCCACATCATAACTGTCTTTCCGCGGGAGGATACGTGGTTTATAAGCTTTGTGGTAAATTCAAGATAAAGTGCGCCCTTATCCTTGCCCTTGTTTCTACCATTGCAAAGGTCGAAAGTTTCATCACAGCAGATGTTGAAGTATTTGCTTCTGAACAAAGGTATGTACTGGTCAATAAGCGACTTTATAAGTTCAAAGGATTCGGGATTGGAAGCGTCAATGGTATGGTGAAGCATACGGTTGAGCCAGAGGTTGGGGTCGGG
This sequence comes from Clostridia bacterium, assembly GCA_017537345.1. GTDB lineage: Bacteria > Bacillota > Clostridia > Oscillospirales > CAG-382 > SFLA01. The sequence goes on along the minus strand of JAFYKY010000005.1, from coordinate 28,427 downwards.
AGTAAACTCATCAAGCTCGCAAAGATGCTTGTATTCCTTGGTTTCCAAAAGTCTGTAAAGATGACCAAAGGTGGAAAGAGAAGGAATGAAATCAATAAAGTTTTCGTAGCAGTAATCATCAAGCTCCAGAATTTCTTCTGCGGTGAGATAGCCGTGGGGTTCAAGGAAGCAACGGTATTCGTTAAAATCGAAAGCGTGCTCGATATAGAGCTGGAGAGAGTTCATTTTGTAGTAAGCGATAAAATCTATAAGCTTTTTAACACCGTCTACGGTAGGAACTCTGCCGCGGGAAACGTCGTGATAAAAGCCTCTGTGAGCCATATCGGGTTCGTCATCGATATTGCACAGAGCAATACGTCCGTCAGAAGAACGGAGAAGCTGGCGGAGCGTCTGAATGCCGTAGAATGCGCCGGCGAGAGAGGGTGCGGAAATTCTTACGGCTTCTTCGGTACAAACGAGGGTGTATTTTTCGCTGTTTTCTTCGTTACCGGCGCATACGCTGATGCATTTTGTCATATTTTCCGCGCCGAAGGCTTTGTTTATCTTGGATGCAACGGAAGTTTCTTTTTCAAGCTCTGCTTTGAGTTTCTGACAAGCCTTGAATATACGGCTGTCGCACAGAGGGTTCATAACAATGTTCCAACCGCCGATATAAACGGTAGATTCATCGGATTGCATGGTTTTCGGACAAGGTATTACGTTCATATTGTTCCTCCAAAACAACATTATTTTCTAAAGTAATTATATATTCACATAAACTTTTTGTCAAGTATAAAGAGGTTTTATCTCATTGACAAAAAACAAATATATGGTATAATTTGTTAGGAGTTGATGAAAGATGAAAAAATTCAAAAAGCCCCCGGCACTTATATATTATCCGGCATACTTTATAATGCGTATATATTACCGTCTGGCATACGGTGTTACCGTTGACAGAAGCCGAATTAAGGATATGAAGGGCGCTTCCATAGTGCTTTGCCCACATTTATCCAACAGCGACCATTTTTTAACAGCCTTTGGTCTGTTTCCCCACCGTCCTACATTTGTAATGAGTGAGCATTTTGCGGGCTTCCCCATTCTGCGACCCGTAATGAAGATGATGCGTGTTATTACCAAAAAGATGTTCTGCGCAGACGTGGGCACTATTATGAACATCCGCCGTGCCTTGAAATGCGGAAACACCATAGTTTTGTTTCCCGAAGGAAGACTTACATGGTACGGTCATTCCCTTGCGGTAACCGCGGGAACGGCAGAACTTGTTAAAAGCTGTTGTGTTGACGTATATTCCGTTACGAGCAACGGCGCGTATCTCACCTTCCCCAAATGGAGAAAAAAAGACCGTAAGGGCAAGATAAACATTACAACCGCAAAGCTGTTTGATGCAGAAGAGATCAAAAAGCTCTCTCTTGAAGAAATAAGCGCACGTATTGACAGCGCAATTCTTCACGATGACGAATTGGCTATGGCAGGTACGTTCTACCGCTGCAAGGATATGACAGAAGGGCTTGACGGAATTATATATAAATGTCCCGAATGCATGAGCGAATTCAAAATGACTGCCAAAAACAATCACATTACCTGCTCCGTATGCGGCGCAGACGCGGTTCTGGATAATAAATACCGTTTCAGCGGTTCGCGTTTTTCAAGAATAAACGAGTGGATGGATTGGCAAAAGCAATGCCTTGACCCCGAAAACGACGTTCTTGAAAGCGAAGCCGTATTCGGCACCAAAAACGAAAAAGGAAATATCGACCATCAAGCGGGCAAAGGTTTTGTAAGGCTTGATAAAACCGGTTTTTATATGAAGGGCGAAATTTTCGGCGAAGAGATCGAAGCCTTTTATCCCACAGATAAGCTAGGCGGCTTCCCTATCACCGTAGGCTCTGCTTTTGACGTATATTATAAAAATAAGCTTGTTTATATCCATCCCCTGCCGGATATGAGAACGGCGGTAAAATGGGTAACTTTACTTGACAGGATTCACGAAAATGGAAATAAAAACGATTAATTGCGGTTTGCTCGGAACAAACTGCTATATACTTACCGAGGGTACAGATGCGGTAGTATTTGATCCCGACGGGGAAAAAGATAAAATATATTCCCTGCTTGAAGGATATGATCTCCGCGCCGTAATACTTACTCACGGGCATTTTGACCATATAGGTGCGGTAGATGATATCTGCCGCGAAACAGGCACAGATCTGTATATAAACGTGTTGGATGCAGAAATGCTTGAAGATCCCCACAAGAACGCTTCGTTTCTGCTTCCCGAAAGTAATATAATATGCACTACCCCGCCGAAATTTTTTGACGGCGATAACGAAATGTACTTTGGTGATATACACCTCAGCGTTCTTCATACGCCCGGGCACACCAAAGGAAGCAGCTGCTTTATCTGCGGAGATATTCTGATTTCCGGCGATACACTATTCAGAAGCGGTATCGGCAGAACAGACCTTTACGGCGGTGATACAATGGAGGAATATAATTCCATACGCAAACTTTTTGCTTTGGATCACGATTACACAGTTTATCCCGGACACGGTCCGAAGACCACACTAAAGAAAGAAAAAAGAGGATTAATTTAAAAAAGAAAGCCCGACTTAAAGCCGGGCAAAAAGATTAATCAACTATTTCAATATCTTCAATAACTATTGCGGTTCTGGGAACATCGGAATAATAACCGTATCTGCCGGTATCTGTACCTGCAATGGTGTCAAGCACGTCGAACCCATCGGTAAGGCAGCCGAATGCAGCGTACTGACCGTTAAGGTGAGGTGCGTTCTGATGCATTACAAAGAACTGGGAAGAGGCGGAGTTGGGGTCCATTGTACGAGCCATGGACAAAACACCGCGGGTATGAGCGATATCGTTACCGGCAAAGCCGTTTCCTGCGAACTCACCCTTTATTGCCTTTGCATCCTTGTGCTCGAAATCGGGATAAAATCCGCCGCCCTGGATCATAAATCCTTCGATAACGCGGTGGAAGATAAGTCCTTTGTAAAAGCCGCTTTTTGCAAGAGAAACGAAGTTTTCTACGGTCTTGGGTGCTTTTTCAGGGTATAATTCGGCTGTCATTACGCCGAGATCTTTTACTTTTATTAATGCTTTCATTAAAATAACTCCTCTTTTTAAACTTTGTTTTTAGATTATAACCTCTTTTTACGTGAATTGCAAGTAATTTTAAAGGAGATATTTAAAATGCCCGATAGTCTTTGCGAAAATTGTATGTATTACGCATACGACGAATATACGGACACCTACGTTTGCGACGCTGACTTTGACGAAGACGAAATGGTCGCTCTCCTCAGCGCAAAAAACGGATGCCCCTATTACAACCCTTATGACGAATATAAAACTGTGAGAAAACAGAACTGAGGTATATACTTATGGATTACATTTTTACAAACGTTAAAAACGAGCCCTTTGTTATCGGCGGTATCCTTCACCCCGATAAAAACTACGGCGAATATTACAGACTTGATGCAAGCAAAAAGGATATTTATTCCGGCGCCAACAGCGGGCTTGCACACCAGACCTCCGGCGGTACTGTACGATTTGTAACGGATGCAAATACTATATGCATCCGTAATAAGCTACGTGTGGTAACCGTTGGTATGAACCATTTTACTCACAGAGGCGTGTGGGGGCTTGATCTTTTGGTAGGCAGCGGCAAAAACCGAGAATACTGCGGTAAAATTATGCAGACCTTTGCCGACAGCACCGAGCAAAACGAAAACGAAGTAAATCTTCCCGAAGGCGAAAACGAAGTACTTATCTATATGCCTTTGTACGCAGGCATCGAGGACATTGAAGTGGGTATTCCCGAGGGTGCCACACTCAAGGCCCCTGCGGAAAGAACTACCGCTCCCATAGCTTTTTACGGCTCATCCATTACGCAGGGCGGCTGTGCATCCCGCGCAGGATGCGCTTTTGCAAACATAGTATGCCGTCATTTTGATGCGGACTGTATTAACCTTGGTTTTTCCGGCTCTGCCTTCGGTGAGCAATCCGTAGCCGAATATATGGCAACAAGATACGATATCGGCTTGTTCGTAATGGATTACGTGTTTAACGCCCGCTCTTTGGAAGAACTGGAGACCACTCATTATCCCTTTTACAAAACCTTCAGAAACGCGCATCCCCATGTTCCCGTGCTTATGTGCACTCACCCCTATTGCTGGCCTACCTCCGAAAACGATCTTAAGCGCATAGAGATCGTAAAGACCACCTATGAGCGCGCTCTGGCGGAAGGCGATAGAAACGTGTATTTTCTGGACGGAAGAGAATACTTCCCCAAGGAAATGAGCGATCTTTGCTTTGTTGACTATTTGCATCCCAATGATCTTGGAATGTATTTTATGGCAAAGAAAATGATCGAAAATATCGAAAAGATCCTTGCAAAATAAGTAGCGGCTGCCATAAGACAGCCGTTTGAAACGGTGAGGACGAAGCCTAAAGATCGTCTGCGTCCTGAACCGGTCGTTCACTTTTTTCTATCGGTGTACCGGTGTAGCTTCCGTTAGGGTCGGTATCGCTTGAAAGCATATCCATTCCTATCAGCGGGTCCGGATGACCGATGGGATATAATACGTTGGGGACTTCTATCTCCGGCATTAAAGGGTATCTGAAGCGGTTTTCACCGTAAAGATATCGCTCTCTGCCGTTTTGTTTTGATTGCTTTTTATCATTCATTATTTTCGCTCCTTTTCGGGGGCAATAGTATTATTGCCGAATATGAAGAAATTATGACTGAATTGCAAAGAGAAAAATTTGGAAAAAGGTTTTAAAAAATGAAAGTACTTGGAATTGATTTCGGTGATGCCCGCGTAGGTATCGCAACCTCAGATTACGGTGAAAATCTCGCCACCGCGCAAGGAACTATAAAAGTAAGCGGTATTAACGACGCGGTTATAAAAGTAAGCGAAAAGTCCGTTGAATTGGGGGCGGAAAAGCTTGTTATCGGACTTCCCAAAAATATGGACGGTTCCCTTTCCTACCGCGCCGAAAGAACACAGCGTTTTGCGGATATGCTTAAGGAAGCGACGGGACTTGAATACGAGTTTATGGATGAACGTCTTTCCACAATGGAAGCATACAGATATCTTAACGCCACAGAATTCAACGGCAAAAAGCGCAGAAACGTGATCGATACCCTTTCCGCACAGATAATTCTGCAAAGCTGGCTGGACAGCAAAAAGAAATAGCTTTTAAAAAATCCTCCGAAAATATCGGAGGATTTTTGTCTAATTATTCGATTACCAGTATCATCGGACAAGGATGCTGGTTTACTTTTTCGTTGTCATCATCATAATTGCCGTCGTACAGTTCGTTTCTATTTATTGCCTCTCTCACGCAGGAAAACAACATAGCGTTTACGGGACACTGATACCGCTTGAAAACGGGTATGCTTTCTATATGGGAAGGACAAAGCGTTTCTTTTCCGCTTAAAAACTCGGCAAAAAGGTTTTTAAGCTCTTCGTCCGCTTCCATACCGCGTTTTGCTTCCTCAAGAAGTTCTAAAAGAATACCGAATTCCTTTTCATTGATAACGGGTATATTAACGAATATCTGCCCGTTTTCTTCCCGCAATATTTTGCATTTCGTAAGATGAGGGATCATCTTTAAGTATTCTTCGTTAAAGCCTACGTGTTCCGCAGGAATACCCATATGAAGAATAAACAACAGCTTTGTAATAATCTCGTCAACGTCTTCGCCCGCTTTGATAAAATTATAATCGGGTGAAGCATAATAAGAGTAATTGGGAAATCCGTCGGCGGAGTATACGTGCTGACATACCATACGGTTTGTAAACTTTTCAAAATATGTGTGCCGTTCGCCGCTGTAGGAGTGCATCATAAGGTCAAGATGCTCCATAGGGTTGAATTCCGCAAAATTTACAGTGGCAAAGGCTATCCAACGTCCGCCGTCTTTTCTGTAAGGAAACTTCTGCTCCGCGCCCAGAATGTTGCTTACGATACGGTATATGCCGTAATCAAGACAGTTGAAAGTAAAATACATTTCAAGTGAATTCTTTTGGTCGGAATTAAGCTTTTTGTAAAGATCCTGCTGTTTCAGCTTGTCAAGCCCGTTTCCTATATACTTCCAAATAAGCGAAAAATTATCTTTTATAAATTCTTTTTGCGCGGGAATATGCTTTTCTTTGTCTTCGACAGTACAAATAATAAAATCTGTATAGTATTTATTGCCGATTCTGACCATCAACTCCCCTTCCGTGAGCCTTTCGATTACAGGCTCAACATATGCGGTGGGCACGCCTATACTTTTTGCAATGTCCTGAGCGGTAACCGGCTTTTCGTATGCCGCCCAAAGTACATTCTGCGCCAGCAGATCGTTTCTGACAAGGGAGCCAGGTTCATTGTTTATGCCGTTGTTGCCGCTGTTGTTTATCTGCAGCGAAACTGGACTATAGCTTTGGTTAGAATAATTTTCCATAAATTTCATTTCCTCTTTCATACGGTTTCTTCCGCTGTGCAGTCTGCTTTTAACGGTCCCTTCGGGGATTCCCATAGATTTGGAAATTTCAGCCACGCTTTCTCCGTTCATATAATGGCGCACAATCACCTCGCGGTAAGTTTTTGCCATATACGCCACGGTTTTTCGCACGTTTTCGGCTTTATCGTATTCCTCTTCTTCGGAAAAACAAACGCTTTCGTCAACAATATCAAACCCTTCGCCTATCGCCACAAGGGGCTGACGGTATTTTTTACGAAGCATATTGTTCCATTTGTTGCTTAAAACGGTAAGGAGCCAGCCGCGGAGATCGTTAATAACTCCGCCCTTTGCCTCATAAGACAAAGCGCACAGCAAGGTTTCCTGGGTAAGATCCTCCGCGTCCTGCATATTGCCGCACTTTTTTAAAGCAGCCGACAGCAAAAATTCAATTTGCTCTTCAAGACGTTCTTTTGTCATTTTCGGTTCCTCTTTTGAAAGCTTTCGTTTACAAGGTCGCAATTTCCGAAAAAGGTTCGGTGTTTTATGAAAAAATTTTAAAGCTATGAAACGGGTTTTATATGGCGGGTTATCTGTTATTATACAATTCCCATTGCAATTTCTACTACCAGAGCTACGATAACAACGAGCGCCGAAATGATAAATCCGTGTATCATCGGTCGGATACCCGCCTTTTTCATGCTTGAGAATGACGTATTGATACCGATGGCTGCCAAAGCGCAGACCATAAGGAATTTACTTACACTCTTTGTGCCGGATACAACGGCAGCGGGAATCGGGAAAATACTTGCCACAATTGACATAGCAAGAAAGCCGAGAATAAACCAAGGGAATATCTTTGTAATGCTGAAATTGGCTTTTAGTTCGCTTCCGCTTTGACTGTTTGCAATTGCCTCTTTACGCTTAATACGGAGCTGTACAAAAGCAAAAGTGATAACGGTAGGAATGATAGCAAGAGTTCTTGTGAGCTTTACCATTGTGGCAAAATCCCCTGCGCCTTCCGAGAAGGCATATCCGGTGGCAACAACGGATGAGGTATCGTTCACCGCCGTTCCGGCCCAAATACCAAAGGCTTCGTCGGTCATTCCCAATGCCCGCCCCATAATGGGAAACAAAACTATCATCGCCATATCGAAGAGGAATGTGGCAGACATAGCGTAAGCCACGTCGTTATCGTCCGCATCAATGGTAGGAGCGATGGCGGCAATCGCAGAACCGCCGCAGATACCGGTACCGGCAGAGATAAGGTTGGAGAGCTTCCAGTTGAGTCCCAACGCCTTGCCGATAAAATAACCGCCTCCGAAGCAAGTAAGCAGTGTAAAAATCATTACGGTAAGGGACATTTTACCAACGTTCAATATGGTGGTGATGTTGAGAGATAAGCCGAGAAGAATAATGGCAAATTTTAAAATCTTCTTGGATGTGAATTTTAATCCCGACGCGAAGACCTTGGTTCCCTTCAGAAAGTAATTAAGGACCATACCGATAAACATAGCGATAACGGCGGCGCCGATAAGATGTATGGGCAGCAAGCTTTCAAGCCAGCACGCAAGAAGCGCCACACATACGGATAATATTAATCCGGGAAATACTTTCAACACTTTCATAAATAATCTCCTATTTTCTTTATCCTCTTGATAATACTACTCTTTTGTGATAAAATCAAATTATCGTTTATTATCAACCGATAATTTGAATTAATGGGAGCTTGTTATGCTGGATTACAGAGTACTTACCTTTCTTGCTTTATACGATGAGATGAATTACCGCAGAACCGCCGAAAAGCTTAATATGACACAGCCGGGTGTCACACAGCATATTCACTCTCTGGAAAATTACTACGGTGTAAAGCTCTTTGAGTACGACGGGCGCACGCTTTCACGAACAAAGAACGCCGAAAGATTGAAGCGTTATTTTGACAGTATCAATGCAGAGGAAGCGGATATCCGTGAAAAGTTCGTTCCCTCGGATACCGTTTGTATGACCGTTGGCGCGACAAAAACGATCGGCGAATTCGTTATCGTACCGCAGATCCGTTCTTTTCTGCAAGATCCGAAGCACAATCTTGACTTGATAATTGACAACACGGAAAATCTGTTGCGTATGCTTGAAAAGGCAGAAATCGATTTTGCGGTGATTGAGGGTGTGTTTGACAAATCCAAATACGGATATCACCTTTTTAAAAAAGAAGCGTTTGTGGGTGTCTGTGCAAAAAAGCACCCTTTTGCGAACAAAACAGTCACACTCGAAGAAGTTTTTGCAGAGGATATCGTGGTAAGAGAGCCGTTCTCGGGAACCAGAACGTTACTGCATAACGCTATTACCGACCGCGGTTTTTCTCTTGATAACTTCAGGCGTTGCACATCTGTAAGCAACTTTTCGGTAATTTGCGACCTCGTGGCTAACAACGGCGCCATTACCTTTGCTTATGAACCCATATCCAGATGCCGTGACGATCTTGCAACGTTTACGGTTGCCGATATGCAGATCAGCGGCGAGTTTAATTTTGTGTACTGCAACGAAAGAATAGTTAAGGAAAAAATCGAATTGATATTTTCAAAATAAAAACAACGCCGAAGCAGGATATCAATTGTGTAACGGTGTTAAGTAAGAGAAACAAAAAAATCGAGTGCTCACAACTAAAGTTCGTTATGAACACCCGATGTGGTCGGAGTGAGAGGATTTGAACCTCCGGCCTCTTGGTCCCGAACCAAGCGCTCTACCAAACTGAGCCACACCCCGTAGTATATATTTTAATGGAACGGCACATAGTATAATATAAATAAAAGAAAAAGTCAAGTAAAAAGCAAAAGAAAAAGCCCGTTGCGAAACGGGCTTTTGAACTATATTGGTTTAAAACTCTGATTCCGGATCTCCGAACAGCAGCTTACCGAACTTGCTGTTTTGAAGTTCGTTTAATATATCCGTCCATCCGGAAGCGGTTATATCAACAAAATCCACGGCGTCTTCGGGAATTGCGGGAATTGAATCCAGCGCCGATACGGACAGCTCAAACTTGAATTTATTTTCATCATCGTTGATCTTCAAAGTATCGAAAATCAAGGATATCTTTTCACCAGAAACCGAAAGATTGCCTTCCAGCACGGCGGTGTTGGTGGTTTCTTCGTCTTCATACACTTCTGCGGACAAGGTTATATCACCGCTGGTTTTATTGTAATCACAAAGAACATAGACTGCGTCAAGATCCTGTCCCTCAAAGTTCGCGTCCACATCAAAGGAGTATTTACATACTTCGGACGTAACTTCCTTCGCCAGCTTTGAATAAACGTATAAGGGTTCTTCATCGGTCTGCAACGTGAAATCAAAGGTGATCTCGGTTTCTCCGAACAGCGCTTCACCGCTCATAACCGCAGGGGTTTCCTCTACGTCCTCTTCGGTTACGGTTCCATCCAGAACTATCTTAACAAATTCATTGGTTCGCTTATTTAAGTATACCTTTACGGAAAACTGAATATCGGCATCTTCTTTTATATCGTTCCAAGCATCAACGATATCGTTATTTGCGTCAGCCCAAATGTCGGCAATGCCGTTTTCCTCGGCTTCATCGCCGCTTTCATCGTTTTCGGAGTATTCCTCGATCTCTTCGAAAATCTTATCGATCTTTTCATTATCGATCTTGAACTCCGCAACGATACAATTAACCGTCTTTTCGTTGCCGTTTACAGTCTTTTCGGATGTAACGCTGTCAAGCAGAGTGGCGTATATCGCTTTGTTAAGCTCCAAAGCATCGTCTTCTTCAATGTCAACGCTTTCTTTGGCGGTCTTTACACTGTCAAGAATTTCATCCACATCCGTTTTATCGAGTCCGAACAAATCTACAAAATCGCAGTCTGCGAATCTTTCAATAAACGTATCGAAATTAAAAAGTATCGTTTTGTCGCTTCCGAGAATATCTTTACCGTTGAAGGCGAAATTATCTTCATCCGTAAAAACACGGAAGGAAAGATCTGTTTCGTCATAGGAAAAAGCAGTATCGAAAACGTAAGATTTTTGGGTAATATCGTAATATATCTTCTCGTTGATACTTAACGGCAGTCCCTCCACATTATCACTCTCAAAAGAAACGGAAAGCGCGCCTTTGGGTAACATACCGATAATAGCCTTGCTTATTCCGGCTTCATCGGTGAAAAACGCAGATAACGTATTATCCGCAGCTTCGTTAATAACCGAATAAGGATCGGCTAAAACGTCTTTTTCTGTTACCGAGCTGCAGGATGCAAAAAGCACGCAACATGCAAAAACCAGACATACGGTCAAAAAAACGGAAAGAATTTTTTTCATAGCTGTTACCTCACTTATTTTTTATTATTATATCATATCCGTGTCTGATTGTCAACACAATCAAAAATACTTCAACAAATAAACATTTGCCGTGACAAAAAAGAAAAAATATGATATAATAAAAATATAATATTAAAGTCTGCCTTTTGAGGAGCTATTATGACACCCAGAGAGCTTATTGATTTTACAACCTATATCGGAAAGCTTAAGACTACGTACAGACATTGCTACACCGAAACTGACCGCCGTGAAAGCGTTGCGGACCATTCCTGGAGAATTGCGCTTATGGCGATGCTGTGCAAAGACGAATTTCCCGATATCGATATTAACAAGGTTATAAAAATGTGTCTTATCCACGATTTCGGAGAGGCGGTCACGGGTGATATACCCGCCTTTTATAAAACGGAAGAACACGAAGATACGGAAGAAAAGGCGATCGATAAGCTTTTAAAGCGTCTTCCTTCAAATATGGAAAAAGAGCTTTCTTTGCTCTTTGACGAAATGGAAAAACTAGAAACACCCGAAGCAAAGCTTTGGAAATCTCTGGATAATATGGAAGCGGTCATCGCCCACAATGAATCGGATATTTCAACCTGGCTTCCCCTTGAATATTCACTTAACCTGACGTACGGCGAAGAAAACGTCGCCTGGTCGGAATGGACTAAGGAACTTAAAGCGGAAATTAACAAAGATACTATCAAAAAGATCGAAGAAAACAAATAAAAATACGAGCAGTTTCTGTATCAGAAACTGCTCTTTTTGTCGATGTGATTTACGGACATATAGTCACGTTAATATTCCGCGTCGATAAAAACATTGTTAAGCATTTTAGTTTTTGCCAGATGCGAAGACAACGATTCGGGTAAAATTACTACATAGTTATGGTTATTTAGTATATTACAGAGAAAATCATCTTCACATATAAAACTATATATAAATTCGTATTCAAAAATATGTTCGATCAAAGTATTGGAATACATTTTCCCAAAGCCTTTGTGTAATTTATTCAATGCATTTTCAAAAGATATATTTTGCAAGAATGAAACAGAAATCCGCCCATTAAAAAAATACTTTTTGTAGGGGCTTATGGAATAAAAAGGAGCAAGATCTGCATACGAAATGATGACTACCGCATCCTCAGGGATTATTATTTCTTTCGTACTAAACAACTTTTTTGCAATAATTCGGTTATCGGCTATAACAAAAGATTCGATGTTAGCGATAACAATCGAAAGCAATAATAATGAAGAAAAGAAAAAATAAAAAAAGCAAAAAATAATCGAAATATCAAAAATAAGCCCCACTATTCCTAATGTACACAATACGATAATTGGAAACAATGCACCCCAATAGTCCGATATTCGAAATTTTCCGTATCTTTTATATTTCATAAAATCTCCTAAAGAAACTTGGTAATGTAATGCAAGTACTTAATTACATCGGTGCTAATGACCAAGAATTGCAATACGGACAACGTAATAAGAATGATAATGTAATCATCAACACAAGTATCAACGAGCAAATAATTGCAGCTATAACAAAAAGATTGTTTTTTCGAACAAATTTGTCGAATATCGCACGGGTAGGAAAATACATAGTCAGAAAACCAAATATTATTTCTAAAGATTCGCCTAATCCGTTATGAGTGCCGTTCCAATGTGCAATATTTATTGAATAATAAATCAGCAAAACAACCGAGCAGGAAACCATAAATGTATATAGTATGTTTTCTGTAATTTTAAGCGCTTTTTTCATAATCTTTCCCTTTCCTGTCACATTCAACAAGAATTACAATCAATATCAAAAGCCTCTTTAAGTAGTTTGGACATTTTTTCGCAATCCTTTTTATATTCGGAATCTATCCAAGCCAAATCCTTACCAAGGACTTTTTCTTCCAGCAATCCAAAGGAACATTTTTTTGAGTATTCGTAATGACTCTCAAACTTTTCTTTATCGCGGGTAAATTTCATTTCATCGAAGGATAAAAACTGTGGTGTATCCGCGTATTTTTTGAAAGAAGGATGATGATTCATGTTATATAAGTATGCGTAATTATTAAGTTCTTTAAAATAACACTCACTTAATGTTTCTTGTTTTCTGAAATTCAAGTAGGTTTCAGCTATTGAAAAATCGTTTTGCAGATATGCAATCCGTAATACTACCTTTTGGGGAATCGAATACCATTTTTTTGCCCCAAAGAAAGCAGAAAAATAAGAAATTTCATCTTTTACGTATTCCATAGTTTCCATTTCTATGTTAAGAAAACTATTTAAAATATCAGTAAGGTTTTGTATTGCAGGCGCAGGATCTTCACGTTTGAAATATATCCCCTCAAAATCTTTAAGAGCTCCTTCTGCCCAACCGCCTAAGCATAAACTTTTAACGCTTGGTTCGCCCAGAGTTCTGACATCATAAGCCCAATACGGGAACATATTAAACCGCACCCTATACGGTGAGGTTTTTACCAAAGTTACGCCCTGCAAAACATTACCGTTTAAACGGTAATACAAAACTCCCTTTCTTTTAAAACCGAGCGCAAATAACGGTTCATCAAAAATTGATGTATATATTTTGCTTAAAGATAATTTTTCTGTGCTCATTTCATATTTCCTTTTAGTTTCTATTTGATTCAATAAAAATAAAGGGTTTGTAAGCAAAAACCACCCTGCAAAAAGCAAGGTGGTAAAAAGGATATACAAAACACCTGCTTAGAGCGATGCTATACTTTGTATATGCATTTTAACATTTAAACAGCACTATGTCAAGTTCGAATTCCGTTTTTTCTCAAAGCTGCTCGTTTTCCTTAGGTTTTCTCCTGTTTTGATATCGAAAAAATGCATTGCGTGTTGATGAAATCCGAAGTACACCGTATTGTGGGGCGAAAGACTGCTTTTTTGTTCTTCGTCAAGATCAAGCGTGGGTACGCGGATAACCACGGGTACACCGTCTTCTGTGGACAGGTGGATATGAAGCTCGCTTCCCATCATTTCCGAAACCTTTATTTTACCTGCAATTCCCTCTCTGCGGGAAATAAATATGTGCTCCGGACGTATGCCGAGGAGTACGTTTTTGTCTTCGGGTATTTGAATTTCATTTAATATTTTTTTGGGTATTGCCATTTCTTCTCCGCAAACGTACAGATACGGCTTATCTATATTTCCGGTAATTTTTGCTTTAAAGAAATTCATTGTAGGAGACCCGATAAACCCTGCAACAAAGATATTTGCGGGAGAATCGAACACCTCGCTCGGTGTGCCCACCTGCTGGATGTAACCGTCCTTCATTATAACTATTCGGTCGCCCAGCGTCATAGCTTCCGTCTGGTCGTGGGTTACGTAAATGAAGGTGGTGTCTATTTTTTCACGCAGCAGCATTATCTCCGTACGCATCTGATTACGAAGCTTTGCGTCCAGATTGGAAAGAGGCTCGTCCATTAAAAAAACTCGCGGAACGCGGACTATAGCCCTTCCTATAGCCACTCTCTGCCTTTGACCGCCGGAAAGCGCGCGGGGCGTTCTGCCCAAAAGATCCGATATGCCCAGGATCTCCGCCGCTTCAAGAACACGGCGGTGTATCTCCTCTTTGTTTACGCGGCGTAAAACAAGACCGAACGCCATATTTTCATATACGGACATGTGCGGATACAGCGCGTAATTCTGAAACACCATTGCTATATCTCTGTCCTTCGGTTCAGTATCATTTACGCATATTCCGTCTATATATATCTTGCCCTCGGATATTTCTTCAAGTCCTGCTATCATACGCAGAGTGGTACTTTTTCCGCACCCCGAAGGCCCTACAAACACCACGAATTCTTTATCTTTTATTTCCAAATCAAAATTTTTTACTGCGGTAAAGCCGCCTTTATATATCTTTTTAACTTGGTTTAATACTACGCTTGCCAAAAAACGTTCCCCCTTGCTGTTTATCCCTTTACCGCACCGCCCGTTACGCCTTCAACATAATATTTCTGAAGCATCATAAACAAAACCGTTATGGGAAGCGCCACCAGCAGACCGCCTGCGCAGAACACGGTAAAATAGTTATTTATATGCTCTCTGTCAAGAAACGTAAACAGTCCTACCGCCACATTATACGCTTCCTCGTAACCGAAGGTTATGAGCGATGCGAACATATAATCCCCCCAGGGAGCGATAAAAGCCATCATAACGGTATAAATAATAATAGGCTTCGCCATAGGCAGTATTATCTTATAAAACACCTTTGCCCTGCTGGCGCCGTCTATCCGCGCGGCTTCATCAAGGGAACGGGGAATCGTATCGAAAAAACCCTTTGCTACGTAATATCCCATTCCCGAACTGCCGATATATACAAGTATGAGTCCGGGCACGGATCCCGGCCCAGTAAAGCCAATAAGCTTTAATATAAAGTATACTGCTATCATTGAAAGAAACCCCGGAAACATTCCCAGAACCAAAATCATATTCATAAGCAGACGTCTGCCTCTGAAACGCAGTCTTGAAAGGGCGTAGCTTACCGAAAGAACGATAACTGTCTGAAAAAAAGCGGTAAATAATGCAATTATTACGGTATTGATATACCAATTCAAAAAGCTTGTCTGCGTAAACAGAATCTTAAAATTTACCAAAGACCACTCTTTTGGCAGTATATAGCTGACCATTCCGCTGGATTCGCCTCTGAATGCCTGAAAAATAAGATATACAAAGGGTAACAGCCATATCGAACATATTGATATAAGCAAAGCGTAAACAAAAAAGTTCCACGCTTTTTTCTTTTTAAAAACGCTTGATGCCATTGTTTTCATTGGAAACTTTCCTCGTTTTTGACAGAAGACGAAAGGTTGTAGACCACAAGTGAAATTCCGGCTACCACAACAAAGGTCATTATACCTATTACCGCCGCCATTTTATAATCGTTATCGGTAAGAGTAAGCTTGTACAGCCAAGTAATAAGCAGATCGGTATACCCTGCCCCGCCGGTAAAATCGGTAGTCTTCGGCGCGCCGCCCGTAAGAAGATATATAACGTTAAAGTTGTTAATATTTCCAACAAATGTGGTAAGCAGATACGGTCCGGTTACAAAAAGCATATAGGGCATAGTTATTTTGGTGAACCTTTTTATACCGCTGGCTCCGTCAATACGCGCAGATTCGTAAAGATCTGCGGGAATATTGATGAGTATACCCGTGGCGATAAGCATCGTATACGGTATTCCCAGCCATATATTGACCAATATAACTGTTATCCGAGCCAATATGGGATCTGTAAGCCATTTTATATTTTCTTTTATAACTCCGATCTGTAAAAGAATACCGTTTACGGCGCCATCGTTTGCCAGCATTTTGGAAATAAGCAAAAGCGAAACGAACTGGGGCACCGCAATAGTGAATATAAGCAGGGTACGGAAAACCTTTTTGAATTTTATGCCTTTTTTATTTATGAGCATTGCAACGAGAATACCCAGAAAATAGTTTGTAAAGGTGGCGAAAAAAGCCCAGATCAGAGTCCAGATCAATATTTCTCCGAAGGTAAAAGCAAATTTTCCGTCCGCCACCTGCACGCCCAACAGGCTTTTGAAATTATCAAGTCCCACCCAAGTAAACAGCTTTGAGGGCGGAAGATGGGTGTAATCGTAGTTGGTAAACGCTACCAACACCATAAAAACCAACGGAATTACGGTAAAGATCAGTATTCCCGCAAGAGGCAGTGCCAGCAGTGTTTTATGATACTGCTCATCGGCAAGAGAACGAACGTCCTCCGCTGCATTTTTTGGCAGTTTACCTTTGTTTATAAGCGTTTGAGCAACCCCGTTTTGCTTAACGTTAACATACCACGTATATATAAAGCCAAGGCAAAAAAATAAAGTAAGGACGCCGTACAAAAGTATCTGCAGGCTGTTATCCTTGTATTCTATAACTTCAAGACCGTATTCATTTATAACGGTTACCGCCGCAACTTCGCCCAGATCATCCAGCTTACCTAAATAGCTTATTCCGAATAAAAGCATATAAAGGATAAAAACAAGCTGAAAAGCCAGAAAAAGAATACCTCTTAAGGGTTGTTTACGAAAAAATTGCCCAAACCCCATAATAAAATAAGATATTCTTGTGTATATATCCCCGTCCCTGAAAATACGTACGATATTCCTGATCACAGAAAAGGTTTTAAAGACAAAATCTCTTACGGAATAAAACGCTTTTTTTAATATATTCAACGCGGTTTTCGGGACGGCGGTAATAAACCATAAAAACTTGTAAAAAACTTTTTGCAGACCGTTAAGTTTGTAAAAATCCAATGAATCACGGTTCAACATATAATGTATCCTTCCGATACAGACAGCCGTTTTTACGGCTGTCTGCAAAAACTTTGTTATTTTGCGCCCTTCAGGTCGTTTTCCAGAGATTTAAGCGCATTCAACAGCTGTTCGTTTGTATTAGAAGCAAATTTTCCGCTGTTAAGATCGGTTCCGAAAGCCTCCATAATATTCCAGAATTCGTTCGGATACTGACCTTGGGCAACAGAATGCTCAAGCTGTGATGCAAGTGCGGAAAGAGCAATATTTTCTTTTACGGCTTGCAATGACTGGGCATTTTTATTTGAAGGACCCCAGCCCTTTTCTTTAAAACGAAGAGTTTGCATTTCTTCTCCGGAAAGGAATGCCGCCAATGCGTGGCAGAACACAAGCTTTTCAGAATCCTTCTGGGGCTTTACGCCGATCATTTTATAACCGCCGAAGCTTCCCATCTGATATTCCTTGCCGTCAACGGTATAAGTGGGCAGTTTTGCGGCGCCGTAGTTTTCGCCCAAAAAGTCTGAAATCACCGCGGAATCCCATACGCCGGAAATAAGAACCGCCGCATCTCCGCCCTTGGGATTGAATTTAGAGGATGCGTTTTCACTTTGCGCATAAGCAGGATGCGAAGTAAGAGCAACCATTCCTTTTAAAGCCGTAACGCCTTTATCGGTCGCTAAAGTGCTGTTACAATTACTGATATTACCGTTTTTATCAACGTCGTAGCTGATTTTCGCTCCCGCGCCGAAGAAAAACGTTACGTTATACCAGCCGCTTTGCATATTCATATAAAACTTTTTACCTGCCTCTTTACAATCGGCAAGAATATTTTCAAGCTTGGACGGGTCTTTTACCACTGATTTATCATAGTACATAAAATAACCGTTGTCGGAAGTCTGGGGATATGCGTATACCTTATCCTGCAGGGTAGCGGCTTTAACCGAACCTTCATCATTATTGTTCCGAACCGCAGTCAAAAAATCACCGCCCAAAGGCGAAAGCGCCCCTGCCGCAACAAGACGAGCCAACTGGTCCTGCGCAAAACCAAAGATATCCGCGCCTGCGTCCACGTCTGTAAGCATTTGAGTAGCAGAGTTATCTTCGCTCATAGCAGTAACCGTTACGGTATATTTGGCGGCGTATTGTTTTCCGCCCTTTTCCAGCCATCCGTCAACCGCATCGCGGGTCAGCTTTACCACTTCCTCGGGTACCCATACACGCACCTCTGTTTTTTTGTCGGTACGGGAGGCTTCGGATTCATCTCCTCCTCTGCCGATACAAGCCGTAAAGACGACGATCATTGAAGCGCAAAGTAATATTATTGAGATAAGCTTATTATACTTTTTCATTTTTTACCCCTTTTTGAACATTTTTTCGCTCATATTTAAGTTATTCCCAAATTTTAAGAAAACATAATAAGAGAAATAAAAAACATCGGCTGAAAATACAGCCGATGTAAAAAAGTTAAATTATATAGTCTGTAATGCAATCGTACCAATTAACATAGGTTTCACCGTTAACTACTATCTTTTCGCTTTCGGGAAGCATCTCCGTCCACAGCTTACCGTAACGGTTGAAAGCCCAGTCGTTTCTGTTGAAACGGCGCCACAGAACTGTTTTTCCGTTCTTATCAATAAATTGAAGCGAAGCGGCGCCGTCAATATAAGTATAGCAATCCATTACGCAAACGGTATCGTATGTCTTGCCGTTTACCGTGACATCATACCGTCCCACAACGTCCAAAAGAAAATCCTTTTCTTTTGCGAAATATTCGCCGTTTTTAAAAACAATATCTCCTTTTGGAGCGATATTTATCTCGTTACCGCAGTTGTCCTCTCCGAATCCCCAATTTGCTAAAAAAGGATCGCCGTCAAGGAAGGTATAATACCTTTTTACTCCGTTCTCCGTGTGGCTTTCGGCAAGAAGTCTGCAATGCGTATCGGTAAGCTGGGCGACAAAGCTGCGCTCTACCTTATTTTGTCCTCCGGCGCTGTTGCATCCCATAGGATTTGTTTCCACCGCATGTATCTCCACGCCTTCTATTCCGTGTACCTCCGCCTTTCCGATAACCTTCATTTCGCATATTTCGCCGATAGATTTATGGGGCATATCGTACATCGCCCAGGAGAGCTTTTCTCCTTCTTTGGGCACCAAAAACCATCCCATAAGCTCTTCCCATTTAACTTCAAAGGGCGGTTTATCTATCTTTTTTATTTTAAATTCGGGTAAAATTTCAGGTAATGTTTTCATATCAGTTTCTCCTTTTTGTTTCGGATGATAAGGGAATTTTTCTTTAAAATGTGCTTTTGCCGAAGATAATCTGCTTTTTACCGTGCCTAACGGTACACCGAGCTTTGAAGCTATCTCTGCCTGCGAATACTGTTTCCAAAAGTAAAGATAAAGTATTTGTTTATCCTTATCTCCCAATTTTTCGAGAGTATCGGTTACTGCAGGAATACTGCTTCTGCACAGCATTGAACCCAACGGGCGGATATCCGTAAGATTATCTACGGGAATATCAAGCCTGCTTGCTTTTTTACGGAAATAATCGTTTAGTTTATTCCGTGCAATACTTAACAGCCAACTTTTAAATGCGTCATTGCTTTTAAGCCCGCCAAAGTTTCGATAAGCGGCAATATGGATCTCTTGGAGAATATCGTCGCTGTCGAACTTATCCGATACCTTAAAACGAACATACCGTTCAACGGCACGGTAGTGCTCCGAATAAAGCTTTTCAAAAACTGTATCCACATCATCCCTCCTTTTCAAAAATTAAAAACCGGTTTTCATTAATATAGTCGCTTGAAATAAGGAAAAGGTTCAAAAAAATAAAAAAGGGCAAAAAATTTGCCCGAATTTCATTTTATATAATATTATCTACAGCTTGTTTTATATCGCCGATCATATAAAGGGAGCCGAAAGCAAGAACTGCACCTTCAGATTCAACTGCAGAAACGGCTTTTTCAACACCTTCACAAACAGTCTTGCATACAGTTATAGGCTTTCCGTACACCAAAAGCTTTTCGCCAAGCTCTTTGGCAGGAAGTGCACGGGGAGACGGCGGAGTTACAAGTATAAACTCCTTTACGTAAGGAGCGATAAGGTCATACATAGCGGCGTAATCCTTATCTGCCAGAACTCCGGTCAGAACGGTCAAGCGTGTATCGGGAAAATAAGCGCGTATGTTCTCTGCCAATGCTTCCATACACTGGGGGTTGTGACCGCCGTCGACGATAAACAACGGTTTTTTACGCAGTACCTCAAATCTGCCCTGCCACACGGCGTTTAAAAGCCCGTTACGGACGTTTTCTTCGGAAATGGAAAATCCTCTTTTTGCAAGTTTTTTAACCGCAGTAAGAGCCGTAGCGGCGTTACAGCGCTGATGTGCGCCTAAAAGTCCGGTGGAAAGTGATTTATATTCTGCCCAATCAAATATCTGACCGTCAATGGATGCGGAAACGGGATTGATTGAATCAAAATCAACTACGGTATACGGAATATCAAGAGATTCGCATTTTTGCTTTATAACCTCTACAGCGCTCGGGTAGGAGGGATATATTACGCACTCGCTTCCCTTTTTGAGAATTCCAGATTTTGTTAAAGCGATCTTCTCAACAGTATCGCCCAAATAATCGGTATGGTCAAGCCCAATATTTGTAAAAACAGCGACTTCGGGCGAAGGAATTACGTTTGTCGCATCAAATTCACCGCCCATACCCGCCTCCAGCACGACGATATCGCATTTGCTTCTGTAATAGTACTCGAATGCAACTGCGGTTACCAATTCAAACTCTGTGGGACGGTCCTCCATAGAATCAGCAAAAGGCTTTATATATTCGGTGATCTCCGCAAGGCTTTCATCCGATATCATTTCCCCGTTTATCTGTATACGCTCGTTAAAGGAAATGATAAAGGGAGAAGTGTACATACCCGCTTTATATCCTGCCGAATTAAGCACGGAAGTAATAATGGATGCGGTAGAGCCTTTCCCGTTGGTACCGACTATATGTACGTATTTAAGCTTTTTTTCCGGATTGCCCATAAGAGAAAGCAGTTTGCTTATTCTGGAAAGTCCGGGTACGCTTCCCTTCCAGCATACTGAATGTATATATTCAAGAGCTTCGTTATAATTCATTTTAAATATCCTTTTCTGCTGGCCAAAGCTTGGCGGCGGTAAACACTTTAGATCTGTACAAGATCCAAACAAGCACAACGTCGATCACGTAGGTGATCCCGTACTGAACGGAACGTGTAGCGAGTTTTGTAATAAAAAACGCTGATTTCGCATCTCCGCCGTAAACCAAGGCAAGAGCAAAGCTTTGCCACAGTATACAAGCCAAAAGAATATAAGGCAAATATGCAACGGCGATTCGGGAAATGCTTATCTTTTTAACAAGATATCTTCTGAACAATCCCGCTGTCAAACCACAGATAACCGGGGGCAGACAAAACAGCGGATTGTAACCGAAAGGCGAAAACAGACAGCCGATAAGATCGGAAAGAAATCCCACAGCCGCTCCCGCAACAGGACCGAACAGCATGCCGGAAACGAAAATCGGCACCGCTTCAAGAGAAAAACGGCTGGATTCCTCCGGCACGATGGACATAAGACGTGCCATTACAACGGCGATAGCGATCATCATTGCGCAACAGACCATGGTGCGCAAGGAAAACAAGCTTTTCTTTTTTAATTCAGGCATAAAAAAGCCTCCTTTTCAAAATGAGAGGAGGGAGGAAACGGAAAAGCCGAACGCGGATGCGAACACAGTACCGCGGAGTAAACTCCTTCGCCCGGCGGCCTCACTCCCATCCTGCCGATACTTAACGCACTGTGCTCTACTCGTACTTTCCGTATTTATTTACAAGTATATAATAAACATTTTTTCATAAAATTCAAGTACTTATGCAAAGTTTTATAAAAAAAAGAAGCCGGAAAAACGGCTTCATCTTTTTACGGTTGTCAGCATCCGGAGCTGTATTTTTGCTTTAAGGTATCTATCTGCTGCTGTTCCGCTTTTGTTGAAGGATACCATCCCTTGCCTGCCATAGCGGCATAAACATCGCTTTGCATCTTTAACGTATCGTTAAACGCCTTAGAAAAAGCTGTGTGGACCTGAGGAGTGGATGATTCCACAGCGCCGTGCATCAAAAGATCGCATTCGCCTTTTAAATTCAGCAAAAGATTTTCCATTAACTGTCTGTCATCAAGCATATTTTCTCCTCCTTGTTAAAGCAGTTTATAAAGATCTGCAAAGGTGTTTGCGTGCTTGTTTCCGATTTCGGTAACAAGATCTTTAAGCTGTTTGTCCTGAATGATCTCCGCGCTCTGGGCGCAAGTGGCTTTGATCTGTTTTTCGTGGCCGAGTGCATCTTCGATATAAAGCAGTTCTTTGGGCGACATATTATTTACCTCTCCTTCTGTTAGTACGCAGTAAGTTTTTCCCAAAAACACATAAAATATGCACCGCCAAATAAAAATCGGCGGTGCATAAGCGGATTATTTATCTTTTTTTCTGTCGGAAGACAACAGCTCGTTACCCTTTAAAATTAAAATGTCCTTATTTTTCTTAATAAAGCCGCGTAGCTGCTTTTTGTGGTGGCACAGCTTTTCGGTGCAGTTTGCGCAAGAAAGACAAGCGTTTGTCGTTTCGGAAAAACGTTCGGGATGCAGACGCACCGTTATTTCCCATACGATCACGAGCACCATGGATATTGCGAAAAGGCTTAATGCAAGAGGATGCTTTATAAATATAAGGGGCGTAAACATCATAGCGTAATCCCAATTATATATACGGCAGGTTACGCAGCAACGGTTTTTCATAAAAAATGTCTGGAACGGACAGAAGAACAGAATGCATATCATATCGCATACGGAATACGCAAGGCTTATAAGTATAAGAATACCGGTATCGATAACTTGGGTGTAATATAATACGCCGATAAGTCCGTTTAATCCTACCCAGGCAAGAAAAACGGCGAGTGTGGAACGCCAGGTTTTAAGTTTTACCTTCTCTACCTTTGTTGGAATGAATTTTCTTTTGAACACTTTCTGGCAACCCGGACTCTCAAGACGGGACGGAGCAAAACGGAACAGCATCTCCACAAAGAAGATCAGCCACAAAGCAACGAGAAATGTACGGTTATTTTCAATACCCGCAAACATTTCGTTAGGATAATTTATACGGCTGTAAACGTAAAGACATACTGCGGAAACGAGCAGCGAGCTTCTGCCGATAAGCTTTATGCAGTGAAGCACCGAAACCGGCGAAATTTTCTTTTTTTGTTTTATATTCATTATAGTATTAGCCACCTAAAAAACATTGCGGTTATTATAACAGAAATTAAACGGTATTTCAACAAAAATATTCTTTTAATTGCAAAATATAAATTTCAGCAGTATTATCGCTGACAAAACGAAAACTCTGTACATAAAATATTGATATGAAACTTTATGAGCTTTTTAAAAGATGTTTATATATTCCCTATTTTCAGACAGGAAAAAGCGCGAATTATGCGACCGAAATCAAAGATGACGTATTATATTTATATTTTGAAAAATCCGACGGCGAGAACGATTGGAGAATAAATTTTGATTTTCCCGCAGTTCCCTACCGCAGAATGGGAAAAACGGTATGGTTTGCCCACAGAGGCTTTCTGGGAGTGTGGAAGGAGATCGAAGAAAAGGTAAAGGATGATATCTTTAATAAAAAAATTAAAGGAATTATCTGCGTGGGATATTCTCACGGAGCGGCGATTGCGGTGCTGTGTTATGAATACGCCCGGTTTAACAGACCCGATCTGCGTGATGATATTTACGGATACGGGTTTGGCTGTCCCCGTGTTATCTGGGGAGAAATACCCGATGACCGCTGGCAGAATTTCACCGTGATACGCAATATTGACGATGCGGTCACTCACCTGCCGCCGACAGTTCTGGGATACAAGCATATCGGAAAGATGCTGGAGATAGGCAAAAAAGGACGGTATACGCCCATAGACGCACACCGTCAGCAAAACATATTAAAGGAATTGGAAATATACGAAGGAGGTAAAGACTATTCCTCGATAATATCGAATGCTTCACAATAAAAGGACAGCTCGCCGTCTTCGTAATCGTTAACAAAATAGCGGGAAGCGTTATCAAAACCCCGTGAAATATTATCTTGTATTTCAAATCCGCAAATTTGGAAAGGATATGAAACATTCGATAATTTTAAAGCATAAACCTTTTGAAAGATACCGTAATAGGACTTGTTGTTTTCGCCCGTTAAGCACATTTTTACAACCAGCGAATTGTCGGAGTGTTCAACGCAAAAGGAATGAACAAACACGGACTTTCCGAAGAATTCAGATGCGTTAAATTTCATAAAAGAACCTCCTTAGTTTGAGTAACAAATCTAAACGTCAGGCATCAGTTTCCATAGAAGTTTTCGACGCAAATGCCTTCTATATGCTTTGCATCGTTAAGAATACGTATTTTAGGAGAAACGAGGTCGCCGGTTTTACCGGAAAGCTCGACCACGGTTACGGAGGTACATTCGATATCTATTATTCCGCACATCCGGGGAAAAGGAATATTAAACATATGGGAAAGCGCCGCCGAAGAGGAGCCCGCGTGGCTGAACATCGCAACGTTTCGGCAGACGTTTTCGACCGTTACGCGGTAGTAATCCCCTTCCCTTTTATATCCGAGCTGCTTCAGCCATTCGTCCAAGCCCTCCGCTACGGTTTTATAACTATCGACAACAACGTTATTTTTGAAAAGCTCGTCATTCTGCCAGTCTTTTTCCGAAATGCTTTTTCCTTCGGATATGTACTTTTCGGATATGACCCAGGGCTGACCGTTGCCGAACATAGGCTCTCCGTCTGCGCTACCCCAGCCGATCTCCCGTATAAAATCGCATTGTATCACCTCAAGCCCGAACAGCTTAGCGGTGTATTCCGCTGTTTGAACGGCTCTGCCCTTTGAGGATGCGAAAACACGTTCTATATTACAGTTTTTAAGCCGTTCCGCCGCAGCCTCCGCTTGTTTTTTGCCAAGCTCGGTAAGGGAATCGGTTTTATAATCGGGATGTCCGTGACGGACAAAATATATCTTCATATTCACACCGCCATTAAAAGGTAGTTTTTACTCGCAATGCTCCAGCACGAAACGCTTGGTCTCGGGGTGAAAGCACAAATACAGCATCGGAACGAGAGAAATAGCGTTGCCGATGGCAAAGATGATATACAAGGGGAAAAATTCGCCCAAAAAGCCGTAGATCAAGGCGGAAAGGGCGGTGCCTCCCACGGAAGCGGAGCTGATAAATCCCAGAATTGCGCTTCGGTTTTCTTCGGGCAACGCAAGCATCATCGCGGCGTTGAACACAGAGTTGCCTGCAATATTCAAAAGCCCTGCCGCAAAGGCGAATATGCTCATAGGAAGAAAGGAATTTGAAAAATAAATACCGATAAAGCAAGGAACGGACAAGGAAAAGCCGAGGCTCATAACCCAAAAGCGTGTTTTGGGCTTAAGCTTTACCGCGCCCAAAGCCAAGGCGCCCACAACGTACGCCGCCGAAAATATGGAAACCAGATATCCGTATGCGTCTACGGAAAAGCCTTTTTCCATACAAAACGGAAGAGTAAGCGTAAGCGGTCCCGCCGCGAGAAGATTGAGAATAAGCGCGGAAGGAACGAATATCTTAAGGCATTTATCCGAAAAAATTATCTTTATTGCGCTCTGCAGGTCGCCGAGCAAGCCTTTTACGGTAACAGCTTCCCCCTGCTTTACCGTCTTTGGTATACGCACAAAAAGCTCGGTAAAAGCGGAATAAAGGTTGCTGAAGCCGTTGATTATCACGACGAGAGGCGCTCCGAGAAAGGCAACCATCGCTCCGCCGAAGGCAGAGCCGATAAGATTTATAAACGATCCGATACCTGAATGTATGGATTGCCCCCTGACCATATCGTCGCGGGGGATTATATCCAGCATTATGGTGCTTATTGCGGGAGAATAAAATACGCTTCCGAAAGCAGCCAATAAAGCGGCGATCAGAACTACGGGAATGTTAAGCGCGTTCATATATGCCAGAACGCCCACCGTAAGCATAACGACGCCCTGAACCACATCTATGGTAACGATCAGCCATTTTCTGTTGCTTTTATCAACGATACTGCCGCAGAACGGCGAAAAGAACATAGTTATAAACATCGAGATCGAGGACATAATTCCCATCAATGCGCTGGAGCCGGTGGTCTGATATACCCAGAAGCCGATAGCCACGCTGTATATCACGTCCCCGAGAGTACTCACAGCGTTGCCCTGCAAAAGCAAAACGAAATCCTTATTCCACAACTTTTTCATTACTTCACCGCCTTTTGTATTATTATATCATAAAGCAGCAGATTGTCAATCAATTTATGGTAATCGTAAAATGAAAAAATCCAACTGCGGGAGTTGGATTTTTTTATTGATTGTTTGCAAAAAAGGTTTATTCTTTTTCTTCGTTTTCTATATCCTGATAAAGCTTCAGGTAAAAATCAAGCATTTTATTAATCGTCTTCTCACGTTCCGTTACGATTTCCCGAATTGCTTTTATTTTTTCCATCGCCACATCGGGAAGATAATCGAGAGGTATCGGCTCGCCCTCCTCCGGTTCAACACATGACTGAGAATCGGTTACACACTGGATCTTGAACAAGATCTTATCAAGAGATTCGAGATTTTTCTGAAGCTCTGCGATCTGATTAAACACTTGAGTTTTACTGATATTATTAGACATATTTTCTTCCTCCAAAATTTTATCCGGAGGACACGCAAGGCATATTTTGTTTTCACCTACGAAGCGTGCCCTGCCGTTTTTTACAAGACCTTTTGCCCGTTTTGGGTAGGTCGCTTCATATTCGTTTCCTTGCTCATCAACAACAATCACGTTTTTTTCGATGGGTGCCGCCCCCTTTGTATTGATTTGCTTTTTGTGAATATCGTTTTTTGTTATGGGTATCGTCCCCGATCCACAAATTCGTTATAACATATCAAAAATACTTTGTCAAGAGAAAATGAGATCTATCGTATGAAAGTCAAACGGCAGCGGCGAGATCCGCTTGCGCGAAGCGCAACTTCATTTGATGTTGTGCCTTGCGGCACTAATGAAAAAATCCTGAAAGCATTGCTTTCAGGATTTTTTGGCACGTGTTGACAGAAAAGATGCTAATTAATTTTTAGAATATTTATCTATTAATTCAGAAAAAGCATATGAATCATATCTCTCCGCATTGTACTCATTGACACTTCAAACTCCTTGCACAATGCATCAAGAGTTGTATGTCTTTGATCCAAAAGATACTCTAAAACAAGTTGTCTGCGTTCGGTTGTACATCTCATGTTCTTACCTCCTTCCCAGCTTAATAAATGTATTATTTTTATGGATTGTCAGTTTAATTTCAGCTCTACAGAAATCCTTAACAGACAAGTCGTTTATTTTATAAACTTCAAAGGATTGTCCTATGTATAATCCGTATCATATTCGCTGCTTTTAATAAGCAACGTTGCGTTGGAGCTCCAACACATAAAAAATCACCCCTTTCAAAAAGATTCTGTGGGTGATTTGAGCGTGAAGATACACCGCCAAAACTTTTTTTGGCGGTTAGAGATGTGCCCTGACGCTAACAGCTAATAAATTGTGTTTATAAATAAAAAAGCGCAATACCAAAAGAACATTCTTTGGCACTGCGTCGAAACGTCGGGCTTTTTATTATTTTACCATATTCGATTGATTTTGTCGAGAAAATCTCATCGACAAAAGCCTACACAAAACTCACTTTTCAAGCTTTCTCTTTTAGAGAACCTCAATCTTGAATTGCTTTACGTTTATGATACATTCGGTTCTGCATTTCTGCAAAACAGAGGAAAATGCTTCAATTCCGTATCATCCATCAGATTAACTCTCGTGTTTTCCCCGCATACCGGACACTTTATCCATTGATACATATCCATATCCCTTATTCTTCTTTGATGATAAAAATATGGGAGTTATGTATAATAACCCCCGCGTAAAATAAGAAAATTCCCTACGTTGGCATTATCCAAATCAGGTCAAAGGGTCGAAGGCTTTACTTTCCTCTCAGCTTGTAGACAAAATGCAAGCTCCCCATGGCTATTTAATTATGGAAAATACTTTTTAACTAGCGTTTTTTGTAAAAAACAACTATGAAAAAAATCTTGAAATTTAACTTGTTTTGGAGTATAATTTATTTGCTTATGCAGAGTAGGCTACCGAGCGTCAAGTGCCATCCAAACGGGGAGTTGTTGGGTGGACGAAGGGTTTCCGCGGTTCGGTTGCCGCATCCCGCTGCCGAATCCAAGGGACCACCTCCTTGCTTCCGGAAATACGGGA
>JAFYKY010000004.1 GCA_017537345.1 Clostridia bacterium | reverse complement strand
TTCACAGCTTTTTTGACTTTTCAGACGAGCAATTATTAAATTTTTGAAGTCTTGAGGCTCTATCACTTCAACCATAGGACCAAAACTTAGGATGCGAATCACCATTTCTGTTTCGTCGGATTTATTGTATTTAATATGAACCAAATACCTTTTCGAATCTATCCGTTCCACTCTTTTTTCAAAATGTGCAAAGTGTAATAATGTTCTTTCAAGTGTATTACGCTCATCAAAAACACGTAGCGTCAAAGATTCTTTTGATTCCATAGAAACGTGGTGAGTTGCATAGCCGGATACGTTACACTTTTCGCACGTTGTAATGCGTGCAAGATTTACAATCCCACCATAACGGCATCCTGTGCTAATAAGCCTGAATTTGTCGTCCTTTTCGGAGTATTCCAAGTGTTGAGGCATAACAGTCATTGAAACGGTGTTGCCCTTGCGATTAACCATTTGAATCTTGAGAGGTCGTTTATCATTTAGTGCGGATAAAATGGTTCTAAAACGTTGGATATACGCTTCATCTTCGTATGGGTCACCATCTATATATTTGTCATAGATGTAATAATCTTCAGACGTGAATAATGGTTCGACATCATCAAGACCATCGAATTTGATGTCAAACAGTTTTATGCGCGGATCGAGAGATATTGCCTTTAACCATTGCTTTTGAATTGTTGTGAGTGGCATTGTGGGAATACGCTGAAGCGGGGTAGTCATATCTGCTTTGACAAGCTGCCATTTTTCGCTTTTAAGTGATGGCAGGACGGTTAGCATACTTTCACCAAAAGCATTTTCATCAATTATTTTATTAATAGTTTTCTCGTCGGCATTACCATTAATTATGCTCGCAATAATTTTTGCTACCGTGTTATAGTAGGCGGAGTAAATTTCGTTGAATATCATACATCCACCTCCTCTATGCCATACATACGATACATCTTTTCAATATCGCTTTTTAATTGATTTTCAAGCGTTCTATTTGTAAAATGAAGTTCAGTAATTCTGCATATAAAGGTTCTTATCCAGGGAATCATTTCGCTTGTATCGTAAACATCCGCAGAAAAACGATATGTATGCTCATCAATCTTTTCAACGGATCCTATACGCTTTTCGCGCTCAAGCCTACGAGCAATATGTTCCTCATTTTTGCCAACTTTAACAGTGAATTCAACGTGCTCGGTACGTTCCTTTCCGTATCTATCCCTCTTTGCAGTAACACCCCACATTTTCGATTGCATCTCATCAAGTTCTGCTCTTAATTCATCAAATCTAGGAGTCGGCCCCAAGATTTTAACATCAGACAAATAATCAATGCGAAAAGACTTAATGGCATTGAAATCCGGTTGATACGCAATAAGGTGCTGCCTACCATTTTGAGTACTTATAAAAATGCGCAAAGGAATGATTCTGTTTTCTCTTGGCTCATCGGCGCGGCGGCTCATATTATTAACGGTAATAACGCTTTTCTCTCGCATAGCTTTAAATAATGTTGCCATAACATTGCTATCCATTGCTGAGGTAATATAGTGATGCTTAAAGCTGAAATTGTCATCTTGTTCCATTTGCTTATCAAGCAAAAAGGAACCAATAACACCACACGGTGCAATCTCAGAATAGAAGTTAAGTGCATCGGTTATATCAGGGAGTGCAACATCTTCAGTCCGTCGATAAAGCATCTTTCGGCCGACCTTCTCGGATACAATAATCCCCTGCGCTATATATTCTTTCAACTTCTTTCTAATGGTGGATTCATCAAACACCATCGGGTTTTCAAAAGCACAAAGATATTCATCTATCTGATCAAGTATTTCGGGCAGAGACAAAACAACCTCAGAGGAATGAAGAATATCAAGCAAAATAAAATGTAGTGTGATATCTCCGTCGGTAAAACTCTTGGCTTTAAGCGCTTTGTAAAAAGGATTATGTTGTGGTACACGACTATCAATAGAAATGAACACATTTTTGCCTTCAGGTGTGCGGACAAAGCTCATGTAATCACCGAGCCAACTCTCCATCCTGCGACGCTCGTCGTCATAGGAACGCGCACTTTTCTTATTGTATTCGTCTCTGCTCTTGAATCCGTAAACATAGAACTCGCGCATATAGTTTCGTATCTTTTCAAAGTTTTTTATCAGTTCGCTATATGACGACAATGTGTTCACCTCCCCTAGATAAAGTAAACTACATAAATTTTGCTTTACTATTGGTATTATACTACAAAATCCCCTAAAGAGCAATCGTTGGTAATAAAATCAATTTGATGTCTTTTCTTTGTCTCCTGCGGATCAATTTTTGATATAGAAATAAAAACAACTGCGCAGTATTGAAAAATATCCAATGACTGTGCGGTTGTTTTTTGACCACATATTATCCCACTTCTGTGACCGGAACACACGGAGACAACGGAAACAAAAGCGTCAAAGAGGATGTGGTTCTGAGCGGAAAGGGTTAGAAATAACCGGAAACGTCTATAAATTAGGTGTTTTTTACCATTTGGGACAGTGTCGAAAATTGACGAATTTTGTCCTATGAAAAAGCGCTAAAAGCCCTTATTTTATGCGGAGTTTCGGCGTTTTGAACCTCGTTCGAACCTGCTTCAAAATCGGTGTTTGACCACAGTTAGTCCACATCATTTTTTGCCGAATTGCCGAATTGCCGAATTGCTGAATCATCTGTAGCAGAAAAAGTTCATCATGATTTATTTGCTTATTCCCATTAAAAAATCTTCCAATTTTGTTAAAAGGTGGTCTGCCGGGTTGTCGCTTGGAGATTTGAGCATTTTAATTAAATCTTCGTTAGTTATATCGAGTATTAGTTTTCCGTGCTCTTTTAAGCATCCCTCTGCCGCAAATTTAGCTGAATCAGAAAATCCTTCCCGCGATATAATAAAAGCAACGTTTCTCAAAGCCGCGGCAAACAGATATTTTTCTGTAATGTAGATAAGATTTTGGTCAATTTTTTCAGTATAGTTTTTAAACTCAAAAACCACAAAATGCGAGTTATAATGCTGTACTAACATTTGCAATAACGGATGCATACTTTCATCACTATTTTGAGTAATCTTCAAAGACCCAATCAGATCCATCCGAAAATGTTCATCAGTGGTCTTGTGTTGGCTAGTAAGTCTATTAAAATAATTGGCCTCAAAAAGATACCGCAATATTTCTTCGCAAATTTCTTCGTATTCTTTTGAATTCCCCTTTCCTGCAGGACAATTATATAATCGTTGAAGAAGCTTCTCCGTTTCATTAGTTTCTCTTGCTACATCTTCTAAATGTTTATCAGTAATAGGTGTTAAAATTAAGTTAGCCAATTCTGCTTCCGCAGAAGGTTGTCCTTCAATATGATCAATTGGAAAATATGTAATTTGAGCTAACTGCTTAAGTAGTGTGAGATTGTTCTTACAATAAAACACTAAATTTTCAATATCCCAAATAACAATTCGGAACCTCTTATATATTTCATCTTTTTGAAAACTCGGTATGTTACTCGAGACTATCAATAGAATCGTATCTTCTTGAGACAGGTTGTTGTTCATTTTCCTCATAATGAGTGTTTTTAGTAGTTCATTTGCGACATGAGGAGAAACATCTTGGCTTTTATAAGCCTTACATTCAACCCAGAGTTTTTGGTTGTTCTTTTGCAAAACTAAATCCCAACTATCGTGTTCTCTCTTTGAATAATCAATTTGAGAATACCCATAGCTTTCTAGTAAGTGTTTGCTAAAAACCTCAAGTGCAGGACCCCGAGCCTGTGCATCCATCGCCGGAGTTATATAACCATCATTTATGGCTTCTTGAAGAGCATATGAAAATACCACCTCTTTAGGTGTAAAGAGCCTGTGAGGTCTATTCGTATATTTTGCGGAAAAGACAATAATAGTCTTTTCTTTACAATTAAGGGCTTCATAAACTGATTCAGAAACATCGAATTCATCAAAAATAACAAATTGATATTCATTGAATTCTTTGTTGGTATGATGTAAGATTTTTTGCTCTGTTGTTACAACAACTCTATTTTGTTCAATTCTCACAAAATCACTATATTCGTTGAATAGGTTGCGTTCTATATTCTCTTTCAACTCCAACCTGTTCGTGACAACAAGAACATTTGATATTGCTTGTTTGTGCAGTAGTTCTACCGCCTTTGCAAGAACCAACCCCTTGCCTGTCCCTGTAGCCATTTCAACAACTATATGTTTTTGACCATTATCCAAAGCACCCTGAATGGCTTTAATTGCTTTAATTTGATATGGTCGTAATTGAATTGCTTTCATATATTCGCCTCTTTCTACGCTTTAACATATCGTGTCATTCGGGATTGACCGATCTTTTTGATTTGTCCTTCTTTTACCATCTTACTTAATACTGCCTCAACTGTTGTAGGACTTACATCCGGCAAGATATTGCAAATATCCGCTTTAGAAATCGGGACTAAACTATTAAGAACCGTCGCCTCAATTCTCGCAGTCTTTGTGATCTTTTTGCGGTGAACAACTGCAAAGCGCTTGTCCAATTCCTTGTAGCACATATAGAGTGTGGAGAGGAAATTCTCAATAAAGGGAATATAAGAGTTTTGGTTTTCGTGCCAACCAATAGAGGATTCACGCAAAGCTTCATAATAGTACGCTTTGTAATTGTTGATCTGTTCTTCAAAGGAAACATACTTTCCTGCGTCATAACCGTTTTTGTAAAGCAAAAGCAAAGATAGTAGCCGAGACATTCTACCGTTACCATCCCGGAAGGGGTGAATGCACAGGAAGTCAAGCACAACACAAGGAATCAGCAGAAGTTGATTAATGTTAGCATCGTTGTGAGCCTCCATATAGGCAAGTTCCAACTGCTCCATTGCTGTTTCTAC
Source organism: Clostridia bacterium (assembly GCA_017537345.1). Taxonomy (GTDB): domain Bacteria; phylum Bacillota; class Clostridia; order Oscillospirales; family CAG-382; genus SFLA01. The sequence continues at coordinate 116,704 of JAFYKY010000004.1, read as the reverse complement.
TTCGTGAGCGGGAGTAGGCTTGAATCGCACTTTTCGATTACCATTTTTATCTTCTTCGATGATGTAGTTATCGCCCGTTTTATACTGACCGCCGTACTCATAGCCGGCAATTTGCATCATAGTCTCGTGTAACCTTAAGATATCGCTTTGCCGTAGATCTAAAGTATCGTGGTGTAAATGAATTGCGTTCAGAGCATCCCTATAACCTGCGATCTCACCTTCTGTGTGGTTCAGAGGGGCGCTGTCTTGATTTACAATAGCAGCAATACGCTCATCACTGGTAACAATGCCTTCAATAGCATTAGAACTCTTAACCGATTGCACTTTTGCTACGGCTTCCAATTCGGTAAATACTTTCGCATATTCTTCTTTTCTTACACCTGCCATCGTTTTTAACGATGCAATACTGGATGTAAGAGTGATCAAGTTTGCGGGCAACAAAGCATTATTTAAAAAGGAATAATCGAATTTTCTCATTATTAAGCCTCCGTTTCTGCATATAATTCTATCATAATATGTGCAGAAAATCAAGTCTTGATGCATATTTGTTTTTGCTATTTGTGCATCAACTTCTTTTAGAGCTTTTTCTTTGATTACTGCGATGCAAAATTTGATATGTAAACAAAAACCACCTCCGGTAGTTGAAGAAATCCAACGACTGCGAGGTTGTTTTCTGACCACATATCATCCCACTTCTGCGACCGGAAGATACGGAGACAACGGAGATAAAAGTGCCAAAGAGGATGTGTTTTTGAGCAGAAAGAGTTAGAAATAACCGGAAACGTCTATAAATCAGGTGTTTTTTACCATTTGGGACAGTGTCGAAAAATGACAAATTTTGACGAATCCAAGAAGTGCGAAAAAGCCTTATTTTATGCGGGTTTTCAGCACTTTGCAATTCATTCGAACCTGTTGAATTACACGCGTTTGACCACAGTTAATCCACTTCGTTTTTCATTTGAAAAAGTCATTCAAATTTGTTCAATACCAACAAAAACAGCAAAACAATATTCCGCCTCAGAAAAAGAAAGCATTATTCTTTATTTTCCGCCAACAATCGGGCAGGTGTTATAATTATGTATATTGGGTACACCACTATCATAACCACCATGGTACTTTCGGTTCGTCCTTTTGATCTGTACACAAAGGAAATACTACTCTATAGCAATTCGCAAGCTTTTTAAGTGTCATTCGATGTATTCCCGCCATGGTTGCGGTGTTGAAATACGTATGTCCAAAGTGTATACCGGCATTCGCCATAACCTCATATTGAATATCTTTAATATTTTTTTCAACTGTTTCATCGTATCGGACTCCTGCCAAATCCAATATATCTTTTATTTCTTGGGCAACACTTTTTTTATAAACAAATTCATATTCTTTAGCACCAAGAATTCCCCAAAAAGTATTGTAAAACGGAACTGAATATGCCTTTATCCAATCCCACATTATTTCCGGATCAGTTACATTCGGCCCGTCAATATGGCATCGTTTGCATAGTAGCACGATATTGGATGGTGAGTCCTCTCCTCCAAGCGAATCCGGTATGATATGACATCGTTCTAAGCCCTTCTCACAACCGCAACGCCAGCAGTGCGTATCTGCTTCGGCCCAATCAACGCTCAATTCACACTCATCCACAATTTTCGACCAGTAATCTACGGCTTGCCGAATCGTAGTCTTAATATTATCACGTTTTCCCATCGCTGTATCCTCTCAGTTAATTTTTCTATGTTAATAGTAACAATCGTTCAATATAAATTGGTCTATCTTTCGTTTTTCATCTTACGCAACAGATAAGTTATATTTTTATTACATATCTATCGCAGTTTCATCAAGAAGAAATTGCTCGATACCGATATAGAGAATACCATTGTCATCGTGCCACGGAATTATATTGTCTTTTACAACTACGATCTTTTTAAAAGAATCACCAACACGGTTGAGCGATCTGACTTCCTGCTGACGTTTTTCTTCCTCGCTAACGGTAAGTGCAGATTGGATATAGTACTTCTTACTTCCCTTGTTAGCCACAAAGTCAATTTCCAACTGTGAGCGTTTGCTCTTTTTATTTTCATCTTTATAACAGTACTCAACCACACCAACATCTACGATAAAATCGCGGTTACAAAGCTCATTATAAATGATGTTTTCCATAATATGATTCTCTTCTTGCTGACGGAAATTAAGTCTCGCGTTGCGCAGGCCTACGTCGCTGAAATAATATTTAAGTGGAGATCCAATATATTTTCTGCCTTTAACATCATACCGTTCGGCTTTATATATCATAAATGCGTCAACGAAAAAGTCCAAATATCTGCTGACGGTTTCATCACTTATATTAACTTGTCTTTCGCTTTTAAATGTTTTGGATATCTTGCTTGCGTTAGTAAGTGATCCTACCGAAGAAGAAATGATATTCAAAAGGTCGTCAAGAACGGATTTATCGTGCAAAATCTTGTTTCGTTCTATAATATCACCGATATATATTTTACCAAACAAAGACTCCAGATACTTCGCTTTTTCCTCGTGTCCTTTTTTCTTTATTACAAGAGGCAGTCCGCCATAGGTATAATACTCTTGCCAAGCATCACGCTTATCGCCTTCGTACGCATGATAGAACTCTTCAAAAGAAAGAGGATTCACACGGATCTCGTCACCGCGTCCGCGGAATTCGGTGAGAATGTCTGAGGACAGCATTTTCGAGTTACTGCCGGTCACGTATACGTCAATGTTTTCGTGTTTCATCAGTCCGAGAACGACATCAACGAAGCCAATCTTATCTTCAACATCTGTAATGTAAGGATTTTGAATGGTAACTACCTTTTGAATCTCATCAAGAAACACGTAATAAGTCTTGCTTTCGTCCGAGGTTAAGCTACGAATATACTTGCCAAGCTCAAGCGGGTTGCGATACTTGATGTTCTCGTCATCATCAAGCGCAAGACAAATGATACACTCGTCTTCTATTCCAATCGACTTCAGATAGCCTTTATAAATATTGAACAGCAAATACGATTTGCCGCATCTTCTAATTCCGGTAATAACCTTTACCAAACCGTTTTCTTTCTTAGCAATTAATCTTTCAAGATATTTTTTTCTTTCAATCATAGCCCAAGCCTCTTTCGGGAATTTTGCGTATTTACGCATTTTTCTTAAGTCTACTATAGCATATACCATACGCCAAGTCAATATGCACTTTCGGAAAAATTGCGTATTTATACATTTTTTACGATCACCTCCGCGGTTTCACTTTTAGTTTATATGCACCCTCCGTTTCAATGGGAATTATTTCTTTGCCTACTGCGTATCAAAATTTGACATAGAAAATATCAACAAAATCGAAATAACCTCGAGCTGTTGTGGAACTCCAATGACTGCGAGGTTGTTTTGACCACAGTTCATCCCACTTCTGCGACCGGAACAGACGGAGACAACGGAAACAAAAGCGCCAAAGAGGATGTGGTTTTGAGCAGAAAGCGATAGAAACAACCGGAAAGTTCTATAAATCAGGTGTTTTTTACCATTTGGGACCATCACGCCGCAGGTTCGATCCCTGTCACTCGTACCAAAACAGCGGTTTTGACCGCAAACCAAGGCCGCAAAGTTTTTCTTTGCGGCCTTGGTTTTTGATCATATGCTAACATATTTCGTGGTACCACACACAATATCACAGAAAGGCGAGGAAAGTCCAGAGAAAATCTCAATTACTTTTTATTCTTTTTACCGCGCTTCTGATAGTCGGCGTTAATTTCTTCGCTCCAATCTGCGCTGAGTGGCGCGCTTGCCCTGACGTTACAAACGGCTTTTGCAACTGATTCGTACAGAATATGCGTACCTTTATCATCCGCATTGTAATTGACTGCTCTATCTTTACTAATACCGTAACGCGCGGCGGTTTCAACAGCATCAATATTCGCGCCGATGAACAAAAACTCCCATCCGTATTTTTCCTTCTGACGCTCGATCATCTTTTTGACCTGTTCGCTTGTGTAACGGTGGCTTGCGTTCTCCTGTCCGTCGGTCGTGATAACGAACATCGTATGCTCCGGCACGTCCTCGTTACGAGCGTACTTGTGAATGTTTCCGATGTGATGAATTGCGCCGCCGATGGCATCGATAAGAGCCGTGCAACCGCGTACGGTATAGTCCTTGTCGGTCATCTTGGGGATGTCCCCCAGCTTCACGCGGTCGTGCAAGACCTCGCTCTCATCATCGAAAAGCACGGTGGATACGTAGCAGCCTCCGTCCTGCTTCTTCTGCTTTTCAATCATCGCGTTAAAGCCGCCGATGGTATCACTCTCAAGTCCTGCCATAGATCCGCTTCTGTCCAAAATAAATACGAGTTCGGTAATGTTGTTTTTCATAATAGAAAACCTCTCTTTCATTTGATGTCACCATTGTACATCAATAAAAGAGGGGTTTGGTCGCATCGTAAGCGACAAATTATTTGCTTAAAGCTGCACTCCACTCGGCTTCCTTGAAACCGACAAGAACAAAGCTATCACCGATAAGTAACGGGCGCTTTACGAGCATTCCGTCGCTCGCAAGAAGCGCAAACATCTCATCCTCGGACATAGTGGGAAGCTTGTTTTTGAGGTCGAGAGATTTATACAAGAGCCCGCTTGTGTTGAACAACTTTTTGGGAGGCAATCCGCTTTTCTTATGCCATTCTGTCAACTCTTCAAGCGTAGGATTATCGAGTTTAATATCTCTAAATTCATATTCGATCTTGTTATCGTCGAGCCACTTTCTCGCCTTTTGGCAGGTGGTACACTTGGGGTAGCATATAAATTTAACCATAGTCTCACGCTCCTAACAAGCTCTGATCAAAGGCAAACAGAGCCTCGTTGATTTCAAAAATGTTGTAGTTGCCCTTGCTGATAAAATATTCGATGATGATATCGAACTTATTGCTATGAGATAGCGCAAAGCCCGCTTTGCGAAGCATATCTTCGGTTTCCAAGAGCGAAAGCTCCAAGGAGATTGCAAACGCGAGTGCGGTAGGCTTGCTCGGCTTATAGTGAATGTCGCTACGGATCTTGGAGAAAAGCTTACGGTCAATATTTGCCTTCTTATAGCACTCGGCGTCGGTCATACCTTTTTCGTCGATCTTGCGCAGAAGCATTTGGGAAAAGCTCTCGTCGATCTGCCGTAGCTTCGCATCCAAGTCGTCCTCCGCAAGCATAGCCTTGCAATCGCACATTTCAGAAAGATCAACCTCTGTTTTCTTTCGTCTTGCGCGACGAGGAGCCATTGGTGCCATTGGAGCATTCATACGCATACACTCGCGGCTATAATCGGTATGCTCGTCCACATAATTATCGTCGATGTATTCGGCAATATCCGAGAACAGCTTCTCGCTGATCTTGTATGCCGCCTTATCGAATATGACAATATAGACGGTCATTTCGTTTTCAAGAAGAAAGTCGCTGATAACGTCGATAGCAACCTTCAAGGCTTGATCCTTTGGGTATCCGTACACGCCCGACGAGATAAGCGGGAAAGCAACGGTTTCGCAGTTATGTTCCTTCGCAAGAGCCAAAGATTCTCGATAGCAAGATTCAAGCAATGCCTTTTCGCCGTGCTTTCCGTCATCATAGATCGGACCGACGGTATGTATTACATACTTCGCAGGCAGATTATATCCGCCCGTGATCTTCGCCTTGCCCGTCTTGCAACCGCCAAGTATTCTGCACTCTGCAAGTAATCCGGCACCTGCGGCGCGGTGAATCGCACCATCAACACCTCCGCCGCCCAAGAGCGACTCGTTGGCAGCATTGACAACGGCATCCACCTTCATTTTTGTTATATCGTTTCTTACTATTTCAAGCGGCATAGGTGCACCTCCTTGAATTTCTATTGGTTTAAATCAGCACTCCGTCGCAATGATCCACTTCGTGCTGAATAATCTGCGCTGTCCAGCCGGTGTAAGTCTTGATGCGGGTTTGCAGTTCCAAGGTATGATACTTGACCTTAATGGATTTATAGCGTTTACAAGGTCTGGGACCACCGAGAAGCGAAAGACAGCTTTCCTCGGTGTCGTAGGCGCCGTCCTTATTGATGATCTCGGGATTGAGCATCACCGTGTAGGTAGGGGCTCGTCCACTCTCGTCGAGAAAGGCGATGATGCGCTTACGCACACCGATCATATTCGCCGCCATGCCGACACAGCTATCTCTATGTGCCATCAGCGTATCGAGCAAATCCTGTGCGACCTGCAAATCTTCTTTCGTTGCGACCTCCGACTTCCCTGCAAGGAAGATGGGATCGTGCATTAGTTCTTTGATCATATCATTTCACTCCACAAGTCCAAAATGCTTGGCGATCATATCGCAAACCTGTTCTCTCGTATCCAAGCCGTTATCCTCACGCACAACCGTGAAAAATCCGCTGTTTGCGTATTCGTCATAGTGCTCCTTGCTGTTGATTCGGGCAAGGCCTTGGCGATAGTTTTCCATTACTGCTGCAGGATCGTCGCAACTATCGATCACATTTAAGAGAAACTGCTTTTCCGGATCACTTCGGTCGAAGAAGCGCTCGACGCTCATAGATTGAGGCGAAAGCATCACCGCAACGTGATCGTAATCTGTGATTTCTTTCAGTATATCGATGGGAATACAGGTGTCCACAATCACCTTCTTATCTTGCGATATGGCGATCAACTCGGCGACCTCAAACTCTGCCGCCTCGCGACCGACGGCATAGAGCCAACGTTCATATTCCTCGGGAGTGCGGGTGACGAAATCTTTCCAATCCGTGAGGCTTCGGTTGTAGCAGAGGTCGGGGTGCGTTTCGGGCGTCGCTACGATCTCGGATACCGCCATATGATAGTTTTCGCCGCAACAAATCATATCGTAACGCTCGGCAAGCATCTTCACGGTGGTAGACTTGCCCGCGTAGGCAGTCCCTGTGATGAAATATACGTTTTTCAGATAGTGCTTCAGGATGTTATTTTCGATCTTCATTTTTGCACCTATTTGTTTTATTCTACACCTTGCATCTCCATGAGCTCGCACAGATCTCCGAAACTCTTATCATACTGCGCCCGAGAGATCGCGCCGTTTTGGAGGAAGGTATCGAGCGTTTTTCTCTGATGGCGGAAGAGCTCGACCCTCTGCCAACGCTCCTTTGTCATAAGACTCGAGTGCCCCGTGCGGATCTCACCGAGCAGCGACACTTCGATCCCCTCGGTCTTGCGCTGATAGACAAATCCCAGCTTTTCCTGCACGCGACGGGATTTCTCGTTGCCGTCGTAATATCCGCACCAAATGCGGTTCATCCCCAGATCCTCAAAGGCATAGCGGAGCATCTCACGGGAGGCTTCGGGAATGAGTCCCTGCCCCCAGAACTGCTTGCCAATCCAATAACCAAGCTCGTATTCATCGTTTGCTTCAGCAAGGTCGTTGCGGTGAAAGCCGATACTGCCGATGGGCTTGCCGTTCTCTTTCAGACACACGGCATAGGTTTCGGGAGCTGACAGTACTGTGCGGATGATTTCGAGGCTATTTTCCACGCTCGTATGAGGTGGCCACCCTGCAGGTGGACCTATATCGGGGACACTTGCGTATGTATATAAATCCTCCGCATCATCCTCGCCCCACGGGCGGAGGATGAGACGTTCTGTTTCTATGATCATAGGGGGTCTCCTAATTCATTTTTTAATAACTTTAGATCTTGGCGCGAAGATAGTGGAGGCATGCTTCTTTACATAACCCAATCACTTGGTGAATTTGATGTGGTAACCTCATATAAATCCACATCGAGTTCTTTGTGAATAATACGCTCTATATATTCATCTGGATTAACATTATCATTACTCATCATTTTTATAGCCTTGGATAAAATTTCTGCTCTTTCTTTATATTTATCCAAAACATCTAATGAGCGAGAATGCCAAATAGCTGCATCGAATTTGAAGAATTTGTTTTTTGAGATCTCATAAATTGGAGAAATAAAGCCCAAAAAACTTAAATATCTCAAATACTTCTTAATAGCTACATAGAAATTGCGTGCAGAGCTCTTTGTATCACTTCCAAATTGCCAATTTATTGTAAAAGTATCGTTGTAATTTTCCAACCAATATTGGATTTTGTTAAACAAAATTTCTCCATCATTACGATAATATACAAATTTATCAAAAATCAGACTTTGCCAAATCCTTCTGTCGCAATTTATATATACTTCTTCACATATGGGAATGTCGAGGTAGAACGGTAACGTTGAATTTGGTAATTCTTTATATAAATTTAGTTTGCTTATATTTTGATATACCAAATCATTATTGCGTAATCGTTTTAACTCTGTACGATATCTCTCGATATATTTACTTTGTTGTTTTATGTTGTCATTTTCTGTGTTTTTTATTTCTTCTGTTCGTTTTTTTATGGCTAATTCTCGTGCCTTGTCTAATTGCGGATAATGAATCCATTTGCGATTCTCAGGATTATCAATAATTTCATACACCAAAGATTCAAGATCGTCCCGGACATTGCAATAATTAGACAAATCGATTTCAATCACGGGATAATTCAGCCTCTTGAGTTTTTCTTTTTTATTTTCATCAATAAAATGAGTTACCGCTATCTCGACAAAGCAGATGTTTTCGCCAGAGCATACAATCAAGTCCGGCTTTATATCCTCGATAGTCTGCTCTATTTTCACGGAATCTAACGCAATATATCTTTGAGGTTTAATCTCCAAAACGTTTGAAAACCCATAATTGTTTAGTAATCCATCATATTGATCGTCTATTTCCACAAGTTGCGGTATATCACTTATTTTTTCCGTTATGGCTGGAAACAGCAGTTTTGCCTTTTCAGAGATTATCTTTTTTGCAAATAAATGAATTGCGGTTTCGTATGCTTGTTGCGCTGAACACGCATCGCTGGAATAATGTGCAAAATACGAATGTCTATTATCATTTTTAGAAATGTGCGATTTTAATGGCGATTTACAATTAGGGCATATACATCCGCAATCACGACCATGCAAATCCAATTTTACAATTTGCGAAATATGGACAAGTTCTCCATTTTTCAGCCCAAACGGTATTTTAAGTGATGAATTATTTACCATAGCCTTTCCTCATCAAAATTGATTTACATACTCCTGTAATCTCTTCACAAACATCCCCACGTGATATCCGTCGCAAACAGCGTGATGCACTTGAATGGCGAGGGGGAGAAAGCGCTTTCCATCGCGCTCAAAATACTTGCCCATGGTGAACACGGGCAGCAGGAATTTGCCCTCGTCAAACACGTTGATGTTGAATCCCGTGAACTCAAGCCACGGAACCATCGAGATATTGAAGGAGTTGACGGGCGTGCCGTCCTTGGGCGCGTAGCGCGTGGACTTGGAATACTCCTCCGAGTCCGCTTCGTAGCTCTTTAAAAACTCCGCATAATCCGCTGAGAAGTATGACCAGATGCCCGAAAAGTTCTTGTTTTCCTTGTTGAAAACGGTGTACATCGGGTGCATATCGTCATAGATTCCGAGGCCTTCCCCCGTCAGGCTGGTCCGGAATTCGGGCATATCGTTGACGGTTTTGGTGAGTAGCCAGATCATCGCGGGATAGAGCTTCTGCCCTTTGAGATTGGTAATATCGATGTTGACAACGGCGGAATAAGTACAGACCACTTCGTTTATGAAGTGCTCATAGAACTCCCTGCGCTCCCAATTTTCTATGTCGATCAGTTTGAATGCCATACTGTTACCTCACCATAACACATTTTATTTCACAATTTCATATTTCCAATCGATGATGCCGCCGAACTCCTTGACGTTGGTATAACCGAGCTTGACCAGCTCTTCGGCTGCGATTTTGCTTCTTCTGCCGCTTCGGCAATAGACGAGAATCAACTGATCCTTGTCGGGAAGCTCCTTTTCAGCGCGGTCAGCAATTTCGCCATAAGGAATAAGAGTCGCTCCGGGGATGTGCCCCTCGTCGTATTCATACTGTTCCCTCGCATCAAGGATGATATATCCACTCTCGCTGTCCATCAACGCCTTGGCTTCCGCTCCGCTGATCTGTTCATAGGTTGCAGAGCCACCATCCGATACGCACCCGACGCATCCAAACGGTAACGCGAGAGTGAGAAGCGTGAGGAAAAATCGTTTATTTCTTTTCAACATATATTCTTATCCCTTCTGACACAAATTCTGCAGTTCCATCACCGTACTTGTCGATATTCTTTTTGAATCGCTCGTCGGCAACGTACACCTTGCCAAGACCTGCAAGGATCTCGTCGGTGCAGGTGTAGTAGTTCTCCGTGATGTACGCCTGAAGCTTTGCGACAAGCGCCTGTGCCTCGGCTGAATCGGCAATTGCACCGCTGGTTTTGAGCGTAGCAAACTCGGCAAAGATCGCCATTAAGCCATCGTTTGTATCACGCCACTTTTCTTTTGTGTAATTCTTTGTCTTTTGCTCGTGCTCGCGGTAGGCGTCGGTGGCGCCCCAACGAGAGCGAGCTTCGGTTTCGTAATTCTTCATTTGTATACCTCGCAAATCTTTGCAAGTATTTCCTCATCCGCCGGGCAGAAGTCGTAATTCGGGATCTCGCTCGGCGTGATCCATTTGATATCGTTATGCTCTAATCTCTGCGGTTCGCCCTCGGCGATGGCGGCGTATTGTTTTTTGGTAATGATCAAAACTCCACGATTTCCGGAGCTTTGCCAAAGGAGCATACAGTCGCCGTGGCGTTCTGCATATAGAACACCTGGGTGTTGCCGTCGTTTTCGTCGTACATACCGCGGAGGTTGGGATATGCATCCAGCATAGATTTCTTGGCTTCGAAGCGGTCGTCCTCCACAAGCTCGCAGGCTACGCGGATCCACGCGCCATCCGTAAAGGCGCATATCTCCGCCTTGGGATTTGCGGCAAGCTGCTTTGAGGTGGGCTTGACCTTGCCAGTCTGAACGTAGAGCTTACCCTCAAACTCGTTTACCGTGCCGAAGGGGCGCACGCGGGGCTGATCGCCCTCAACTGTTGCCAGATAATAAACCGATGCTTTTTTCAGAAAACCAAGTACTCTTTTCACAATTATATCTCCTTATATTTTATTTAACCGCCTTGATAGTATACGTTGCTCCCCAGCGGTTCAAGACATCGGCAGACGAAAAGCCTGCTTCAAGGAGCGCCTCTTTTTCGTGTTCTACGGTCAGCGGCGTATCGTAATGGTAAAATTCATTATCCGCAATCCCCTGCTCCGCTTTCAATGAGTTCAAATTTTGTCTGTGCATAATTTCCTCATCATCGGACGGGGCGAAATAGTCTGTAAGTATAAAATATCCGTTACTCTTCAACGCCGTACGCAATCTTGAATAAAGCGGGATCTTTTCCTCTTTTGTGAAATGGTGCAGACTTTCCACCGATACGGCTGCGTCGAACGCGTCTTTGCCGAGAGGTACGTCGAAATACGAGCCGTGAACCAACGTAATAGCCTTGTCTGTGAATTTTCGTTCAAGCTCTGCCAACATCCCTTTTGAAAGGTCTATTCCCGTTACCCTTGCCGAGGGGCACAGCTTAAAATATTCCTCAAGCTCCAAGCCCGTGCCGCACCCCAGATCAAGCAGACGGCAGTTTTCGGCGGTCGGTAATTGCTTTGCCGTAAAGGTATAAAATTCGGTTGCGGACTCGATATCATTCAGCATATGCTCGTCGTATCCGTTCAGTCGGGCTTCAAAGAAATCGCTCATTTTTTCAAGCATAGCAGACCTCCGTATAATACTTATTCGTTCATCCCATCCACCAGAGCAATGGATTTTGCCGTCATTTCCACCCACGCGGGACGGAAACCGCTTTTTATGGCGTTTCGGACAGACTTCACGTTGCACCAGGCGGCGCAGTAAAACGGCACTTTGCCGCGGTTAAGGATCTCTATGGCAAGACGGCTTGTGAGAGCGGATGCTATCCCCAGCCTGCGGTATTCGGGAAGCACGTCGATACCGATCTGCCACATAGTATCGCAATCGGCAGAACAACCTGCAAGACCGATCAGCCGTCCGTTATCGTACGCGCCAACGCCAAGCACGTCAAGGTGCTTTCTGTCCTTGCAAAGGGCGTTTGACCATTCGGGCAGATACAGCTCGGCAAAATCGGATTGCGTGAGAACGCGAAGCTCATAGGCGCAATCAAGCGCACGCAGGATATTCACATCCGGCAGGAAATACTCCGCCATAAAGCATATTTTTTGTCCTTTTGCCATCAGCGCCTCATTCAATACGTGCAGATGCGGCGTTTCAAACAGATGCTCCGCGGGATATTTGTTTATGTAATTTTCTGTGATCCCGCGGAATTCGGGTGACACCGACGCTACCGCGTTGTTTCCGTAGGACACGAGCTGGCAGGAAAACGGAAGCTTTAAATACCGCCTCGCGCCGTCACTTTCGTATGAGGTGACGACCACGTTTACGCTCTTTTCAAAATCCCCCGCATCTGCCGAGAGATCGACGGCAGACTGCGCCATAGCAATTTTTAAAATTTCTTGGTTGGTCATATTTTCTCCTTCAAGGAGCGTAATCCTTTATAATTTCCATAATGTCCCGCTCGTACACGTTGCCGCCGAGGACGTTGCCGTTTGGCTCGAAGGACACGCAACGCAGGTCGCAGGGGTCTTCCGTATACGGATTTTCGGGAAGCGTATCCGTAAAATACTCCGCAAGATATTTAAGCGCGTTGCCTTCCGGAAAAATGACGTTCCCCTCGTTTTCGGGAATATTAAGTTCGGCAAAGCTGCCGAGGATCTCCCGCGTTTTTACGTTGTAGGGATTATCATCAAAAGCGCTCACCAGCCACGCGGGCTGAAGACGGATGGGGATGCCGCAATTCTTTGCTTCCGTTGCAAACTGCTTTACAACGTGGAGAGGTATTGTTTCCTGATGGAACGCATCCACCGATAACAGCAGATCGTTTACGCCGCATTCCGCAAGCTTTCCCGCCACCTCGCGGATTTTATCGGCATTATTTGAAAAACAGCCGTTGGTGATGACCTGCCGTTTTGGGATATTCAGCTCTTTGGCGGCGGTCATTACCGCGCAAACCGCATCCGTATACAAAAGCGGCTCGCCACCGAAGGTCATAACTGTTTTGATATCGTACTCCGCCGCTATCTTACGCACCGCATCGGAGGCGATCCGGGGATCGATACGCTCACCGCAGGACGGGTGCTCCCCTTCGGAGCAGTGCTTGCAACGCCCCGTGCAGGCGTATGTCACGACGAACTCTATTTTATTCAGGTTTTTAAGATATCGGTTCATATACACCTTACAAATTTAACGTTCGGGTTAGTATTTTGCTTAATTATTGTAACACGTTTCTGCGGTTTTTTCAATATATTTGTACCAAAGCGGCGGCGGTTGACTTTTTGGAGTTTTTGTGATAAAATTATAAAAACGGATATGGTCACCGGAGGCGGAGCGCCGTAGCGCTCGTAAGCCGGATTAGGTGTCCGAGTGAGCTCGGGTTATTGTGCGCGCAATAGCCGGAGTTTTTTGCTTTTAAAGGAGGATTTTATGAAGAATACGAAAGTAACGCTCGTTCCCCTGACAGCCGAAGACAGAGAGCAGTTTATTCTTGATAATCAATGGTCGTTCAAGTACGGCGCAATGCAGGAGTTCGGCGAGCGGGACGATCATATCGACGGCGACGGGGAGATCATCTCCAGAAGCACTATTGAAAGGTGCATTGACGATCCGCAAAACGAAACCTACCGTATCTTTGCGGAGGGCAAAAGTGCGGGCGGTGTGATTTTGAAAATAGACAAGGAAACTCACCACAACCATCTGGAAATACTGTTCGTTTCCCCCGAAGAGCACAGCAAAGGTATCGGCTACGGCGCGTGGCTGGCGGTGGAGGCGCTCCATCCCGAAACGGAAGTCTGGGAGACCTGCACACCCTATTTTGAAAAGCGTAACATTCATTTTTACGTGAACAAGTGCGGTTTTCAGATTGATCAGTTCCGGTGCGAACATTTTCAGCCCGAGCAGGAAACGCACGATGACGAACACGATCCCGACGAAGGTCCCGACGAGATGTTTCGTTTTATAAAAGTGATGAAAGGATCTTAAAATGGAAAATATTACGATACGCTTGGAAACGGAAAAAGACTACAGAGCAGTTGAAGAGCTTACCCGCGAAGCGTTCTGGAACGTCTACAAGCCCGGCGCGGACGAGCATTACTATGTGCATACGATGCGTAACCACCCCGATTTTATCCCCGAGCTTGCCTTCGTGCTTGAAAAGGACGGCAAAATCGTCGGCAGCATTATGTATACCAAAGCGTGGCTTGAGGATGAAAGCGGCAAACGCAAGGAGATACTTTCCTTCGGCCCCCTTTGCGTTGCCCCCGAATACCAAAGACAGAAGCTCGGCAAGCTGCTTATTGAGCATTCATTTGAGGCGGCGCGCAGGATGGGCTACGATGTGAATATAAACTTCGGAAATCCGGGCAATTACGTAAGCCGAGGTTTCGTGAGCTGTAAAAAGAAGAACGTAAGCTTTGTTTTTGACGGCAACTTCCCTACCGCCCTGCTGGTCGCGGAGCTTGTTACGGGAGTGCTGGACGGTAAAAAGTGGATGTATATCCCTTCAACCGCCGCAGACTGCTGTGAGGACGTTTCCGCCGTGGAGGCGTTTGACTCCACATTTCCGCCAAAGGAAAAGAAATGGATGCCCAGCCAGGAGGAGTTTTATATCTACAGTCATTCTTCGGTAGTCAGATAAAAATTGCCAACATAAAAGCCGATGAGGTTTCTTTCGATTCCTCATCGGCTGTTTTTATTCACTTACCGAAGCATAGATCATTACAAGACCTGCGCTGACGAGGGTGCCGCCGATAATATCGGTTATCCAATGCACGCCAGATACGAGTCTGCCTATAACCATAAAGGCAATAAACGCGCCAACATTATTTATTACACATAGTTTGAGTATTTTGTTCTTAATACGAGCGCGAAGCTGCATCATTGCCGTTGGCATCACACTCGTAACGAGTATGGTTGTTGACGATGGATAGGAAGCTTCAAGGAAACCGTTGATGAGAGTCGGTCTGTAATTAATGATCACCGTTTCAAAGAGAAAGTACACCGCCGCAACAACGATATAAAATCCTCCGAGGACAAGAATACTTCGATCAACCTTGAATATGCTTTTTCTTTTTATCCATTGTACAAGTCCGAGCGCGGCAAATCCGAGAGAAACAGCTATCGGCACAAGACCGAGCCAATCTGTGATAAGGTACAAACGCATATTCACTCCCGTGAGGTCGTGAACGCAGCCATTCAGACCGGCAAAACCGACACTTGTTTCGTTTGGACCGATTGCACGAACGTCAACAAAGCTTACAAGAACTGTCCACAATACGAATGCCGCGATAAAGCCGGCGCCGATAAAAAGCATTTTTGTTTTTTTCATAGTTTCTTATCCTTCCCTTTCTGTAAACACAGTTTAGAGGAAGGCGCAAAAAATGACAAGAAACGGGTCGTCACTGCGCGATACGCTTGGTGTCACCCGCGTTTTATCAGCATCAAAGCCTTGATCAACAATAATACGAACGCAAACACCGCGGCATAGGGCTGGGAGCTTATTACAAATACAAATACCGATACCGTGCCCAGCATAAACGAAACGTTGGTTTTGCCTTTTTGTAAAAATGCTTTCTCGCAATTTTGCAAGGCAAGCGCAAGAACGCCCGAGAAAAACGTACCGATAACGACGGCGAAATATGCCGCCTTCAAATAGGGCTGAACACTGTCAAGGGCGATAAGCGAAACGCTTTGGATAGTTCCATCCGCATCCTTTGCAAAGAACGGCAGGAAAAGAAGCATCGCCATACAGATATCAAGCAAGGCGTAAACCAAACTTCTGAATCGGGTTTCTATTTGCTTGCTGTCTTCCTCGGCTATGGTCAGCACCTCGTCCGAGGAGAGAAGTTCATCGACAGATACCGAAAAGTATTTAGAAATTGCTTTTAACGAATCTACGTTGGGATAGCCTCTGTCCGATTCCCATTTTGATATAGCCGTGCGTGTGACATAAATCTTTTCCGCAAGCTCGTATTGCGTTAAACCGCTGTCGGTCCTTAACTTTTTTAATTTTTCGCCAAATGTCATAATGGTTCCTCCATATCTATACGCTGCCATTATAACATATATTATCGGTTAAGTCACGATACTATCCGTCACATCAGCGTTTCTTGTAAACAACAAGTTCGGGATTTTCGCCGTTTTGTTCGTAGGTGCAGACCAAGAGAAAATCCATATTGGCGGCTATGCCGAAGCATCGGTCGCCGCCGAATTCACATTCAAGCTGGTTTCCGAGATAGGTCGCGTTATCGTCAAGGAATTTGACTTTTTGTCCGTTGGGGAGCGTGTATTCAAGATTGATAAAGCTTCCCGACAGCACGTTAAGGCTTTCGACCTTGGGCAGTCCCTCGATATGAAGCAGGGTGTTGAATTCGTGGATAAGCTGATTTTTGAATTCCTCGAACTTTTCACTGCCGCCGAGATTTATATACTGCTTCCAAAAATCCATTGTGAAATCTCCTTTGGAATAGCACCATTTGCAATATTTTTCATTGAAAGCGCCATCCTTTTCGTGGCCGATGTCGGTGTCCTTCATTATCATACCGCAGCACTCACAGATAAGTTTAAGCGGAGAACCGAGAAGCGTATTGATAGTAACGTCAAAGAGCCTCGAGAGAAGTTTTAACGTTTCGGTGTTGGGTACCGTTTCGCCGTTTTCCCAACGGGAAACCGCCTGACGTGTAACGAACACCTTTTCCGCAAGCTCGTCCTGGGAAAGACCGTTTTTTGTTCTGAGATCAAGGATAATATCTTTTGTTTCCATAGCGCCACCGCCTTTGTTTTTTGTGATTTTATTATAGCAGGTCACGGTGAAAATAACAAGCAACGCGCTGTTGCCTTTGCTTTGCCCGATTTTTTAATTTGAATTGATCACATATCTCATTGACATTTTGCCCGAAAAATGATAATATCAAATTACCAAAATTAAATTATACAAAGTGAGAAAAAATTATGAAGATCGGTGTTATCGTTCCCCTTAACAGCTACAAAGAAGAATTCAAAAAGCTTCGTGAATTAGGTATCGGTGTTTGTCAGTTCAACACTTGGAACAACTCTGCAGAGCTTACGGAAGAGCTTGCTCTTGACGTTAAGGCTGAGGCAGAAAAGCAAGGTATTGAGATATCAGCAGTATGGCGCGGATGGTCCGGCCCCGCAGCGTGGAATTTCACGGAAGGTCCCATTACTCTGGGTCTTGTTCCCGAAGCTTACAGAGCAGACCGTATTTACGATCTGAAGGTAGGCTCTGATTTTGCAAAGGCGCTGGGCGTTAAAAGAATTATTACCCACATGGGATTTTTGCCCGAAAACTTTACGGACAGCCTTTTCCCCGAGGTAGTTTCCGCCATAAAGGAAGTTGCAGAATACTGTCTTGCAAACGGTCAGGAACTTCTCTTTGAAACCGGTCAGGAAACTCCCATAACTCTGCTCCGCACCATCGAAGCCGTTGGCACGGGTAATCTGGGAATAAATCTTGACCCCGCAAACCTTATAATGTACGGTAAAGCAAACCCCGTGGACGCGCTGGACGTGTTCGGTAAATACGTTATGGAGCTTCACGGCAAGGACGGCGTTTACCCCACCAACGGAAGCGAGCTTGGCGCAGAAAAGAAGATCGGTGACGGTAAGGTAGACTTCAAGGCGCTCCTCACCACTCTTGCTTCTATCGGATTTAACGGAAACATTATTATCGAACGTGAAATTTCCGGTGAAGAGCAGATAAGAGATATTCTTTTCGCAAAAGAGTATTTCGAAAGCATAATCGAAGAAATATAAATATACCGAAGCCAAACAGTTAAATAACAACAAAAAGCCGATACGGAATCAGTTCCGTATCGGCTTTTATCGTGCAGCGCATTGCGTTGCGTGCTTTCGACGGCGCTTAAATACGCGTTTTGCGACAGCTTTTAGCAACATACTGTTACAGTCCTTGATTTTCCAGTTTCTTTTTTTGCTTGGACTTTGTTAAATCAAAGCTTACGTTTACCAGATATTTTATCAATTCTTCGGAAGCATCGGCTAAGAGAACGGAGACCCAATGGTTTTTGTTCATATGATAAGCGGGGTACACGCCGTCCTCCGGATCGTAAGCCCCCATAAGCACGAAGGGGAGCTTTACGTTTACCGCGTACGTCTTTTCATCACTGTCCAAACCGAGCTTGCGGCGGGAAATATTCATTACGATAGCGTACCATTTGCGGTTGTCCTTGTGGCGCAGAACCGCGGTTTCGAAATCCTCTTCAAAGGGGTAATCGGCTTTGGTGCCGTAGGTATCAAGGCAATGGTTTAAAAATTCCTGTTTTGTCATATACGTTATCCAAGCAGTGTTTTTATGATCGTATCCGCGCACTCTTCCGAGCTGTGCAGACTCGTATCCACGCTGAGCTTATACTCAATGTTATCAGCCATCCATGCGGCTTGATCCTCGGATTGTGTTTCGTACCTGTCGCCTCTGGCAATGTTTCTTTGCTTGCAAATATCCAGCGGACAATACACCTCAACGATATCAAGGGGATTATCCTTTAAAATCTCCCGCATTTGATTGTAATGAGGGGATATCTCTTCCCTTTCGATCAATATACCGTCAATAATAACGTTTTTGCCCATATCCGAAAACAGCTTTGCAGTGTGGTACAGCATAATGACCGCATCGCAAATATGCTGCCAATAATCCTCATGCAGGTACTTGAGCCCCACCGTTTCCTGAAACAGATCGTTACTCAAGGCATAATAGAACTTATCTGCACGCGCTTGAAAAGCTTTGACGATAGAAGTTTTGCCCGCGCTGGTCACACCGTTTAAAAATATAATGCGTCCTTTTTCCATTATAGCACCTCTTGTCTGCTGATATCGTTTTATTATATCATATTAAAAATCCGTTTACAAGCACGCTCTTGAAAACGGCAGAGATTGATGATATAATATACCGAAGTAAAAAATTTCAACACGAAGGAGAAAACAGATATGTATAACAACTGGTCCCTTAACGTACTTTACCGAGGTATTGATGACCCCAAGCTTGAAGCGGATATGAAGCGGCTTGAAGAGCTTTTGGGGCTTCTTAACAAAGCCGTGGAGGCGCTTGACAAAAACGACGCCGCCGCATCTCTCCGCCGCGTTATAGAGGTTAAAGAAGAGCTTACGGTTCTGGTGCGCGGTCTTGCGGGGTATTTCAGCCTTCGCCGTTCTGTTGACAGCTCCGATTCGGCAGGCGCTTCTTACCAGACCAAGATATCCGCTATGCTGGCTTCCGCCACCAAGGACAACGTAAAGTTTGAAAAGTTTGCGGGAACACTTGAGAATTTGGAAGACGTGATCGGATCCGACGGGCTTCTTTCCCAATATAAATTTTATTTTGAAGAGATAAAGAACGATATGTCCCACATGATGAGCGACGAAGCGGAAGCGCTTTTTGCCAGAATGAACATATCCGGCGGCAGAGCCTGGGGCGATCTGTTCTCTTATCTTACCTCAAAGGTTAAGGTAGATTACAACGGCGAGACCACCTCCCTTCCCTTTATCCGCGGACTTGCGGACAGCGAGGATGCGCAGGTAAGAAAAGCGGCGTTTGAAGCAGAGCTTGCCTGCTATGACAGTATAAAGGATTCCGTTGCGTTTTCTCTTAACAGCATAAAAGCACAGGTAAACCTTGAAGCAGAGCTTCGCGGTTACGAGGATCCTCTGGCTATGACGCTGGACAGAGCCCGTATGAAGAAAGCCACTCTTGACGCTATGCTTGAGGCGATGCGTGAGGCTATGCCCGATTTCAGAAAATATCTGCGCCACAAGGCAACCCTTCTGGGCTACGAAAACGGACTTCCCTGGTACGAAATACTTGCGCCTATGGGCAAGGCGGGAAGCGAAAGCT
Source organism: Clostridia bacterium (assembly GCA_017537345.1). Lineage (GTDB taxonomy): Bacteria > Bacillota > Clostridia > Oscillospirales > CAG-382 > SFLA01. The sequence continues at coordinate 96,756 of JAFYKY010000004.1, read as the reverse complement.
TTACCGCGGAATACGCTCACGAATATCTGGTAGAGCATTTCGCCTCCTTTGCGCCCGACCTTGCGGAAATGGTTGACACGGCGTTTAAGGAAGAATGGATAGATTTTTATCCCCGCGCAGGCAAGGTGGGCGGCGCGTTCTGCTCCAACCTGCCCTTTGTGGGACAGAGCCGAATTCTTACGAACTTTTCAGGCAGCTTCGGTTCGGTGGTAACGCTGGCTCACGAGCTGGGACACGCATACCACGGACAGCAGATACAATCTCACCGCCCTCTCAACACCGGCTACACTATGCCCGTCGCGGAAACCGCATCCAATTTCAACGAGCTTATTATAGTTAACGACGCCATAAGCAAAGCAACCGGCGAAGAAAAGATACGGCTTATAGAAAGCCAGATTCAGGATTCCACCCAAATAATCGTGGATATTTACTCCCGCTTCTTGTTTGAGGACGAGGTTATCCGCCGCAGAAAGGATACCTTCCTTTATGCAGACGAGCTGGAAAAAATAATGATAAACGCCCAGAAGGAAGCCTACGGCGACGGGCTGGACCCCGATTGTCTGCATCCTTATATGTGGTGCTGTAAGAGCCACTACTACAGCGCGGGATTGAGCTATTATAACTTCCCCTACGCTTTCGGCGGACTTTTCTCCCGCGGACTTTACGCAAAGTATCTTGAAGAGGGAGAATCCTTCCTGCCCAAATACCGTGAGCTGCTCCGCGCCACAACGGTTGATACTGTAGAAAACGTAGCGGCTATTGCGGGAATAGACCTTACCCGCCCCGAATTCTGGAGAGAAAGCTTAAAGACCATTACCGACCAGATAGAAACGTTTATCGCAGAAACAAGCAAATAAAAACAACACCGACAAAAAAGTCTGTCCCGCAAAGGACAGACTTTTCGTTTTCGAATCTCGGATAAAAATTGTCTGCTGTTCTTGAAAATTCAAAGCTGCTCACGATTATTGCTTTGATTTTTATATAAATATGTTACTTCCCGATATAATGCAGAATTTGCTCTTCGGGATCGCAACCGTTAATTTCCGATACGGCAACTTTATCCCAAATTTCAAAAAGCGATCTTCCTTCAAACACTTTTGCGGATACAAACTCTTCAAATGTCCGATATTCGAACGCGTTGTTGCCATCCGCTGTAAGCCCGAACCAATATGAATCCGCTTTGGACTCCTCTTCGGGCGTTTTGCCCATCCAGCAAGAGCTGAATTTCCCCTGATCCTTTACCGAAAAGGCAATTTCGATGCAGTACTTTCCTTCCGTTTCAAAAGACATAAGTTGCTTGAATTGATCGAATGTTATCATTTTGATTTTCCTTTCTTTTTATTATTCCATCATCGGCAGGCGGAAGATCATTATACGTTCGCGGCGGTCGTTTCCGCTAAAAAGGTCTGTGCAGTCGATCTCATCGTAAAATTCAAATTCATCCGCCGCGGCAAGACAGCACATATATTCATCCGACGGATAATAGAAAAACAAAAGTATTTCCCTTGGGGATTCGTAATAGGATTCCGTAATTCTTGCCAAAACCGATTTAAGTATCTCCACGGAAAAGGGGTTGAAGAAATAGCATACGTTTACTTCCGCAGGAATTTCAAGCTCCTCTGCCCGTCCGAAGACGAAGTCTGCTTTTGACCGCGCGGTCTTTTGGTTTTCCATAGCGCGGGTGTAAATCCGCTCGTCGTATTCGATACCTATAGTCTTTGCTTTCGTCTGATAGGACAGGAAAAAGGACACTCTGCCTTTTCCGCATCCGTAATCCAGAACCGTATCCCCTTTGCGGATAAGACCGCAGTTTGCCAGACGTTCCAGAACCGAATAGGGCGTTGGCTCGTAGGGGTAGCGGTAATTATCGGAATTCGTATCGTCCCTGCCGCTTGTTTTTATATGTAAAAGCTTATCCCAGGTGTTTTCGTTATCCGTCATCTTTTTTTCTTCCGTTTTATCGGGTTTTAAGTACCCGTTTTATTATAAACAGCTGTATTCTCTTCGGCAGGGCGTTTAACATAAGTAAAAGCGGATTTCGGTTGATACCGTACGCAAAGCGGGGGCTTCGCTTACGGAGTATCTTATTCACCTTATCTGCAATACGGGAAGGCGCCACGCTTTTTGCCTCCACGCTGTCAACTATTCTTTTAAACCGATTGGCATTGCAGGAATAAAGGGCGGTCTTTTGGCAGAAACGGTCCAGCGCATCGGTAGAAACGCCCAGCATACCCGTGGACACCGCCCCTGCGCGGAGAACGCTTACCTTTATATTCTTTAACTGCAGTTCCATCCCAAGAGAATAGGCATACTTATCCAGAGCGCCCTTGGTGACTGCGTAAACACCCGTAAAAGGAAGGGGGTCAAGGGGCGCAAGCTCGCTGGTGGTGATAAGAATACGGGAGCCGCTTTCAAGAAGGGGAATAAAATGCTTGTTTACAAGAAATACTCCGCCCAGATTTATTTTAAATATCCTTTCAAAATCCGCGTTTTCCATCTCCACAAGGGAATCCAGCATATATATCCCCGCAAAATGAATAATGGCAAACAGACTCTCCGTCTGCTCTACTACGGCGCGGAATGCGTCTGAAACGCTGTTTTCATCGGTGATATCCGCTTTTATGGGTATAATATTTTCTTCGGCTTCGCCCACGGTCTTATCCAGAGCAAAAACGCGGTATCCGCTTTTTGCCAGCAGCTTCGCCGTGGCAGACCCCATACCGCCGTATGCGCCCGTGATCAGAACAGACGGTTTCATTTTATATCATCCCCTTGATTGCTTGATTACAGTTTTATCCAATAGCGTTCAATAACGCCGTGTTCGCCGCAAACCTCGTTTTCCAACACGCCGCCGTTTTTGATAATGGCGCGTTTGGACGCCTGATTCGCTTTGTTGCAGGTGAGAAGCACCTTTTCTTCGCCGTATTCCTTGCATATCGGCAACAAAAGCGCCAGCATTTCCGTTGCGTATCCTTTTTTACGCTCGCTTGGCAGAATGCTGTAGCCGATATTCCCGCCGTACTGCAGTAAAAACGGCGTTAACGGACGCCGATAATCAATAACTCCGACCACCTTGTTATCTTCTGCTCTGACAGCGAGAAACACCGCTGAAGGCACCCAGCCTTTTTTCTTTAATCTGTTTTCAAAATCCATCCAATCCGTATATGAACCGACCTCATCAAGTCCCGCGCAACCGTCGAAGCTATCGCCGTTTTGCAGCATTTCGTCCTTATACGCCATAACCTGCTGCTCGTATTCTGTTGACGGTCTTACCAAAAACAATCTGTTCATTAATATATCCTCAATCTTTAACGGTTTCCCATTCCTTGCGGGTGATGGTATACACGCATAGATTTTCTTCGCCATCCGTATATTCCTTTATTTTTGTCATACCGTTGGATGCCGCCGTAGCGCAGGACGCAACGTTTTCACTGTTCATATAGGAATACACACTGTCGTAATCCGTATTTTTGAAAAACCATTCCTTTACCGCGGCGCAGGCTTCCTTTGCATATCCTTTGCGCCAATGGTCTTTGTGTATATGATATCCTATTTCGGGAAGGGTGTCTCCGTCGATATTCTGCATAGTAATACCGCAATCCCCGATAAATTCGCCGTTTTCCTTAAGCTCTATTGCCCACAGACCAAAGCCGTATTTACGGTAATTATCAAGGCTCCAATTCAGCCAGCGCATAGTGCCCGCTTCGTCATAGGGCTTGGGATAATACTTCATTGTTTCGGGGTCGGAGAGAATAGCATAAAGAACATCAAAATCCTTATGGGTGTATTCTCTTAGTATAAGACGTTCAGTTTCAATTACCATTTCAGCCTCTATTTAACTATCTCGTACTGCCAATCTATTATTCCACCGAACTCTTTTACGTTGGTATACCCCAGCTTAACAAGCTCCTCGGATGCGATTTTGCTTCGTCTGCCGCTGCGGCAATATACGAGAATAAGCGCATCCTTTTGAGGAATCAGAGAGGGAGCCTTTTCGGCTATTTCGTATTCGGGAATCAATATTGCGCCCTTGATATGCCCTTCGGCAAATTCCTCTTCCGTGCGGGCATCGATAATAATATAATCGGAAACGGTATCCATAATTTCTTTGGCTTCTTTTTGGGATATCTGCTCATAGGAAGCACTGCCGTTACTTCCACCGCAGGAAAACAAGCCGAAAACCGAAACAGAGATCAAAAACATAATTAACCATCCTTTTGTGTTTTTCACAGTATCACCTCAATTTATTGCCTACATTATAACACACTTTTTGCCAAACAACAACAGATAAAAATAATCTGTTGTATTATTGCGCTTTTTTAGGATGAGAAATCATCCTTATATAATGCGCAACGGCATAATATGCGCTATTAACATTGACAATACAAAAAGCATATGCTACACTGTCTGCAAGAAAAATAAAAAACTTGAACGCGAGGCGTAAAATATGAAAAAGCATATACTGTTTTCCGTTATATTCCTGCTTGCATTTTCTTTGTTGTTTGGATGCGTGGAAGCGGCAGACGAAAATTCTTCGACTGCGCCCCCGAAAGATACAAGCGTTCCTCAGGTATCGACCGAGGATTCCGAAGCCGAAAGTGAACCGAGCAATAACTCCACCGAAAGCGAAGAAAATGATATGTCACAAGAAAACTCTTACGTTGAAAATGAAGAATCTGTTGAAACAAGCGATGATATAAGCACTCCTACAGAGGAAAGCAGTAAACCTCTGGAAGAGTCTACGTACATTCCTCCCGAGGAATCCTCAACCCCTCCCGAAGAATCATCCGTACCCGAAGAGATATTCACCGATGCGGGGGACGCAGAGTTTATTGCCTCCGGTTATCTGCTGTATGACGGGGCGGCGTATTCGCAAGCGTATTTCAACAAGCGCGTTTCCCAAAGATATGCGGACGCATACGTAAAATACACCAAGACCTTTCCCGATACCCGCATAACTGTCATCAACCATCCCGCAAATTCCATAAATATTAAAAACCCCTACGTTCAGGCAATGCTTAACGATCAGGGCAAGGTGCTGGACGATATGGCATCCGTTATGTACGGCGACGTGAATTATATTAATCTGCGCAGTACCTTCGAAAAGCACAAAGGGGAATATCTGTTTTTTAAGAGCGATTTCCACTGGACACAGCTTGCGGCGTATTACACATATTGCGAATTTGCAAAATCCGTAGGTCTTACCCCCACTCCCCTTTCCGCCTTTGAGGACCGCGTGCTTACGACCACCTTTATCGGTCTTACCAACATATACGCGCAGGACGAGCGTGTAAACACCTTCTATGATACGCTCCACGCGTATATGCCCCGCAAGGAACATACCTACACGATATACTATGATGCAGAGAAAAACATAAAAGGTCAGTACGATACCTGCGTACATACCTATATAGAAACCTATTCCTGCTTCCTTATCGGCGACCAGCCTTATGCGGAGATCGTTGTTCCCGAAAACGATCAAAGCAAGGTGGCTTTGGTTATAAAGGAATCCTCCGGTAACGCATTCGTTCCATTCCTTATCGAGCATTACGGAAAGATCATCGTTATCGACCCCAGACATATCAATATTGATATCCGACCTCTGGTTAAAAATGAGGGCGTAGACGATATTATCCTCTTCGCAACCGCATCCACCTCCAACGGTGACGCTTATTGCAATTATTATTTAAAGCTGATCGGACAATAATACGTTTTAAAAACTCCGCTGTGTTTTTTCGGCGGAGTTTTTTCACCCGCAAACCCAAGTATGCATTGAGTTTGTAACAAGTGATTGATAATTGTTTTTACAAAAATATATGCTATAATAAAGCCACACCGGTGAAAAACAACTTTTGGAGGTGCTTTTATGCAGCTTAGTTTAGGACAAAAAATACGGGAGCTTCGCAAACGGGACGGACGCACGCAGGAAAATCTTGCGGAAGCGTTGGGAGTAACGTCCCAGGCTATCTCCCGCTGGGAATCAAACGGCGGGTATCCCGATATGGAAATGATGCCCGCTATTGCAAATTATTTTCACGTTTCCATTGATGAATTATTCGGATACAATTCCGACAGAGAAGAAAAGATAAAAAATATTTTGGATAAAGCAGATAAGGTCATAACGAACCAAGGCTTTCACTATTATCAGGGAAGCATATCTGAAGAGGTTGAGAGCTGTATCGATATGCTTCGCATTGCCGCCGATGAGTTTCCCAACGAGCCGAGAATACTTTTACGGCTTGCGAACACGCTCTACACATGGGGTTTCAACAAATACGGCATGAAAACCGATTACAAAAACGAAGCGGGTATATTGCGCTACGACACCGAATACCATTCACAGAATCCATACTGGCAAGAGGCAATATCTGCTTTTGAAAAGCTGTTAAAATCAAATCCTTGTCCAAAGGACCGCGAATCGGCGATACGCCTGATGACCTCGCTTTATATGGAAATGGGCAAATACAAGGAGGCAAAGGAGCTGGCGGAAGCACAGAGCTCTATTGTAATCGGCAAGGAAATGCTGATGCCGGAAACGGCTTCCGGCGAAGAAATGATGAGATATCAAGCCGAGCGGGTTATGACGTTACTTTGTGAACTGCGTATATCCGTTGCCAACGCTCTGTCTTCAAAGATAAGTTTTTATACCTCAGATTGCAGAGAAAAAATGGGCTTGGCGCTGATAAACCTGTTTGAAGCTGTTTTCGAAGACGGCAGATGCGGCGAATATCATCAAAATATAGGAAATCTATATATGAATTTGGCTGATTACGAATCATATATTGCAAAGAATTTTGAAAAGGCGCTTGAATACTTCGACAAGGGATTTGACCATTACAAGAAATACGAAAGGATTTCCGAGGAAGGAGATTACTCCTACTCTGCGCCTTTGGTATCTTATTTAAAACCTATCGAAAAAGGCGCTTTGCGTCACCTCGGAGAAAACTTCTGGCAAAAAGAAGTTAAACACCTTTCCGAAGAGTTCAAAAACAAACTGCGCGAAAACCCAAAATACAAGGTATGCTTTGAATAGCAAAAACACCGCCGAAGATAAACTTCGGCGGTGTGATTGTTTTTTATCGGGGTCCCCGAGAAACCGCAAGGTTTCTTGGGGTGATTTTTATTTACCCTGTTCGAGTGCGAGGGTTACGGTAGTGGTATCGCAAACTTCGGCAGGACCAAAGTACTGGATAGCACCGGGGTATACGAAGCAGGTATTTTCTGCCCATTCTGCTCTGTTTTCTGCAAAGAACTTGAAGGGAGCGCCCTCAAGCTCAACGAGAGCCTTGCGGATAACGGGCTTATCTGCGCCGTGTCTTCTTTCGATATTCATCATCTTGGTGATAGGCATACCGCCTGCAACCCATTCTTCTGCGGGTTTGGAAAGGTTGGAAACCTTGGAAAGATAACCGGTATAGCCGTACTGGATAAGCATAAATGCGTTGTAGCCGAGAGAATAGCAGTAGTCCGCATCAAAGTTGGAAGGGAATGCGCAACGGCCTTCGTAGCCGAGGAAGTGATGGAGTGCGGAGAACTTGCCGTTATAGGTGCCTGCAGCCTTACGAGCCTTGAGGTTGTCTGCTACGAGAGCGGAGAACAGCTTTTCGGATTCGATAAGAGAAACCTGAACGTTACCGTGAGGATCGCGCTCAAGGAAGAGCTGCTGCTGAATGGACTGGGGAAGGATTGCGAAAACAGCCATAGATTCCTTGGTAAGACCGTTTTCGATAAATGCATACTTATCTGCCCAGGTAGGAAGCGCGTTGAACACTTCGGTCTTTTCGCCTGCCAGAAGCTCGTTGATCTCTGCGATGAGAACGGAGAATTCGGGAACGAATTCAACGATACCTTCGGGAATGATAGCAACACCGAAGTTCCAGCCCTTTGCTGCGCGGGCTGCAACGGAATCTGCGATATAATCTGCGATCTGAGCCATAGACATCTTCTTTGCGGCAACTTCTTCGCCTACAAGACAGATGTTGGGACGGGTCTGGAGAGCGCACTCAAGAGCTACGTGGGAAGCGGAACGTCCCATAACCTTTACGAAGTGCCAGTATTTCTTTGCGGAGTTGGCGTCACGCTCGATATTACCGATAATTTCGGAATAGGTCTTGGTAGCGGTATCGAAGCCGAAGGAGCATTCGATATCTTCGTTCTTAAGGTCGCCGTCAATAGTCTTGGGACAGCCGATAACCTGAATACCGGTATTGTGTGCTGCAAAGTATTCTGCAAGAACCGCTGCGTTGGTATTGGAATCGTCACCGCCGATAATAACTACAGCGTTAACGCCGTGCTTTTTGCAAACTTCTGCAACAACTGCGAACTGCTCTTCGGTTTCAAGCTTGGTTCTGCCGGAGCCGATAATATCGAAACCGCCGGTATTGCGGAACTGATTGATATATTCATCATCAAAGATAACGTAGCTGTCCTCAAGCAGACCGCTGGGGCCGCCCTTGAAGCCGTAAAGCACGTTTTCTTTGTTGGTAGCCTTCAAAGCATCGTAAAGACCGCAGATAACGTTATGTCCGCCGGGAGCCTGTCCGCCGGAAAGGATAACGCCAACAACCTGCTTTTTGGATTCGGAGGTGTTTACGCCTTTTTCAAAAGTGATTTCGTTCTTGCCGTAGGTGTTGGGGAACAGAGCCTTGATCTTTTCCTGATCTGCAACACTTTCGGTAGCGCCGCCGTTTTTAACGCAGATTTCGGAAATACCGTTTCTGAGCATACCGGGGAGCTTGGGATTATACTGATATCTTGCTGTCTGGAGAGGGGAAAGTTTCATTAAATTGATACTCCTTGCGTTTAATTTTTCAATATCCAGAATATTATAACTCATTGTGCAAAAAAAGTAAATAGTATTTTTTGTATTTATGGGGACTTTTGTTTATTTTTGCTTCAAAAATACGTATTGCAAAACCGCGCCGTTTTTGATATAATCAACACAGACAAAAACGAAAAGAGAGGTATATTATGAGCTTTAAAAGAATATGCGTGCTGTTGCTTGCGTTTTTGATGTGCGCAGGCGTGCTTGCTTCCTGCACCGAAAATGAAAACGAGAGCAACACAAGCGAATCCGTACAAAACGAAAGCGTTCCCGAAGAGGAGAGTAAAGAACCTATGCCCGAATATTGGGGATTTAATGATTACAACACTGTTGAGATAAAGGGCGCGCCGGAGGAGATAAAGTCCTACGAAACCACCGTTACCAAGGTGAGCGACGGCACGTACGCTATGAGCTGTGTAACCGAGGCGGGCAAGCTTACCATTACCCTTGAGGAAAGACCCTGGGGTTGCTTTAATCTGTGGTCCTGGAAGCTTGTGGATAACGACGGAAAGACTCACACCTTTGCCGTAGGCGCCACCGACTTTGAATACGTACATATTCCCACCACCCCCAAGGGATCAAACGTATGGTCGGGCGGAAACCACGGCAACGAAGCCTTTATATCCATTGATTTTTACAATGCGGAAACCGGCGAAAAGCTTGAGCTTGAAAAAGGCAAGGCTGTAACCGTAAATTCCCTTCACGTTATAGAAAAAACAAAGCTTCTCTGGTTCCCCGATGATAACGGCGACAGTATCGGCGATTATAACAACAAAAATATGTCCTATACCGATGATGACGTATACTGCGAAATGACAAGAAAGTATACCTTTACCGGTCCGCAGATAAAGCTCAACTGCGATTACAAATACGTAAAGGACGTATCTCACAGCCGTTCTTATACCTGTATGATGCCCATTAACAAGAAGTACGGTCTGTGGTGCGAAATGTACGATAACGACGGCAAGCTTTTAAAGACCATAGAAACCCTTAAGGTAGGCGCGGCGGATTATTCCGGCCCCTCCAATTCCGGCAACGCCGCATCCAGAGCCGTTGTTTACGGTTATGCAGACCCCAGATATCAGTTTGACGTAAGAGTTACCACCTACGAGGATTCTCTGGATAAATGCAACGGCGATTACAAGACCGCGTTCTGGGATATGAACACCACCGATAACAAGCTGTATTTTACCAAGTTTTCCAATTCCGCAAAAAGAACCTTAAAAGCGGGAACGGAATTCCACACGGAATGTATCTGGCTGTTCAAATACGTTGAAGACGCAGTCGCGCCCGAGGTTTCCGGACCCGAAAATAAAGAACCCGAGGACGTAGAGCCTATCGGCAAGCTGGCATCCTCCGGCAAGGATTACACCCTTTCGGGACTTTTGGGAACGGGCTACGGTAACTACACCGCAAAGCTTACCGACGGCAAGTACACCACCACCCTTACTTACGATAACAACTGGTTCTCCTTCTTTAACAGCTCCGCGCTCACACCCGAAGAGCTTAATACCGAAAACGGTATAGGCTGGCTTGTGGTGGATCTTGAAAAAGAAACGGATATTTCCTTTGTGAGAGCCCATATATGCAACGGCGGCACTGCGGGAATCAACGCTCCCAGAAGCGCAACTGTTTCCGTTTCCGACGACGGAATTAACTTTACCGAGGTTGCCGTACTGACCATTTCCTCCGATGAAAGCGCTATTTATTGGACTCACGCAGAATTAGAGGACGTTACCGCAAGATACGTAAAGTTCACCTTCGCCCCCAACGGATTGTTCGTTTTCCTTAACGAAGTTGAAGTATACGAGGCTGAATAATTGAATAAAAGCATTAACGCCATCGTTTTTCCGATGGCGTTTTTGAATATTCTGCGGTTTCTCCGAATAAAATCAGTATACTATTTTATTTGGAGGAAAAATGAAACCGATACTTTGGAAATGGTGTCTTGCGGGCTTTGTGTTCACCTGCGCCGCAGGAATAATGCTTCATTATCTTTACGATCTCACAAACGGAAACCGTATTGCCGCAATATTTTCGGGAGTGAACGAATCCACCTGGGAACATATGAAGCTTATGTTTTTTCCGCTGTTTATATTTGCGCTGATACAAAGTGTGTATTTTAAAGAATACGCAAACTTCCGGTGCGTAAAGCTTGCGGGAACTCTTGCGGGAATTTTTCTTATTCCCACGCTGTTTTACACCATAAACGGCGTGTTCGGAAAAACACCCGATTGGGTAAATATAGGCATTTTCTTTGTTTGCGCCGCTTGCGCATTTGCTTTGGAATGGATTTTATTTAAAAGAAATGCTTTTTACAGTTGCAGCCCTCGTTTTGCAGTCGTTTTGCTGTTGATAATCGGGGTGTCGTTTGCGGTGTTTACATTTTTACCGCCCCGCATCCCCTTGTTTGAAGATCCCATCACCAACGGGTACGGGATCATAAAATAAAGCGCAGGCGTTCTCTTAACGGGAACGCCGTTTCATTTTGGTTCTCCTGTAATAATAAATCTTATACTCTCCCGTATTTCGGCTTCACTCGGATTTGACGTGATAACAGGGAAAATTACTTCCCTGCTTTCTCGCGTGTGAGGCAGCCTTCTTGCCGATTCAACGGCTTTTTCGGATTGACCGTTTTGCAGGTATAAATAGCATAAAGCAGCCCGCATCGTTGCATTTTGTTTTTCGTTTTTGGATAATAAGAGTCCTTTTTCCGTAAGTTTTACAGCCTGATCCCTATCGCCCTTCAAAGCGAGAACGCTTGCGAGTCCCAAAATCATTTCAGCATCATTAGGATACGTGCGCAAGGCTTCGCGGTATACCTTTTCAGCATCTTCCAAACGCTCAGTCTTCATAAAGGTGTTTGCTTTATCGTGAATACGGTATTTGGTTTCCTCCGCTCTTATTGTGTCCATACCCATAAGCATATCCACGCTTGTTTCGAATATGTTTGCCAAAGGGGGAAGAAAGGTTATATCCGGAAAAGTTTCGCCCCGTTCCCATTTTGAAACACTTTGGGGAGTAATACCGAGATATTCCGCCACATCCTCTTGTGTGAGATTTTTAATGAGTCTGTATTTTCGTAGATTTTCTGCAAGGTACATTATAGTGTGTCCTCTTTTCTTGTTCGGCATATTTACGGCGCGCTTTACTCCGCGGTGTTATTATAGCTTATATTGACGCCGCATGCAATAACCCATTTTTTTAGTTCAACTCGCCTTACGGGCGTTTTTTGCTTCAAAATACATAAATATACCAAAAAACTGTTGTTTTTTAGAGCAAAATATGATACCATAAGCGTGTATATAAAAACCGTAGTTTCAAAGGAGAAGCGGAGTTTTATGAAAATCGTTTTGGAAAACCTGACAAAGATATTCCCGAGCCGTGATAAAAAGAAGGAAGAGGTAATCGCGGTTAATAATTTTTCCTTTACCGTTCCCGACGGAAAGCTGATCGGACTTCTGGGTCCTTCCGGCTGCGGTAAAAGCACCACCCTTTATATGATAAGCGGACTGCAAAAGCCCACGGAGGGTAAAATATTTTTCGGCGAGGACGACGTTACCAATCTTTCTGCGGAAAACCGCGGTGTGGGTCTGGTATTCCAGAATTACGCTCTGTATCCTCATATGACGGTAAGACAAAACATAATGTTTCCCCTTGAAAATCTCCGCGGTGCAGACAAGCTGAGCAAGGAAGAAATGGCAGATCGCGCCTTGAAAGCGGCGAAGCTGGTTCAGATCGACGAGCTTATGGACAGAAAGCCCTCCGAGCTTTCAGGCGGTCAGCAGCAGCGTGTTGCTATTGCCCGCGCTCTTGTAAAAATGCCCAAGGTGCTTTTGCTTGACGAGCCTCTTTCAAACCTTGACGCCCGCCTGCGTTTGCAGACTCGCGAAGAAATACGCCGTATTCAAAAGGAAACGGGCATAACCACCGTTTTCGTAACACACGATCAGGAAGAAGCTATGAGCATATCCGATATGATCGTGGTAATGAAGCAGGGCGTGGTTCAGCAGATCGGCGCGCCCCAAGAGGTGTACGATGACCCCGTGAACCTGTTTGTTGCAAAGTTTTTGGGCACACCTCCCATTAACGTGTTCGACGGTAAAGTTGAGGGAGAAAAGCTTTATATAGGCGATACCGCAGTGCTTGACGTTAAGGGCGTAAAAGACTGCGAGGTTACCGTGGGTATCCGTCCCGAAGGATTTGTTCTTAATGCGGACGGCCCTCTCACCTGCAAACTCAAGAGTATTGAGGTTATGGGCAGGGACGTAAGCGTGGTTTCCGCCCACGATAACGCGTTGGTTACCGATATCCGCTCCATTATCGATGCGGACAACAAGGTGGAAGCGAAAGAGACCGTAAGCTACAGCCTTAAACCCCATAAAGTATTTCTGTTTTCCAAGGAAACGGAACTGCGTATTCGTTTTTAAAAATATTCACCCCGGAAAGAAATTTTCTTCCCGGGGTGTTTTTGTTGCAGTGTTTATATTCCTATGATCTTGTATATAAGCGGTGCTTCTTCGGGTTTTGCTATGCCGAAAGAAAGGGCTTTTAAGAAGGTTGTTTTTGAAACCTCCAGCGTATTTTCCCTTTCGGTATACAGACGGGCAAGAATATCGCCTTTTTTGACGTGATCTCCCGTTTTCTTTAAAAGAATTATTCCCGCTTTGGGGTCGATAACGTCATCGGCTTTTTCTCTGCCTGCGCCCAAAAGCATTGCGGCTGTTCCGATAAGCTCGGCATTACATCCCGTAATGTATCCTTCGGTTTCGGAAAGGATATCCAAAGAATATTTTGCACACCCCAAAGAGTGAGGATCCCTTGCGTGCGCGGCGTTTCCGCCCTGCAAAGATATCCATTCGCAAAAATATTCAAGGGCTTTTCCGCTTTGCAAAACATCCTCTGCCTGCAAGCGGGCGGTTTTAATATCGCATTTGCAGGAAAAGCTTACCATAACCGAAGCAAGAGTAAGGCACACTTCCCGCAGGTCCAAAGGACCGCCGCCTTTAAGAACCTCCACCGCTTCGCATACTTCAAGGAGATTTCCCACGGCATACCCCAAAGGACGGTTCATATCCGTAATAACTGCGGCTACCTTTCTTCCGTGGGAAACACCGATCTTTACCATCATTTCCGCCAATTTTTCCGCATCCGCTCTTTCGCGCATAAAAGCGCCGCTTCCGCACTTAACGTCCAGAACGATAGACCGTGTGCCCGCCGCCAGCTTTTTGCTCATAATAGACGATGCGATAAGAGGAATGGAATCCACGGTTGCGGTTACGTCCCTTAACGCATAAAGCTTTTTATCCGCAGGGGCAAGATTTCCGCTCTGACCGATAACGGCAAGTCCGCATTTTTGTACCTGCGCGATAAACTGTTCCGGAGAAAGAGTGGTATGAAATCCTTCGAAGGATTCAAGCTTATCCACCGTTCCGCCGGTATGTCCCAAGCCTCTGCCGCTCATTTTTGCCACAATTCCTCCGCATGCGGCTACGATAGGCGCAACGATAAGGGTAGTCTTATCCCCCACACCGCCGGTGGAATGCTTATCCACGCTGCGGTCGCCGAAAACGGAAAGATCCACCGTATCTCCCGAAAGCGCCATAGCTTCCGTAAGGTCGAATATCTCTCTGTCCGTCATCGAATTGAAATATACCGCCATAAGCCAGGCGGACATCTGGTAATCGGGGATATTGCCGTCCACGTAAGCGCCAATCATCTGAAAGAGCTCTTCCTTTGTAAGCGGAAGACCTCTTTTTTTCTTTTCGATAAGATCGTACATTCTTATAGCCACGGTTACACCTGCTTTAATCCATATTGGTTTTTGTAAATGATTCGGGAAGCAAACCTTCAAGAGTTATTATCTTGGGGGATTTTCCATCGAATAAAATAATTTCGAAATCCTTCCCGCAAAACTCTGCCATTACCTGCCTGCACACGCCGCAGGGAGCGCAAAATTCGGACACTGCTTCGCCCTTTTTCCCGCCGACTACCGCAATAGCCCTGAAGCGGTCTTCTCCGTTATGAACGGCGGTGAAAAACGCCACTCTTTCCGCGCAGGCGGTAGGAGAAAAGGAAGCGGATTCTATATTCGCGCCGGTATACACCTTTCCCTCCTCCGTAAGCAAAGCGGCGCCCACGGAAAAGGAAGAATAAGGGCAATAGCTCTTTTCTCTTGCAAAAACGGCTTTTTGAATCAAATCTTTATATACTGTATTTTCCATATTATTCTCCCAGCAGATAATTGCAGACTATATCGCGTATTACGGTAAATCCTTCTATTGTGCCGAGATTTTTCGGCTCCGCGCCATTTCCGTACACCAGCAAAGGAACGTATTCGCGGGTGTGGTCGGTGCTGTTATCGGAAGGATCGCATCCGTGGTCGGCGGTGACGATGAGCATATCGTCTTCTTGCATATTTTCCATAAATCCGCCAAGCCACGTATCGAATTCGTTTAACGCAAGGGCATAGCTCAATGCGTCCTGCCTATGACCGTACAGCATATCGAAATCCACGAGATTTACAAAGCACAGTCCCGAAAAATCCTTATTCTGAATTTGCGAAGTTACTTCCATACCCTCGCCGTTTCCGTGGGTGGGAAAGCTTTGGGTTATTCCCTGACCTGCAAAAATATCCTTTATCTTGCCTACGGATATAACCTCAAGTCCCGCGTTTTTAATAACCTCGTTCATATTTCCCTTGGGAGGAAGAAGAGAAAAATCCCTTCTGTTTGCGGTTCTTGTATAGTTACCCGTACTGCCCGTAAAGGGACGGGCAATAACTCTGCCCACGCCGTGTTCACCCGTTAAGATATCGCGGGCGATACCGCAGATACGGTACAGCTCCGTAAGGAGAACCTTTTCTTCGTGGGCGGCGATCTGGAACACGCTGTCTGCCGAGGTATAGACGATAAGCTTGCCGGTACGCATATGCTCGTCGCCGTAATCCCGTATTACCTCCGTACCCGAATAGGGCTTGTTGCACAAGATGCCGTAGCCGGTCTTGCTTTCAAATTCCGCCAAAACGCTTTCGGGAAATCCGTTCGGATAGGTAGGCAGAGGTTTTTCGGAAACTATTCCCGCTATTTCCCAATGTCCTATGGTGGTGTCCTTACCGTTGCTCAACTCCTTAAGTCTTGCCACCGTTCCGCGGGGGGCGGGAACGGGATGGATATGATCCACACCATCTATATTCCCAAAGCCGAGCGAGATGAGATTGGGTATATTAAGCCTGCCGGTTTTGTAAACGCTTAAAGCAGTGTTGGCGCCGGTATCGCCAAATTTTTCCGCATCGGGCAAAGCGCCGATACCGAAGGAATCCAGAACGATCAAAAATACGCGTTTCATTTATTTTCCTCAAAAGATGCCGCCACGTTGAGGGCGATAGTCATCATATCCGTAAACGTGCTTTGTCTTGCATCGGCATCCAGCGCTTCGCCGCGGAGAATATGATCGGACACGGTGCATATTGCAAGAGCGCGTTTTCCCGCGGCGGCGGCGTTCATATACAAAGCGGCGGCTTCCATTTCCACGCCAAGCACGCCCATTTTATACCATCCGTCGTTAAAAGCAGGGTCTGCATGATAAAACACATCGGAAGAAAGCATATTGCCCACGTGGTATCTTACGCCCAGCTTTTCTGCTTCCTCTACCGTTTTGCGCAAAAGAGTATAATCCGCAACGGGCGCATAGTTTCCGCCCAAATTATACTGTTCCTGATAAGAAGAATTGGTGCAGGCGCCCATACCGATAATGATATCACGAAGCTGAACCTTGTCTGCCAAGCCGCCTGCAGAGCCGATACGTATAATATTTTCCACACCGAAGAAATTAAACAGCTCGTAGGAATAAATGCCGATAGAGGGCATTCCCATACCGCTTGCCATTACAGAAACGGGCACGCCGTTATATGTACCCGTATATCCCTGAATTCCTCTTACGTTGTTTACCAGAACAGCGTCTTTTAAAAAGTTTTCCGCAACGAATTTGGAGCGCAAAGGATCGCCGGGCATAAGCACGGTCTTTGCAAAATCTGCCGAGGTCGCTTTAATGTGAGGTGTATGCTGGCTCATAATTCATATCTCCTTTTTATTAATAACTGCCGTCATCGGCAAGATTTTTTGCTATTTTTACAATTCTGCTGGTGCCAAGACGGTCTGCTCCCAGAGCGATAAACGCCTCTGCATCCTCCAAAGAAGAAATTCCGCCTGCTGCCTTTATGCGCACTCCCTTGCCTATATGCTTTGCAAACAGCGCCACGTCCTCTTTGGTTGCGCCGCCTTTGGAAAATCCCGTGGAGGTTTTGATATAATCTGCGCCGGATTCAGTTACGATACCGCACATTTTTATTTTTTCTTCGTCTGTAAGCAGGCAGGTTTCGATAATGACCTTCAATATCTTATCTCCGCACACTTTTTTAAGCTCTGTAAGCTCGTAAAGTATTTCTTCGTATCTTCGGGATTTGAGATACCCGATATTTATGACCGTATCTATTTCGTCCGCGCCGTTCGAAAGAGCGTCCGCGCATTCAAAAAGCTTGGTTGCGGTTGTGGAATATCCATTGGGGAAGCCGATAACCGTGCATATCTTCAATTTATCCCCCACGTATTCCTTTGCCTGCTTAACGTAGGCCGCGGGAATGCAGACAGAGGCCGTGGAATATTTGATACCGTCATCACAGATAGCCTTTATTTCTTCCCAGGTAGCCGACTGGGCAAGGAGGGTATGGTCGCATTTTTTAAGTATTTCGGAAATATGCATTATATTTTACTCCTTTACGGGTAGTTACCTTACGTAATTATAACACATTCGTTTTCAAAATAAAAGATATAAAAAGGAAATACATTCCCAGAAAACGGGTATACTTTTTATATATAAAAGCGAAAGGAATTTTTGAAAAAATGATAGAGCAAGATACCATAAAGCTGCTTAGAGAATGCGACGCGGGAGTAAAAATGGGCGTAAGCTCAATAGAAAGCGTGCTGGATTACGTTAAGGACGATACGCTGTGGCAGTATTTATCCGATTGCAAGGAGGAACACGATGAGCTTGACGAGGAGCTGCAACAGCTTCTGGATAAATACGAGGACGAGGGAAAAGACCCTTCCCCTATCGCAAAGGGAATGTCTATGCTTAAAACGGAATTCAAGCTGGGTATGAAGGAAAACGATAAAACCATTGCAGACCTTATAACCGACGGTTGCAATATGGGGGTTAAATCCTTAAACAAGTACCTTAACCAATATAAAGCGGCGGACGAGGTTTCAAAGGATATTACAAAGCGCCTTATAAACCTTGAAGAAAAGCTGGCTGTGGATATACGCACGTTTTTATAAAAAACAAACCACCCCTAAAATCCCACGGATTTTTGGGGACCCCGACAAAATTCAAGCCGTTGTCAAAAAAGACAACGGCTTTTGGTTTTGGGTTATTTTTTCAAATCTTTTTCATGCAATTTATCACGCAATCTTTCCATAGGACCTTTTGTATCGGGATTCAAAAAGCGATGCACATCGTATGGAATAAAAGGATTAACATTTGTATATTGGGCGCAGAAAGCAAGCAACTGGCGCTCGCATTCGCCATATCTGCGGGCTTCAAAGTATTCCGTTTCCCAATTGTTCTGAAAAGCCACGGGAATTTGCAGAAATACATCCGAAACATCTTTTTTCTTTGAGCTCTTTTGGGGGCATCCCTTGTTGGAAACGTAAAATGAATACTGATAACTGCCCTTATACCGGTTTTTAAATGAAAATCCGTAATCTCTTACGTCCTTCCAGGCGAGAAACTCTTTTTTGGAAAAGGAAATGCGGCTTATACCAAATTTATCAAAAACGTAAACGTATCTTGCGAGAAGTACACCTTCTCTTATAGCGAAAACTGCCGCTATGCAGTATACAAACAGAAAAACAGCCACAAATTTCCACAGAAAATATTCGGCGTTTACACCTTTTTCCGCTACGTTATAATTTGAAAAATAATCAATCAAGATCGTTTCTGCAATGACAGCTATGAAAAACACAACAGAGAAAACTACGGAAAATGCAATTCCCATTTTTCTGTTGCTTACTTTAATTTGATTTTCCGTTATGGTATACATTATTGCTCACCTCGGTTTCAAGCGTTGTAAAAGCTTTTGCGGGGGGCGCAAGCGGTCGGGGGAAAGTGCCCGACCGCTTTTGAGTACAAGGAGAATACTATGATAAGGACACTAATCTTTTTAATACTTATTACCGTACGTAAGCTTATGCTTTACAAGCTCGCTGCGGCAGTTCCAGCAGGTTTTGCTGTGAAAATTATTCGTAGTACCGCAGACGATACAGTGTCTATGCTCCTCGTGAGGCTCGTGTACGTAAAAATTATATTTGAATCCGTAAAAGTGATATACCTTATCGCCAACGGAAAATTCATCAACGTGGTTTTCTATTTTGCCGGTTGCAACACTGTGTGCGTTTCCCATAATGGTGGAGTTGATGCCGACCCGTTCTTTTACACCCAAGGATTTTGCTATATGCTTTACTATTTTTCCGTTTTGTTTTTGAATGGTAAGCACGATATCGTTTTTATAATACTTGTAAGGCTTACCGCCTATGTTATATGTATCCGTATTGGTTTTTATATCTATCGCCGTGATAACGCCTTCCCAATCACGATCAAACAAAGTAAGCGGTATTCCCGATACACCGAAGGGCACGGAATACACTGCAATGCCTATGCAGGCAATGGCAAAGGGCGGTATAAGCTCATAGGAAAATATGGTTTCACGATAATAATACACCAAAGCGGTAATAACAGAAAACAAAAGTATGCACAGAAGAAAGCGTTTAATATACGTTTTTATGCGTAGCTTTTGTAAGGATTCGGGAAGAAGCATATACACACCTCTTATTTTTTCGGACGGAATTTCTCTTTTAATTTGTCTGAGGGACTTTCAAGCGTGGGTTCGAGAAGTCCCGTGGCGTTGGATGCGATAAAGGGCTCTATATCCGTATGCTCTGCGCAAAAGGCAAGCATCTGGCGTTCGTATTCACCCTGTCTGCGGGCCGCAAAATAACCCATATCTCTTTGGTAGCCCAGACTGAACGAAAGTCTGAAAAACACGCCGGAAAGATCTTTTTTGTTTGAACTTTTTGTGGGACACGCTTTGTCCGAAACGTACAAGGTGTACGCTCTGCCTATGTTTATGCCGTGTCTTGTGCGGCGGGTGTGCTTGAATGAAACTCCGTAGTCCTTTACGTTTTCCCAAGGAATGAGCTTTTGTCCAAAGAGAGAAACGCGGCTTACGCCAAGCTGATCGAAAACGTATACGTACAAAGCGGCGCGAATGCCGTTCACTACAACGTAAACGCAAAAGACGCAAAACAATAACATCAATAACCCGCCGACAGCATAGGATGCGTATACCAGCTTAACGGCGATGGGAGTGGTGAGCTCGTTGGGTTCGTAATTCAAAGCCGAGGATACCAGCATCACCATATATCCTGCCATCATACCCAGAAAAAGCAAAAACACAAACGCAAGCGCCGCGCCTTGTATACGATTATCTACTTTAATTTGTTTTTCGGTTACGTTATACATTTCAAATCCGCCTTAATTTTTTTTATATAAAGGAATAAAAATGAGCAAATACCTGGGAAACCTCTTCCGGAGCAAATACGATGGGAATGATTATGTAATATGCAAGGCTTGCGGTAACAGCAACGCCCAGAATAACGATACTTGAAATAGCGAATATCTTACCGATCTTTACCTTGGTGCAGGTTTCGCCTTCGTGTTCGCGGCGGTATATTCTTTCCTTTTGCAGGGCGTACAAGGCAAGGAAAAGACCGATCCAGCCCAATGAAAATATAAATGAAAGTATACCCATTACCAACACGTTATTGGGATAAACGGTATAGTATTTGTGGGGTTCAACATCCTTGGGAGCGGGAGGCGCGGGTTCTTCGTTGTAATTATATTTATAATTAGCCATTTTTTAAAACACCTTTCAAGGTCTTCCCCGAAGGGCTGCTACGTTTGAGCAGCCCCACGGAGTCGGAGTATATACAGTGGTTTGGCGTCACTATATATTTGTGTTATACACGTTTACGCACGTGCGGGCGTTTTGTGATTACTGTTCGGTGGCTGTAGTTTCTATGCCCGCTTCATCAAGCTTTTTGCCGAGAATGGGGGGAAGCTGCATACCTGCCATTGCGAATACCTCGTCAAGAGGAGGTACGGATTTCATCATACCGGAGATAAAGTTTGCGGTTGCGGTCTTGCCGTCGCCGCCCTGGCCGCCGTCCCAAACGGTAACCTTATCGATCTTAATGCCCTTAACAGCATCAACCTGAACACGCATAAGGTCTTCCAGCTTATCTGCAATAAGGAGCTTGAGAGCAGCTTCGGGGTCGCCGCCTGCGGATTTAACAATTTCTGCAAAACCTGCAGCCTGCTTTTTGAGTATTTCTTCAACACCGCGTGCTTCTGCTTCCATCTTTGCGTAGATAGCGTCTGCTTCACCCTTTGCTTTTCTGCGGAGTCTTTCTGCTTCTGCTTCTGCTTCCAGCTCGATCTCCTTCTTCTTTGCTTCTGCGCGTACGATGATGTCTGCTTCCAAAGTAGCCTGCTCTTTTGCACGGCGTGCTTCTTCTGCTGCCTGCTGTGCCGCATAGGATTCTTCCAGTGCCTTTGCTTCCTGAATCTTTTCTGCGGTAGTAGCGATCTTCATTGCCTCTGCCTGCTTTTCCTTGAGGGCGGCTTCGGACATAGCGATCTTCATCTTTGCTTCGTTTTCACCCTGAATAGCTATAGAATCTGCTTCGGAAACCTTGATACGCTGTTCCATCTTTGCGTTTGCTTCACCGATAGAACCTTCTCTATCCTGCTCTGCAACGCTCTTCTTAGCATCGTTGATAGCCTTTGCAGCGGCTTCTTTACCAAGTGCTGCAATGTATCCGGATTCATCGCTGATATCGGTTACGTTAACGTTGATAAGACGGAGACCGATCTTTTTAAGCTCGGTTTCTACGTTGGAAGAAACTGCTGCCAGGAATTTATCACGGTCGGTGTTGATCTCTTCAATATCCATCGTTGCGATAACCAGACGGAGCTGACCGAAGATGATATCCTTTGAAAGTTCCTGAATTTCGGAAAGCTGTAAGCCCAGCAAACGCTCTGCGGCGTTTTGCATTACGCCGGCTTCGGTAGAAATACCAACGGTAAATCTGGAGGGAACGTCGATACGGATGTTCTGTCTGGAAAGGGCGTTCTTAAGGTCTACCTGAATGGAGATAGGCGTGAGGTCCAGATAAGAATAGGACTGGATCACGGGCCATACGAACTGAGCGCCGCCGTGGATACACTTGGAGCTGCGGGTCGTGCCGTCTTTGTTTTTGCCGATACGGCCGTAGATTACGAGTATCTTATCGGAAGGGCATCTCTTGTATCTGGAAAAAGCCCAGAGTGCAAAAGACATAAGGATAAGTACTGCTGCACAGATCAAAACGATGATAATGGGGTTCATAATTTTCCTCCGAAAAATTTATTTTTTATGTTTGTTTTTATTTTTTTCTTACTACAAGAGTGGTTTCGCCGCTTACACGGACAACAACCACTTCACTGCCTGTGGGAATGGGGTCGGGTTCGTCTGTAACCGCATCCCGCTCCACGTAGGAGCCCTGAATCAGTATGTGTACCTTACCTTCGCCCATTCTGGAAGGAGGAATGGTAAGATGTACCTTGCCTGCAGATCCTATGGCGTTGCGGATATCTATGGTTCCGTCGCTTCTGAGCTGCATTATTGCTTTGAATATAAAAGCAAGCGCAAGCATCATCGCAAAGCCGCAAAGGGCGGATATGGGAATGTTTATCCACAATGCCACGTTCATAGATTCGAGCAGAGCGCCCATCCAGCCGAATATTACCAGGAATGCTATAACCCCTCTTACGGTAAATATACGGAGTCCGTCAAGACCGTTGGGGTCCAGATCCTCGTCAAATCCGAAGTCTTCGTCTGCATCGGCATCCATATCGCCTGCATCGTCAACGTCTGTGTCTGCTCCGTCCGCATCTCCGTCGTTGCCCATACCGATAAACATAAGTATCGTCTGGACAAGAAGAAAGAGTGTAGAGGGAACTGCTATACAATAGAATATTTGCGCCACCAAGCTAAGAGAATTCCACCATTCAAGAATAGCCATAACGCGTTTCCTTTCCTTAATTTATTTTCGTAAATTTTAATTCAAAGTAGAGAGCAGCTCAACTGCCTTATCCCGAATTCGGGAGGCGCCGTGAGCGTAGAACATAACCACCAAAAGCGTACACAGCTTTTTCATTTCGCCGGGGACACGTTCCGTAAACCCCTGCGCCGCTGTCTGCGCCGCTTTGAAAACGGTAGCTTCGTCCACAGTTTCAAGACGGACGTCCGAAAGCATATCCACGTATCTGTGGTACAGCTCGTTATCGCTTATGAGATCATCGTCCGGATCGTCAAGCTCGCCGCCGATTATCTGTATAAGTCCGCAGATACGCTCTATCTGCAAGGAATCGCGGAGCATATTTATAATAAGTATACGAGCAAACTGCTGGCGTGAATATAATCTTTTTACAGGTGAGGTGAGAAAACCTCTTTTCACCCAATTTTGTATAACGTAAGGCTCCAAGCCTGTCATAACGGAAACCTGGGAAAGAGTTATTCCCCCTGCCGCAAAAACACCGTCAAACAAAGCTTTGGAGCTCCCTTTGGTAAGGGCGCTTACCTCTATGGTAGTTCCCGGGAACGTTCCTGCCATATTATTACCTCCTGTTCGGTCTTTCTTGGTACGGTTTGATTATATCATATGGTCACGTGATTGTCAATAGGTATCACGAGATTATTTTACGTTTTTACACATTGCACATTTTTGCGTGGGGTGATTTGTTTACACTATACAAAAAAGAAGCCTGCTTGCGCAGACTTCCGTTTTTTATGGGTGAAAAAGATCAGCCTTTTTTAAGTTCATTTACGGAAAATCCGTTTTCCGCAGGGGCTTCTATATATTCAAACAGCTTTTGCATATCGTCGGTTACGGTGTAAAGAGATCTACAGTTTTCGTGAACGAAATTCTTTTGCATAGCCGTTTCCATTAAGGTATTAAGCTCCGAATAATAATTCTTTACGTTGAAGATGGCTATGGGCTTGTTATGACGGCAAAGCTGCTTGAGCGTGAGGATTTCGAAAAATTCCTCAAAGGTGCCGATCCCGCCGGGAACTACTATAAACGCATCCGAATTATCTTCCATTATCTGCTTGCGCTGACGCATGGTTTCGGGCTCTATAAGCTCGTCGCAGTGGGGATAGACTATCTCCACGTCCTCTTCCCCGAAAAATTCGGGAATAACGCCTAAAATATATCCGCCTCCGCTTTTAACACCCTTTGCGGCGGCGCCCATAAGACCGTGTCCTCCTCCGCCGAAAACGAGGGAGTGTCCGCGCAAAGCCATTTCCTTGCCCAGAGCTTCAACCTTTTCCATATATTCGGGATCTATTGTAGGCGATGCCGCGCCGAAAACACAAATTCTCATAAATTATCTCCTTTCGCAAAGCAATATCTTACCTTTACATATTATAACACTTTTTTGAATAATATGATACGTTAATTTGAATTTGAAGTAAATTTATATATCCAACATATACGCAAGCAGCAGATCAAGGGTATTTTTGATACCGTCTATATGGGTGCGCTCCATACCGTGGCTGCAATAGACCGCCATACCGAAAGCGGCGGCGCGTAAATTATTGCCCGCACGCATTGCGGCGTTTGCGTCGGTACCGTAGTTCATAAACACATCCACGGCATAATCGCATCCGGCTTTTTGAGCAAGAGAAACAAGTCGGGAAGTAAGCTCGTAATCATAAGGCGCGGTTGCATCCTTGGCGCAAATGCTTACGGAATATTCGTTGCCCTCCAGCCCCGGTCCGATAAGACCGATATCAAGAGCTACGTATTCGGAAACGTTTTCGGGAACGTAAGTGCCTCCCAAGCCTATCTCCTCTCCGTAAGGGAATGCGAAAACAGTATTATATTTGGGCTTCAAGCCGTTTTCTTTAAGATATTTAAGGGCGGTAAAGCAGCAGGCGATTGCCGCTTTGTCATCCAAAAATCTGCCCTTTATATATCCCTTTTGAGTATACTGAAAACGGGGATCAACGGAAACGAAATCTCCGTTTCTTATGCCCAAAGCATATACGTCCGCTTTGGAAGACACACGCTCATCAAGAAGCAAAACCATTGTATCTTCGTTTCGTTCAAGGGTCCTCGCATCCTTAAAAACGTGCACGGAATGGGATCGACACGCCAAAAGCCCCGTGTATTCCCTGCCGTCGCGGGTGTGGACAGTAACCGTTTCTCCCTCCAGATTGGCATAGTTTACGCCGCCCAGATTACGCAGACGTATCTTTCCGTCACCATCAACGGTGCGTACCATAAGACCAATTGTATCTGCGTGGGCGCCTACAAGCACGGTCTTGGAGGTGTCCTCGCCCTCCAAAGTTATATACGCAGTGCTCTTGTTATCGTATGTAACCGTTTCCCCAAGAGAGCGGGTTATTTCCTCCAACAGCGGATTCAACTTTACATAATATCCTGTAGGGCTGGGAACAGCCAAAAGGGATTCAAGGCAGGAAAGAAAATATTTTTCGTCTGTTTGGAATTTCATGTTTGCACCTCTGTTATTTTATAATAACCCTGCCCTTTGCATGCGGGTCATCGAAGATAAGCTCGCCGCATTCGGGAACGTAAATATTGCCGGAAAGAGGATTTTTAATGCTTATAACGGGGGTGGTTACGGTTGCCTCAACTTCGGATTTTTCAAAGGAAAGGTCGCAATCTGTCATTTCGCAGTTGATAAGCTTTAAGCCCTTGCAATAGCAAAGAGGCTGTGTGCCGATGATCTCGCAGTTTTCAAAGGTTACGTTTTCGCAATACCAAGCGAGATACTCTCCTTTTATAACGCTATCTCGGACCACCACGTTCTTTGCGTGCCAGAAAGCATCCTTGGTGTTAAAAACGCAGTTTTCGAAGACGGAATCTTCTATGTACTGGAAGGAATATTTGCCGTTTAAGGTAACACCGTTAAAATTAAGCTTGTTTGAGCGAAGCATAAAATATTCGCCCTCTACCTTGCAATCGGTCATATCAATACCGTTTACAAACCAGCCGAATTCCGCGGAAACAATATCACAGCCGTAAATGGAAATATCCGAACATTCACGCAAAGCCTTTATTCCGTGGAGCTTGGTGTTGCCGATCTCCGCACCGTTTGTATACCAAAGGGCGGCACGGCAAAGAGGAGTAAGCTCGCTGTGGGATATTTTTAATCCGTCCACGTGCCAGAAGGGATAACGGAGATTGAAAAAGCAGTTATCCACGTTGATTATTTTACATTCCTTAAAGGCGCTTTCCCCGTCTGCGGGACCGTCAAAGGAGCATTCCGAAACGGTAAGAGAGGTGCTTCCGTAAAAAGCGCGCTCTTCATCAAAGGTTTGGTTTTTAACAATGTTGCTCATATACATTTTCTCTTTTCTTATTAATGGATATATTATACAACCTTTTTATTTAAAATGCAATATTCAAATAACGGCGGGAATATTTCCCGCCGTACGATGTTATTTTCTTTTGTCTATTGCCGAAGCTGCTGCATAATAAATGGGAACGGTAATATACAATATCCAGCAAGGGTGCCATAAATCCCATTGCATACCGAGGATGCAATACACGAACGTAATAAATACGGGATACGCAAAGGGGGATAATCTTTTTGTCCGCACGCAATCAAGCACGGAATAGTATACGGGAATGGTTATAAACACAGTCCAGGAGATATGCCACGCATCCAGAAGAAATCCCCAAAGCAAAAAGACAACGGTGGTGAAAACGGGATACGGAAGAGCGTGTAATACGCGGAGAGTTTTACGCTTCGTATCCGCAGGGGTGCCGTCATCGCTGTAATAGGCTTCCGCTTCTGCGTCCTCCTTATCGTCTTCGTCCTCGTAATCGGTTTCTTCGGTACACTTCGTATCTGCTTTGGAGGGGGCGGACCTGCCGATAAGCTCATCCAAAGAAACGTTATACAGATCTGCTATGGTTATAAGATTATCCGTATCGGGCAGGGATGCGCCGCACTCCCATTTTGAAACCGCTTGTCTGGATACGCCTAATTTTTCTGCAAAGGCTTCTTGGGATAATCCCGCTTGCTTTCTTAATTCGTAAAGCTTGTTACCAAGGGCTTCGCCGTTTGTCATAAATATTCCTCCTTGCCGTATATCTGCCGTTGTTTACGGGTCTATTTTACAACAAGAGCCGTTTTTTTGCAACCATCTTTACATAGCAATACCGCAACTTTGGGTTGCGGTACTTAAAAACGGTGTTTTGTGGGGTTTTAGGGGTGATTTTTTCGGGGTCCCCGAGAAAGCGTTTTTAATATATTTGTTACGTCCCTAAAAACCTTTCTTGGGGTGTTTTTTTAGTTCTCACGATCCCAGAGGACGTGATAAAAGCCCACGTAATTTGTATCCTTTGTCTTTATTTTGTCGATAGCGGGACCGGGGTGGCGGTTGAGCATACCTGTGAGAAGATAGGGAATCTCATAACCCCAAACCAAGCCCTGCTCCTTGAGAGGGAGCATATATTCCTGAATGAATTTGAGCACGTATACCACGTTGTAACGGGGGTTGCGCAAAAAGCCCAATATACCTTCAAGTATACAGTTTCCGGCGCCTCTGCCCATACCCATCATAGTTGCGTCAAGATAGCTTGCGCCGAAAGCAACGGATTCTACGGTGTTTGCAAACGCCATCTGCTGGTTGTTGTGAGCGTGCATACCTACCTTTTTGCCGTATTTTTCCGCTACCGCGCAATAGGTTTCGGTAAGCTCGCGCACCTGCTCGGGATAGAGAGAGCCGTAGCTGTCTACCAGATAGATAACGTCAACGGAGCTTTTGCCCAGCATTTCAAGCGCCTGCTCCACATCTCTGGAATCTGCGGTGGAAACTGCCATAATATTAACGCAGGTTTCGTAACCCTTGTTATGGCAGTACTCGATCATATCTATAGCCGCAGGAATGGTGTTTATGTAGGTGGCAACGCGGATCATATCGATAACGCTGTCTTTTTTATCTATAATATCACGCTTGTAATCTGTTCTGCCTACGTCTGCCATTACAGATATCTTAAGGTCGGTATTATTTTCACCGACGATAGCGCGGATATCCTCTTCTTCGCAAAACTTCCACTTTCCGTATGCCTTTTCATCAAACAGATCTTTGGAAGCCTTGTAGCCGAATTCCATATAATCTACGCCTGCTTTTATATTTGCCTGATATAAAGCTTTTACGAAATCGTCTGTAAAAAAGAAATTATTAACAAGACCTCCGTCACGAATAGTGGCGTCAAGCACCTTTATATCGGGACGGTAGATCATAAGATTACCTTTTTGTGCCATAGGTAGATCCTCCGTAGGAAAAAATGATTTTGGACAGTATACCACATATAAAAGCAAAAATAAAGAGGAAATTTTATTTTTATCCTTTTATTTCATTAATATAAAGCCTATGGTATTTATTGCAAAGTTTGCAAACATATGAACGAACCAGGAGGTATAAACGGATTGGTGTTTTTCGTTAAGATAATTAAATATAATTCCTCCTACCCCAAGACCTACCAGCACCAATAAAAACAGACCTATATTGAACCAGCCTATCATCATCGCCACGTGGTAAAGGGAAAACGCCGCAGAGCTTACAGCGTATGCGGTAATTCGGTTTGTTCCCTTTTTTAGGTTTACAAACACAAATCCGCGGAAAAAGAATTCTTCAAGCAAAGAGTTCACAAAAGAAATATAAAGAGAAACAAACAAAAAATTATCTTTTGTTACACCGGTTGTAGAAGAAAGCGAATCTACAATAACGGAAAAATCGTAAAAAGGGCTTACCGCAAAATACGCACCTAATATAAGCACGTATATTCCCACGCCCAGCAACAGGGCAAACAGAAAAGGCTTTGTTTTAAACTTAAAAAGGGTTTTTATGGAAATATCCTTATTCAAAAATGCAAAGCCCAGGGGAATAAGCAAAAATAAAGCAATTTTTATTATTGATTTTACTGCGTATCCCGGCTGTATAACGCCGTCTACCAACGCCATTACGGCGCAGGAAGCAACGGTTAATGCCAATATTCCAAAAACAGTTTTCTTTTTCATATTTGTACGGACAGTCAAAATGATCAGTCTATAAGTCCTGCGAAATATCTGTTCCACGCGCCGGTGTTGCCCATGGACGAGTTCACAAGGAAAAGAATATCATCAAACTGATACTCGCTGAATTTTTCACACACGTTAAGGTCGCCTGCATAACGGGGGTCAACCACAACTATATTGCCGTAATGCTCGGTAAGGAAAGGAATGAATGCGTTTGCGTAAGAGTCCTTTATAATCAATATACACTTATCCTGATCGTTTTCGGGTACGTTGATAACCATATAAGGATGGTCGCCGCCGATAAATGCGGGGTATCCCTTAATAGAAGTGACAATGCAGGTTTTATAGGTTGATACACCGAAACCGCCGTATATGGTCATGGTGCATTCCTTTGTGGGCATATAGGCTTCGATAGTATCGGTAAAATATTTTACGCGGTAATCGCCGGTGTAATTGTACATAGAGCCTATGTAGTTTTCCCGTATTATCTGCACTTCAAAGGCTTCTATGGGTGTAGGTTCAAAGCCGATAGAGCGTACGAATTCCGCATAGGCGTAATACGCGCCGCGCTGTGTCCAATGATGGTCGCTTTTAAAATACAGATATTCATCCAGATGGTCGGCGTATGCGTTTTTAAGGTTTACAAAATTTATATTTTCGTTTGTAATAGCCGCTTCCATTTTATCCAGAATAGCGCTTTGGCTGGAAATATGGGCGTTAACATCGGGGTCGGTAATAATTATGGTGGCAAGAGGTGCAATAACTACGTTTATACGGGATTCGGGGAATAGTTCCGCGTATCTATCGTAAACCTCTGCATATTTGGGCGCCTGCGTGGCGCTGAAAAAGGACTGGGTATAGGCGGCGCCTTTATACAGCACGAATCCGCCGTCAAGATATATGGGCTTGCCGTCGTCAACGTAAGGGGGCAAAACGATCTCGGGCTGGGAAGTTTCGGGCTGGGAGGTTTCGGGAGTTGACACTTCGGGGGTGGATTCTTCCTCGGACACCTCGGGGACAGATTCTTCCTCTGATATTTCTTCACTTATATCTTCGGAAACATCCGTGCTTTCGGTTTCTTCGGAAATATCGCTGTCTTCAGGCAGAGAATCTTCGCTTTGTTCGGGGCTGTTTTCCGTAAAGGAAACATCTTGCGAAGTCGTATCGGGAATTGATGTATTTGTGTTGCTGTCGCATCCGGAAAATGAAAGAAGGAGCAAAAACAGCAAAACAGATGCGGTAATCTTTTTCATATATAAGCCTTCCAAATCTTTATAATGCACAAGTATAACACATCTTCTGCCATATTTCAAGTTGTGGTTTGTACAAATATAACGGTTGACATACCGCCTTTTTATGCTATACTGAAATAAAAAGGAGTTTTTTACATACTATGAAGCTTACCAAAGGAATACACCATATTGCAATAAAAGCAAAGGGAATTGAAAAATATAACGAAACCGTAAATTTCTATACCAACGTTTTGGGAATGGAAACGGTGAGAAGCTGGGGCGAAGGAGATAATCTGGGAACTATGGTAGACACCGGCAACAGCGTGATGGAGATATTCTCCAACGCACCCGATGTGTTCGGTGAAGGGGCTTTGCGCCATATCGCTTTTGACGTTGAAGATACCGATGCTTGCATAAACGCTGTAAAATCCGCAGGCTACACCGTGACCGTTGAACCTACGGATATAGTTATTCAGGCAGACAAGCCTCTGGGAGCAAGAATTGCTTTCTGTATCGGCCCCGTGGGAGAAACAATAGAATTTTTCCAGGTAAAATAAAAAGAAGAAGACACTTCGTAAAGAGGTGTCTTCTTTTTGTTTTCTTTTGGTGGACTTATGCTTCAAGCAGCTTGAGTATTTTTTCCTTGGGGATAACGCCCACGGATTTATTTACCGTTTCGCCGTTTTTCATAACGATAAGGGTAGGAATGTTTGTGATACCGAACTGCTTTGCCAATTCACCCGCTTTATCTACGTCGATCTTGCAAACGGCGTATTCGGGGTGCTCTGCGGCGATTTCTTCTATGATGGGAGCGATCATACGGCAGGGACCGCACCATGTTGCCCAGAAATCTATGAGCACAGTTTTTTCGGATTTCAATACTACTTCTTCGAAATTAAAAGAATCTACGTGAATTACTGACATTTGTTTTTTCTCCTTTTTTTAATACAGTTATTTTATCCCGAAATACTCTTTAAGATAAGCATCTCTTCTTGAAAGCCATTCCTTGAGCTCCTTTACGTTTGCTTCAAAGGTTCTTTCGGGAGTTTCGTCCTCGTAATCGCTGTACGGTCGGTTTATATCCCAGCCAGCCTCGTTATAATTACGGGCGAAGGATTCGCCGTAGGTTTGGCAGAGAGTATCTATATAGCCGCCGTCGGAATAAAGGTTTTCGATATCTTTGGAAACGGAAGCGTATTTTTCCTTTACCGCATCCGAGAAGAAGGAGCACTTCATAAGGTTTTTAAACCACTCCTGCTGCGCCCATATCCCCGAAGCGCTGTCGCCGGATTTATCGCCGTATCCATCAGCGTTATTATAAATATGGTATTTATCCTGAAAATAATAACGGGAAACATTACCGGTGGAAAGGTCCATATCCCAAATGGGGCCTGCATATAATATTCCGTCCTTGCGGTAGAAATATGTTGAGCCGGTTATCATATCGCAGTCTTTTAAAAGCTCGTGGATAACGTAAGCGGAAACAAAGGAATCCACATCTATAAGCTTCTTTAACTTATTTTCGTTTTTGGCAGCAATGGCATCATCGACCTGCTCCATAAATTCAGTTATCTGCCGTTGCTCGCCGCGGGTCATTTCTGCTCTTTCAGGTGTATCGAAAACAAATCCTGCGCCGCCGCGAAGAAAGAAATCGTTTTCCCCTTCGAGCAGAATAATACGCTCAACGATAAAATCGCCTTTTTTGGTATCAAGCTCAAGAGTGCCGTCGGACACGGGCTGGCAGATCAAATAACTTCCCTGCAGTTTATTGTTTAGATAAACGTCGCAATATCTGCTCTGGATAGCCGCAATATCACCTATCGCCGCGGAAAAATCAAAGGCAAGCTTATTGCGCATCAAAGTCTTATCGTAATGATTTGCAATAAGACACCATTTTCTGCCCTCTTTCATACCTAAAACGGAGGTTTTGTCCGTGAACTTTATGTTATAGGGCTTTTTTTCCGCAACGGCGGTGGAATTTCCGCGGATACGAATGGTTATGGTTTCTTCGATATCGCCGTCTGTGCCGTTTACACTGTCGATAATAAAGATTTTCGCCTCTATATACTCTTCCCTGCCGATCTCCCTATCTGCGTATATATGCACTGTGGGCACGTCTGTGCGGGCATATTCGGCTTTAGCTCTTGAAACAAGCAGCTTTTCGTACAAGGCAGTGCCTTGGGAAATACATTCGCTATCATTTTCGGGAGGAGAAATAACAAAATCGTTTACTTCGGAAACTATCTCCCGATAGGATTTGTACCACTCCTCTGTATACAAAGCGCGGTAAAGCTTTTCGTCCGTAAGCTTGACAAGCGCCCGTTTTACCTCCGAAGCGGTGGAAAATTCGGGCACGGAAACCTGAATATCCCCCTCGGAAGCATCGGGAATCGGAGTTGAATTTTGGCCGCCTTCCACGCATCCGAACAATAAGAAAGCGGAAAGACAAATTAAAAATGTAATAAAAATTCTCTTTTTGGTTGACATAACATTAATTACGGTCAACTTTCGCTGCCGGTTTCATAGTATTTTTTATACTGCTCGTGAAAAGCAGCCGAGCGGAACGGATGGTAATAATGGGAATATGAAAAGGTTACGTGACGAACAACATATTCGTCTGTAAGTCGCATTTGCTCTACAAAGCGGGAAACGGGAGCGGCTTTGAAATCGGGAGTAAAGTTTTCGTTATTTGCCCAGAATTCCACACCGTCTTTGGTTTTTACCGCATCCGCCACGGCTTTGTAAAGACTTCTTATGTTTTCGATATCCACAAAGCCTGCGCCGATAGAATCCTGACAACAGAAAATATCGCCCTTGCGAAGCTTTGATATTTTGAAAAATCTGCACCAAGCACGAAACGTTGCTTCGGGAGAAGCTTTTTGGTTTAAGAAGGGCGAATACATAATGGGTAACGAAGGGTCGATTTGGTTAAGCCCGTCTATATAAAGGTTCATAAACCAAGAGCCCGTATCCGCAAGCTCCAAGGGCATGTGGTTGTAAAGCTCCCACGCCCAATACCAGCCTGCAAACACATCGGAATATTCGGCATAATATTTTTCGTAAAGCTCTTTCGCCATACCTACGCCGATTGCGGCTTGTTTTTCACCCCAATCGGTTTCGATACGGTTGAATTTCCACCATTCATCGGAAACATTGAGCCCAATAAACACCTTCATTCCCGTTTGCTTTGCCGCTTCCAGCATATCTTTTACACAGTTTGAGTAACAAACGTACCCCTCCTCTGCGCCAAATGCCGACAAAGCGGTTTCAAAACAGCAATCCTTAAACTTGCCGTAAGGAGTATCTGCTGTCCACTGAAGAATAGTTGTATCAATACCCACTTCAAGCAGATGCTCGAAATGCTCTTTCCATTTGGAAAGATCGTATTTGGTTGCCACAAAAGGTTGTATAAAATTTCCGGTAACTATGGGATAATTTTTCATATTCGTTTTACCATTTTTATTTTGCAACGCGTATTTCTACGGTGCATTCTTCGGATTCACCCAAAAGGTTGTTATAGGTATAGGTGAATGTATCTGTGCCGGAGAAATCTTTATCGGGATAATATGCAAAGGTACCGTCGGACAGGAGAGATACGGTTCCGTGCTCGGGCATAGATGCAAGAGTAAAGAGCTGATAATCTTTTTCGGGATTAAGAGTATCAACAAAAACATCGTTTGCCAAAGCATCGAAAACAAGTTTATCCTTTGTATCGGGAGTTACATCAAGGGTGCCCTTTGCAAAGTGGTATGTTGCATCGTACTGCAGACGGCAAAGAGGATCATCGGAAAATCCCATTGCGGAAATGTTATCTCTATCGTTGTAATAAACGTGGATAGAATCAATATATCCGTAAACTTCGCCGTAATAGAGATACAGCATATAATTGCGGGCAAAGGCTATATCCGACATTGACTGACGGGTGTGCTCAATCTCTACGCTCATTTTATTATACTTGGTAAGCATTGCTGTGGAATCAAAACGCCAAAGCGGTGCATCCAGATCAAAAGCTACGTTGGGCTGCATATTTACAAAATCGAAGCCCATTTCGTATCCGAGGAAGTAGCGGTTTGCGGTATAGTAAGGAATCCACATAAAGCAGCTGCCCATATCGTGAATGATATCCGCAACCTCTGCGATAATATGAGAATCGTCCTTTTCCCAGATAACAGCTTCGTTCATCCAGTAGAATCCGCCAAGTTCCAAATTTTCATAGCCGCAATCTGCGAATTCCTTTTGGCATTTGCCAATATACCATCTTAATATCTTTTCTCTGTCTTCGGCAGTCTTGGTGGTTTCGGGAACACCGTCGCCGTCTACATCGCCGAAATTGTCGGTTTCGTTGCTGATAGTGAGAATACTTACGTATACCTGCACTTTATAATCCTCAAAATCCGCGCCCAAAGCGTCCTTTACAGTCTGTACGGTCTGCTCAAGTCCGTCAAAGCCGTATGCGCTGTGGAAGGTAGCATTAAACAGCCATTCCCAATCGGACATAATAGGTACTTCGTGAGCCAACACGCCGGAAGGAAGAGGACTTGTGGGAAGATATGCAAAACCGTCCATAAAGGTATCCTTTATATTACCGTCCTTATCAAGATAAGCAACGTAAGGAAGGAGCATGTTTTCCTTGGGGTTATCAAGATCCTTTTGGTCGAGATATACCAGAGTAATATCCTCTGCCTTTATGGGAGTGTTTTCGGTAGTAGCGTACTGGGCGTTATTGTAGTTGGAATAGAAGATAACACTGTCCATACCGCTGTCGGCAAGACGAACGGTCTTTCCGGTAACCGCTTTGGTGCCGAAAGCTTCCATTTCGTCAAGATACAGCCAGCCGTCCGCTTCCACTCGTAAGCGCACGAAGCGTGCGGAATACGTCTTATCCAGAACGAATTCATAAGTTCCGCGGTAGTTATTTTTTGCTTCACCGTCATCGGAAGCGCTGCGAGTGCCGACCTTGTACCAATTAACGCCGTCATCGGAAAGGAATACATCGCAGAATTTGGGACGGTTTATTGCCCAATCCTTATATTCAAAAAAGCTTAATACAAGCTTATCCACAGAGGAAACCTTGCCTAAATCAAAGAAGAAGTTGTATCCCTTACCGCCCTGCATATAGAAATATTCACCTGTACCGCGGTCGGTGGTTACGGCACGCTTGCCATCGGTAAGTGCGGTGTTGGTTGCGGGTGCGGTGTTTTTACCGTATGTAAGGATATCTGCGTAATGAGCTGCCGCAACGTGAGTTTTTACACCCTTGAGCAGATTCTGATACTTGGTATAATCCGCTTCGGATGCATCCCAGAACTCATCCTCGGTAACTTCGGGAAGCTCAAGAGGAGGATACAGCTCGTTAAGGACCGCATCGTCATAGCCTGCCAGAACCTCTATTTCTTCTACCCAGAAATTTCCTTCTCCGCCGAATTCAAAACGTACGGATTTTACGTTAACAAACTCTTTAAGAATCAAAGTATATGCAAAATGAACGCTTTCCGCAGGAGCGTATACTCTGCCCAGCAAAACGTAATCTTTGGCATCCTTGGAACCGTATACATCGATATAATCGGGATAAACGATATCGGGTCCCACGCCCATAGCGTGTACGCGGAAGCCATATACGTTATCATAAGATTCGCCCAGATTAACGGTTATTTTGGGGCTTGCACCGTCTTTACCGGTAAAGCCTACCCAGTAATCCTCACCGAAAAAGCGGCCCGTAGGTTTTCCGTCGGTAAGGAAGGTCTGGAGCTTTTCATTGCGCTTCTCCCCTTCGGCGGGAGCGCGGTTATCAAAGTTGCAATCCGCATAAGCACACTGCTTTGCGTATGCGATATTGGCAGAAACGCTGTACTCTGCCTTCTTGGAGGTAGAAAGCGCTTTCCAAGCGGATTTATCTATATTTTCGTTCTTGTATGCTTCCAAAAGCGACACGTTTTTGTTTGCGGGGACGTCTGCGTATACTTCGATTTCATCAATAAAGAAGAAAGCGGCGCCCTTATACACACGAATTTTAATGTATCTGTAATCTGTAGGCTTATCGAGTACAACCTTTGCAACGCATACGCTTCGGTCGCCTTGAGGAATGAAGTATGCAGTATCTATACCCTCCCAATCTTCTCCATCGTTAGAGCCGCTGTAACGCACATGAGTGGGGAGCTTTACGCCGTCGGAATAAAATTCAAAAGCACGCAAAGCGATTTCGGTTATGCGCTTTCCGTCCTCGCCGAGATCAAGTATAAACTGCCCGTCAGAGGTATAGCCTACCATTCTGGGGTCGGTATAGTGAACCTGAGTGTTGGGTGTTTTATGACCGTCGGTAAGCTGCTGACCGTTGTAATCCGCATAAGATGAAGATGCGGGCACTACGCTTTTATAGGGCTTGCCTACGCTGATAAGTGTTCTGTTGGGATTTTCGGAATCGTAAGACACTTCACTGTCACCTGAGCTTTCAACGTCTGTGCTTTGTTCATTGGGTGTCGTGCAGGAACAAAATACGAACAACACCGCAAGGAAGAGCGAAAGTATTCTGACAAAGCGTTTCATTGGGTACCTCTCTCCGCCGCAAAAACACGGCAAATTTTTTATAATATATTCTACATTGTTTTTCTTAAAAAGTCAACCCAAAACAGCTTCACGGTAGCGGGCACAAACGCATAAAATGAAGTAAGCGCAAAAGCGCAAATGACGTAAAGGAGAAAAATTAATGCCAACATTTACAAATACAGCAACGCTTTCTTATAACGGCGGAACGGTTAATTCAAACACTGTTTCCGGAACGATACAGGAAGTTCTTTCAATTACAAAAACGGCGGTTGATGACAATTATTCCGTAGGCGATAACGTAACCTACGTGGTAAGCCTGTTGAACACGGGAACCGCCCCTTTTACCAACGTAACCGTGACCGACGATATGGGCGGATTTCTTTGCAACACGTCTACGGTTTATCCTTTGGAATATAATGATGGCACCGTCAGATATTATGTAAACGGTGTTCTTCAGGAGCCTCCCGCAGTTACGGAAAACGGTTCCGTTGTTTTTTCCGGTCTTACCGTGCCTGCCGATGGCAACGCAATGCTGGTTTATGAAGCAACGGTAACCCCCTTTGCACCGCCTCAAAGCGGCGGGCTTATAAACAACGTGGTAACCGCAAGCGGCACGGGTATACCCGCAAACCTTACGGACACTGCTACCATTTCCGCCCTTGATGAACCTCAGCTCACAATAAGCAAGGCGGTATGTCCTTCCGTGGTAAACGCAAACGGAACGCTGACTTACACCTTCACGATACAGAATACCGGCAACGTGGACGCCGTGGCGACCGACAATATAGTGGTTACCGATACCTTTGATCCCGCGATCAATATTACCGCCGTAACCTACAACGGCGCCCCCTGGACGTCCCCCGCAAACTACACCTACAACAACATTACCGGTCAATTTTCTACCGTTTTAGGTCAGATAACTGTTCCCGCCGCCACTTATCAGCAGGACGCTTCCTGCGGTTGGACTGTTACTCCCGGCGTAAGCACCATTACCGTAACCGGCACGGTATAAAACGGCGGGCATAAAAAAAGAGCAGACAAAAATCTGCTCTTTTTGTTGTTTTGTTATTTGGGCAATATATCCGTAAACATTAAGAGGTTGGTCGTTACAGCTTCTCTTTCGGTAACGGGTGTGAAGGTGCCGTCGGCATACAGAATATCCATTACCATCATTGCAACAGAGTTGCTGATAAACCCGCCTACCTCGTATGCGGTGATAAGGTCCTGCATCTGGGGAGGATACTGCTTGCCGATCATTGCGGCGTATTCCAAAGCAAAGGGTGCAACCTTTTCTTTATAACATTCCTCAAGTTCGGGAATCTTGGCGAAGAATTCGTTATAATCGCCCTTTACGAGCATTATGTTAACTTCGCCGTTATCGGTAATAAATTTTCTTTCCTTGAGGCGGGCATACTTTTCTGCGTTTGCTTCGTTTTGGGTAAGAGTACCGTTTAAAAGCTCGTATACGTATTCGTAATCCGAGGTAAGGTTGTTTTCCCAATGTCCCTTACGGGATGAAAAACGGGAATCTATAGACCATGAATATAGCGCGGGATACTTATCCGACCAGCGGTTCATACTGCCGCAGGCAGCGTAGTTCCACGGTTCAATAGTGTGCTTGTAATCGGGATCGGCAGGCTGCTTGTTGCATTCGACGTAAGCAATAAATCTTCCGCCTGCTGTAGTCTTAATATAATATTTGCTGAGATCCTTACCCGTACTTACACGGCATTTGTTTGCTACGCCGTAAAATACTGCCGCCGCTTCCAAAAGCTGTCTGTTGCCCGTGGGGATATATACGTCGGTCACGTCCTTTATGGCTTCGATGATCTTGGGCGCATATTCCTTTGCCAGAGTCTGCGCAAGCTCGCGCTGAAGAATAATTCTTCTTTCTTCAAGCTCTGCGTAATACGTTGCGGGGGCAAATTGAACGTAGGTGGTGTATTTGCCGTCGGACTGCTTTATAAGGAAGCCATTTTCTTCCAGAAATGCTATTTTATCCTCGATATACACGGGAGTAACGCCGAGTTCTTGGGCGATCTCATCTGTGTTTTTGGGCTCAAAATACACGCTGTAAACTATATTGCAGTTAAGCTTATCGCCGAGATAAAATCCGGGACCGCTGTTTGCACCGGGGTTTCCATCGTGTCCGAAGCCGGTGGGGATATAAGGGGATATGCCGAGAGTTCCTATTTTTCTTTCCATTGTAAAATTCTCCTTTAGTTCGTTTCTCGCTTTGTTAAGATGCCATTTTACCGTACCTTCGGGAATGGCAAGTGTTTTTGAAACATTGGAAACAGTTTCGTTTTCGTAATAAAAAAGATAAACAATTTGTCTGCGGGTCTTGGTTAAAAAAGCTACCTCGCGGCGAAGACGGAAAAGCTCTTCATCGGGATCTTCAAGGGAGTAATCCTCGTAATAGGGTAAAATTACGTTATCCAGAGAAACTCCTTCCGCTTTCTTTTTGCGGGAAACGTACTTTGAATAGGTATAATTGCTTATACGCCAGATATAGCCTTCTATATTGGCAATATAATCCGCTTTGAGCAGAGATAAATATACCTCCTGAATTATATCCGAGCAAAGGTCCTCCGCCTCATCAAAGGAAAAAGACTTTTTTACCGCAAAGCCGTAAATTTTTTGCAGATATTCGGTTATGATTTTGTCTGCTGTTTGTTTATCCATTTTATTAACTCCGACGCCGTTTGACTATATAGTGGAGAAGTTTTACAAAAGGTTGGCGGGTTTTACAAAATCTTTTTTAAAATTTTTCCCACGGCGGTTTTCCGTGGGAAGATTTTATTATTTAGAAGCTCTCTTACGGGTGAGATATATATCCAATTTATCCTTCATATTATCGGGGATCTTTTTATCCACGGGACAGCGGCAGGCGTTTGCCATACGGCAGGCAAAGGAGGTGATAAAATCTATATCGCTTTCCATCTGCTCGCCCTTCATAACCGCCATAGTATCGTAGCTGTTGTGGATGGTGGCAGTGTTATTGGGAGCGATGCGGGCAAAGGATACGGCGGGAATGCCTTTATCCGCAAAGGGGGTGGAATCGCTTGAATACACGTCCTGACGGGTGGTTATACCGAAGCCGTATTCGGATGCGTAGTAGTTTATATAATGCACCAGCGCTTCCTCGGCGGTACAGCAGGCGATGAATTTACCCATAATACAGCCGATCATATCGAGGTTTATATTGAAAACGGTCTTTTCAAGCTCTTTTTCGTGGGTGTTGACGTACGCCTTTGAGCCGAGAAGCCCCCTCTCTTCGCTGCCGCACCAGATAAAGCGGAGGCTGTATTTGGGGGAGTACGCAAGGAAATGCTCCGCAATACCCAAAAGACCGATACTGCCGGACATATTATCGTATGCGCCCTGAGACAGAGATGTGGAATCGTAGTGGGCGGTAAAAACTATGTACTCATCGGTTTCGCCCTTTATGTCCGCAATTACGTTGCGGGAAACGCCTGCGTATTCATCCTGCTCCACAACTATCTTTGCGGTCTTAACGCCGTTGTTGACAATGCGTATAGCGTCCTTTGCGTTGATATTTACGCCGAGCAGCTTATCCCCCTTGCTTACGTGGGGGCGCAATTCTCTTTGGTCTATATCCTTATCGACATAATTCGCGTTGCCGTCATAGGTAATAAAGCCCACAGCGCCCGCTTCGAAAATATCGCGGTACATCCAGTAGCCCATATATCCGTCAACAAGAACTATTTTGCCCTTGCAAAGAGAAAGAGAATATTTGTCCGTATTGGTGAGGTAATAAAGAGGAGCTTCCACCTCACCGCTTCCGCACAGCAGATATCCCTTGCAGGTGATCTCTTCCCCGTCGGCATACAGATGCGCGGTTTTTATGTTTGCCATAGAAACTTCAAAATCTTCTATTTTAGCCTCAAGCCCCATTTCCGCGCAAAGACCTTTTATATACTCGGCACACTTTAATTCCGCATCGCTTCCGCCCATACGGACATACGCGGTATCTTCAAAAATTTTCATTATCTTTTGTGTGTTCATAATAACATCCTTTTAATTATTTTTTATCTTATTTACCTGTAAGCTCATATAAAAGCTCACTTATAAATCTTTTTGAATTCAATATGAGTCCAATACGGATAAACACATAGTCAAACAAAATCAGACCACCGCATATTACAATGCCCAAATTGAACGTTCCGCTTTGCAAAGAAGGAATAATGCCTATAATACCTATCACAGCGGCAAATATTGCGAAAATAGTTGAGAATATGCGAACAAACGGCAAAGCGAAAAATTCAAGGTCTACTTTGTAATCCGTTTCGGTTTCCTCAACGACCGCGGTAACATTGGGTATTGCCGAATTCCCCGCAAGAAAGGTATCGGCTTTGGGAACAAAAGCAAATTTATTGTTTACACTTATGCAATGATACGAATGATTTCCAACTTCAACTTTCGATTTGCGTAAAGCGGCATAAATATCGTCAAATTCTTTTTTTAAGCTTATTTGTTTTTTGTACTTAAAAATGCTTGCCATATTATTCCTCCAAGAATTCTTTTATAAGAGGTACAAGTTGTTTTTGCAGTTCGGGTATGGTGTCGCGGGTAGTCCAACTGCACCAGTACGTATATCCGCCGAGAGTGAGCGAGCGGGGTGTGGCGACGTAGCTGTAATATCCGTCGCATTGGTCAAGGGGAATGGTTTTTGCACCCGTAAAGGTAGCTCTTAACCAGGTTGTAAGCTCCACAAGGCTTTCACCGGGTACGCCTACGAAAAGATATTCGCCGAACCGCAGGCAGGGAATATCTATCTCCACTTCCCTCTTTGCAAGGGTTTCGTCGTCAAAGCCGCAGATATCGTAAACCATAGGCCCGTTATACATAGCCTTGTAATATTCGTCCACGGTGCGCTTTACCTGAGAGGGAGTTTTTGAAGGGTCGGTCTTGTAGGTATCGAAGGTGTTTTTTGCTTTTTCTATTTTTTCCCACTGACCGTTTCTTGCTTCCTCCACAGTACACGGCATATCGTCCCGCATAGGAACGGTTACCTTGAAGGTTTCGGTGCGCAAAAAGTCCGCATTTTTAAGAGGGCGTTTATTTGCGATAAATTCTGCTTTGATCTTTTCCGCAATAGAAAGTCCGATCCTCTTGCACTCTGCGTCGCTGGAAATAAAATCGTCGATTCCGTCATAGCCTTTTTTGGTAGTGAGGTCTGCACAGGGGCCGTTCATATATATGGACGTTCCGCCGAACTCTTCCTCTAAATTTTGAGAAAGGTATCCGGGCCAATCAAAATCATAACGGTACATCTGTGCTTTGCCCTCTACGGGACGAAGCTCAAACAGCACGGCTACGTCGGGATGGGCGGCAAAGCGGGAAACCGAACCAATCACGTTGCCCTCCAAATCCTTAAAAAGGAACATATATGCAAGAGGGTCGTTTTGATTATCAAAATAAAGGGGCTCTTTTAAGGTTTCAAGATTGGGACGGTAATCGCGGAGGAGCATTATGCCCTCATCCCGTGTGCAGGGCTTGCCGTTTGAATCAAAGCCCATACCCGTCCACACGGTTACACCGCCCAAGCCTTCCACGTATTGCTCGCGGTTGAAGGAATATTCGGTGCCCATATACGCTTCCGCCACTTCGCAGGTAAAGGGGACGGCAGAGGATTTCATTTTATTCACCTCATCCGCAACACGGGCAATAATAGCATCCAAACCGTTATGTATGGAAAGTCCGCCGGGGGCGGCGTGAAGCTGAAGTTCGTGGAAAATTATGCTTTTTTCGGGTATACCGCATTTTTCGGACACCTCTTTGCGAAATCTTCTCGTATCCTTGCCCCAGGTAAGTCCCGTATCAAAAACGGCAAAAAGCGCTTGCTCTTCGCCCGAACGAAGATACAAAAGACGGCAGTAAAGGTCTGTATGAAAATCCCATACGGGTTCAAAGGTTCCCTTGAGGGATATTTTGGAAAAGCTGCATTCGGGCATAAAACACGCCTCCTTTTTTATCTTATTTGAATTATAACACAAAAAAAGGCTGTTTTCAATTGGTTTTATAAATCCAAATCAACTGTTGCGTGAATAAATATCCGTGCAGGTTGCTTGAATATCTGTTCGCATTATGTTATACTTACTGTATCAAAACGAAGGGTGTGATACGCATTGGAACTTAACTTGGCGGA
Organism: Clostridia bacterium; assembly: GCA_017537345.1. Taxonomy (GTDB): domain Bacteria; phylum Bacillota; class Clostridia; order Oscillospirales; family CAG-382; genus SFLA01. The sequence goes on along the minus strand of JAFYKY010000004.1, from coordinate 53,771 downwards.
AAATATACGGGAAATGAGAAAAGCCCGTGGAATAACCCAGACAGAGCTTGCTCAAAGTCTTTCCGTAACGCCCCAATCCGTAAGCCGTTGGGAAACGGGACAAGCCTACCCCGACGTGGTGCTGCTTCCCAGGATAGCAAAGTATTTTGACGTTACCTTGGACGAGCTTATGCTGGGGTTTGAATCTTCGCTGACCATATACAGAAAAGAGTTTGCCGAAGCTTCCAAGGCGGTTCACAGCGAAAACACCCTTGAAAACCGCAAGCGGGTGTGCGATATTCTGGAAGTGCTTACCCGTGAAAAGCCAAGAGAATATATGGTTTTGTATTTCACTAATCTTTTGGTAATGAAAAACGAATACGACAACGTATCCGAAAGCAGACTTGACGATTTGCGTGAGCAGATTTGCGAAATGCTTAACAACCTTCCGGTAGGAGAAAAGTGTGTCGCGCTTGTAAACATTGTCCGCAATGAGGACGAGGACAAATTGGATATATGGAAGAGCTTTTGTCCCGAAAGATATGCTTTTACCACTTGGGATGATTATTTGCTTCAAAGGTACGCTTGGAACGCAGATACGGAAAAATGGCATAAAGTAAGACAAAACGCCGTTTACGAGTTGATGTCCAAGCTGATCAACCTGCTTTCCGAAGAAAGCCGCGGCGTTTGCGGAAATGTGCAAAGCTGTTTTTTGCCCAACCCCAACGAATATTACAGAGCTTGTCTTAAAGTTATTAACGCCTTTTCCGAAAGAGAAAACGATATTCTCCTTCCCCTGCGGATACAGATAGAATTCGGGCTTGCAAGAGCTTTGTTTATGGAAGGGGAAAACGAAGAAGGCTTTGATCATTTGGAAAAAACACAAAAATATATAAAGGCTCTGTGGAGTGCGAGAGGCTGTGCGGCTCTTGCGGGAAGTCCGCCTTTTATGGATACCCTTTCCTGCGAAGTTCACGATGACGAAGCCGTTACCTGCATGCTTAACGTATGGAAATACGATTCATGCCTTGAATTTGACGGGGTGAGAGAAGACGAAAGATTTACTGAGTTTTTCGATTACGTTAACGGTCTGTTCCCCAACACCAGAGGATTTGTAACCGTGAAGGACGGAAAGGATATTCCCTACGATGAATCTGAATTTGCCCGTCTTGCGGATATCGCAGGCGAGGAGCTTAAAAAGAAAAACGCAACCTATATGACCCAGGCTGTGGTATTTAAGACCGCAAAGGGAAATATATACCACGCTGTTATAGGAAATACATTAGCAGATACGGAATCCGATACCCTGCTTAAAGAAATGCGCCTTAACTGCGATACCCATATAGAAAGCATTGTTTGCTGTTGGGAGGACGGATGTGTAGATATACCCTCCTACGAATTGCGGCAAAAGATCATATCCCTTGACCCCAAAAACAAGGATGCGCTGATACTTTTGCAAGGACTTGACAGATATATAGTTAAAGAACTTGAAAAACTGATGCCTCCGAAAAAGAAAAATTAATAAATTTACGCAAAACACTATTGACAATGCATATTTGCGGTGATATAATGCATTAAAATACAATATTTTAAACCGTTGATGCGGAGATAAAAACAAAAAACGACTTTACAGAGAGCCTGCGCAGCTGAGATGCAGGCAAGAACCGGTTTGTTAAATGGACCGCGGAGGGCGCAGTCAAATGTGCATATACTGCACAGAGTATTCTGCGACGTGGGGACATACGTAAGTTGTCGGGAATATGCAGTATTCCGGAAAGAGCACGGTTTTGCCGTGAATCAAGGTGGCACCGCGAATAAAAAAAGTAATTATTCGTCCTTGGCAGATGGTATATTTCTGCCAAGGATTTTTATTTATAAAGGAGAAAAAGCAAAATGAAATTCAACGGAATCGACTTCGATACATATCTTAAAAATTACCCCGATGAAAAAGGTTATTTTGGTAAATACGGCGGATCCTTTATTTCCCCCGAACTGCAAAAGGCGATGGATGAAATCACCGAAGCATATTTCACCATTTGTAAATCCAGCAAGTTTATAAGCGAATTGCGCCGCATACGCAAGGAATTTCAGGGCAGACCTACCCCTATTTCCCATCTGGAGCGCCTTTCCACCTCGCTTGGCAACGTTCAGCTTTACGTAAAGAGAGAAGACCTTAACCACACCGGCGCACACAAGCTTAACCACTGTATGGGTGAAGCTCTGCTTGCAAAGTATATGGGCAAAAAGAAGGTTATTGCAGAAACCGGCGCAGGACAGCACGGTGTTGCAATCGCTACCGCTGCCGCATATTTTGGCTTGGAATGTGACGTGTATATGGGAAGCGTTGACATTAAGAAGCAGGCGCCCAACGTTGCAAGAATGAAAATACTTGGCGCAAACGTTATTGAGGTTACCCACGGTCTTGCTACCCTTAAAGAAGCGGCAGACGCGGCGTTTGACGCATACGCAAGAGAATACAAGGATGCTATATACTGTATCGGCTCCGTTGTGGGTCCTCACCCCTTCCCTATGATGGTAAGAGATTTCCAGAGCATTGTGGGCATTGAAGCAAGAGAGCAGTTTATTGAAATGACAGGCGAACTGCCCGATGCGGTGGTTGCATGCGTCGGCGGCGGCTCGAATTCGATGGGTATGTTCTCCGGCTTCCTTAATTATCCCGTGGATATTTACGGCGTTGAGCCTTTGGGCAGAGGCACCGCACTGGGCGACCACGCCGCAAGCCTTAAATACGGTACCGAGGGCATTATGCACGGATTCAACAGCATTATGCTTAAGGACGAAAACGGCGATCCCGCCCCCGTATATTCCGTAGCCAGCGGTCTTGACTACCCCTCCTCCGGTCCCGAACACGCTTTCCTCCACGATCTGGGCAGAGTAAAATACGATGTGGTTTCCGACGACGAAACCATAGACGCGTTCTTCACCCTTTCCAGATTGGAAGGTATTATCCCCGCTATCGAAAGCTCCCACGCAGTTGCATACGGTATCAAGCTTGCAAAGACTATGGGTAAAGGTTCTGTGCTTATCTGTCTTTCCGGCAGAGGCGACAAGGATATGGACTTTATAATCGAAAAATACGGCATAAGATAATTTTTACCACAGAGGTAATTATGAAAAGAATTTTATCTGTTGTTCTTGTGCTTATATGCGTTTTGCTTTCTTCCTGCGAACACGAAAACACTTCCGTCGGCGAAGAAGCAAATTACAGCGAGATACTGGAAACAGCGCAAAAGTTTATTGATGACGGCAACTACGAGGATGCGTACAAGGCTTTATACAGCATTTGCGATTATCCCGAAGCAAAAGAAATGCTTGCCGACTTTAAGGTGCTTCCCCTTAAGGCAAAAGGTAACGGTTCTTCGCAATCGAAACCAAAATACTATGTCTGCGAATACAGCTATGACGAAACGGGCGTGCTTTTGAGCAAGGCGGAAGAGTTTCGCAATGATGTCACCAAAACCTACACTTATACCTACGATGAAATGGGAAGATTGGTAAAAGAGGCTGTTAAAAAAGTTTCTCCTTACACCGGCTCCTATGAATCCTCCAACAAAACCAAGACTGAAAACAGCAGTATTACCTACACCTATAACGAGCATGGGGATATCGTAAAAGAGTATATCGATGAAGCGATCGGATGGCCTTATTATCTTGAGTACGAATTTGAATACGATGAAAACGGCAGAAAAACATCTATGTACGATCTTACCCAAGACGAAACTACTTATTTTACGTATAACGAGCAAGGTCAGCTTACCGAAAAGAAAAACGAATATGGCACCGTTTTTGTTTTCGAATACGATCAAAACGGAAACCTTGTAAAAGAAAGCGCAGGCACCAACCGATTAATAGAATACACCTACGATGAGCACAACAATTTGGTTAAAATGCTGGAGAATTACAATATAGGCGAATATAACGAGATAAAATATGTCCACCGTTACACGTATGACGAATACGGTGTGCTTACCGCTTATTCTTTAACCGATATTAATCGTGCGGAATACGTAGAAAAGTATTCGGAATTTAAATATTTTTATTGCCCCGAGAAATAATCACCCGATAATAAAAAATCACCTCATTACGAGGTGATTTTTTAATGCTTAAATTTAAATTACTTCTTAACTACGGAAGTGATGTGGGTGTTAACACCGTTGTACCAGTAGAGGAAGCCCTCGATATCAACAACGTCGCCTGCCTTAAGGTCAGCAAACGCCTTGTATACGTCGGTTTCGGGACCGGTGAGGTAAAGCTCTACGCAGAAATCATAGTTTGCGCCGTCCTTGGAAACGGTTACGTAAATATCGTCGCCGGGTTCGTCGTTCTTATAAGAAACGCTTACGATGGTAAGAGAGCTGAAGGAAACAAGCATATTCTGCTTTTCAACAAGCTCATCCTTGCCGAGAAGAGCGGTAACGTCGGTAGGCTCTGCAACATAGGTGCCTTCGAGAATTTCGAACTTAGCGTCAACGATCTCAACTTCGCCGGACCATTCAGCCTTGTAGCCGGTAACCTTGATCTTGGTACCAACGGTAAGCTTGTTGTACTCTTCTTCGGTGCAAGCCATTTCGTATACGAAGTAGCCGCCGTCTTTATCCTGAAGATAGAAGGTACCCTTATTGTCCCACCAGGACTGCTTGCCCTGAACGAAAGCTTCGATAACAACTTCTGCTTCGAGAGCTGCTGCTGCGTATTCGGAATAGGTCATAACGCCTTCGGACTTAGCGTGAATATCTTTGCCACAGCTAGCAAGACCGAGAACCATTACGAAAGCCATTGCCAAAACAATAATCTTTTTCATTTTTTTCCACACCTTTTTAAAATATTTTTTAGTTTAGGAAACTACTGCAATTATACACAGTTTTTGATAATAAGTCAATACCCGCGATTATTTTTTGCGGTTTTTCACAACTGTTACCCCTTGATATATTCCGATACATATCCATATTACCGAAATGCCGGCGATGAGCGAAACCGCCATTACGGGCATAGGCCCGAAATCCTGTTTTGCCACAGAATTACTTGCGGTCTGGTCCAATCTGTAAAGGGAAGTAACGTCTTTATACAGATCAGCTATATACGCTTCGTCCACCGTTTCGTTACGTCTTGTGGATTTTGCGGTATTTTCTATAAGCTGTCCCGCCGCGTTACGCAAGGACGCGCTTCCGTTGAACACGGGGGTTATAAAGGTATTTTCCACGTTATCTATAAGAAGCTTCGCCGCATCCAGCTTTACGTAATAGTACATATCGTCATCTTCGCCCCTGCGGGAAAGATAATCCTTGTATTCATCGCTTTCCTGCGCCTTTGAGGTTACGGGAACGTATCCTTCGGTTTGAGAATATGCGATCTGTACCTCGTTGGTGAGTAAAAACTGGGTGAACAGCCAGGAAGCCAGAACCTCCTGAGGGTCGGCTTTATTGAACACGCAGACGGAAGGCCCCTGGGATATCATTTTGGGGTTTTCCGTATCCGCCTGAGGGATTTCCATAACCACGGTTTCGAATTCCACCTTGTTTTCTTCGGCTATATCCGAATGAGGAGATTTCGAACCGATCCAGGTAGCGCCCGCCGTGGAATCTATGGCGAATATACACTGCCCCGCGTTGAAATAGTTGCCGGGATAGCTGGATATTTTGAAAGTGGAAAAAGCGCCTATCTTTACGCTTTCGGCAATATCATACAGAAATTCCTTTGCGGTATCGTTGAAGATAAGGATATCGCCTTCCTCTGTGGAATAACCGCCGCCTGCTTGCTTGAGGTACTGTATCATCATATTATCCGTAGATTTGTATATGAAGGGTATAAGCACCTTCTGACCGTTTATTTTGTATGTTCCGTCTTCGTTTTTTGCCATTGCGGCAGCCGAAACCTCCCAAAGGAAATCCCAGGTAAGCTTTTCGGGAATTTTATAGCCCAAAGATTCCACGTAGGTTTTGTTTACGTAGCAAGCCTCGGTAGAGCGCATAAAGGGCAAAGCATAGGTTACTCCGTTTATCTTGCCCTCTTCCAGAAACTTGGGTATAACCTCTTCTGCTGTGGGAGCGTCAAAATCGACCTTACTTCCTCCAAGCCCGTATTTTTCATTACGGAGCAGACTGTCCAACGGTACCACGACATTCGTGCCCGTAATATAGGTCGCTATATGGTCGGGATAGGTTATGCACACGTTGGGGGTGGTCTGGGTGGAAATATTTGTAATTACGTCATTATATATTCTGCCGTAATCGGTATACCACTTAACGTCAACTTTAATGTTGGGGTAGCATTTTTCAAAATCCTCAATGGCTTTTTTGTAAATGGCTACCTGGGTGTTGTTGGTATCATTTTTCGCCCAGAAAGAGATGGTAAAGTTACGTGAAGTATCGAACTCTTCGGGGAGCACGAACTCTTCAAGCCCTTTGGAACCGTGGCATCCTGCCAGCAAGGGCAGACAAAGGGTAAATAAAAGGAAAAACGCAAATATTTTTTTCATCCTTTGGTACCTCCTCTCGCCACGCCTTCCATAATCTTGTTTCTGAAAACAAGAAACAGAACAACAAGCGGAACGGATATAGCCACCACTGCCGCCATCATTGCGGGGATATTTTCTCTGCCGAAGCCGGATTCACGTATTGCCTGAATACCGTTGGACACAAGAAAATGGGTTTCCTTGTCCGTAACCAATCTGGGCCAAACGTAAGAATTCCAGCATTCGATAACCTTTAAAATAGTAATGGTTACGATAGTGGGCTTGCATATAGGGATCATAACCTTGAACAGATACTTCAGATCTGTAGTTCCGTCCACCTTGGCGGCGTAATACAGTTCATCGGGCACCTGAGCAAAGTTTTCTTTAAGCAGATAAATATAAAATACCGATGCAACGGAAGGGAGTATAAGTCCCGCGAAGGTGTTGCGCAGCTCGAAATTTGTTACGGTAGTGTAATTTGTAATAACCACCAATTCGCTTGGTATCATCATAAGGGATAAAAACAAAGTGAAAACCAGATTTTTGCCCTTGAAGTTAAGACGGGAAAAGGCAAAAGCGGCAGGGATGGTTATAAAAAGCATAAGTGCGGTGGTAACAAGGGTAAAGATAAGTGTGTTTAAAAAATATCTTCCCAGGGACACCATGGTAAATGCATCTATATAGTTTTGGAAAGTGGGAGAAAGGGTGAAAAACTTGGGTATGAATTCCGAACTGTAGGAAGCATAGCTTTTTACAGAGGTAAGCACCATCCAATAAAACGGAAACAATACTACCACAGCCCACAACGCCAAAAAGGTGTAAACCACCGTTTTTGCGGCAATACGCTTTATGTTTGCATTTTTCTCTAATTGGGAGTAATTTGTGCTTTTATTTTCCATAAAACCCTATCCTCCCTTAATAATGCACGTGCTTTTTGCTTACCAAAAGGTTAATGCATGTGATGGTAAGCACTATAGCAAACAATATTATCGCCGCGGCGGAAGCAAAAGAGGGATATCCTCCGCTGTCCCCGTACAGCATATCGTATACGTAGCCTACAATGGTGTTCATTTCCGCAGTGTTCAGGTTTGTACCGAACAGCGCAACCGCATCGCTGTACGCCTTGAATGCACCTATAAAGCCGGTTATTACAAGATAAAACAGCATAGGCGAGATCATGGGAACGGTAATACGGGTGAAAATGCGCCATTTTGAAGTTCCGTCTACTCTGGCGGAATCGTAATAATCCTGCTTTACGGAAGCCAGCGCGCTTGTAAGCACCAGCACCTTGAAGGGCATTACTATCCATACCGTATATATGCAAAGCACCAGCATTTTTGCCCAGTAAGGACCTTCGATAAAATCCACCGAATTAAAGCCGAAAAGGTTTATCACCATATTGGCAAGTCCTTCGGTATATTCCGTCTTTTTAAACAGTATCATAAACACCAGACCCACAGCCAGAGTGTTTGTAACGTAAGGGAGAAAATATATGGTCTGGAACGCTTTGCGCAACGCTTTTACAGAGCTTAACGCCACTGAAATGAGCAAAGAAAGCCCCGTGGAAACGGGCACGGTTATAAACACGAGTATGAGAGTGTTTTGTACCGCCTGCAAAAAGTACGGGTCGTGCAAAACGTAGGAATAGTTATAAAATCCTATTCCGAAAAATGTCTGTGAGGCGTAGTTATACCCCTCTTCAAAGGAATAAATAAAAACGTCAACAAGAGGATATACCAAAAATACCCCCAAAAACAAAACCGCAGGCAGTAAATACAGCCATGCTTTAAAGCTTTTGTTTTCCATACGTTTCTCCTTTCTTTGCGCAAGCACAAAGTATATACATTCGGTTAATTATACCATAAGCGCATTTGTTTTTCAATATAATAATGACTTTGGGCTTTAAAAACTTGACATTTACTTAAGGGTATGTCATAATCGTATTGAAAAATTATAAAAAGATCCGAAAGCGGGGCGGGAATATGAATAAAGCAGTAAAAAGGCGCGGTTTTACCGTGGTTGAACTTGTTATAGTAATAGCCGTTATCGCCGTGCTGGCGGCTGTGCTTATTCACGCTTTCGGAAACGCTGTGGAAAAAGCCCGCGAAAGCGCCGCCGTGCAGGAGGCTGCGGGGGCGTATACCGAATATCTGATCGAAAGCGCGGCGGGAGGAAACACCGCGGAATACGTTTTTTATAAAACGGAAAACAAGGTGGTGGTGCTTAAAAACGGCGCTTCTATGGGTGTTTACGAAACCGATAAAGAAGCCTTAAAAGCGGCGTTTGACAACCCCGAAACTTCAGAGGACGAATCCGCAGGCTGTGCCTTAAGCGCATTGGGAATAAACGGACTGTATTTTATGCAAGGCTCCGTTCAGGCGGGATGCGGGCATTCCTACAATTCCGTCGTTACCCCGCCCACCTGCCAAAGCGGCGGTTATACCACCCATACCTGCACCCTCTGCGGCGATGAATATACCGACAGCGAAACTGCGGTTTCAAGCGAACATACCTACACTGATAACGTATGTATCTGCGGTAAAATAAAGCCGGGCACGGTAGTAGGAACTATAGGCGTTACAACCGATGGCGGTAAATCTTTTGAACTCATTTCAACAGAAGTTACCGGCATATACGAAGCGATAATAGAAAACAATTCGCCGACAAATAATAATATTTTTCGTTACGAAACTTCCCAATTCACAATCGCTGATATACCAGAAACAAAAGGATACCGCGGTGTATATTTGAAAGTAAATAGCGGAAGCGCTGTTAGTGGAAGTATAGTATTTGATCGAAACCACGGGACAAATGACATAAAATTGGAACCTTGGAAAGTTTATCGTCTGATAATTGACTTTACAAATAAAACTTGGAGAATTGAAGAAATCGAGTAACCCTTACAACGCAAAAATCACCTCGTAAAGAGGTGATTTTTTACTTAAAAGAGATGTTTTTTATAAAGCTTTGGTTAAAATCCTTACTGCCGCCCAAAAACAGAGTTTTTGCCTTTGCGGAAAGTTCTTTTGAAAAGGCGAAGGACGAATTATCAAACAGCATTTTGGAAGCGCCGTCCAGCGCGCCGTTGCCGATGAAATGGGTTTTATCTTTTAAGCCGCTTGGAAAAAGTCCGATATTTACCGCGCTTTGCGGATCGATCTTTGTTCCGAACGCGCCCGAAATATACAAGGTTTTTATATCGCCAACCTCCGTGCCCGTGCGGGAGAGCATACATTCGATCCCTGCCGCCACGGCGGATTTTGCAAGCTGAAGCGCCCGTATATCCTTTTGGGTAAGAGAAATGCTTTTCCCCTTTGCCCGTATAACGAGGGGGCGCATAGCCGTGCCTTCGGTATCTATACAGCCTTCCTCAAGAAACGCGCTTAATGCATCGATGAGCCCCGAACCGCAAATGCCGATAGCGTTTGCGTTTTCTATGGTATGGGAATATATTTCCCCGTCCTCTGCCCAGACACGGTAGACCGCGCCCGAAGCCGCCGAGCATCCGCAGGATATCCCGCCGCCCTCAAAAGCGGGCCCCGCGGCAACGGAGGTTACGTAAAGAGCGCCGTTTTTATACAAGGCAATCTCTCCGTTTGTGCCTATATCGCAAAGAAGGGCGGTTTCTTTTTTGCAAAGAATACCCGAAGAAAGCAAGGCGCAAACGGTATCTCCCCCTACGAAAGCGGAAATACAAGGAGCGAGATAGGTTTTTATCCCCAAAAATTCCACCCATTCCCCGAACAGACAGTCCGGCTTAAAGGGAAAACGGGAAATCGAAACAGGATCTCTTCCCGTGAGCAGATACAGCATTGCGGTGTTTCCCGTTATTACCATACGGTCAACATCGGTATTATGTATACCTGCCGAGCCGCACGCTTCGGTCAAAAGACGGGTGATGCAATCGGTTACGCTGTTTTGCAGGCTTTCCCCTTCCCCAAAAAGCGCTTTGGAAATTCTGCCGATAACGTCTGCAGAAAATTCGCGCTGGGGGTTAAGAGCAGACGATACACCCACACATACACCGTCGGCAGAATACAGCTTAAGCACTACCGTGGTGGTGCCCACGTCCACCGCCGCTCCGTATTTGAAGAAAGCGGATATTTTATTGTCATCTGTGATTATTTGTGAAACAGACATACAACTATCTGACCTCCGCTTAATTCCGAACGTAACTGAATGAGCAAGAACATTATACTAAACGTCAAAGAAAAAATCAACAGTTGCAACACAAGCTTTTTTCCAAAACAAAAGGCTTGCTGTGAACAACAAGCCTTGAGCGCATTTTTATTTTACCAGCTCTTCCATAGGAACGCCGAATACAGTCGAAAATGCAACCAGTTCAATATCGGTTACGAACCGTTTACCACATTCAATACGCTGTACTGCATTTTTATCAATATCAACGCCAACCAACTGCATTCTGTCTGCAAGCTCTCTTTGTGATATTTTTAACGCGGCACGTAATTCTGCAACACACTTGCCGCAAATATTGTTGTATCCATCCTTGGATTTATTCCTGAACATAAAATCCCCTCATTTCTGACATTCAGTACTTGTCAACAAGGAGATTATATGTTATAATAGCCTCGAATATGACATTCACAAAATGTCAAAACAAGAGGGTTGAAAATTATGCAAAGAGTTCTTGAAAAATTATGGTATCAATATCTGGAAGAAAGCGAACCAAGCCAAAGTCTTGATGAAAAGATTGCCTTGAATATGATTGCGGAAGCAGATAAAAAACTGCGCAATGGATTAAACGATGAACAAATAAAGCTTCTTGACGAATACGTTGAATTATGGGGCGATATGTGCAACATACAGCGAAAGGAAAGCTTTATAAAAGGCGTGCGCTTTGCAACCAAATATCTGTTGGAAGCAACGGAATAACAACACACAAAAAAAGACCGCGCCGGCGGTCTTTTTATACTATTCGTCTTGGGGTAAGCGTTTCAAAAATCTTAAGGTCATCGGCAGAGATATCAACGAGGTAATAAAATACGCTATGGGCTGGGAAAGCTGAATTCCCAACACGCCGAGAAAGCGCGGGAGTATTAAGCAAAGGGGTATAAAAACCAGACCGCTTTGCAGGCAGGAAAGCACCAGTGCGGGCACGCTTTTGCCGATACTCTGGAAAAGCATTGTGGAAACCACCGATATGGGCAGGAATATGAGGAACACGCACTGTATACGCAAGCCTACGCTGCCGATATCTATAACCTCTTTTTCCGAACGGAAAAGGGAGATTATATCGGGAGCAAAGGCAAAGCACGCCGCGGCGAGAATACCCATAAACACCGCGCCGAAAATTGCGGTGAAATAGGTGCTTTTTTTAACTCTGGAATACTTCTTTGCCCCGTAATTGAAGGCGGAAACGGGTTGGAAGCCTTGACCGATACCCAATCCCACGCTGAATATAAGGCTTGACGTTCTGCTTACGTAGCCCATTGCGGCGATAGCCGCATCCTTGAACTGCTCTGCCTGAGCGTTGAGCACCATTACGGAGATACTGTTGAGGCCCTGCCGCGCAAGGCTGGGAAGCCCCGTTATAATTATATCTTTAAGCAAAGAAATTTCGGGTGAAATATTTGATATCCGCAGTTTGCTCTGTGTTTTACCCAGAACGAACACGGAAAGCAGTATGCAAAAGGAAACGTACTGGGAGATTGCGGTGGCAAGTCCCGCGCCGTTTATATCCATTTTCAGATCAACAATGAAAATGTAATCCAGAAATATATTAAGTATGCCGCCTGTTGTAAGACCGATCATAGCCAGAGTGGCTTTTCCTTCGTATCTTAAAATATTGTTAAGCACACAGCTTGCGGTCATTGCGGGGGCGGCAAGAAATATCCAGAATGCGTATTTCATTGCATGGGGCAGGATGGTGGGAGTACTGCCCAGCAAAAGCATTAAGGGCTTGGAAAAAATGAGCCCCAGCGACATAATTACCAGACCGCACCAGATCGCCGTGAAAAAGCCGGTGGAGGCGTAATTATTTGCTTTTTCTGTATTTTTTCCTCCAAGCTGACGGCTGATATGGCTTCCCGACCCGTGTCCGAACATAAAGCCGAACGCCTGAATTATAGACATTATTCCGAAAACGATACTGGTGGCGCCGCCTGCGCTTAAGGATTCCTGACTTACGAAATAAGAATCCGCCATATTGTAAATATTGGTTATGAGCATACTTATGGTAGTAGGTATGCCCAGAGTTATTACAAGACGCGCCACGGGGATTTCCGTCATTTTTTTATACTGGCTGTCTGCTTTCGAAGCACTTTGTATATCGCTCATTTTTTACCTTTTAAAAAAATCAGTTTTCGTAGCCGGGATGTATGGTCACCACTTCTCCGCCAAGAGAGGAATCAACACCTTCGTAAGACACGGTAAAGTATTTATCCTCCGGCGCAGAGGTTGTTCCGCGGCGGGATTCGTTCATAGGCACTCTGTATAAAGTGCCGTCAATAACGCGGTAGAGATAGGTTTCGTGCCATATAATATTCTTTACTTCGGTTTGGGTGGAAATAGCGACGCCGCCCTCGTTGCCGGATTGGTCGATAGCGTTTACACGCTTGAATTCTGCCAAAATAGCCGTTCCGTGACCGGGAGAGGTGAACACGGGACTCAAAAAGTCCGCAGGGTCTTTCCAGCCGTATTTTTCACGCATTTCCACAGATTCGGGCAGGGTGGATTTTTCCAGAACCTCTATCTGTAATTGCATTTTATTTTCCTCGGGAACATAAACTACAATACGAAGCTTGTCCCCGGGCAGATAGTAATATTCGGTATATTTCCAATGATAATTTGCAATACAGTTGTTTCCGTTTGCGCTTACGGCATATTCACCGCCGTGAGCATCGTATCCGCCTATGTCCTGATCGGTTTCGGTTATATAGCGCCAGAAGGGGCGAAAAGCAATACAACCGGTACTGAGCGTGCTTGAAGAAACATTCACAAGCGCTCTGGAAAAGGATAGACCCACATCCGATTCACTTAAAGCGTGGCCGCCAAGATATACCGAGGGGTTATCAAGATTTTTTACATTGGGATCGAAATTCAATTCGCTGTTGTAGGAGCCGTTGTAGCGTTCAATATCTACCTCGGGCAAGGTTACCACAACCTCTATTCCAACCCATTTATCTCTGGAAGAAACCGCCTTGTGATACCAAGCTCCGCCGAATACGGGAGGCGCAGAGGGATTAAGAACCTCTCCTTCTATCTCACCTTCCCACACGGGAGGTGCTTCAAGCACAGCAGTTTCTGTAACGGTTATTTTTTTAAATTTAGGCTCTGCAGCGTTACCTGCAGCATCTGATAAAAAGTATGTCACGATATATTCTCCGGGTATTTCCGGATCAAAGCCTCCCTTGTTTATCTGTATTTGATCTGTAATATCGCCGTCCGTATCGTCGCTCCCCCTTACCCCGTTCATAATGTCGTAGGCATCGCCTTTTTTAATAACGACGTTTTCGCAAGAAGCAATAATACGTATTTTGGGCGGGGTGGTATCCTGCACCGTAGAATGCTCTCCGGGATTGGACTCCACAGAGACATCATTTTGAGGCGTAGCGCAGGCGGTGAGCAAGGTTGCGAGGGCAACAATTAAAAATGCGAATCTTTTCATTGTATCCCCCCATTAATCAAGAGAGATAACAAGCCCGGATATATCTATATTTTTCATATCAAGGGTAATGGGACCGCTTTCATAGGAACTGCAAAAGAGATTTTTAATAAGGAAAATTCTGCAAGTCTGCTCGCCGGGATTGCCGACGAAGAAGAGATAACCGCCATCGGGAATAACCTTTTCGATATCTGTTAAGATGCCCTTAAACATACCGCCGCCCGAAGACGCATCAATAGCATTTGTCCACGAAAAGCCGGAATTCTTTACGCTTCCGTCTGCTTCTATCTGTATAAGCTCGCCTGCGGCAATGCGCATCTGCTTAACAACATAATCCTTATCCGTAATAATAATTACACCGTTGGGGAAGAAAGGAACTCCACCATTGTTGGTATGATCGGGAGAATATGTATTATACTGGGAAACAAAAGTTTCTTTATCCAAAACGCAAATGCTGTCTGCCGTGCGGAATTTTGTGCCGGATGTGGTATAGCTCAAAGCGTCTTCGCCGCCCAAAGTATATATATTTTTGAGCGAAAGATACTTGGCGGTAACAATTTCTTTTACGGTAACGGTAATTATTGCGGTAGATACGTTTCCTGCTGTATCTTTTGCCGCTACGGTTACCGTATAGGTTCCGGGAACACTTGCATCATAACCGCCGTCATCGGAAACAGAAATAACTACATCTTCATCGGGAGTAATATTATCTCTTGCAATAATGCCGGAAATCAAATCGGGCTGCTCACCTGCGTTGTGAGTAACAGCAGGCAAAACACCGTCATTCGCATCAATAAAAGCGGGAGGAATAGTATCCTTAACAATATCGTTTTTACTTTCCTCTGTCTGATTGTTATTTTCTTCTGCTTGGCTTTCTTCTTTTGTGCTTTCATTGGTAGAAGGAGTGCTTTGATCCGCAGGCTGCGAATCACAGGAAACGAACGCAAAGCATAATGCCAGAATAAGTACAGATATGATCATCTTTTTTAACATAATAAAACCTCCGTTTTTATTTATGAAAATATTATAACATACCGAAAACCCAATAGCAACACAAAACTCCCGTTTGTGTAAAACAAAACGGGAGTTTTTGGCATTTTTTGATATTCTATTTAGTTCCGAAGAGTCTGTCGCCGGCATCACCCAAGCCGGGAAGAATGTAGCCGTTTTCGTTAAGGCATCTGTCCAGCGTGGAAACGTAAATATCTACATCGGGATGAGCTTCCGCAACCTTGGAAACGCCCTCGGGTGCGCCGATAATAGCCATAAACTTGATGTGCTTGCAGCCGTGCTTTTTAAGCAGGTTGATAGCATCGCAAGCGCTGCCGCCGGTTGCCAGCATAGGGTCAACAAGCAGTACCAGCTTATCGTCTATATCCTTGGGAAGCTTGCAGTAATATTCGCAAGGCTCAAGAGTTTCTTCGTTGCGGTACATACCGATATGTCCCACACGGGCAGAGGGGAACAGAACGTGTATGCCGTTTACCATGCCCAAGCCTGCACGAAGAATGGGAACGATAACGATGGAATTATCCGCTACCATACGCTGTGTACAGGTTTCGAGAGGAGTTTTAACCTCTACCTCGGTGGTGGGAACGCCTTCCTTAAGGCTTTCGTAAGTCATAAGGGTGGTTATTTCCTCAACCAGTTCGCGGAATTCCTTCATGCTGGTCTTCTCGTCACGAAGGATAGCTATTTTGTGTCTTATTAGGGGATGGTCGAAAATGACCACGTTTTCGTAGTTTTTCATTTTATTTCTCCGTTTTTCTGCTTTTGCCCAGCTTGTTGAGAAGAATGTTGGTAACGATACCGAGAATAAGAGCGCAGGCGATGGTGGTGATAGTTACCTTGCCGAAGGAAACGCTGAGTCCGCCGATACCGGGAATGAGGATAGAAGCAACAACGAAGAGGTTTCTGTTATCGCCAAGATCTACCTGCTGGATCATCTTAAGACCTGAAACTGCGATAAAGCCGTAAAGTGCTATGCAAACACCGCCCATTACACAGTTGGGAATAGAAGAAAGGAATGTAACGAAGGGGCCGAAGAAGGAGATTACCATACACATAATTGCAGTGGTGGTAATGGTAACAACAGATGCGTTGCGGGTAATAGCTACACAACCAACGGATTCGCCGTAAGTAGTGTTGGGGCATCCGCCGAAGAAAGCGCCTGCCATAGAGCCTACGCCGTCACCGAGAAGTGTACGGTGAAGACCGGGGTTTTCAAGCAGATCGTTTCCGATGATGGAAGAAAGGTTCTTATGGTCTGCTATATGTTCTGCAAATACAACGAAAGCAACGGGAACGTATGCAACTGCAACGGTAGCAATGAATGAACCGTCAATATCCTTAACGCCCTTGAATGCTTCTATAAAGGAGAATTCGGGAATTGCGAAAATGGTCATTTCCTTGAAAGCGGCAAAGTTGATAACCTGAAGCGCTACGTTGTCGGTAGCGATACCGATAACGGTGAAGATGGTAGCAACTATGTAGCCAACGAGAATACCCAGAATGAAGGGTATAAGCTTTGCCATCTTTTTGCCGTAAACGGAGAAAGCAAAGATAGAGAATAATGTAACAAGACCGCAGATAAGTGCAACGTAGGGGCTGCAGCCGGAAACCATAGAGGTCTGGTCAACTATAGCACCGTCCTGAATGACCTGCTCAACCTTTTCAACCATTACCTTGCCTACAGTAAGATCATTTACTGCGTTAACAGCAAGAGAAAGACCGATGAGAGCAACGGTGGGGCCGATAACAACGGTGGGCATAAGTTTGTTTATCCAAGCAACACCTGCAAACTTAACGATGATTGCAATAACCACGTAAACGAGACCTGCAAATACTGCACCCACGATAAGTCCTGCATAACCTGCGGAAGCGGAAGCCGCGCCGCCGAAAGCAGCAAGCATTGAGCCGATGAAAGCGAAGGATGAGCCGAGGAATACGGGACTGCGGAACTTGGTAAAGAGCTGATAAACGAGAGTACCGACACCTGCGCCGAAAAGGGCGGCGGACTGGCTCATACCGTTACCGATAATAGCGGGAACCAGAATGGTAGCAGCAAGAATGGCAAGCACCTGCTGGAACGCAAATACCAGCATGCTGCCGAATTTCGGTTTGTCGTGAATACCGTAAACGAGTTTGTTTTCCATAATCTTTTTCTTCCTTTGATTTTTATTTTACATAGGACTGTAAAGATATTTGCTGAGGACATTCTACCACAACATATAGGCATTTGTAAACAATTAATTGCAAAATTCTTCAAAATACAGCATTTTGTACAAAAACAAACTCTATCTGTAAAAACAGACAGAGTTTGAAACGCGTATATTCGGTTTACTTGTTTTTGTTCTTGTTTTTCTTTTTGCCGTTCTGCTCGGTCTGAGTATTCACGCTGTTCTGTGCAGAAGAGTTATTCTGGCTGTTCTGCGCGTTTGTGTTGGTCTGATTTTTATCCATTAGTTTCACCCCCTAAAGCGGTTTTACGTATATAGTTTTTCCCCGTTAAAGCGGTAAATATGCAAAAATAAAGTTGACACGAAACAGTAGTTATGTTACAATATCGATATAAACAACAGAAGAGGAGTGCGCTTATGATTTGCGACAGATGCAACAACTATGTTTCCGATGAAAGCGACGTATGTCCAATTTGCGGAAACATAATAGAGATCAAAAAATCCCGTCGGATTCTCATTGCCCCTTATATTATGACAGCCGCAGACCTGTTGGTTATAATAATGAGTTTTATAAACGCAATCTTTCTTATACTTTCGGTTCATTATGCAACGGATCTTGATACAAGCACCGGTTTCACGCTCCCGTTGTATCTTTTCATTCCTTTTATGCCAACGATTGACTTAATATACGGACTGACACTTATCTCCATCCCTTTGCTTTCCATCCTCGGAAAATACGAAATGCGACACGTAAAAGAATCCGGGCTTACCAAGATGACGATCGCTCATTGCGCATTATTTGTCTGGTCGGTAACTTACCCCGTGCTTTGTTTTATTATAACGGGTACAGTTTCCCCTATTTGGATCTTTACTATATGTCAGATTGCCGTTTACTCTCTGCTTTCTGCTGCTACGCTTATATATTTGTGGAGCTCCAGACATATTATTTTTTAAATTTCAAAAACGCTAAAACAAAACTGCCGATATTTCGTTCGAAGTATCGGCAGTTTTTTAATTACAGTTTATATATTGCAAATTCAAGGGTAAGGGGTTTATCCGAAGGGATAAGGTATTCGGAGCGGACGGGGGCGCCCCAGGAATCGTCACCGCCGACACCCATCTGCTTTGCGGCGATACGCACCCAAGTGTATTCGGGAACGGGAAGCTCGTGGAGATGAAGGGCATGCTCCAGCTCATAAGCGCTGTAAGGAAGCACGCTTGCTTCAAAAGGCGTGTCCGTTTTGGTAAAGGAAAGTCCTTTTCCTTTTCCGTTATGCACCTTAAGATACCTTACACCCGTGCGGTTTCCGCACTCCTGAGGGTTAAGATAACCCGAAAGGTTGTCCGCCGCCGTGCTTTCAAACACACCCAGACGGGCGCCGTTTGCACGGTCGGAATAATTTTCATCCGGTCCCAAGCCGTAATAGGTGAAATTGCCGTACTCCTTCTTAAGCCGCATATCCATAGCAAACACAGGCATAAAGGGCATATCCTTTGCGCCGGGATATTCTGCGCGAACCTTCAGGCTTCCGTCAAAAAACGCGGTATATATTACCTTATATTCAAAATAAGGTGTGGAGAACACAAAGGTGAGTATATATGAATCTTCCTTCTCCTCCGCGGTAAATTTCCACGGGAGATGGGACGCGTAACGGCTGCAAAGATTCCAAACTGCTGTCTTTACGGGAGTGGCGGCGCCGTTATCGTTATCCGTAGGGGCGCGCCAAAAGCTTACCTTGGGAGCGCGGACCATATATTCCCTGCCGCCGTACACAAGAGAAACGATACCGCCCTGCCGTTTATCAAACAGCATGGAAAAATCCTTTCCGTGAACGCCGATACAGGAATTATCCTTTACAAAGGCGGGCTTTTCAAACACGGCGGAGGTTTTTTCGCCCGAAACGGCAACGACCTCCTGAGCAAAAGCGATCTCGTGTCCCTTTTCCGCCCACAGACGATCCTCTTTAAGCAAAGCGGAAACGGTGTATACGTATTCCCCTGCTTTTTCGGGCGCGGGTATGCTTATATCAAAGCTTCCCCTTTCCCCCGGAGCTACGGACAAAACGCGTGTTTCCTCTGCCAGTTTTTCTCCCTCTCTTGCAAGGGTTATTCTGAATTCAAGATGATCCGTGGAAACAAACAGATTTTGGTTTTTAACGGTAACAACGCCGTTTTGAATATTCAATTTTATATTGGTATACAACGCCTTTGCTTCCTGCGCCTTGGGTGAAGGCTTACGGTTGGCATAAACTATGCCGTTGGTGCAAAAGCCGTAATCTGTTGCACGGTCGCCGAAATCGCCGCCGTACGCCAGATTTCCGTCAAGATACAAAGCCTGATCAATGTAATCCCATATAAATCCGCCCTGATACGCAGGGTATTTTTCCTCAAGATCGGTATAATGCTTCATACCGCCCAAAGAATTACCCATAGCGTGCATATATTCACAGCTTATATAGGGCTTGCCCGTATTCTTTTTGAGATATTCCTCTATTTCGTAGGGCTTTGCGTACATACGGCTTTCCATATCCGTAATATGATCGTATTTACGGTTTACGGTAACGCCCTCGTAATGCACCGGTCGGGTAGAATCAACGGAATGGAAATACTCCGCCATAGCGGCAATATTATCTCCGCAATGGGATTCGTTGCCGCAGGACCAGATAAGCACGGAGGGGTGGTTTTTATCCCTTTCGTACATAGAGCGTGCTCTGTCCACCACCGCGTCTCTCCAATAGGGCTGTGAATCGGGAACGGCGTATTTCGAGCCGTCCATATTGCCCCAGGTGCCGTGGGTTTCCAGATTTGCTTCGTCGATAAGATAAATTCCGTATTCATCGCAAAGCTCGTACCAATAGCTGTTGTTGGGATAATGGCTGGTACGGACGGCGTTTATATTGTTTTGCTTTAAAAAGCGTATATCCCAGAGCATATCCTCTTTGGAAATTGCTCTTCCCGTATGAGGATTGAATTCGTGGCGGTCCACACCCTTGAAGATTATCCGCTTTCCGTTAAGGCGCATAAGTCCGTCCTTTAATTCGAAGGTGCGGAAGCCTATCTTAACGGAGGAAGTTTCCGTAGCTCCGCTTTCCGGACAAAGCGTTACCGTAAGGGTATAAAGGTTTGGTTCTTCTGCGCTCCAGGGCAAAACGTTATCCAGAATTACGTTTTGGGGAGCAGTATGGCTTGCGTACACTTGGTTTGAAGCAGAGTCTGTAAGGGTATACAAAACACTGTATTCCCCATCCGAAACCATATCTGAAAAAGCAGAAAGAATACCTTTTTTGTTTTCGTAATCGTAATCCGCCGTAACCTTGATATCTCTTAAATGAGTATGAGGTACGGAATAGAGATATACATCGCGGAAGATGCCCGAAAAGCGCCAGAAATCCTGATCCTCCAGCCAGCTTGCGGTGCTGAAGCGGTAGACTTCTACGGCAAGACGATTGTTTTTCTCTCTTATATAGGGAGTGATATCAAATTCGGAAGGAGTAAAGCTATCCTCGCTGTAGCCCACAAAATGTCCGTTAAGCCAAACGTAAAAGGCGGTTTCAACACCCTGAAAGGATATGTAAGTTCTTTTGAAGGAATCGTCCTTTTCGTAATCAAAGAATTTGACGTAAGACCCCACGGGATTGAATTTTTTTGGTATCTGCAGTGGAACGAGAGATTCTCTTCCCTCCCACGGATACGCGATATTGGTATACTGGGGAACCCCGTATCCCTGAAGCTGAATGTGACCGGGCACGGTAATTTGCGCCCAGTTTTCCACAGAGAAATCCTCTTTATGAAAATCCGCAAGGCGTTTTTCGGGTGTTTCGGCATACGCAAACTTCCATTCGCCGTTAAGAGATGTTACCGCGGATACGCCGTTCACGGTAAAGGTGTGGTCGGAATGGGCTTTTTCTCTGTTGATTTCAAAGGTCTGCGGGTCTTCAAGCCAAAAAAGTTCGGGGTTCATAAATATATCTCCTGCGTTTTTATTTGCGGTAAACACCGATCTTAAGGGTTTCCAATTCCTCGTCTCTGCAGTTGCCTGCGGCAAAGAACGCCACGCCCTTTGCGCCTGCTCTGCGGCAAGCCTCTACCTGCTTGGTGGTTTCTATAACGGGGAGCTTGGTATACATAGGCGCGATACCCGAAATATTGGGAACAGACGCATATTTTTGCACCATTGCGGCAACTTCTTTTTCTACCTCGCAGGCATCGCTGTAATACGCCATAGGATAGATGGCATCCAGCCAGCCCTGCTCGATCCAATTCTGCCAATCCTGACATTTGCTGTAAAGCGCCGCCACGGGATCACCGAAAACGGCGGTGGAAAGGCAGATGTTTCTGCCGGATCTGTTATATTCATCCACAAGTCCGCGGACAGCCTGCACGTATTCGGTTACGTATCCGGCGCACCAACGCACAAAGGTCTTCCAGTCTTCTTCGTCTGTAGATTCTATGTTTCTTATATCTATTCCCTTTTCCGCAAGGAAGGTGTTTACGGTATATTCGTCAAATCCGGCGGCGCGGTCGATACCGTGAATGAGGGGATAGCGGATATAATCCAGCTGAAGTCCGTCGAAATCGTAATTATCCAGTATATCCTTGCAGCAGGAAAGCAAAAATTCCTTTACCTCATCCAAAACGGGATTGAGGAAACAGAAGGTATCGTAAGCATCGTGGAACAGCCCGCCGTCCTTACGCTTTGCCATCCATTCGGGGTGAGCCTCCGCAACGGCGCAGCGGGAGCCTTTGAAGCCGAAGAAATAGTCCTCGAACCAAGCGTGAACCTGCATTCCGTACTTTTTGCCGTTGCGGATGTAGGATTCGATAACGTCAAAACCGTTTTCGTATTCCTTTTGGGGCGGAAGCAGTTCGTTAACACAACGGAGCGCGTTTGCAAACCCGCCGTAATTGGTTTCCACAAGGATCAAGTTTATACCCGCATCCGCAAGACGGGCAACGGCGCACTCTACCTCTTCGTCGCTCTTTTCGTAAGGACGGAGCCAGGCGCCTCTCACTTCATTCTGTGCGGGAGATGCGGTGTAATAATATGCCTGTGTGGTCAAGGCATCCACCTTTTCGTACTCTCCGTTTTCCAAAGCCTTTTCCGCATCCGAAACAAGGGCGTTAACACGGGAAATATCGTATTCGGTTTTGTTTTTTTCCAATTCGCAGACACGGTTTTTAATAGTTTCTATTTTTGCACCTGCGGAAGCGTTCATTGCAACAGCGTCTTTTTCTATAACCAGCACGTTTCCGTCCTCAATGGTTACCATTGCGCCGATACATATTTCCTTTGCCAGAAGTGCGGCAATTTTACCGTGGCCGGAAACCACGTATCCCCCTTGAGGAATAAGGTTATCGTTGCCGCCGCACAAAACGGCACGTCCGTCCTTTATGCAGGCTTCCCAGCCGAATTTATTGGTGGCGGTCCTTTCGCCTTTATCGTATACAACAAGCTCGTCTGCACCGCGGGCACCGCCGAAGTGGGAAATGTTTATCTTAACCATAATACGCTCCTTTTTGTTTGAAAATGCTTTTGTTTATTTTAACATAAAGCATTATTATTTTCAATGAAAAACAACTGTTTCATTATTGCTTTTTCATCTGGCGCAGGAACATAAACACCGCAAGGGCGAAAAGACCTGCGGAATAACCCAAAACCCACCACAAATGAGGGAATATGCCTGCAAAATCTCCCGCAAGCAAAGCTCTTTCCAATTCCACGGCGTGAACGAAGGGAAGCGCGTACGCGATCTTTTTAAATACACCGCCGACCAGTTCAAGATCAAACCATATACCCGCAAGCCACGCGGAAAGGTTGGTAAGCAAACCGCCGCAGATACCGCCCACCTGCTTATCGTTAAACACGCTTCCGCAAAGAAGCCCGATAGCGATATAAAGGACAGAAACGGGAATTATGAACAGCAAAGCATACAGTATATTCACGGTAATATCCAGCCCAAGGCAAATTGCGGCTATATAACAAACCACGCTTTGCGCCACGGAAATGGGGATAATGGGCAGAGTATAGCCGAGAATAAAATCCAAAGGGGTGAGCGGCGTGGTATACAACCGCTGAAGCAAAGCGCTGCTTCTGTCCCGAGCGATGATAGTTGCGGAAAACAGAGTCATAAAGGAAAGCCCAAAAACGGTAATACCCGGGGTCAAATGTTGTATTTCAAAAAGACTTACGGGAATATTAGCCTGAATAATGCTGAGCAGTAATATGAGCACCAGAGGGAACCCCAAGCCAAAAGCTAAATTAATAGGGTCCCTTAAAATCTCCTTTGCATTTCTGTTTGCAAACGAAAGCATTTTCATTTTACTTCCCCCTTTACTATGCGGATAAAGGCTTGCTCGAAATTATCTGTACCTGCTTTTTCTTTTATATTTTGAGAGGTTTCGCACATTAACAGCCTGCCGTCCCTCATTATGGCAATATGATCGGAAAGAGCTTCTGCTTCTTCCATATAATGAGTGGTGAGGATAATGGTAACCTTGCCCTTCAAAGAACGGATTATATCCCACAGATCGCTGCGGGCGAGCACGTCCAGACCGAGAGTCGGTTCATCCAGAAAAAGGATCTTGGGTTCGCTTATGAGCGCCATTGCTATACTTAATCTTCTCTGCCAACCGCCCGAAAGCTTGCCTGCTTTTTTATCCGCTACCGTATCAAGGCCCAAAAGCTTGGTAAGCTCCGATATTTTTTGCTCACTTTTTTCTTTATTAAAGCCGTGAACTCCGCACATAAGACATAGATTTTCTTTAACCGAAAGTCCCCATGCAACAGCCGTTTCCTGAGGCGAAACCGCAATAAGGCGTTTGACATCGGAAACATCTTTTGTAATACTTTTTCCAAGCAGTAAAGCATCCCCCTCCGTAGGCTGTGTAAGGCAGGAAAGCATTTTTATGGTAGTGGTCTTGCCTGCCCCGTTTACTCCCAGCAATGAAAAAAGCTCGCCCTCTCTTACGGACAAAGTGAGTCCGTCCACGGCGGTAACGTCTTTATAACGCTTTGTAAGTCCTTTTATCTCTATAGCGTTCATTATTTATTCTCCTTTGATAAATGTCTTGCCCGTATTCCCTGATAAATATCGGTAAGCATATCTCCGATAAGCTCCCATTCCAGGGGCAGATACGAGGTAGCCAGTATTGTACCGATACCGTGAACGCAGGTCCACATTTCCAACTGTATAAGCCGCGCCGTTTCCTCCGTTACGCCGTTTGCCTGCATAATAAGCTGTACAGCCTCTTCAAAATCCGGCGAAGGAGCCATTTCCCCGCCCGTTCTGTCCCGCATAAACAAAAACTTAAAAAGCTCTTTTTCCTCTTTGGCAAAGCGGATATACGCCATTCCGAAGGATTTGTATACCGGATATTTTCCGCTTTCCACCTCATTTTTTATAAAGCCGAGATAGCGGTGATATGCGTTTATAAGCGCCTCTTCCAGCAAATCATCCATAGTTACAAAATTGGAAAACACGGGTTGGGTAGAGCAATTAAGGTGTGCTGCTATCGCCCTTGCATTTACAGCTCCTTCCCCTTTTTCCCTGATAAGCATAACAGCGGCGTTTACAATGTCTTCTTTTGTTATTTTAACTTTAGGCGGCATAAAAAACCCTCCATAATATATCGTTTGTTGTATATCGTTTGTTATTTTATCATCGAAGCAAGCAAATGTCAAGATAAAAAAGGAATCCGAAAAACGGATTCCTTGATTTTTACTTTTGAATATTAATCTTTATATTGCCGATAGAGGTGGTTATTTCACACCTGCCGCCGTTAACGGTTTTGGGTACGTCTATATTTCCCGTGGAGGTTTGGGTATAAAACACCTTTTCCGTAAGCAGAGTTCCTTTTACGTCGCCGGTAGAGGTTTTTATATATATTTCCGAAGCATCGCATTTGTCAAAGATGATATCCCCCGTATCTCTTTCCAAATTTAACTTTTCCGAAGCGGTAACAGACGTTAAGGATATATCACCGGTATTTCCTTTGGAAACAAGGTTTTTGCACTTTAAGTCTGTAAGGTATACTTTGCCCGTGGAAACGGTTATTTTTATATCTTCTTTACACACAGCACCGCTTATTTCTATTCTGCCGGTAGAAACGGAAAGGTTTAAACTATTTGCGGAAATATCCTCTCCCCGTATATCCCCCGTGCTTAACGAAATATCGATGTCATTAAAGCAAAAGCCTTCGAAAATTTCCACATCTCCCGTGCTTGCGTTAATAAAAAGCGAATTATACTCTGTTTTCGGCAGATAAACGGTTATCTTGGGAGAGCCGAGGTTAATTCCGATATAATCGTGCCACGATTTATTATTAATCATTTTAATAACAAGCGTGCTATCTTCAACCGCAACGTAATGCTTTGATTTTTCCTCCTCATAACACTTTATAACACATTTTTCGTTATCCGACAAAGCAAACGTAATATCCGCCGTATCTGTATCTATAGATATACTGTCAAACACTTTGTCGATTTCATGAACATTCGTTTCGTACTTAACTGTTGATAATTTTGTAAAATCCCATTTAAACATTGTCATCACTCCTGCAAAAATCAGTGTACCTGCAAGTACAAATACGGCGGCTGTGATAATCCATATTTTCGTTTTACCCATTATGCTTCCTCCTTTTTACGAAAAAGCTTTTTAACGCACAGCTTTGTAAGCTTTACGGTACCTTTTGTAGCAAGCTTGCAGCCAAAAAACACAAAGATCGAAAGACCGATGCAGGCAATTCCGCCGCCAGACAGCGCAATTCCCGAAGCGGCATTTTCTGTTACGGCAATACATATTCCCCCCGCCAAGCCGCCAAGGGCACAAGCGGCAACCGAAGCGAAAACCGCCCAAAGAGAAATTACAACCGCCCACAAGGAAACGTAAAGCGAGAAGAGCACAGCAGCCGCGGCAACGCCCAACGAAATCCACAGAGGCGAGCCGACAGCCAAAAGCGCTATTTCCCACCCTTTTAATTTTCTCGTTTTTGCTTTTTGTGGAATATCTGCAGTTATTTGTGCAACAACACTCTCTATACTGCCTATTTCAGCTACCGCATCTTCTTCCGAAACGCCCTCTTCCACACGGTCATCTATCATTTCGCTGTAAAAGTTTATTCGTTCTTCTGTATCTGCCGAAGGCAAAATGGATAATTCCCCACGTAACCGATTCAAAAACTCTTGCTTATTCATTGCTATCCTCCTTGGTTACGAACCGATATATGGACATAATTTCCTTCCATTCCTTTTTAAATTCTTCTATACGGTTATGTCCCTCTTTTGTAATATGATAATACTTCCTTAGCCGTCCACCATGCTCTGCAGTGCGTACGGTAAGCATATTTGCGTTTTCCAACCGTTTGAGAATGGTATATAACGTAGATTCGGAAAGCTCTATATACGGTTTCATATCCTTAATGATCTTATACCCGTAGGAATCTTCGTCTTTGATCGCCGCCAGAACGCACACGTCCAAAATTCCTCTTTTCAACTGAACGTCCATGAAATACCTCCTATCGTGTAATACATCATATCACGAGGTATCGTTCTTGTCAATAGAAAAAGTGCGGAAAACTAAATCCGCACTTTATCATTAAAAGGTTTTAATATTTTATATTGTCCGAATACTGCAGGTGCCGATGAAGCACCGTTTTCAAATGTATAACCGTCTCTTAACTTAACAGTTGCCGCCATTTTTTCGGGGATTTCAAGTTCAAGAAGCACGTTTTCTCCGCTTCGGCGCCACGATACGGATATTTTCCCTGCGGGAGCAATATGATATGCGGACGCATATTCCAACGCTTCTATAAAGCACGGGGTTATTTCAAGCTCGTTTATATTACGTTTATGCGGATTAAGATTGATACCCGCAACCGATTTTATAAACCATCCGCTTATATCGCCCCAGAAGCAATGATTCATAGACGATACGGAATCGGGCAGGAAATTTTCCCAAAGAGTGGTAGCCCCACGCACCAGCCAATTCCCGTAGGAGGGATAATCTTCTCTTACTATCATATTAAAAGCAAGGGAGCCGTATCCGAAACGAGTAAGCACGTGAAAGATCACTCTGCCGCCCAATACGCCGAGATCAATATGTCCGTCTGCGCAACGTATTAAATCCAAAAGCTTTTGAAAAGCCGCCGTTTCTTCCGATTCATCAAATACGCCGTAATACAATGCCATTGCCTGACTCGTCTGACATTCGCCCAAAACCGTAAGAGTGTCGTCAACAAGATTGGCGCGGATAGCTTTTTTGTATTTTTCACCTTCGCTTCGCGCGTATTCACTTCCGGAAGCAATATTTACCGCATCCAGCATTTCTCCTATCTTAAAAGCAAGATCCATAGAGGTGATTGTATCTGTAACAACCAACGGTGATTTGGGCGCTCCACCGCCCACCTGACACCAATCTCCGAGCCCGATGCTGAGCAAACCATTTTCGTCGGTCCTTGAACGCAAATAACGCAAATATTTAATGAACCCGTCTGCAGATTCACGTATCATTTCCGTGTCTCCGCGATAAATGCAAGTGTAGTACGGAATCCATACCAAAGCGCTGTCCCAGGCGGGACCGTTTCCCCAATGAAATCCCCAACCGCCGGTAGGAATTATTCCGGGCAACGCCCCGTCTTCCCGCTGTGCCTTAAGTATATTCCGTATCCATTCACGGTAATTCCTTTCGGGATTGTAATTCAACAAAGCAGCCTCACAGGTAAGCGCCGCATCTGCTGTCCATCCGTTTTTCTCTCGCTGAGGGCAGTCCGTGGGAAAATGATGAAAATTGGATACTATGCTCCGTTTTGTGATCTGCTGTAAATACGTTGCGCCGGGATGAGAGCAACTAAAATCTCCCATCGTATTCATTTCGGTATGATACACCAAAAATTTAAGCAGTTCATTTGTCGCCTGCTCCGAGGTGATACCTTTTACCTTTACATATCTGAATCCGTGATAGACAAAAGTGGGCTGATACGTTTCGGTTTTATCGCCCTTACATACGTAAATATCTTTGTGGACGATATCTTTATCCCGTTCCCAGTTTCCGTAATCAAACCAGATTTGTAATAAATCAAGATCTCCGTCTTTTAAGGAATCCGCGTGGATAAGTTCAATTTTTTGTCCCTTAAAGCCATTCACCGTAAGACGGCATACACCTGCACCCGATCTGCCGAAATCGTATATATACCCGCCGTCTTTACATTCTGTTATATTTGCGGGGACAAGTTCACACTCTGTGGTAATGGGAGAAATATCTGCCATACGCAACTCACCGGCAGGAGCAATTGCAGACAAAGCGTTTTGCCAAAGAGAATCGTCGAACTCCGGAGTGTTCCATCCGTTCAGTTCGAAATTCGCATCATAATGTTCTCCAAACCGATAATCATCGAACCTGATGGGAGAAGGACAGGTTTTGAAATCCGTTCCGCTACGGAGGATGATCTCGTTTCCGGACTTCAGCTCAACGGCAAAAGAAGGTGCGCTTCTAAAATCCGCTTTATCAAAATCCCATATATATCCGCCGGGATTGTTTTGAAATCCGTTCCCCAGCAATACACCAAACACATTGTTGCCCTTTTCAATAGTAATGTCATATTCATCGTAATAGACATAATGGTTAGGATTGCTTATATAAGGAGACAAAAATCCCTTCGTTATTTTTACGCCGTTAAAATACAGTTCGTAAAAACCGCAAACGGCAACGGTCAATTTTGCAACCCGTACGGTTTCCGAAAACAGAACTTTTCTGAAATAATGTGCCGGAACGTGCCGTTCAAATGTATTATATTCCTCCGTTGCTTTAATAAAGCAATTTTTTATATCCATTTATATTATCTCCAGCTCGTTCACAGAGGGGAAAGCGGGATATTCGTCCTCTAAATTGTCCGAATACCAATACGCCACAGAGGAGATATCGTCCTGCAAAGGCAAATAGCGGTTTCCGCTTCTCCAGCCCAATGCCTGAACGGTAACCTTTAAATCGTTTTCAAAATAAACAGGGTCGGTAATATGCCAGCGGTAAAGATTAAAATATCTTTGTGAGCGGTACAATCCGTCCGTGCCGCTTATTTTGTGCATACCGGAATAAGGTGTGCAGAATTCGGTGTATTTTCCGTTTACATCGAAATTATACGCGCCGCAGAAATAATCCTCTGTACCGGTGCCGCAGACTGTGGGATATTCGGTATCTCCGTCTATATAAAACTTAACTTCGCCTTCGCCCCACCAACCGTTGCTTTTAACGCCCCAGTTGATATAGGTTCCCACGTAATGTCCTTTGCCCTTTATATTATCCAAAATAACGTAGGGCTGCATATACGGCAGGGGGTTAACGCGGCGGAACTGAGCGTGGAAATACAAGGTTTCGGGAGAAAGCTGTTTTTCTTCGCAATCTATCTGGTAATAGATATTACATTCACCGCCCAGATTCTCCACCTCTATACGAAAGCCTTTGAAAAAGGGCATCTCGAAATAGCAATTAAGCCCTTTTGCGGGATTAACGCACATAGCAAGGCTGGTAAGCTGGCGAAACTCCTTGTAATCCGCACTGCAAAAGAAATCGGAAAGAGGGGCTTCCACCGCAGGAGTCTTTTGACCGTCAAAGAAAATTCTTAATATAAGCTGTCTTGAAGCATAAGCGCAATCGGTCATCCATATATGCTTTATTGCGCCCTGACCTTTATAGTCTGCAAGAACTACCGTGCTGTGGGCGTCCACTCTTAAATAGGGGTTTACCTTCCAACCTACGCCAAGCTCACGGGATGCTTCGGAAGCACTGCCCACAACGGCTCTGCCGCCCCCGCCTTTTTCACCCGTAAGATTTTCCGGGGATATGGAAAATGTCTTTATATTCTTTTTTGTAGTAAGATTTTCAAGCATACGTATTGCTCCTTAAATTAAATAGGCAGTGTATATTATAATGAATTCTAACATAAAAAATCTTACTTTTCAATACCGCGCAAGATTTTATTGACACGGAGTCGGCGGGATGGTAAAATATTAAAAAAGAGTTTGGAGGAATGACCGTGAAGACACCTATAAGCTGGATTATAGACGATCCCGCTCCCGTAATATCCGTTTATTATGAGCACGCAAAGAAAAATGTTACGGAGGACGGGCGCCCCCTTATCCCCACCTACCCCAACGAAATGCTTTTTGAATTTTGCGATATCATAGAAAGGCACGGAATTAAAGGCAAGTTCAGCGTTATTCCCATGCCGGGAAATAAGGGCGATATTGTTAACGGTCTTGAGGGTGTTGACCAAAGCAAGCTCAACGAATGGCTTGAATGTGTAAAAACACGGGTAATGCCAGCTTTTTCTGTGGGTCCCGAAATGCTTACACACCATAAAGCGGTGGACCTTGCCACAGGTGCGCCCCTGCCCCTTAACGAACGGGACTGGGCATCCACGCAGGACAGAACCACCCTTGTGCCTTATATAGCAAAAGCGCTTTCAATTTTGAAGGAAGCAGGAATTGACTCCATTGGCGTTACCTCCCCTTGGGATTTCGGCATTGAGGTTGAAGACGAATATGAACATTCTGTTTCCGCCGCTGTGGAAAAGGTTAACCAAAGCAAAAAAGCGTGGTTTTTCCTTCGCGGTTTAAGAGACCGTCCCAACGCAAAGCCTTGGGTGGCGTTGGAGGAGGATGGCAGAACACTGGTATCTATTCCCGCCACCACCCGCGACCGTATCTGGGCAACTATTGATACGCCACGCACAGATAAAGAATATATTTGCAAAATTGCAGATATGCTTATTACCGAGGACGGCAAAGAAGGTGAAGTGATACGGGTACTTGAAACGGGAGGATACCCCATACTTATAACCCATTGGCAAAGCCTTATGTCCAACGGACTCGGCACGGGGCTTAAGATAATGGATGAGGTGGGCAAGCGTATTTCCGCTAACCTTTCGGATAAGGTTCAGTGGATGAGCTTTGAAGAAATAACCGATCTGGTGTTATCCGATAAAGAATCGTATCCCAAGCCCGTGTTTTAAAACAGCATAGAAAAAACGCACCTTTAAGGTGCGTTTTCTTATTGTATTGGTGATTGTGCTTTATCTTAAAACGGGACCGTTTGCTGTCATTTCCCAAACAGTGCGGAAATCCCATCCTTCGAAGGTAGCCTGGTTTGTCAGTTCATTTTGGGTAATGATCTGTACATATTCATGAGTTGGCATAGCGGTGTATTTCGGTTGTTGCAATCCGTTAATGTTGCTACCCTTATAGTCGTTAATGGGTTCGTAGTAATTACGCAGGTTTTCAAGATTATAGTTATCTCCGAAATGTCCTATATAATTCTCTTTGAAATCGTCCCAGGTCAGTTCCTTCTTGCTGGTGTCCTTGATATTATGGCTGAGCACAGTATTGCGGTCGAGCACAAGTCCGATCAGTGCACCGTGGCAGTAAACACGCTCGTCCTCGCAGATATTGGGAACATCCACTGTACCGGTGGCATAGCAATTGTAAACAGTAATCTTTTGATCTTCGCTATAAGACTTGAACACTTCCAAGGTGCCGATCAAAGAACCGCAAGGATTGTAATATCTGCGCCAGGGTCCGCCGTTTTTGTTTGTACTGTCCTGACAGGGACTCCACTCTACATAGGGCGCTGTGATGTTGCCGGTGGCATAGCAATCGTAAACGTCGCTGCGGGAGTAGATATGGCCGATCAAGCCGCCGGCACTGACTCCGCCGTAATGATCACCGGAAGACGCATAAATGTCTACGTCTGCATAACAACGGGTAACGTCCGTATAGTTTCCGGCATTGCCTATCAGACCGCCGATATCACCCTCTATCACGTTGATAGAGCCCTTGGCGTGGCATTTAATGACCTTGACGCCAAAAGATTCGCCGATCAAGCCGCCTACGCAAGGCTGTTCGGAACTTGAAGTAAAGATAATTATCTCCGCATCAGCCCAGCAATTCTCAATTTTTATGGTATGGGCAGGCTGATAATCGCCGTCGTCCATCTCGTCCCATATCATACCGACAAGACCGCCAACGTAACTGCTTCCGGTGACGGTGCCGGTAACGTGGCAATTCTTCATGAAGGTGTATTCCTTGTTTTTGAGTTTAACAAATCCGATCAAGCCGCCGGTTGCGGAATTGGAGCTTTTGAAGTTTACGGAAGCAGTGCAGTTTTCAAAGGAACAGCCCGAGCCGTATCCTACTATTGCACCGGTATTTCCGCCGTTGCCGGGCTGTTTTGCGGTGTTGTTTTCTAAGGTGTAGTGGTTGTCCTTAGAATGAGCGTTAACAATGTTTATGTTCTTGAACTGAGAGCCCTCAACCCACGGGAACAAAGCGCACGCCTCTCCGTCAAAGCACAGATTGGAAATCTTATATCCGTTTCCGTCGTAATGGTGCTTAAAGGGCTTGCTTTCGGTACCAATGCCCACCCAATTTCCAACGCTTGAGCAATCTATATCCGCAGTCTGCTTGTAGTAATAACCGGATTTGTTAAGTACGTTTCTTAAATTAAGCAGATCGTCAAGGCAGGTTATAAGGAAGGGATCGTCCTTGGTGCCCTTGCCCATCTGAGTGGACTTGGCTGTGATTGTAATATTAACGGTAGCGGATTTCCCCGAACCGTCCTGCGCCGCAGCCTTAACTGTTACGGTTCCCGCCTTGGTCGCCGTAAGTTTTCCGTCCGCAGAGATAGTTGCATACTGTGTTCCGGAGGCAACAGACCACGTAACTTTTTTGTTTGTGGCGTTATTCGGAGACACCGTTGCGCTGAGAGAAAGTGTATCGCCTACATAAATATTTTTTGCGCCTGAAATATTGATAGAAGATACCTTAACGTCCGTTTCGGGCTTTGAAGTATCATCAGGTTCAGACGTATTGTCGGGTTCAGACGTATCGTCGGGCACGGACGTATCATCAGGTTCAGAGGTTTCGTCGGGCACGGACGTATCATCGGGCTCAGATGTTTCATCAGGCACAGACGTATCATCGGGCTCAGATGTTTCATCAGGCACAGACGTATCATCGGGCTCAGATGTTTCGTCGGGCTCAGACGTATCATCGGGCTCAGATGTTTCATCAGGCTCAGATATTTCATCGGGCTCAGATGTTTCATCGGGCTCAGATATTTCATCAACATTTGATTCCGCAGTCTCATTGGATTCAACTTCAGAAGTTATATCCGAATTTGAAGAATTATTTGTATTCGTTTGTTCGCATGATGCCATAACCAACACAAAAACAAGCAACAACACTGCAAATATTCTTATGTTCTTCATGTTATCCTCCATTTTTATAATAAATATTTGGTTCGCCTAACTAATTATATATCGGATTGCAACATTTTTCAAGTTTTTTTGAAAAACAAGACACTAAATAAAATCCACGGGCAAAAATGCGCAAGCGACCGCAAAAATTATTGCGGGAAGCAAATTTGCCACCTTTATCTTTTTTCCGAACACCAGGTTGATACCTACGCAGAAAATAAGAATATTTCCCACCACGGAAAGATAAAGAAGGGCAGTTTCTGTCATTATCGGCTTGATAAGCACTGAAAGTGCGGTTACCCCGCCCTGCAAAACCGCCACGGGAATTGCGGAAAACAAGGTTCCTTTGCCCAAAGAAGCCGCCATAACCATAATGATAATAAAGTCCAGAATGGCTTTGGTTACAAGCACGGTGTAATCTCCGTAAAGACCGTCGTTGATAGAGCCTACGATCGCCATAGCGCCGATACACACGGTAAACGAAGCGTTTACAAAGCCTTCTATAAAATTACCGTCCCCCGTGCTGTGAGTTTTCTTTTTGAGAAACGCCCCGAATTTTTCAAACCCGCCCTCGATATTGAGCAGTTCTCCCACCAATGCCCCGATGGCAAGACAGCCGATGATCAGAAAATCGCCGCCGTACGTAAGCTTTCCGTCGGTTACGGAAAACATTCCTTTTAACGCCCCTGCGGCGCCGATGAATATAACCGAAAGCCCGCAGGCCTTGCACAAAGTATCTCTGTGTCTTTCTCCGATAAACCTGCCGAAAAGCATACCGAAGAGTCCGCCCAAAACAATGGCGGCAACGTTTATGATAGTTCCGAGTCCGTGCATATTTTATACGTCTTTCTATGTAAAATTTATAACAAAGCGGAGTAAACCTTTTCGCCGCCGTTTACGAACACTTCGATAATATATCCATCTCGAAGTATCTTGATATCATCAAGCTTTCCTTGGTAAACCACCGGCTCTCTGCCGCTTCGGTGTATAATAAATCCGTTTTCTGTACGCTCCACTGCGGGGTCGCTGTCCTTCAACAGATGGCGTACCTCCTCTACGGGAAACGCAGTAATACTGCCCGTCGATTTTGCAGACAGCGGGGTCGCGGAAATCGGGGCCGCCATCGGGCGGATATGTGGCTATAACAGGATTTCCCTCGTACTTTTTAAAGTTAATTCCGTCTTCGGAAACAGCAACTGCCGCCGTGCCCGACCAGCAGCCGCCGTCATATTTATCACCCGGCGTTAACGCAACGGGAAGCTCTTCCCAATTTAAAAAATCCTTGGTGCGGGCGTGACCCCAATGCATAGGCTGTTTCCAAGGGGCTTCGTAATCAGGTGCGTGCTGGTAAAAAACGTGATAATATCCCTTAAAATAAACCAACCCGTTGGGATCGTTTATCCACCCCTTTTTAGGTCTGTAATGATATTTTATTTTTTCGGTGTAATCAATTTTGTTCATAAATCATACCGCTTTCATTTGCTTCAGTTCCATCGAAATGTTGAAAAAGCCTTCACATTCGATCTTGTTTACAGCATTAAATCCCAGCTTTTGCCAGAAAGGATAACCGCTTGTGTTGTTATCCTGAACGGATAATTTCACCGCAGTACAGCCCGAAGAAAATCCCTCGTCAATAACCGCTTGCATAATTACAGTACCGAAAGAGTTTCGCTGAAAGCTCTTATCCACCAAGAAAAGTCCGATATACAGCGTCTTTTCTTCGGGGTATCCTTCAAACAGAGATAGATATGCCGCCCCCTTACCGTCTTTTGAAAAGCCGAGGTTATGAGGTATCCCTGTCGGAAAGTTTTCGGTATATTCGATAGTTTCAATACAATCCTGCAAAGAAGCAGGTCTGCCCTCGGTAATCAAATAATAATCCTTATTGGAACAAAAAACATTTTCGTATTTTGATATATTTTCCGTTGTTACCGCTTCCACCGCAAATCCGGGTAATCGGTTACCAAGTCTTTTAAGAAAGGACATTTCGCTCACCCCTTTGGGTTGTGAATTTAATTTAACCTTCAAAATTATACCATAAAACACACGCATTTTCAACCTGATAAAACAAAAACCATCCTATTGGATGGTTTTTTGAAAACTTATGTTTTATTTCTTTTTCCGCTTCTTTTCCACAAACAAAGCGACGATCAGCGCAATTAACAACACAAATCCGGTGATCGACATAGTGTAGAACAACCAATCGGGAAAAAGCCGAGGCCATAGTTCGTACGCCAGTCCTAACGCAACTGCAGCACAGCAAAACACAAAAGCTATAAAATTCAAAGTTCTCTTTTTCTTTATCACTTTTTCAGGCAAGGAGTTCAGCTTGCTGAAGTCATACCATTTTAAGGTATGTAAGTCTATCTTTTGCTTTGAAAGTGCGTTAAGCCGTTCATCATTTTCTTTTTGTTTTTCGTCTGCTTCAATTCCAAAAAGATGATCGTTTAATTCAACGATCTTATACGAAGGATTGCAGTTATCCGAATCATAGTGCGCAAACTTTTGATGTGCTATATCAAGAATAAGTATAGCGCCGCGCATGCTTTCTTTTGCTTTATCATAAAAAACAATCTGTAAAAAAACAATGTTTTCGTTTTTGCTTGCGGAAAAATTATCGCAAAAGCACATGTTATCGGCAAAATTCAAAAGCAATTCGGGATGTTCTTTATTTTTAAGTATTGCCAAAAAGCCTTGATACCATCCCATTCCTGCCTCAGCTATTGAATAGATACAGCATAACGTATCACTTTTGGGCAAGTGATGAAACTTATCATACACGAAAGGAACGATGTTGCGATTATTCCAACGAGGAAGAGTAGAAAAATCAAACTGCCAATCCGTTGTTTTATTAAGCTCTGTGTTTACTGTGTCCGCCATAACTGTTCTCCTTTGCTTTTTGTTATCATAACATATAAACACAACGCCTGTCAACAATTATTTATATTATTTACGCTCATAAAATCGGTGCATTGCGGCACTTGAAAAATATTACAAACTGCGGTATAATAGTATTATTACGGAAAGGCGGTGACTCCCGTTGAACAAAGTACGCGGTACAGATAAAGAAAAAACAAGTATCATATTTACCGGAGATATTGGATTTGATAAATATATGGCAGGAAAATGGGAGGACGATAAACTGCTTTCACAGCCTCTTTTGGATTTTTTGCACAGTGGGGACCACCTTTGCATAAACGTGGAGGGCGCGGTTATTGATGCGACCGACGACGGAAAAAGAGGTGTGTTTTTTCACAGTATGAACCCAAACGCCACCCGTGTTTTTAACAAAATGGGCGCGGATATCTGGAGTATCGGAAACAACCACACTATGGATGCAGGCGTGGAAGGCGTTGTCAGCACCTATGAATACGCGGCCGAAAACGGGGCGAAGGTGTTTGGCGCAGGGCTTAACGAGGAGCAGGCGTCAGCTCCTATATATTTGGAAAACGCAGGCGGTATCGGAATTTTCGGCGTGAGCTATATGGCGGAGTGTATTCCCGCAACAAAAACGGATGCAGGTATTTTTCGTTGGGACGATATGGAATACATACAAAAGCGTATTGACGAAATAAAAGCCGGTTGCCGTTGGTGTATAATTGTTGCCCACGGAGGAGAAGAATTTGCGCCGATGCCCAACCCGTATACACGTGACAGATATTTGGCGTATCTGGATATGGGCGCGGACATTGTTGTTGCCCATCACCCTCACGTGCCCGAAAATTACGAAATAACAAAAGACGGGAAGATGATATTCTATTCGCTGGGTAATTTTATATTTGATACGGATTACCAGAGAGTTCATCCTTATACGGACACGGGCGTGGTGCTAAAGCTTGTTTTTTCGGAAAACGCTGTGGAATTTGCGGCGGTAGGAACAAAAACTGACAGAGAAACCCAAAGGATAGACCTTTGCAGCCTACCCGATATTTTCACGGATATAGGCGAAGACGAATACAACCTACTGGCTCCGCTTAGCGCAAAGGCATTTTTGCTTTCGGATATGAAGAAAATGGTGTATCTGGAGCCGAAGCGGTTTTCAAACGCAGACCAAAGTGTTTGGGACGGGTATTTTTACAGCACGGAGCCGGATGGGTATTTTAAAGGCGCCCATATGGACCTGAGCCTTATTGTCCCGCTGGCAAAAGAAGAAAGCAAAAAAACGTGGCAAAACAGCAAATTGGACAAGGTTAAGGAATATTTGCTAAAGCAGATCGATGATTAAACAAAATAAAAGCCACCGATGGTGGCTTTTATTTATATAGCATATGATTTATTTACAAGGCGGTAAAAGCGCATACATATTTTCACGGTGTACATACTATCTCATCCGTCGGTTACCGTGTTTAAGCAAACGGTTCAGTCTTCTCTGCCATCGAGGAAGATGGGGTTGGTCCACGCCTGCTTTCCATCTTTATCAACAATGCTGATACGGACATAATCGTAAGGACCTGCCCAATGATTCAACGTGAACTCTGCGTGAGTGATATTTCCGTTTTCGTCCACTCTCACCTGATTGGGATGCATATCGCTGTGAAGACGTGCTCTGGAAACGGGAGAGCAATCGATTATAACTTTATCATCCTCAACGTAAAAATCATATATCTCGGGACCGCAGGAGGAATAAAATTCGCCGTTTTCCAAAGCGGAAAGGATCTCGTTAAGGTCTTTGTTTGCCTTTACAGCTACCCAGCCCTTGCAAAGATGGTCGAATACGTGGGAATCATCGGTAGCGACACCGTATATTACTTTTCCCTGCCCCAAAAGCTCGTCCCAATATGCTGCGTCCGCATCGCAATCCTCTGCCAAAGCACAGCCGCTGTTCCATATTTCCATGGCAAAATTGCCCTTCTGGGTTTCAAAATACTTGGCACTGGTGTTACTCCACTGGGGGTGGCAAAGAATGGTAAGATTCTTTTTTTCATGAGCCGCATCCAACCAGGGCTGATATGTATCCGAATTGGGAAATCCGGTGCCGGGAACCTTTTCATCGTTATCAAATCCGTTGCCGTCCTCCTTTGCGGGACCGATGCAAACTGTATGGAAACAACGGAATCCGTGTCCGTGTTCCAAGGTATTGCTGTGCTCCATTCCGGGAACCAGCAGAATACCGGTTTCGGGAGCGTAATTAACGTAATTATAGATCTGATGGTCGGTCAAAGCAATAAAATCATATCCGTGCTCGGCGGCAAACTTCATCACGTCCTCGGGAGCGCCGACACCGTCAGAACGGGTGGTGTGGGTGTGAAGCCCGCCTCTCATAAACTTTTTCTCACGGTCAATAAATGCTCTTTGTCTTTTCATAACAAACCTCACACAGTTTTTTATAGTTTTATTCAATATACAATAAGCTTAAAAAAGCTTTTTAATTCACTGCCGTTTATTTCCCAAACGGTAAAAAGCCACGGCGGACGCGGCGGCAACGTTAAGGGAATCCACACCGTTGCACATAGGTATTTTCACGGTGTAATCACAGTTTTTTATGGTTTGGTCGGAAAGCCCGTCCCCCTCCGTTCCCATGATCACCGCAAGCTTTTCTTCACGCAAAAGCTTGGGATCTTCAACGGAAACGGAATTATCCTCAAGCGCCATAGCCGCGGTCTTAAAGCCCAAAGCTTTTATTTCGTCCAAGCTGTCGTCGGATAAAAACGTCCATTCTATCTGAAAAACCGTGCCCATACTTACTCTTGCGGCACGTCTATACAAAGGATCGGAACAGCCGGGGGTAAGAAGCACCGCGTCCATTCCCAAAGCGGCGGCGGAGCGGATCACAGCGCCCACGTTGGCGGGGTTCATAACCTTATCCAATATAACAATTCTGCTTTTGTCTTTGCAGATATCTTTTACATTCTGCAAAGGCTTTCTGCGCATTGCGCACAGCATACCCCGAGTTAACTTAAAGCCCGTAAGCTGTGTGAGAATGTCAAACTCCGCGCAAAAAACGGGAACACCGCTCATCCGTTCAAGAATGGGCTTTCCTTCCCCGTCAATATGCCGCGTTTCCATAAGAACGGATACCGGCTCGTACTCCGCGTCAAGCGCACGGGTTATGACCTTGGGACTTTCGGCTATAAACATTCCCTTTTCGGGAAATTCTTTGTTCAGAAGCTGCGCTTCCGTCAACCGCGCGTATACGTCCAGACGGGAATCCGAAAAATCGGTTATTTCTATAATATCGCTCATATCTTTCTCCACTGCGCCGGATATGTAAGTTCATTTCAGCTAAAATTATAACATACTTGCAAAAATAAATCAACGGTTACTGCATTTGCATACAGCAAATATGCAAAGCAAAAAGAAACCCTCGGCTGTGGAGTCGTCTTTAACAACCAAAGTGCAATATTTGTTCCTATGGGAAAAGAGTATCTGTAACCGTTGCATTGGATTATACGAAGAGAGTATAAGAGACAAACAAAAACTCGGGGGGTATCCCCCCGTTTTTTATTGTTTGAATTGTGAAATAATTGACAATTGTAAAATATTGTAATATAATTATTCCTGAAAAAGCTGCCAGGCAAAAACGGAGGAAGAGATAGTATTATGAAGAAATTTTCAATTGCCCTAGTAGTGTTAGTGCTTGTACTAAGTCTCAGCGCCTGTCTTAAGAGCGCGGACGCACAGAATGCTGAGGCTCTAATCGTTGCCATTGGTGATGTAACCTTAGAAAGTGAATCAAGTATCGTCGCCGCTGAAAACGCAGTAAATGCCCTTAATAATTTTGAAAAGGCTCAAGTAGAAAACCTAGCTACCCTCCACAATGCACGTCAGCTTTATGATGATTTAGTGGCCAAGAATAAGGCAGAAGAAGAACGAATTGCTACAGTCAAGGAAGCTGCTGCAAAAATCGACGCCGCAATCAAAGCCATTGGTACTGTTACATTGGAAAGTGGCGCTAAAATTTCTGCTGCCAGAAACGCTTATGATGCTGCAGATAAAGAGACGAGAGAATATGTAACTGCTCTATCAACTTTGAAATCTGCAGAAGCTACTTTGAGTCAACTTCAGGCAGATATAGTTATTGAGCTTATCGACGCCATAGGTAAAGTAACGCTTAATAGTGGCGATAGCATCAAAGCTGCGCAGCAGGCTTACGATTCTTTGAGTCATGACGCTACCTCTAAGGTCCATAATGCAGACTTACTACGTGCTGCTATTGTAGAACTAAATAATTTGCAAAAGGCAGAGGGTAAAAGATTATTAAACAGCATGAATGCGAACAGAGATGAAGTCCGAAGTATTACTTTCTATTATCACAAGAATTTTCCATACTCATCTCGAGGTTATTGGATAACCGACGAGCGCAGTTTCGTGCTTCCTTACATAGGCATGAATGATAACAACATATGGCTTCGAATAGTATGTAACTATACAGGTAGCAATTGGTTGTTTTTTGAGAAAATCACATACCATATAGACGGAGAAAATTCATATGAATTCTTTGATTACTTTGATGTAACCCGCGATAACGATAGTGGTGATGTCTGGGAATATGTGGACCGATTGGCAGAAGAGAGCGAAATAGAGTTGCTGTGGGCGATTGCCAATTCTGAGAAAACTATCATCCGTTTCGAGGGAGATAATAAATATCGAGATTTCACCGTATCCGAGAAAGACAAAGAGGCTATTCGGCAGACACTGACAGCTTACGAAATATTGAAAAATAAGTAATATCAACAACTGTAAAATATTGACAAAAAGAAAAACTTGTGCTAATCTTTATACGAACTTAGTAGTTAGTGTCATGACTAGTTATCTTTCTAAGTTTGGCGAGTAAAAAGGTGCGTGGAAACACGCACCTTTTTAAATTATTTATTCTAATATCGTCGTTTAGCAGGATTTGAAATACACAGTCTTGCCAAATTCTCTGCGGAGAATTTGGCTTCGGTCACCTCGCGGCTCTGACAGTCCACCGGACTGTCATTCACTACCGCTCGGCCGCTCTCTTAGCTCGCTACCTCCGAGTTATTCGCCCTTCGGGCTCATAACCCGAAGGTAATAGCACAATTCTGATTTCGAAACAAGTAAAACAAAAGACACCCTACTGGGTGTCTTTGTTTTACTGGTTGCGGAGGCCGGATTTGAACCGACGACCTCCGGGTTATGAGCCCGACGAGCTACCGGACTGCTCTACTCCGCGATATATAATGTGGTGCCGGTGACCGGGGTCGAACCGGTACGGGATATAATCCCACGAGATTTTAAGTCTCGGGCGTCTGCCGATTCCGCCACACCGGCTTATCAGCCTAATTATAATACCACAGAAGATATATAAAGTCAACCCCAAAAAACAAAAAAGTGGCGAAAAATATTTCGACACTTTTTTACACATTATATTAAGCCTTTTTAAGCTTCTTTGCAAAATAAACCCAAAGCTTGTTGACCACCCAAACCGCAAAGAATGCGAAGGCGGTTGCAAGCAGGATACCCGCAAGAATATCGGTAGGATAATGCACATACAGATACATACGGGAAAAAGCGATAAGAGCCGCCAGCACCACAGCGGGAATTCCTATGTATTTTTTCTCTCTTAAAAGCAATACCACCGCTCCCTCGAAGGATGCAAGAGTGTGCCCCGACGGGAAAGAATAATCGTGAGGGGTCTTGATAAGCAGCTGTATCGCCTCTTTATACTCATAAGGGCGTATTCTGGCGACGACAGGCTTTAAGAACAGGTTGCCCACGAGCAGACCGCATATAAGGGCGACGCCCATCATAAGTCCTGTTTTGCGGGTCTTTTTGAAGATAAGCATTACTGCCGCAATAGCGATCCAAAACCAGCCGCCGTTACCGAGGAAGGTTATGGCAGGCATTACCGCATCCAAAAATCCGCAGTGCAAATGTTCGGCGATCCAATCCAACGCAGGAAGTTCGTATGTGTTTAAAAAATTCATATAACCGCACTCCTTTCTGCTAATATTTTAATACATTTTACCCTAAATGTCAATGGCGATTGACATTAGCTTCGG
The DNA here is from genome assembly GCA_017537345.1 of Clostridia bacterium. Classification (GTDB taxonomy): domain Bacteria; phylum Bacillota; class Clostridia; order Oscillospirales; family CAG-382; genus SFLA01. Next base: position 11,306 of record JAFYKY010000004.1, on the reverse strand, counting down.
TAAGTGATATAATCTGCCCTGAAGGAGATTTTTAAGCTATGGAAGAACTTTTACAGCAACTGTTACAAACCCTTTTTGAAATTGCAAAAACTATCGGTCTCCGTCTGGTTTTTGCGTTACTGCTTCTTTTTACCGGTTTAAAGCTGGCTCGCACCGTTTCAAAAAAGATTAAAAACGGCAAGGGCATGCAGCGGATAGACAAAAATGTAGCTTCGTTTTTAAACAGTCTTATAAAGATATCACTTTATGCAGCGGTGCTTATCGGCTGTCTGCTTATTCTGGGAGTGCCCGCCGCATCTTTTGTAACCGCAATTGCATCCTGCGGTCTTGCTATCGGTCTGGCGTTGCAGGGTTCCTTGAGCAACTTTGCAGGCGGAATAATGCTGCTGGTATTCAAGCCCTTTCAGATCGGCGATTTTATAGAAGGAGCGGGATACTCCGGCACGGTAGAGGATATAACTATACTTTACACCCACATTATAACCCCCGATAACCTTAAGGTTTCACTGCCCAACGGAAAGTTATCCGACGATGCGGTTATAAACTACACAGCTTTGGGCAAGCGCAGGGCGGATATTACGGTAAGCGTTCCTTACGAATGCGACCTGCGTATCGTTCGTGCCATTCTCCTACAGGTGGCAGAGGAAAATCCTTACAGATTAAAGGATGATCCCATTACTGTTGAAATTATAGATTATGCCGAAAGCGGAATAAAAATGTGCGTGCGCTATTATGCAAATAACGACGTTTTCTGGACGGCGGTATTTAAAACACGACAGGATATTCTTGATATATTCAAGGAAAACGGAATATCTATTCCCTACAACAGAATTGACGTTTCCCATATTCAGCAAAACGAAAACAACCAAAAATAAATCACCCGAACAAGCAAAACGGTCTGCCAAAAGCAGACCGTTTGTTTTTATATTCATTTTGTTTTCGGTGCGGATACATAAGAAATAAAGCGCTTGAAGGAATCGAGATCCGAGAACACGGAGCAATCCGCCAGCACGTTTTTGAACACGTGACCTATCTCTCTGTTTATAACCGAATCAATATTATCCGCATCCACGGAAACGCGGGAAAGTATCTCCTCTGCCCAGTCCGCGTGAGAAATGGTCAATGAATCACCGCGCAGGTCTTTGCCGGAAAGGATGAGCTCCTTTAACCGCGCCATCTCTTTTTCAAGACGCGCGGGCAAAACCGCAAGTCCCATTACCTCGATAAGACCGATATTTTCTTTCTTTATATGATGGTACTCCGGTCTGGGATGGTGAATTCCCTTAGGACGCTCCGCAGAGGTCTGGTTATTGCGCAAAACGAGGTCGAGCCTGTATATATTTCCGTCAAGATGGGCAATAGGAGTTATGGTGTTATGTAAACCATTTTCATCCTTAGCGTAGATATTATCGGACTCGTCGCAGTATTCACGCCACTTTTCCAAAATACGCACCGCAAGAGCGGTTATTCGAGAACGGTCGGAAGACTGAAGCCGTATTACAGACATAGGCCATTTGAGCACGGAGCAGGTAACTCCGCTGAAGCGGGGAACGGTGAATTCGTACAGAGCTTCGGCGCGGTCCATGGGGAAAACGTATCTGCCGCCCTGGAAATGCTCGTGGGAAAGAATGCTTCCGCCAACGATGGGAAGGTCTGCGTTGGAGCCCACGAAGTAATGAGGGAATTTTTCCGTAAAATCAAACATACGGTCAAACACTCCGCTATCTATGACCATAGGCTTGTGCTCTTTGCTGAGAACGATGCAATGTTCGGGGTAATATGAATAGGGAGAATACTGCATCATCCATTTTTCCCCCGCCAATTCAAGAGGAATTAATCTTAAATTCTGTCTTGCGGGATGGCGCATACTTCCTGCAAAGCCTTCGTTTTCCACGCAAAGCAGGCAGGCGGGATATTTACTTTTGCTTAAAGTGGCGGCGGCTGCCGCAATATCCTTGGGGTCTTTTTCCGGCTTGGAAAGGTTTACGGTAATATCCAGAGCGCCGTATTCCGTATTGGTTATCCAACGCTTGTCCTTGGCGATACGCTCCTTACGGATGTAATTCACATCGCAGCAGAAATCGTAAAACCAATCGGTTGCAACGCCGGGAGATGTATCGTAATGGCGGTCAAACTGCCAGATAACGTCATAGGGTCTGGGGGTGAGAATTCCCATAACGCGGGTATCAAACAGATCGCGGCGGGTAACGGTGTCTTCGGGTATCATACCGTTTTCACAAGCGTAATCGCACAGTTTTTCCAATATTTCGTGGATCTCCGGTCGGTCAGTAACCTCTTCGGGAAGGTATCCGTCCAGCTCGAAAAGATCAATAAGCTGGTTAATTATGTAAACCTCATCACATTCGGCGATGAGTTTTTTTTCGAGGGCATAATCTATTAAGCAGGATAAATAATAGTTTATCATATTCGTGTTTTGCGGGGGCAAAAAGCCCCCGCACCTTTGGTTTTATTAAATTTCAGGGTGTTTTGCGGGAATTTTATTCGGGGTCCCCGCAAAATATCGTCACGGAAAGCAAACCGTCTGTTTGCAAACTATCCTGACGTTGTTTTGTGGGGAACTTTTACGCCCAGTGCATCGTGGAGGGCTTGGGATCGCGGATAATAATTCCCGAAAGGAATTTAACCGCTTTTTCAAGACCTTCTTTGCTTGTCATATAGCTGTCTTCATGCTCAATGGAGATAATTCCGTCATAGCCGCCCAGCTTAAGCTCGGAGATAAGCTTGCGCCAATATTCCTCGCTGTTGCCGTAGCCTACTGCACGGAATACCCAAGAACGATGAAGCTCATCACCGTAATGCTTGGTGTCAAGCACGCCGTTAACAGCGGTGTTGTACTTATCTATGCAGGTATCTTTTGCGTGGAAATGATAGATAGCACCGGAAAGAGCGCGTACTGCGGCAACGGGATCTATTCCCTGCCAGATAAGGTGGGAAGGATCGAAGTTTGCGCCGATAATATCGCCTACTGCGTTACGAAGACGAAGGAGGGTTTCGGGGTTGTATACGCAAAAGCCGGGATGCATTTCAAAAGCGATATGCTTAAGTCCGTGAGATTTACAGAACTCTGTTTCTTCTTTCCAATAAGGAATAAGAACTTCGTTCCACTGGTAATCAAGAACCTCCAGATAATCCTCGGGCCAAGGGCAGGTTACCCAGTTGGGGTGCTTGGATTCGGGGCAATCGCCGGGACAGCCGGAGAAGGTTACAACCGTATCCACGCCAAGCTTTTCTGCCAGAAGCACCGCATCTCTGAAATCTGCACGCCAAGCAGCCGCCTTTTCTTTATCGGGATGAACGGGATTGCCGTGTACGGACAGAGTCTTTACGGGCATTCCGAATTCTTCTATAGTAGCCTTGAATTCTTCAAAGGCTTTTTCATCGTTAAGAAGCACCTTGGGGTCGCAATGAGCTTTGCCGGGATATCCGCCGCAGCCCAGCTCAAGAGATTCTACGCCGATAGAGCGGAGATATTCAAGCGCTTCGCGGAGAGACATACCGCCCAGCAGATTAGTAAGTACGCCAAGTGTCATATCTGTGAAACTCCTTAGTTTTCTTCGTTGAAGTAATAGGGCTTGCCGGTCTTAGCGGATTCATAGATACCTTCCAGTATCTGGGATACGCAGTAAGCCTGTTCGGGAAGAACTACGGGATCCTTGTCGTTAATAACTGCATCTATCCAGAGAGCAGCTTCCATATCGGAGGGAGAGCCGGAGCCAACGCCTTCATAGAAATCTGCGCCGCCTGCTTTAAGATCGGGAGTAAGAGAATATCTTCTGCCCTGACGGATACCATTCATACGAACGCCGTTGTTCATATCAATACCTGCTTTGGTACCGCAAAGGGTGGTGCAAGCTTCACGGGGATCCAGTATGTTAAGAGCCCAGGAGGATTCAAGAAGTACGGTCGCACCGTTTTCCATTACGATAAAGCCGAAAGCGGAATCTTCAACGGTGAACTTTTCGGGATCCCATTCGCCCCAAGCGTTGCCGGAGGGAACTTCCTTCTTAAGCTTCTCATAGGTAGTACCAACACAGAACTTGGGCTTGTAATTGTTCATAGACCAAAGAGTAAGGTCAAGTGCGTGAGTACCGATATCGATAAGAGGACCGCCGCCCTGCTCGTATTCGTTAAGGAATACGCCCCAGGTAGGAACTTCGCGACGGCGAAGTGCAGTTGCCTTTGCGTAGTAGATATCGCCCAGATTGCCTTCATCACATTCTTTCTTGATGAACTGAACTTCGGGACGGAAACGGTTCTGATAACCGATAGAAAGCTTCTTGCCGGTGCGCTTTGCAGCCTCAACCATCTTCTTTGCTTCGGTAGCGTTGATAGCCATAGGCTTTTCGCACATTACGTTTTTGCCTGCTTCAAGAGCGTCTATAGTAATAAAGCTGTGGCTTCTGTTGGGAGTACAAACGTGAACTACTTCGATGGATTCATCCTTAAGAAGTTCCTTGTAATCTTCATACACCTTTGCATCGGGAGTGCCGTATGTTTTTGCCGCTTTCTCTGCCTTTTCTACGATGATATCGCAAAATGCAACAAGCTGTACGTTGGGAAGCTTGTGAAGAGAAGGAAGGTGCTTCTGATTAGCGATACCGCCGCAGCCGATAACGCCGACTTTTACGATTCTGTCTGCCATAGTTTTGTATTCTCCTTAAAAAAATAATTATTTATTATTTTACCTCGCGGTAATATTTGTAGTATGCCATAACCGTCCGTTCATTGTCCACGGTACGGTCGTATCCGGTAATAACGACTCCGTCAAGAGATAAAAGCTCCCAGATGGTGAGGGTGTCTATCTCTCCGCAAAAAACGGTGTTGCTTTCGCAAATGATCTCCAATATACCGTTTTTTACGACAAAAAATCCGCTTTTGCCGATAATGGTATCGGTATAATCATCGTTACGCTGAAGCACGCATTTTATAAGCTTATCGCTTATGCGGTCTGCCATATAGCGTTTGAATTCAACGCTTGAGGTATCCTTGGGCGGACGTTTTTTCCTTGAAAAAAGTCCCATATCCGTTAATCCTCTATAAACAAAAGCTGTTTCATCATCTTTATGGTAAAGGCAATGCCCTTTGCGCCAAGCTCGCCCTGCCAGGTTTCGGAATGAGGTTCGATAGACATTACACCGTTGTAGCTGTGCTTGCGCATAATTGCTACCAAAAGTCCCCAGTTGATGGAATCCATTCCTGCGGGAGGATCGTCAAATCTGCCGCCTCCGATATCCACCGTGCCCTTTACGTGCATGTGGTAAAATTTGCTTCCGTATTTTACCGCTTCGTCCTGCCAGTTTCTTCCGCCGATAATGGTATGGGAAGGATCGAACTTAATGCCCAGCGCGGGAAGATGATCGTGAATAATATCCCATTCGTGGGGCTTATTTGTATATGCGTTCCAGTTACAGTTGTAGGTGCATATCTTTACGTCATCCCCTGCGTAATCCATAAGGGATTTGAAATAGTTAATAGTAGCGGTTACGTTTGCGTAGTAGGAAAGTCCGTCAACGTAGTTACAGCCGGTAACGTATACAGGACAGCCTATCTTGCGGCAAAAATCTATAAGCAAAAATTCGTCCTTTTGCTCTTTTTCGTTTATACTGCCGTCTTCGTTAATTCTGAATCTTCCCCAACGGCCCACAGAAGCAACCTTAACACCGGTTTCCTTGCAGGCGTTTATTACGTCCTCTGCATTAAGAGAATATATCTCGTCCCCGTTAAGGCAGAATTCTGCGTTATTAAGTCCAAGACTCTTTACCCAGCGAATACCGTCTCCGTTAGGCTGATAAGTGATAATACCAAGCTCTATCATTTTTTCTTAATATCCTCCTCTGATTCCCGTACGATATAGATCGGACGCTTTTTGGTTTCCATATAAGTGCGGGAAAGATATTTTCCCAGAATACCAATGCAGAAAAGCTGCAGCCCGCCTACGAAAAGTATTACGCATAAAAGGGATGCCCAGCCGTTTGCGGAAGGAACGCCGCACAGCGCGCGGATTATAACTATTAAAATTCCGATAACGGAAAGTATGCAAAGAGCAAATCCCGAAAAGGACGATATATCCAAAGGAACGGTGGAGAAATTGTAAATACACTCAAAGGAATACTTAAGCAATTTCCAGAAGGACCATTTGGTGCTTCCCGCAACACGCTCTATATTATCGTACTCCAGCCACTTGGTCTTAAAACCTACCCAACAGAAGATACCCTTGGTAAATCTGTTGTATTCTGTCATGGAAAGTATGGCGTCCACCATACGTCTGCGCATAAGACGGAAATCTCTTGCGCCCTCCACCAGCTCGGTATCGCTTATCTTGCTCATTATCTTGTAAAACGCGCGGGCGCAGAAGGAACGCACGGGGGGTTCCCCATCCCTTGTCTTTCTTCTGGTTGCCACGCTGTCATACTTGCCGTAACGCACAGCTTCGTACATTTCGGGAAGTAATGAAGGGGGGTCCTGAAGATCCGCGTCCATTATAGCGACGTAATCTCCCCTTGAGGCGGAAAGCCCTGCAAACATCGCCGCCTCTTTTCCGAAATTGCGGGAAAAGGAAAGGTAACGTATACGGCTGTCGTTTTGCGCAAGGATACGAAGCTTTTTAAGCGTATCGTCTTTAGAACCGTCATCCACGCAGATAATTTCAAGATCCGCATCCAGACTCTTTGCAACGGTTGCTATTTCTTTATAAAAATAAGGTAGCGCCTCGCTTTCGTTATAGCAAGGAACGACTATCGAAATAAGGTCTTTTTTCTTTACTGCCACGGTCAAAACCTCCTCACGTACATAATACCACTTGGGTAGTATTTTGTCAATTTTATTTTCCTATTTTTTGGGTTACTATTGATTTTATTTTGCCCATGTGCTAAACTTATTATATAATAATATGTAGATTTTTTCAAAGAGGTGGCATTATGTCCGAGTTTGCATCTCTCCGTACGGAGAGCACCAACCAACAGACAAAAAATATTGACAAGCTTGACTCGCTGGGAATAGCAAAGGCTATTAACGAGCAGGACAAAACGGTAGCCGACGCGGTGGAAAAAGCACTGCCCGAAATTGCAAAGGGTATCGATCTTTACGCAGAGGTGCTTTCCGGCGGCGGCAGAGTTTTTTACGTAGGCGCAGGCACTTCCGGCAGACTCGGTGTGCTTGATGCAAGCGAATGTCCCCCCACCTACGGTGTTTCCGCGGAAACCGTGCAGGGAATTATTGCGGGAGGCAGAGATGCGGCGTTTGATTCCATAGAAGATGCGGAGGACGACCCCGAATCTATTGTAAGACAGTTAAAGGCAAAGGATTTTTGCGAAAAGGACGTTTGTATAGGTCTTTCCGCCAGCGGTTCTGCGGCTTGCGTGCAAAACGCGCTTGTTTACGCCCGTTCCATAGGCGCAAAGACGATGTGCGTTTCCTGCAATTCCGACAGCGCCCTTATCCCCCTTTCCGACGTGGCGATGATCGCCGTTGTGGGAGCGGAGGTCATAAACGGTTCCACCCGTATGAAAGCGGGCACCGCGCAGAAAATGATACTTAATATGCTTTCTACCGGCGGAATGGTACGTACCGGCAGAGTAAGAGGAAATTATATGGCGTATATGGTTCCCTCCAACAAAAAGCTGGTAGACCGCGCTATAAGAATTATCTGCGACGAAACGGGATGCGATTACGAAACCGCCCGTGAATTCCTGAAAAAGCATAAATATATGATCGCCGATGCTATCGACGATATCAATTCAAATAAATAAGGTATTTCAAGGAGGTACACCAATGAAAAGAGTTGTGGCTTTTGTACTTTGCGCTTTGATGCTTATGGCTTTGTTAACGGCAATTCCCCTTACAAAAGCATTGGCGGAAGAGGCAAAGACCGTTACAAACGCTTCCCCCGCAGTTACGGGAGATGCCGGCAAGGATATTGACCTTACCGCATATTCCGTTGAGCTTAGCGACGGCACTGTATTGAATTCTCCCGAATGGACTCTGGACGGAAAAACCGTAACCACAGTTAAGTTTGATGAAAAAGGCGTATACGAGCTTACCGCTTCCAAGGACGGAAAGAGCCGTAAGGTTTATGCGGTTATTAAAAACACCGATGAAACCGAATACGTGCTGTACGAAAATGATTTTGATGCTGCTTCCGATATAGAGGGGCTCAAAAAGACCGCAAACGGCACGGTAAGCGTTAAAGACGGCGTGCTGGTTATAGACACCACGGGAAAAAGCAACACCATTCTTCTTATGCCCGAATGGCTTGCCGATTTCGGTAACTACAATATAGAAACCTCCGCAGCTATGATCTCTTCTACCGATAACAGCAGATGGTTTTCCATATGCTACCGTTATCAGGCTCCCTATTATATGCACATGTGCGTAAGAAAGAGCATGTCCAATGCAGGCGGTGAAAAGTCCACCGGCGGTGTTGAGTGCGTGGGATACGACGGAAGCACCTGGAGATATCTCCGTTCCGCAGGCTATGATTCCGATATGACCTACGGAGAATTTTACAAGTTCAACGTTTCTGCTTTTGATAATACCATTCAGTACCGTATCGATGGCAGCGTTGTGGTACATATCGACGATATAACCACATACGGTTACTCACTTAAGACTATGGGCGGTATCGGTATTCAGGGCAACAGCTCCGTAATGCATTTTGATTATATCAAGGTCACAATTGCAACGGAAGCCGCAAAGAAGCCCGAAGTCAAAGATCCCCTTATTGCAGTGGAGCACACAAAAACAAACCTTCTTAACGCTGTTACAAACGTCGCTTCCGTTTCCGAAGCAGACCTTACTTCCCTTCTTAACGGCGAATCAAAGCCCAATTCCGTGCTTGTTAAGTACGAAAGCCTGACAGCAGAAAAGCTTGACGCTTTGTACGCGATATGCAACGAAAAAGGTGTTATTCCCGGTGTGTACGTAAATTCCGAGCAGGATTGCAACACCCTTACCGAATGGTGCGCCGCCAACGATTTCTGGGATATTAACGTAGCGTCCGAAAACGGAGATTTGCTTAAAGCTATCCGTAATAAAAAGAACGCGCTCCGCACCATACTTTTCCTTAATGATATTGAAGGAAGATCCGCTCAGCAGATCCGTGAAACCGTAAGAGGCTATGCAGTCAACGTATTGGCGCTCCCTGCAGAAAAATGCGCAAAGGCAACCGTAGCCGCATTACAGGAGCTTCACGTAACGGTATGGGCTTACGGCACGGAGTTAGATAAGATCGACGCCGCCTGGATGATAGCATCCGGCGCAAACGGTATGGTTTCCGATAACCACGCCCTTATAACCACCGTTATGTGCGACGTTTTCGGAAAGAACACCCTTACCAAAACACCTTCTATTGTCGGTCACAGAGGCAACCCCTCCCAAGCTCCCGAAAACTCTATCGAAGGTTATCTCACCGCTGTTCAAAACGGCGCAACCGAGGTTGAAACCGATATTTATCTTACCAAAGACGGCGAGATAATTATTATGCACGATAACACCCTTAACCGTACCACCAACTATACCGGCAGCAAGACCGTTCCCCAGATGACTCTGGAGGAGATACGTGAATACAGACTTCTTAACAAAGACGGCTCTGTTTCCGATGCACAAGTGCCTACCCTTAAAGAAATGTTTGAAGCTCTTAAGGATACCAACGTATATTACGTTATCGAGCTTAAGAGCGGCGACGAGGCTATGGTACCCGTACTGTACGATATTATAAAAGAATACAACGTACAGCATAGAGTTAACATAATCTCCTTCTCGGGCCCCGTGCTCAAGAAGACCTATGAGGTTGATCCCATTATTTCCGCAGGTTATCTCAGCGGCTCTCTTACTGCAAGCGCGGCTGATATGGAAGCTTTGAGAATAAATGCGTTCCAGCTTATCAAAAACGCTCAGGTCTACAACGCCACCGTTAATATTAACTACGGCAACATAAGCAAGGAATTCTATACGATACTTAATGACCGCGGCGTATCCTTGTGGCCCTGGACCTTCAGCACGGGAACCTCTATGGCGTTCTATAACGAATTCCTTTGGGGTGTTGACGGTCTTACTACCGACGATTCCCAGCTTACCAAAAACACCGTAATGGATTTCAACGTGGATAAGGTAGGCGCAAGCACGCTCACCGCCGGCGGAACTATGAAGATAAAAGCAGAAACGGTTACCTACGGCGGAACCGTTGCAACCGTAACCGACAGCGTGAACGTGGTTTGGCTGACAGATGATCTGGGCGCGGGCTTCGACCCCGCCACCGGCGTATTCACCGCAGGAACCGAAGGAAGCGTAGCGTTTATGCTCAGTTATTCCACCAAGCTTCCCAACGGAAAGGAATACGTGCTGTATTCCCAGCCTATCACCGTTGACGTAGAAGCAGAACCCCTGCCCGAAGAAGGCGTTGACGTGTTCAAGATCGCTTGCCTTTCCATAATCGCGATCTGCGGTATCGCAACCGTAGTGGTACTCGCAACCGGCAAAAAGAAGAAAGACTGATCTTAATTAAATTAAAAAGCCTTGGGCTAAACCCAAGGCTTTTTTGCGCATAACGGAGAACTGTGCGCCCTGCGGGCGGTGATATGTTGCTTTCAGCAACGTGATATGTGCCTGCGGCACGTGATATGCCGTGATAAACCACGGCGTTTCGGTAGTTTTTTGCAAAGCAAAAAACATTTTTTATGCGGCTGGAGTACCCCCCCGCCCTACAACACAGCCAAAACTGCCGTCTGTAGAAAACGGAAGGGGCAAGCCCCTTCCCTACAATATAGACAAAAGTGACGTCTGTAGAACCGAAAGTCTGATTTTGGCGGGGCGGCTGTATAAACAAAGCAGAAAACGTCTTTTACGCGCGTAGATCGGGAACCCCAAAAAATGCGGCAGCATTTTTCGGGGACCCCTGTAGAGCTGTAGTATTCTACTGCCTACCGCGTAAAAGCGTTTAGAAACGCAAAATAAAAAGGAATTTGTGAAAAACAAATTCCTTCATATAAAGAAAACATAAATGCGAGAGATAAACTAATATCTCTCGCATTTGTAATTACGTATCAAACCACTTTGCGTTTCGATCTGCAAAGTTTAGACAGTCGCCAATAGTTTAGGCGCGCTTTTTGATTACTACTGCAGTACCGATAAGTGCAACAAGTGCAAGTGCTGCGATTACGTAGATGCCGGTATCGCCGAGAGCGTCTGCGTTTTCAACTGCGAGGCTGGAGCCTGCGCCTGCTACTTCTGCTGCATCAAGATCCCAAGAGTAACCAACGAGACCCTTGTTGGAGAGCTGGAAGTTGATC